>CABIXF010000032.1 GCA_902362595.1 Bacteroidaceae bacterium | reverse complement strand
AAAATGACAATAAAAATGGCATATGAAAATGATAGACCATAATCACTTCATATGCCATTTTATTTTTGGGGGACATTTACTGAATATCCCTGTATAAAAAAGAATGAGAAGGAAACGCTTCACAGCGTCTCCTTCTCTTAACACATAGGCATCTTCATTTTTTCATGAGATTGTAAAATTAATTTGCGAAATCAATTTGAGGTAAATGACAATCTCAGAACTTTATTTTATGGGGTTGGGTTTAGCCTAGTTTGTTTTGTTTGTTCATTGTTTTGTTTATTTGTAAGTAATAATACAAAACCCGTGCCAAAGCCTTCAGACCCTTGTAGCGGGGGAAGTGCGGGGAAATTCTGTAGAACGGGTGTGGAATGTGTAGAAAAATTCCACACTCTTATTGTGGAATGTGGTACAGCTTGAGTTTGTTGTACAATGTTTTCCGGTCGATTCCCAGCAGCGTGGCTGCCTTGGTCTTGTTATTGCCGGTCTGTTGTAATGCTTTCATGATTCTCAGTTTTTCAGTCTCTTCGTTGTGAAGAATAAAAGATTCTTCTGGAATCCTTGTAGAAGTTTCTTCCCGCTGTTCGCCGATTTCTTCTCCCAGGTCTTTTCGTGTGATATATTCTCCTTGGGCAAGTAGAGTAGCCCGTTTGACTGTATTTTTCAGCTGGCGAAGATTGCCGGGCCATGGATAACTTTGCAGGGTTTCGCTGGCTTCTGCGTCGAAACCAATCAGTGAACGTTCCAATTCGCGGTTTGCCTGATCCAGGAAAAAATTCGCAAACAGCAGGATGTCTTCCGGACGGTCTTTCAGTGAAGGCATTTGCAGGGTAAATTCATTGATGCGGTGGTATAAATCTTCCCGGAAATTACCTTTGTTGATAGCCTCTTTCAAATTTTCGTTGGTTGCGCTGATCAGTCGTACGTCCACTTCTATTTCCTTGGCCGATCCAATACGGCGTATACGGCGTTCCTGCAGGGCACGCAGCAATTGTACCTGCACTTCGTAGCTCAGGTTACCAATTTCATCCAGAAACAAAGTACCTCCGTTTGCTTCTTCAAATGCTCCGGCTTTATCGTTTAAGGCCCCCGTAAACGAGCCTTTTACGTGTCCGAAGAATTCAGAGGCTGCCAGATCCTTAGGAATGGAGCCACAGTCGATGGCGATAAACGGTTTGTCTGCCCGTTTGCTGAGCTGATGGATGCGGTGGGCTACATATTCTTTTCCGGTTCCGCTGGCTCCGTTGATGAGCACCGACATCTGAGTAGGAGCCACCAGATTGACATAATTATATAGTTTTCGGGCTTCTTCGCTTTCTCCTTCCAGAAAATTGTGAGAAACAGCATTTTTCTTTTCTTTGGAAGTATCGGTAACCGTTTCTTCCTGATGAATGGCTTCCTTGATTTTTTTTAGTAGTTCATCCGGTTGTACTGGTTTGGAGATGTAGTCGGTAGCTCCTTCCTTCATTGCTCGTACGGCACTTTGAATTTCGGCATAGCTGGTCATGATGATGAAAGGTACCTGATCATTTTGCTCACGTAACCAAGATAACAAACTCATTCCGTCCTGATCCGGAAGGCGCAGGTCAGACAAAATCAGGTCGAACTTCCGTGACCCGATTTGTTTGCGTGCTCTTGCCTGCGTACTTGCAGTTTCCACTTCAAACCCTTTTTTCCCCAGCCATGTTTTCAGCATGGTAGAGAAAGTCAAATCATCCTCAACGATTAAAATAGACGGAATCATGTATTTTTTATTTATTTGGTTTTACAAAGATAATATTTTTTATGATATTCTTTCTGTATCCTTCAAGATTTTGCTTCCAAGGATGTTTTTTGTCTCTTCCACAATGATGCTGGCGGCTCGGGTTGCCTCCTGGCAATAAGTATGGTTCCCTCTTTGCTGTTCTAGCCATTGAAGGGAGGGAATTGCTTTCCGGGCTTCAATCATGATAAAAGTGGGGAGCATCTTGTGTGCTACGGCGCATAGACTTTCCATGTCTTCCATCTGCATGGCATCTTGTATCTTCTTCAGATTCTTACGGGTTTCCTGAGCGAACGTTTGTAGAATTTCTCTGGCCGCTTTGGGGTCGTCCTCGGAAAAGGCAGTGAGTGGAGAAAAATTATAGGATTTTTCCTCCTCTAATTTTGGTGAAGAAGGTATTCCTGTTTGAGTAGGAAGAGCTGCTTCATTTGTTTGGAGTGAAAATACATGAGTCAGTATTCTGCACAAATCAGATTGACTGAAAGGTTTTTGTAGCATACCGGCAAATCCTTTCCGTTGGAAATCGGTCTCGTCCATGTCTCCCCGGGCTGTGATAGCGATGAGAGGGATAGATTGTGCTTGTGCAAAATGGAGGCTGCGAAGATGTTTCAGCAATTCAAAACCATTCATGGCTGGCATTTGGATATCGGTGAACACCAGGTCGAATTTCCCATTTTGAAGCTCGGTAACAAGCTCTTCCGGGTGTTCACAGCACACAGTCTTTATTTTCAGTCCTTCAAATTCTTCTTCCAGATTGTGTAACATGGCTTCTGTCAGATGCATTTGGATGCGGTCGTCATCGATAATCAGTATCCGCAATAACCGTTCAGAAACTTGAGTTGTGGTTGGAGTTGTTCCGTGGAACGTTTTGGAAGAAATGGAAGGGAGTGGCATGGATACTTGGAAGGTACTTCCTTTTCCAGGAGTACTCTCTATTTCGATTTTTCCGCCTAAAAGTTCTACTAGTTTCCTAGTAATGGACAATCCTAGCCCGAATCCTTCCTGACCTTGTGCACTGCGCAGACGGGTAAACTCTTTAAATATCTTTTCCTGCTCCTTTTCAGTCATGCCACATCCTGTATCGGAAACACGCAGCACAAACTGGTTTCCATGGTATTCTGCTTGTAAGGTAATTTCGCCGGTAGCTGTGAATTTCAGTGCATTCGACAAAAGATTTTCCGTAATCTGCCGGATGCGGAATGGGTCTCCTTCCAAGTTTAAGGTTTCCGGCAGTTTTTCTTTCAATGTCAGTTGCAACTCTTTTTTCTCGGCCAGCGGCAGAAAACTGTTGTAAATGTTTGTCAGCAGTTCATGCGGGTTGAAGGTTACCGGATGCAAGTCCATCTTTCCGGCTTCCAGTCGGTGATAGTCGAGCAGAGAGGTGACGAGGGCCAACAGGTGCTGGGCCGAACTTTTCATGTTCGACAAGTAGAACTGTTGTCTTTTGTCGTTTACCAGCCGGATAAGCAAGTCGATGTAGCCGATGATGGAACCGGCCGGGGCTTTGATGTCGTGTGTGATGGTCAGCATCAGTTTTTCGCGTGCCACCAGCAGATTCTCGGCATAGAGTTTGGCTTTTTCCAGTTCCTTCCGGTAATGGTTGTTGCGGGTAATGTCGCGTGCGATGACAACAGAGAAAACCAGTACCAGTATGAATGCGGCAATGGCGATGTGAGCCATGGTCTTGGCCGCATTTTTCCGTATTTCTTCCTCCTGCATCAGTTTGACACGGGCTGCTTCCTGTTCGTCATGTTCAATGTTTTCGAGCAACTGATTGACACGTTGACTAAGCCCGCTTCCAACGATGCGGAGGCTGTTGATGCGTGTGTTCAGCATTTCCGTCTCTTTCTGCCGGGTTTGGAACACTTTGTGCTGGATACCTGTAATCATGTGGCTGATGGTATCTATCGGGCTGTACACCTCATCGAGGGTGTCGGTATATTCTTCCTGTATCACGTTGCTCACCTGAGTGGAATCTTCTTTTCCTGGTGCAAACACATCGGCCAGTCTCTTGAAGAAGCCCTTCTTTTTATGGTGTATGGTGTACGAATTGTGATGGGTAATGACTTTTCTTCGTACATGCGGTGTGCTGAGCAGGGAATCCTGCTGGGCAATCAGACTGTCCAGTTGTTCCTGATAAATCTGGTCGGTTGGGGTGTTCCGCATGGCCTCCAGTACGGCATACATGTTCCATTGCTTGTTCCTCAACAAGGTTCTTACCGTATCCAGACGAGCTTGTTGCAAAGTGTCGGTCAGAATGATTTCCAGTGTATCAATCGAAGCATTTACCTCTTTCATGGCTTTCAGGTAATGATGGTATTCGTCTAGATTACCGGTACGCAGGGTTTGCCCGATAATTTCTGCATCATACAATTGGCTGATAATGCGGTGCGTAATGTGGCGGCGATGGTCGAGCTGATCTCTCAAATTGGTAGGAGTCGTGAGCAGGTTCATCTGCTGGATGGTGTAGGTGAAAGCTCCCATCAGCAGTCCGACCAGCACGATGTAGCCGAATACGATTTTGGAGGAAGTGGAAAACATGGTTTAACAGGATTGTTTGGTTTTATATCTGAAGCGCAGGTAATACATAATTCCGGCACTGGTGAGTCCGAAAGGAAAGGCGGCCCAGATTCCCGTGACACCCCACTGGCAGACAAATCCGAAGAAATAGCCGGCCGGCAGCGAAATCAGGAAGTAGGCGATGAAGGAGAACAGCATCATGGGGCGTACGTCGGCAATCCCCCTCAGGGCATTGGCGAAGTTGATTTGCAGGCCGTCGCCAAACTGGTAGAGCAGGAAGGGGATGATGACCTGGGCCACCATGAGGCTCACGGCTGCATCGTCTGTAAACCAGCCCCCGATGTGGTGGCGGAGCAGGAAGATGGGGATACCGGTCAGCACAATCATGGCCAGAATGATATGGAAGCCCGCACGGGCTGTGTGGCGTACGTTCTCCAAGTCTTTCTGTCCGAAGAAATAGCTGATACGTACGGATACGGCAGCTCCCATGCCGTAGTACATCATGAAGCATACCTGCGATACGGCCATCATAATCTGATAGGATGCCAGTGCCGTACTGCCCAGCCAGCCCACCATGATGGCGCTGAGGCTGAACGAAGCGGTTTCCATGCCCATCTGTCCGGCAATGGGCCATCCCAGTTTGTTCAGTTGTCCGAAATCAGTTTTGTTGATATGTCCTTGGGTAAATCCTTTTTTGAATACTTCGTAGCGGGAAGTGCCGAAGAAAAGAATCAGGTAGGCCACCACCATCAGGATGCGTGAGGTCAGGGTGGCGATGCCGGCCCCTAACAGCCCCAGTTCCGGAAAACCTGCCTTCCCGTAAATCAGCAGGTAGTTCCCCACGATGTTCAGCACGTTGCCACCCAGCAGAATCCACATGGAGATGCGGGTATCGGTGATGCCGTCGGTAAACTGTTTGAAACCGTTGAACCACAGTACAAAAGGCAGGGAGGAAAGGAGCACCAGATAATAGGGACGCATTACCGGAATCAGTTCCTCCGGCTGGCCGAGACGTTCCAAGTTCCAATAGAGCAGTCCCATGACCAGGCAAACGATGAGCGCCAGCAAGGTGTTGGCTGCCAGACTGTTCTTCAGCGCCCTTCCGGCTGCTTCATGGTGGTGCTGTCCGAAAAGGCTTCCCACGATGGGTGTCAGCCCGTAACTGAATCCCGTGCTGAAGATGATGGCCAGGTTGAACATGTTGTTCACGAAACTGGCTGCGGCCAGTTCCTGCGTACTGTGGTGCCCAATCATCAAGGTATCGGCAAAACCCAGCACGATGACCCCGATTTGTCCGATGACGATGGGAATGCCTAGCCAGAGAAGCGCCCGGTAGTTGGATTTTTTCATGGAATTGCCTTGTAATAAAGAATGCTGCAGTTTTCGGGTACAAAACATTTGGCAGAAACCGCCTGAATCTGTGGGGCGGTTACCGCGCGGTATTTGTTCACCTCGTCGTTGATGTCTTCAGCTTTTCCTGTCAGTTCGAAGAAAGCCAGGTTGGTGGCCACGTTCAAATAGTTGATGTTGTTGAATATCTGTTCACTTTCGTAGCGGTTTTTCACCTTTTCCAGTTTTTGTTCGCTGACGGGTACGGTTTTCATCTTCTCCAGTTCCTTCCAGATGGCTTCTTCGGCCTGTTCCAGCGAAACTCCCTCGGCAGGTTTTCCGGTGATGTGGAGCAATCCCTCATCCAGACTACCCGAAATATACGCATCGATGGAAGTGAACAGTTTTTGTTCCTGCACCAGCGACTGTACGAAACGGGAGGAACGTCCGTTTGAGAGGATATCCGTAATCATGTCGTACACATAATAATCCGGATGCATGCGATTGGACATGTGGAAGGCCATGTAAATGGCATCCACGGGGACTTTCCGTTCCACCGTCTTGCGGCGGATGGCCGTTTGCGGCTGCTCTTTCGGAAGCTGGCGGGGAGGAATTTTCCGGGCCGGAATCGGACCGAACCATTTCTGTGCCAGTCGGATGGTTTCCTCGAAAGTGATGTGTCCCGTTACGGCCAGGATGGCATTGTTGGGTGCATAGAAACGGTAGAAGAAGTCTTTCACCTCTTCCAGCGTGGCATGGGCAATGTGTGCAATCTCCTTGCCGATGGTTGGCCAGCGGTAAGGATGCGATTCGTAAGCCAGTTCCCTCAGCAGATGCGACGCGTCCCCGTACGGCTGATTCAAGTTGCGCTGTTTGAACTCTTCAATGACCACCTGCCGCTGTACTTCCAGACTTTTCGGGTTGAAGTCCAGGCTGAGCATACGGTCGCTTTCCAGCCAGAACCCCGTTTCCACGTTTTGGAACGGCAGGGTGATGTAATAATTCGTCATGTCGTTGTTGGTCCAGGCATTATTTTCCCCTCCGGCATTCTGTACCGGCGTATCATAATCAGGGATATGAAGGGAGCCTCCGAACATCAGATGCTCGAACAGATGGGCAAAGCCCGTGTGTGACGGGTCTTCATCGCGGGCTCCCACGTCGTACAGCAGGTTGAGGGCGACCATTTGGGTAGAGTCGTCCTCATTGTGTACAATCCGCAGCCCGTTGTCCAGTGTATAACGGTTTACTTGAATCATGCGGGTGTCAGGTTATTCAATCACGGTTGCTTTCAGGATACGGACATCAGTTTCCGGACGGTCGGCCCGGTTGGTCTTGACTGCCTGAATCTTGTCCACTACGTCCATTCCGTCGGTTACTTCTCCAAATACGGTGTAAGCTCCGTCCAGGTGAGGTGCTCCTCCCACGGTGGTGTAGGCCGCAATCTGTTCACGGCTGAACTTCAAGGCCGGTTCCTTGGCCACGATAGCCCGTGCCTGCGTCTCCAGGCTGTCCTGCAGTTCCAGCAGACCGTCGTTGTCACCGGCTTTCCGCATCTTGTAGATTTCCTTCATGTGTTTGCGGGCTAGTTCGTTGAACACGTTCTCCAAACGCGCGTCGTTCAGCTGGTTTTCCATACTGATCATCTGTGCTTCCGAGAACTTACGTCCGGTCACGATGTAGAACTGACAGCCGGAAGATTCCTTTTTCGGATTCACGTCGTCTCCCAGACGGGCTGCAGCCAACGCCCCTTTCTTGTGGAAGAATTTCGGGTTGAATTCTGCCGGAAGTGTATAACCCACGTCACCGTTACCCAATGTCGTGGTGTCGGTGGCCGTCTTGCTCTGCGGGTCGCCGGCCTGAATCATGAAGTTCTTGATGACACGGTGAAAAAGCGTACTGTCGTAAGTACCCTCCTTGACCAGTTTGATGAAGTTGTCGCGGTGCTTGGGCGTTTCGTTATACAGTTTGACCGTGATGTTGCCCATGGTCGTTTCCAGACGTACAAGTGTTTCGTTTCCAGTTTCCATATCGGTTGTCTTTTTTTGATTGCCCGTGCATGCCATCAGGCAGCAGGCCATCAGTGTGAATAAAATAGCAAATCTTTTCATGTCAAAAAAGGATGATTTTGCAAAGGTACAAAAAAACTCTTTATCTGCTGCTTTCCGGCTTTGTCCTCCTTACTTTTCTTCAGGGGAAACGGCCACATACACCCGATGTGTGCGCTGGCCTTTGGCCTGTATGCCCGTGTCGGGTGTGCGGCTCCAGGTCTGCAGTTCGCGGGCAGCGGTCGTATGACTCAGTCCGGTCAGCTCCATGTAGTCGGCCACGGTGAGGTAGGGGTGTTTCAGTAGAAAGTTCTGAGCCATTTTCAGTCGTTTCTCACTGCTGTGCCGGGAGGTTTTCAGTCGGGACGTGCCATTTTCTCTTTCGAGCGTGCAGTGCAGACTTGTTTTTTGGATCAGCTCCTTGTCGGCCCGGAAATTGATGTTTCGGATGCGGATGCTGCGCGCATTGCGGCGGGTATCCCCTTCGGGGAGCTCAGCCTCCTTGCCT
Organism: Bacteroidaceae bacterium; assembly: GCA_902362595.1. Lineage (GTDB taxonomy): Bacteria > Bacteroidota > Bacteroidia > Bacteroidales > Bacteroidaceae > Phocaeicola > Phocaeicola fibrisolvens. The sequence goes on along the minus strand of CABIXF010000032.1, from coordinate 37,896 downwards.
TTGGCCAGTCCCAAGGAGGGAGTGAAGGTACCGATTTGGTCGAGTTTGACGGAGTAACCTCGTGCCATTTCGCGGGTCATGGCTTCGTGCAAGGCCACCAGCATGCCTTTTATTTCGCCCGCACTGTAGCTGCTTTGTTTGGCAATGTCATTCACCAAATCTTCGGTACTGCATTGTCCTTTGATAATCATTCTCGGATAGAGAAGGGTTTCCTCCTCGTTGTGCAGGTCTTTCATTTCCTGCATGGTGTAAGTTGCCGACATCGTAAGTAATAAATTTAAAGGTTTAAACAAATTCTTTCTTTTTCTTCGATATTTTCTCTGTTTCATTGTGTGGGATATGTATTTCACAGTGTGAAATACATATCCCACACTGTAGTTTTTGTATCCCACAGTGTGAAACAGAGAATTCTCCTTGGTGAAGATAGTTATATTTAAGGGGAAAAGCAAGAATTGGACGGAGAATTTTGTGTTTACAGGTTCATCACTTCCTGCTCAAAGTTCTCCTTGTCTCCTTTGGCGCGGTTGCGTATCTTGCTCCGGTAATTGTAGACCGTAGCCAGGGAGTATCCTAGGAAATGGGCAATCCGGTTGGCATCGGTCACTCCCAGCCGTATAAGTGCAAAGATGCGGAGTTCGGTGTTCAGTATTTCGCCCGGTTTGGGTTCAATCTTTCCTTCTTCGGTGAGCAAATTGTTGAAGTCGCGGATGAAGTGGGGAAACAGTTCCAGGAACGATTTATCAAATTCGTTGTAGAAATTCTTGCGCTCTTCGCGCAGGAATTGTTCCGAACGGATAGCCTTGAACAATTCTTCAATGCGGGATGCCATGGCCAGTTTTTCGAGGGAGCGTCGGTATTGTTCCAGCTTGTCCAGGTAGCTGACGCAGCGGTCCAGGTAGCGTGCGATATATACCTCCTTAATCTTGCCTGTTTGCTGCAACTGCTTGTTGACCGCCACCAGCTCTTTATTGGTTTTCGATAAATCCCGTCGCATGAAGGCCAGTTTCTTCATACCATGATATAAATAGAATGCCAGCACAATCAGCGAGATGGCCAGCGAACTGATGCTGACCATCAGAATCCATCCCAAGCGTTTTTCCTGAGCTTTCTTGTCTGAGTGGGCTTTGTCGATGATGGGGTAGAATTCGGTGACTTCCAGGAAACGCAAGCGGGCGTTGCAGGCCACGGCATCTTTCATCGAACAGCTGACGTAGGTGTATGCACTTTCCGGATCGCCTTGCAGATAGACCAAGCGGGCCAGTTTCTGCAGGGCGGCATATTCTCTTACGGAAGAAGTCAGGTCGATAAGTGCGGTCTGTGCCAGGTAATAGATTTCCATGTCGAGGTCTTTCTTGGCCTCGTACGCCAAAGAAAGGGTATAGTATACATAGGCCTTTTCCTGCATATCCAACGAGGAGGTGAGCACCTTGTTCAAGAGGGGAATCGCTTTGTCGGGGTGTCCCTCCAGAATTATCTTTTCTGCCAGAATAATCTGGCGGTTACTATTTTCAGGCAAAATCTCCAGAAGAGAGTCACGGTAGAGCCCTGTCTTTTCCAGGTATTTCTCTTTGACGGACTTGTCTGCGGTGTTGTCGGCCATCCATCCGTAGCAGGCCCTGATGGTGAAATAGTAATATCTTTGATTGAGAGAGTCCAACTGGTACGGGTTGAGGGTCTGCAATTTTTCCAGCGCTTCGTTGTACATGCCCATGACTCCTTCCACTTCTGCCCGGTTGATGGTCAGTTCAATGTCCCTTTCGGGTTGCTTCTGTAGGGAGTTGTAGTATGCTTTTCGGCGAAGGTAATGGCAGGCAGAGTCGGCCTGGTAGTGAAGATACAGGTTGAACAGCGTTCCGCAGAGCTTGTATTGTTCGTTGGGGTCTGTGGCATAATTCAGGTGTTGCTTCATCTGAAAAATGGTGGCTTCCCGTTCGTTCCGGTATTTTTCTTTTTGGGCGATGACCTTGTCAAGTTGTGCCAATATCCGTTCGTTGGAGGTTTGTGCGCAAACGCTTGTCCGCAGGCTGCTTTCCCATGCGAGAAGCAGGAGGAAAAATAATATTCTCATAGCCTTAAGGTTGTATAGGATGTGTTATCTCATTTATATTTTAATCACTTAAAAAGTTATTAACATACAGTAAATGAATATATTGATACTTGTATGTATTTATATTTTGTTTCCAAAGATAAGAAATCTTTTTTCAGGAATCTATTTTTGCGATGAAAAACATTCAACCTCAATATCATGAAACATACATTGATTTTATGGGCTGTGTTCCTCTTCGTATGGGGGATGGGACAGACTGCCCGTGCCATGGACGTAAAGAAGATTGCCCCCTCTTTCTGGTGGGCGGGAATGAAACATTCCGAATTGCAGATTTTGCTGTATGGTGACGACCTGGGTTCTTCCGATGTGACTGTGTCGGGAGAGGGAGTTTATTTGGAAGAAGTCGTGAAGCAGGAGAATCCGAATTACCTGTTGCTGTATGTAGATTTGTCGGAGGCAGAGGCGCAGACTTTCCATATCCAGTTAAAGAATGGAAAGAAGCAGCTTCAAATTCCGTATGAATTGAAGGCGCGTACGCGAAAAGGAGAAGATGTGAAAGGATTTACTTCCGAGGATGTGTTGTATCTGATTATGCCCGACCGCTTTTCCAACGGGAATCCGGATAATGACGTAGTGAAAGGCATGAAAGAAACGAAGCTGGACCGCACGGATTCGTTTGCCCGTCACGGGGGAGACCTTCTGGGTATCTCGAACCATTTGGATTATATTGCCGATCTGGGAGTGACGGCCATCTGGCTGAACCCGACACAGGAAAATGACATGGAGGGCGGTTCTTATCATGGATATGCCATTACGGATTATTATCAGGTAGACCGGCGCTTCGGTAGCAATGAGGATTTCCGTGACATGGTGGACAAGGCACACGGAAAAGGTTTGAAAGTGGTGATGGACATGATTTTCAACCATTGCGGCAGCGAGAACTACTTGTTTAAGGACAAGCCTTCGAAGGAATGGTTCAACTTTCATTCCAATTATGTACAGACTTCGTTCAAGACGGCCAGTGTGATGGACATCCATGCCAGTGAGTATGAAAAGAAGATTGCCACCGACGGATGGTTTACTTCCGTGATGCCCGATTTCAATCAACGTAACCGTCATGTGGCACGCTATCTGATTCAGAGCAGTATCTGGTGGATTGAATATGCAGGCATCAACGGCATCCGGCAGGATACGCACCCATACGCGGACTTTGATTTTATGAGCCAATGGTGCAAGGAGGTGTTGGAGGAATATCCTTATTTTAATATTGTAGGGGAAACTTGGCTGAACAGTAATGTATTGGTTTCTTATTGGCAGAAGGACAGCAAGCTGGCTGCCCCGTTAAACTCGAATCTGCCTACGGTGATGGATTTTCCTTTGCAGGCATTCATGAACCAGGCTTTCGATGAAGAGACCGGTGAGTGGGGAGGAGGTCTTTATAAGCTGTATGATTATCAGACACAGGATTTGGTGTATGCGAATCCGATGAACTTGCTGACTTTTCTGGACAATCATGACACTTCACGCTTTACACGGACGGATGAGATGGCGCAGGATTTGAAGCGTTACAAACAGGCTTTGGTCTTTTTGCTGACTACCCGGGGGATTCCACAGATTTATTATGGTACGGAAATCCTGATGACCGGGGATAAGGGGAAAGGTGACGGCGACTTGCGTAAGGACTTTCCGGGCGGATGGCCGGGCGATGTCCGTAACTGCTTTGAGGCCAGCGGACGGACGCCGTTGGAAAATGAGGCATTTGAGTTTACGCGCAAGTTGTTGAACTGGCGGAAAGAAAATCCGGTTATCGGAAAAGGTACGCTGAAGCATTATTCCATCTGTCAGGGAGTGTATGTCTATCAGCGGGAGTTCAACGGCAAATCGGTGGTAGTGGTGATGAACGGAACCGATTCACCGAAAGAACTCGACCTGACTCCTTACAAGGAAATTCTTCCGGCTGACAAGGTTCGGGACTTGCTGACGGGAAAGCAGGTGAATCTGGAAGGAAAACTGGCCTTGGAAGGACGTGAAAATTTGGTGATGGAGTTCTAAATCATTTCTATTTTTAGGCTTTTTGTGTGATGTAAAATCTTTGGTTTTCAGTTGATTGGTTGCGTTCTGGGTTTCTATTTTTCTGTGGATGAAAATAAAGATGGAAGAGGAAACCTAATTTTGCTTCCGGTAACTGAAAAACATAAATCCAATTAAATTAATACCGCGAAAAACGTATGAAAACAAGAAAAACTTTTGCCTTTGTAGCAATGTGCTGTTGTGCATTTCTGGCACACGCACAGAAACTGACTTCGCCGGATGGCAATCTGGTAATGGATTTCAGTTTGAATCAGAAAGGAGCTCCGGTGTATGAGCTTACCTTTAAGAACAAACAAGTCATCAAGCCCAGTACTTTGGGATTGGAATTGAAACGGGAAAATCCGGAAAAACGGATTGGCTTTGAATGGACGGAACGTAAGGACAAGGAACGTGTAGATGAAAAGACCAACCTGATGACGGGCTTTAAAGTCAGAGAAACACATACTTCTACTTTTGATGAGACTTGGCGTCCGGTATGGGGAGAAGAAAGTGAAATCCGCAATCATTACAATGAACTGGAAGTCACGCTCGACCAACCGGAAAATGACCGTTACATTGTGATTCGTTTCCGCTTGTTCAACGACGGACTGGGTTTCCGTTATGAGTTTCCTCAACAGAAGAACCTGAATTATTTTGTCATCAAGGAAGAACATACGCAGTTTGCCATGACAGGCGACCATACTGCTTTCTGGATTCCGGGCGACTATGACACGCAGGAATATGATTATACCACTTCCCGTCTTTCTGAAATCCGTGGAAAGATGAAAGAGGCGGTTACTGAAAATTCTTCACAGTTTGTGTTCTCACCGACAGGGGTACAGACGGCGTTGATGATGAAGACGGATGACGGATTGTACATCAACCTGCATGAAGCGGCGTTGAAGGACTATTCTTGCATGAGCCTGAATCTGGACGACAAGAATCTGGTATTTGAATCATGGCTGACTCCTGATGCCAAAGGGGATAAAGGGTATATGCAGACACCGTGTACTTCTCCTTGGCGTACCGTCATTGTGAGCGACGATGCCCGCAACATTCTGGCGTCACGTATCACCTTGAACTTGAACGAACCCTGCAAGATTGCAGATACTTCCTGGATTCATCCGGTGAAATACATTGGTATCTGGTGGGATATGATTACCAATAAAGGAACCTGGGCTTATACGGACGATTTGGCGAGTGTGAAACTGGGTGAGACAGATTATTCCAAGACCAAGCCCAACGGAAAACATTCGGCCAATACCGCAAACGTAAAACGTTACATCGATTTCGCAGCCGAAAATGGTTTTGATGCCGTATTGGTAGAAGGATGGAACCAGGGCTGGGAAGACTGGTTTGGCAAGAGCAAGGACTATGTGTTCGATTTCGTGACTCCTTATCCTGACTTTGACGTGGAAGAAGTGCATCGCTATGCAGCCAGCAAAGGGGTGGAGATGATTATGCATCATGAAACATCGGCCTCTGTACGTAACTACGAGCGTCACATGGACAAGGCCTATCAGTTTATGGTGGACAACGGATACCATGCGGTAAAGAGTGGTTATGTGGGCGACATCATTCCGCGCGGAGAGCATCATTATGGACAATGGATGGTAGACCACTATCTGTATGCAGTGAAGAAAGCAGCCGACTACAAGATTATGGTGAATGCCCATGAAGCAGTTCGCCCGACCGGTTTGTGCCGTACGTATCCGAACTTGATTGGAAATGAGTCAGCCCGCGGTACGGAATATGAATCCTTTGGTGGAAACAATGTGAACCATACGACCATTTTGCCGTTTACCCGGTTGATTGGCGGCCCGATGGATTATACACCGGGTATTTTTGAACCGGATTGCAGCAAGATGAATCCGAATAACAAGTCGCATGCACGTACCACTCTGGCACGCCAGTTGGCCCTTTACGTGACGATGTACAGTCCGTTGCAGATGGCTGCCGATGTGCCGGAAAACTATGAACGCTTCATGGATGCTTTCCAGTTTATCAAGGATGTGGCAGTAGACTGGGATGAAACCAAATACCTGGAAGCCGAGCCGGGAGAATATATCACCATTGCACGCCGTGCTAAGGGAAGCACCGACTGGTATGTAGGATGTACCGCAGGATATAACGGTCATGAATCGAAGTTGTCTCTTGATTTCCTGCAGCCGGGCAAGAAATATGAAGCGACCATTTATGCAGATGCAAAGGATGCCAGCTGGGACAAGAATCCGCAGGCTTATACCATTACTAAGAAAAAAGTGACCAATAAGACTAAATTGAACCTGAAAGCTGCTGTGGGTGGAGGTTACGCCATTTCCATCAAGGAAGTGAAATAAGAAACCATAAGGGAAAGATTGTGGTTTTCAATAGGTATTTGAACAAAAGTTTAGGGAACACTTTAATTTAATAATATGGAAATAAAACTGAATAGTACGAGTAAATTCCTGGCTGTATGGATAGTCGGAGTTTTCCTTTCCCTGCAAGCCTTTGCACAAGGATTTACTGTGAAAGGAGTAGTGAAGGACAATGCCGGTATGGGTGTCATCGGTGCCAATGTGCTGGTGAAGGGAACTACCGTGGGCACGATTACGGATTTGGATGGTAATTTTACACTGGAAGCTAAAAAAGGTGATGTGATTGTCATTTCTTTTATCGGATATAAGACGCAAGAACTTCCTGCAGAGGCTACCATGAATGTGACGCTTCAGGATGATACGGAAGTGCTGGATGATGTGGTGGTTATCGGTTACGGTTCGGTGAAGAAGAATGATGCCACCGGTTCGGTAACAGCTATCAAGCCGGATGAACTGAGTAAGGGTATTACCACCAATGCACAGGATATGTTGACTGGAAAGGTAGCCGGTGTGAGTGTGATTTCCAATGACGGAACTCCGGGTGGAGGTGCACAGATTCGTATCCGTGGAGGTTCTTCCCTGAATGCCAGCAACGATCCGCTGATTGTGATTGACGGACTGGCCATCGATAACAGCGGGGTCAAAGGTATGTCGAACGGGCTTTCTATGGTGAACCCGGAAGATATTGAGACGTTTACGGTATTGAAAGATGCTTCGGCTACAGCCATTTATGGCTCCCGTGCTTCCAACGGTGTCATTATTATCACTACGAAAAAAGGAAAGAGTGGTCAGGCTCCGAAAGTCAGCTACAACGGTTCGGTTTCCGTATCCACCATTCAGAAGAAATACGATGTACTGAATGGAGACGAATACCGGGCATACGCTCAGCAGATTTTTGGCGATGAGTTGCCGACGTCGCTGGGTACGGCCAATACCGACTGGCAAGATGAAATCTTCCGTCCGGCCATCAGTACCGACCATCATGTGTCTATCAACGGAGGGCTGAAGAATCTTCCGTATCGCGTTTCATTGGGATACAGTTATAACAATGGTATTCTGAAGACGTCCAATTTCCAGCGTTTTACCGCATCGGTGAATCTGGCTCCTTCTTTCTTCGACGACCATTTGAAGGTGAATGTAACGGCCAAATACATGAATGGAAAGAACCGGTATGCCGATGCCGGAGCTGCCATTGGAGGTGCACTTTCCATGGATCCTACTCGTCCGGTATATGGCGGTGACAGCATGTATGACGTGTTTGGAGGTTATTATCAGAATGCACAGTCTACTTCTGATTTTTCGGATCCGGACTGGCGGTATACGGCGAACAAGAATACGCCGCAGAATCCGGTGGCAGCTTTGGAACAGAAAGACGACAGTGCCAACAGCAACGATTTCGTAGGGAATGTAGAAGTGGATTATAAATTCCATTTCTTGCCCGACCTGCATTTGCATGCCAGCTTGGGTGGTGAATATGCAGACGGTACGCAGACTACCATTTATTCACCCTATTCATTCTCTTACAACTATTATGGGAATACTTCGGCTGTGACCGAATACAAATATAATTTGTCGTATAACGTATATGCACAATATGTCAAGACATTGGGTGCACATACCCTTGACATCATGGCCGGTGGGGAGGAACAGCATTTCCACCGGAATGGGTTTACCATCGGGAATGGAGTGGATCCTTATACCGGAGAAATTCATGATGCCGTGTTGAAGGGACAGACGGCGTATGCTACCCGCAATACGTTGATTTCTTACTTCGGACGTTTGAACTATACGTTGTTAGACCGTTACCTGTTCACCTTCACCATGCGCTGGGATGGTTCTTCCCGTTTTGCTGACGGAAACCGCTGGGGTACTTTCCCCTCTCTGGCTCTGGCTTGGAAGATGAAGGAAGAAAACTTCTTGAAGGATGTCAATTTCCTGTCCGACCTGAAACTCCGGTTGGGATGGGGTATCACCGGACAGCAGGATGTAAGTTCGGATTTTGCCTACATGCCGCTGTATGTGGTGAGTGACGATTATGCTCAGTATCCGTTTGGAGATACATATTATCATACTTCGCGTGCCAATGCCTTCAATACGAACTTGAAGTGGGAGCAGACTACCACTTACAATGCCGGATTGGATTTCGGATTCCTCAACGGACGTATCAGCGGTAATGTGGACGGGTATTACCGTGAAACAAACGACTTGCTGAACAGTGTGAAGATTCCGGTGGGTACGAACTTCAATGCACAAATGTTGCAGAATATCGGTTCGCTGAAAAATTACGGTGTGGAATTTGCCTTTAACGTGAAACCGGTGGTTACGAAAGATTTTATGTGGGACGTGACCTATAACTTTACCTGGAACCATAATGAGATTACCAAGCTGACCGGTGGGGATGATGCTGATTATTACGTAGAAACTGGTAACAGCATTTCCCGTGGTAACAATACGAAGGTACAGGTCAACAAGGTGGGTTATGCAGCTAACTCTTTCTATGTGTACCAGCAGGTATATGATGAAAACGGTAATCCGATTGAGAATATGTTTGTCGACCGCAATGGGGATGGCATCATCAACAGCTCTGATAAGTATATCTACAAGAAACCGGCAGCCGATTTCATGATGGGACTTACTTCGAAGATGACATATAAGAATTGGGATTTCAGTTTCTCCTTGCGCAGCAGTCTGAATAACTACGTGTATTACGACTTCCTGGCTGGGAAAGCGAACGTGAGCAGCTCGGGATTGTTCTCCAATACGGCGTACTCGAATACTACCCCGGAAGCCATTGCGCTGGGCTTTACAGGAAAAGGAGATTATTACATGAGCGACTATTTCGTCCGGAATGCTTCTTTCCTGCGTTGTGACAACATTACACTGGGATACTCGTTCAAGAACCTGTTCAAGACCTCGGCCTATAAAGGTATTGGCGGACGCGTGTATGCAACGGCTCAGAATCCGTTTATTATCACCAAGTACAAGGGACTGGATCCGGAAGTGCAGAGTGGCATTGACTCTAATCCTTATCCGCGTGCCTTCACGTTCCTGCTGGGAGTTAATTTACAATTCTAATTTATGAAAACATTAAGACGTATGAAAACTAGCTATTTGAAACATATATTTTCAGCGGCACTGACAGTAGCCGTTTCATTGGGAAATGTATCGTGCATCAATGACTTGGACATCAGTTCCATTGACCCGCAAAGTTCTTCCAGCTTTGACCAGGAGGGAGCTTTCGTCAAGCAGTATGCCTTGTTGGGTCTGACGGGGCAGAAAGGTCTGGCGGGTACTCCCGATTTGGATGGACAGGATGAAGGGGAGTCCGGATTCTATCGTACCATCTTTAATTGTCAGGAATTGCCTACCGACGAATGTGTATGGGTATGGCAGGACAATGTGGATATTCCTCAGTTTACCAGCATTGCATGGAATTCTTCCAGCCAGCGGACGGAATGGGTGTATGTGCGTTTGGGGTATGACATTACTCAGATGAATTTTTTCTTGGACCAGATTGCCGATAAAACGGATGAAGAATCCCTTCGCCAGCGTGCGGAGGTGCGTTTCTTGCGTGCCTTGCACTATTCTTATTTCCTGGACTTGTTTGGAAAGGCACCTTTCAAGGAACATTTTGACAATGAACTGCCGGTAGAGATAACAGGAAAGGACTTGTATGACTATATCCAGAAAGAATTGGATGAATGTGAAGCGGACATGTATGAACCGGGTCAGGCTCCTTTCGGACGTGCGGACAAAGCAGCCAACTGGCTGTTGAGGGCCCGTGTCTACTTGAATGCAGAGGTGTATACCGGTACGGCAGATTATGAGAATGCCAAAACGTATGCGGATAAAGTGATCAATAGCGGATATTATGAATTGTGCGATGACTATAAGCTGATGTTCATGGCCGACAATGACCAGAATGAAAAGGCCATGAAGGAAATCATTCTTCCCATTCGTCAGGACGGTATGAAGACCCGAAACTATGGCGGTTCTACTTATTTGATTTGTGGCACGCGTACGGGTGGAATGCCGCACATGGGTACCACGAACGGGTGGTCGTGTCTGATTGCCCGCAATGCGTTGGTGTATAAGTTCTTTGAGGAAGGAAGTGTACCGATGATTCCGGAAGATGTGGAGGTGCCCGGGCAGAGTGACTTTGCCAATGATGAGGACATCGACGCTTGGGATGCACAGTATGGCGTGCGGACACAGGATATGATTCAGGCAGCGGGTGATGACCGTGCCATGTTCTATTCGGGTGCAGGTGGCGGACGACGGACAATGGATCCGAAATCCATCACCGGTTTTCAGAGTGGGTTGTCTGTCGTGAAATGGCAGAACATCCGTTCGGATGGGGCTTCTACCAGTCATACTGAATATCCGGACACGGATATCCCTTTGTTCCGGTTGGCTGAAGCCTATCTGACCCGTGCGGAAGCTAACTTCCGGCTGAATCAAAAGAGTCTGGCATGGGAAGATATCAAGACTTTGCGTGCTAAACGCGGATGCGTCAAACAACCTGCCTTGAACGAGATTACCGAGATGTATTTGTTGGACGAATGGTCACGCGAATTTTATCTGGAAGGCCGTCGCCGCAGTGATTTGGTACGTTTCGACTGCTTTACCACCGACAAGTATTTGTGGGACTGGAAAGGGGGCGTGAAAGAAGGTAAGTCGGTGAGTGACATTTACAATGTCTATCCGATTCCGGCCACAGACCTGAACAACAACAATAATATGCATCAGAATGAAGGCTATTAATTTATTAGGAGCAAGTAACATGAAAAAGATATTATTTCCCATTTTGTTGTTAGTCGGATGCGGACTTCCGTTGCTTACAGCTTGTAATACGGACCGAGATGATAATCCGACATTACATGAAGCAGAGACATTTGTACTGGAGACTCCGGAGGACAATGTGTATGATTTAGGAGCGGGTCAGGATACGATTGTCCTGAATTGTGTGCAGCCTGCTTATGGCTTTACAGCAGCTACGACCTATAGTGTGCAGGTTTCACTGAATGAATCTTTTGTGGATGCGACGGAAGAATCCGAAGCTAATTACAAGACTCTCTCAACGACTTATACCTCTACTTCCATTGCATTGAAGCCTGAGGAATTGAATATGGTAGTCGTGGATTTGTGGAAGCAGGCGAACCCGGAGGCAGATGCATATATCGGTGCGGTAACTCCGGTATATTTCCGGCTTGCAGCGGTTATTACCGGTAGTGAATTGGGCAATTCGGTATCGAATGTGGTCAAGGTCAGCCAAGTGAAACTGGGCGAAGTGGTTTCTACGATAGAGCTTCCTGAGGAAATGTATCTGGTAGGCTCCAGTATCGGAACAGCCTGGGGAACGTGGCAACCGATGGTCAGTGTGAACGGGCTGGCCGGAGAGTTTTGGAGTATGGTGTATTTTGATGCGGGCGCAGAGTTCAAGTTCGGTAAGTTTGAACAGGACTGGAATGGTTATTCCAAGATTCATCAGTTTAAGGATAATGCCGGAGCCGGACTGTCTGACAGCGGTGATAATATTAAAGTAAGTAAAGGAGGCTGGTACATTGTTTATTTGGTTGCAGAAGTGAATGGAGAAGATTATCAGTATACCCTGAGTTTTTATAAACCGGATGTATATGTCTTGGGCAGCACAGTGGGCGACTGGAATTACAATGAGGCTTATAAGTTCTCGGTACCGGAAGATAAGAACGGCAGCTTTGTCTCTCCGACTTTGACGGCAACGGGTGAAGTACGCATGTGTATCAAGGCAGATACAGACTGGTGGCGGCTGGAATTTACACTGAAGGATGGTGCCACCATATTCTATCGTGAAAACAATGCAGTGAATAACGGATGGACGGACTTGGGAGCGGAATATTCCTTGACTGCCAATCCGGGTCAGAAGATTTCGTTGAACTTTACGGAAGGAACCGGATTCCTCAACTAAGACTGAATATCTTGATATGAAAATACCCCTGTCACGGAAATTGGTGGCGGGGGTATCTTTTTTCAGAAGGACGGGAATATCCTTACGATTATAGCATTTGTTCTCATTCTCTGATTTCTTTCAGCTGGAAATCCTTTCTCCGCAGCACGAAACTGTTGCTCAGGTATTTCTCACGGACAATCTTGTTCTCTGCCAGTTCTTCCGGTGTGCCTTGGAATAGAATCTTCCCTTCAAACAGCAGATAAGCCCGGTCGGTGATACTCAGCGTTTCCTGTACGTTGTGGTCAGTAATCAGGATGCCAATGTTCTTGTCTTTTAGTTTCCAGACAATGTGCTGGATATCCTCTACCGCAATCGGGTCGACTCCGGCAAACGGTTCGTCGAGCATGATGAATTTCGGGTCGATGGCCAGGCAGCGTGCGATTTCCGTGCGGCGGCGTTCACCTCCGGAAAGCTGGTCACCCAAGTTCTTGCGGACCTTCTGGAGCCGGAATTCAGCAATCAGACTTTCCAATTTTTCTTTCTGGTATTCGGGTGATTTGTTGGTCAGCTCCAGCACGGAGGCAATGTTGTCTTCCACACTCATCTTGCGGAACACGGAGGCTTCCTGCGCCAGGTAACCGATTCCGTTTTGGGCCCGCTTGTATACGGGATAAGAGGTGATGTCCTTATCGTTCAGGTAGATATGCCCTTCGTTGGGGACAATCAGTCCGGTGGTCATATAAAAGGAAGTGGTTTTTCCGGCCCCGTTGGGTCCGAGCAATCCCACAATTTCTCCTTGTTTCACATTGATGGAAACATGGCTTACCACCGTTCGTTTTCCGTATTTCTTTACCAGGTTTTCGGTCCGAAGTACCATTCGTCCATCTGACGGCAATTCAAAATTTTCGGTAGTATGTTCTTGATTTTCTTGTGCTGCCATTGTCTTTTTGTTAACTGTTCAGTCGTTGCAAAAGTAGTAAAAATCTTGGGTTCTGTGGTTCTTAATTCGAAAATCCTCCAGTCTTTTATTATAATATAGCTAAAAAGCAGTACTTTTGCATCAAACATGATTGTAACAATATGATAAAGCCTATCACAAACTTTGGAAAATACCTCATGTTGATGGGGCGTGTGTTTTCCCGTCCGGAGCGATTCCGGATGTATTTAAAGCAATATCGGAATGAAATGGTACAGTTGGGCATCAACTCCATCGGCATTGTGTTGCTGATTTCCTTTTTTATCGGTGCCGTGATTTGTATCCAAATTAAATTGAATATTGAAAGTCCTTGGATGCCACGTTTTGTGGTGGGATATACTACGCGTGAGATTTTGTTGCTGGAATTTTCTTCTTCCATCATGTGTTTGATTCTGGCGGGTAAGGTCGGTTCGAACATTGCCTCCGAAATAGGAACGATGCGTGTGACGCAGCAAATTGATGCGCTCGAAATTATGGGAGTCAACTCGGCATCCTATCTGATTCTTCCTAAAATCTTGGGATTGATGACCATGATTCCTTTTTTGGTGATATTCAGTATTTTTGCGGGTATCATTGGGGCATTCTGTACGGCATGGTTTGCAGGAATAATGAATGCGACTGATTTGGAATATGGTTTGCAATATTGTTTTGTAGAGTGGTATATCTGGTGTAGCTTTATTAAATCGCTATTTTTCGCTTTTATTATTGCGAGTGTATCGGCCTATTTTGGATATACAGTGGAAGGTGGTTCTATTGCCGTAGGAAAGGCTAGTACGGATTCGGTCGTATCAAGCAGTGTCTTGATTTTGTTTTCAGATTTAATACTTACACAATTATTGATGGGATGATACAGTTGAAATCTATATGCAAGTCATTTGAAGGACGTACAGTTCTTGAAGACATTAATTTCTCCTTTGACAATGGAAAAACCAATCTGATTATCGGACAGAGTGGTTCTGGTAAGACCGTGTTGATGAAATGTATTGTAGGATTGCTGACGCCCGAGTGTGGAGAAATCTTGTATGACGGACGTAACCTGCTGGATATGGGGAAGAAAGAGAAGAAGTCGTTGAGGCGGGAGATGGGAATGATTTTTCAGAGTGCAGCCTTGTTCGACTCTTTGTCTGTGCTGGAGAATGTGATGTTCCCGCTGGATATGTTTTCCAATGATACGTATCGTGACCGGGTGAAGCGTGCACAGTTTTGCCTGGACCGTGTGAACCTGATGGATGCTCAGTCAAAATATCCAGGAGAAATCAGTGGAGGTATGCAGAAACGTGTGGCTATTGCGCGTGCCATTGCTTTGCAACCCAAATATCTGTTCTGTGATGAACCTAACTCTGGTCTTGATCCTAAGACTTCGCTGGTGATTGATGAACTGATTCATGACATTACCACAGAGTATAATATGACTACCATCATCAATACGCATGACATGAACTCGGTAATGGGTATCGGTGACAGCATTCTGTATATTTATCAGGGACATAAGGAATGGGAAGGCACCAAAGACGATGTGTTCAACGCCACGAATGAACGTTTGAATAATTTTATTTTTGCTTCTGATTTGCTTCAGAAAGTCAAGAAAGAAGAAAACAAAATACAGAAAATCTGATTTTTTCTATTCAGGTGTATCCTTGAAATCCGCGAGTAATGACTGGTTGGAGGGAGAGAGATTTTTCCAGAAGACCGGATAGGAATGGAGAAACCGATGTTTCCCGGATTTATTCCGGGTGGAGGAATCATACGCCCGTAAATATTTTTTACACTGTCAGTTTGGTTATTGAAAGATTAAACATTATTTTTGCAACCACTTTTGATAAATACGAGAAATAATTAATAATTAAATAAATAAGTCGGAAATGAATATTTCATTGCAAAATGTAGACAATGTAAGTGCTGTGCTTACTGTCCAGATTGAAAAAGCTGATTATCAGGAAAAGGTTGAAAAAGCACTGAAGACGCTTCGTCAGAGAGTAAATATGCCGGGATTCCGTAAGGGTATGGTTCCTATGGGATTGATCAAGAAACAGTATGGAACGTCTGTATTGTTGGAAGAAGTTGATAAGTTGCTGCAGGAAAAGGTAGGTGAATATATCCGCGATAATAAAGTAAATATGTTGGGTACTCCTCTGCCGAAAGAAAATCATGCAAACTTTGAAACAGACGAAAACTTCGAATTTTCATTTGATATTGCTTTGGCTCCTGAATTCAACGTGGAGTTGTCTAACAATGATACGGTAGACTACTATGACATCAATGTAACCGATGAAATGGTAGATCAGCAGGTGAAGATGTATACACAGCGTACTGCTAAATATGACAAAGTAGAAGATTACCAGGACAACGACATGCTGAAAGGTTTGTTGGCTGAATTGGATGAAAACGGTAGTACAAAAGAAAACGGTCTTCAGGTAGAAGGTGCAGTCATGATGCCTACTTATATGAAGAACGATGAACAGAAAGCTATTTTCAACGGCGCAAAAGTCAATACTGTCTTGGTATTCAATCCGTCGGTTGCTTTTGACAACAACGAAGCAGAACTGGCTTCTTTGCTGAAAATCAAGAAAGAAGAAGTAGCTAACTATAAAGGTAACTTCAGCTTCCAGATTGAAGAAATTACTCGTATGATTCCGGGTGACCTGAATCAGGAATTGTTTGATCAGGTATTGGGTGAAGGAAAAGCTCACAGTGAAGAGGAATTCCGTGCTCAAATCAAGGAAACGATTGCTAAACAGTTTGAATCAGATAGTGACTATAAGTTCTTGCTGGATGTACGTACTTATCTGTCTGGTAAGGTAGGCAAGTTGCAGTATGCAGACGAACTGATGAAGCGTATCATGTTGGAAAACAACAAGGATAAAGGTGAAGAGTTCGTTTCTGAAAACTATGAAAAGAGTCTGGAAGAACTGACTTGGCACTTGATTAAGGAGAAACTGGTAGCCGCTAACAATATCAAAGTAGAACAGGCTGATATTACCAATATGGCAAAAGAAGCTACTCGTGCACAGTTTGCACAATACGGAATGATCAATGTTCCTGATGAATTGTTGGAAAACTATTCAAAGGAAATGTTGAAGAAACGTGAGAGCGTAGAAGCTTTGGTGAACCGTGTAATTGAGTCTAAACTTTCTGAAATTCTGAAAGGACAGGTTACATTGAATCATAAAGCTGTTTCTGCGGAAGAATTCAACAAGATGTTTCAATAATTTGTTTTAGCAAGGCTGATTGCTAAAATAGTTTAAAAAAGGAGGCTTTTAACGGGACTTCTTCTGTAGGACAGAAGTGTTTTGTACTTTTGTTTTCTCAGAAAAAGGAGGTTAGAGGCCTCTTTTTCATTGTGTAAAATTAATAGTAAAATTATGATGGACGATTTTAGAAAATATGCAACCAAGCATCTAGGAATGAACAGTATGGTGCTTGATGATGTCATCAAGTCGCAGGCAGGATATTTGAATCCGTATATTTTGGAAGAACGCCAGTTGAATGTAACACAGCTGGATGTTTTTTCCCGCTTGATGATGGACCGTATCATATTCCTGGGTACCCAGATAGATGATTATACAGCCAATACGTTGCAGGCGCAGCTCTTGTATCTGGATTCTGTGGATTCTGGAAAAGATATTTCCATTTATATTAATTCTCCGGGCGGTTCAGTATATGCTGGATTAGGTATTTATGATACCATGCAGTTTATCAGCAGTGATGTGGCGACTATCTGTACAGGTATGGCGGCATCGATGGCGGCAGTATTGCTGGTAGCGGGAAAAGAGGGTAAGCGTTCCGCCTTGACTCATTCTCGCGTAATGATTCATCAGCCGATGGGAGGAGCACAAGGGCAGGCTTCGGATATTGAGATTACAGCTCGTGAAATTCAGAAATTGAAAAAAGAATTATATACTATCATTGCTGACCATTCTCATACTGAATTTGACAAAGTATGGGCAGACTCTGATCGTGATTATTGGATGACAGCTTCTGAAGCAAAGGAGTATGGTATGATTGATGAAGTGCTTTCGCGCAAGCCTTCGTTGTAAACAGGAATTAATTAAAAACTAGATAGACTTTGGAAGATAAAAAAAGTTCAAGAAATGCCAAGAGACGGTGCAGTTTCTGCGGACGTACAGAGGATGAAGTGGGCTTTCTGATAACGGGAGTCAATGGATGTATCTGTGACAGTTGTGCAGAACAGGCACACGAGATTGTAAAGGAGGCGATGCATCAGCAGGGGACAGGAAGCATAGACTTAAACCTGGCAGAGCTCCCTAAGCCGAAAGAAATTAAGGAATTTCTGGATCAGTATGTGATTGGGCAAGATGATGCAAAGCGTTACCTGGCTGTAGCTGTATATAATCATTATAAGCGTTTGCTTCAGCCAAAGGACAAGAATGAGGTGGAGATTGAAAAATCGAACATCATCATGGTTGGAAGTACGGGAACGGGAAAAACTTTGCTGGCAAGGACCATTGCGAAGTTGCTTCACGTGCCGTTTACAATTGTAGATGCGACGGTGCTTACCGAAGCTGGTTATGTGGGAGAGGATATTGAAAGTATTCTGACCCGTCTGCTTCAGGTGGCTGATTACAACGTGGAAGAAGCGGAGAGAGGCATCGTTTTCATTGATGAAATTGATAAAATAGCTCGTAAAGGGGACAATCCTTCCATCACTCGTGATGTAAGCGGGGAAGGAGTTCAGCAAGGTTTGCTGAAGTTGCTTGAAGGTTCTGTGGTGAATGTGCCTCCTCAGGGAGGGCGTAAGCATCCGGACCAGAAAATGATTCCGGTCAATACAAAAAACATATTGTTTATTTGTGGGGGAGCTTTTGATGGTATTGAGCGTAAAATTGCGCAACGCTTGAATACGAATGTTGTGGGATATAGCGCAGCAAAGGAGGCTGTAAAGATAGATCGTGGCAATTTGATGCAGTATATTGCTCCTCAGGACTTGAAGTCATTCGGCTTGATTCCTGAAATTATAGGTCGTCTGCCGGTACTTACTTACTTGAACCCGTTGGACCGTACGGCTTTACGCAACATCTTGACAGAACCTAAGAATTCTATCATTAAGCAATATGTGAAGTTGTTCGAAATGGACGGGGTAAAACTGGAGTTTGAACCGGAAGTGTTTGAATATATTGTAGACAAGGCGATAGAATACAAACTGGGAGCACGTGGACTTCGGTCTATTGTGGAAACCATCATGAATGATGTCATGTTTGAGATACCGTCGCAGCATGTCGAACGTTTTGTCGTTACATTGGATTATGCCAAACAGCAGATGGGGAAAGCAAATATTTCTCGTTTGCAGATGGCATGAAAAGAAAAATTTAGTGAGAAATAAAATCTTCCGGCAAAAATATTCATTGAAATATTTGTGTAATATGGAAAGTTGTTTATAACTTTGTTACATGTGGAGACAAAATTCCTACAATAAATGAAAAACTAAATCCAAAGGACAATGACGGAAAATATCAGTTTAGCAGCAGCGCTTAAGAAGTATTTTGGATTCGATACTTTTAAGGGAAATCAAGAGGCGATTATTCGGAACTTATTATCCGGAAAGGATACGTTTGTACTAATGCCGACAGGAGGCGGAAAGTCTTTGTGCTATCAGTTGCCTTCTTTGTTGATGGATGGAACTGCTATTGTGATTTCACCGCTTATTGCCCTGATGAAAAATCAGGTAGATGCTATGCGTAACTTCAGTGAAGAGGATGGCATTGCGCATTTCATTAATTCTTCCTTGACCAAGTCGGCTATTGACCAGGTGAAATCAGATATTATGGCTGGAAAGACAAAGTTGCTGTATGTGGCACCCGAGTCGTTGACTAAGGAAGAGAATGTAGGTTTTCTGAAGCATGTGAAGATTTCTTTCTATGCCGTGGATGAAGCGCACTGTATTTCGGAGTGGGGGCATGATTTCCGTCCGGAGTACCGTCGCATTCGCCCGATAATTAATGAGATAGGAAAGGCTCCTGTAATAGCCTTGACTGCTACTGCTACTCCAAAGGTGAAGATGGATATCCAGAAAAACCTGGGGATGACGGATGCGGTGGAATTCAAATCTTCGTTCAACCGCCCGAACTTATATTATGAAGTTCGTGCCAAGACGGCTAACGTAGACAAGGATATCATCCGTTTTATCAAGCAGAACGAGGGAAAATCTGGGATTATCTATTGTTTGAGTAGAAAAAAAGTGGAAGAACTGGCCGAGATATTGCAGGCCAACGGAATCAAGGCACGTCCTTATCATGCAGGTATGGATTCTGCTACACGCAATGGGAATCAGGATGCTTTCCTGAAAGAAGACATTGATGTGATTGTGGCTACCATAGCCTTTGGTATGGGGATTGATAAGCCAGATGTTCGTTTTGTTATTCATTATGACGTGCCGAAAAGCCTGGAAGGATATTATCAGGAAACCGGACGTGCCGGACGCGACGGAGGCGAAGGTCAGTGCATTACATTCTATTCGAATAAAGACTTGCAGAAACTGGAAAAGTTTATGCAGGGAAAACCAATTTCAGAGCAGGAAATCGGACGTCAGCTGTTGCAGGAAACGGCGGCATACGCAGAATCTTCAGTTTGCCGAAGAAAGATTTTGTTACATTATTTTGGTGAGGAATACACGGAAGATAATTGTGGTAATTGTGATAACTGTTTAAATCCAAAGAAACAAGTGGAGGCTCAGGATTCATTGTGTGCAGTGATTGAAACAATCATTGCTGTAAAAGAAAACTTTAAGCAAGATTATATAATTGACGTATTATTGGGTAAGGAAACATCTGAGGTGCTTGCTCATAAACATGAAGATTTGGAAGTGTTTGGCTCAGGTATGGGAGAAGATGAACGGTTGTGGAATGCAGTCATTCGTCAGGCGCTCATTGCCGGGTATCTGACCAAAGATGTAGAGAACTATGGATTATTGAAAGTAACTCCGGAAGGACATAAGTTCCTGAAGAAGCCTAAGTCATTCAAGATTGTAGAAGATACTGACTTTGAAGAGGAAGAAGTGGATGAAACCCCGATGAGAAGTGGTGCTTCATGTGCGGTCGATCCGGTACTTTATTCCATGTTGAAAGACTTGCGGAAGAAAATGTCCAAGAAGCTGGATGTTCCTCCATACGTAATATTTCAGGATCCTTCACTGGAAGCGATGGCTACAATCTATCCAGTAACTTTGGAAGAATTGCAAAATATTCCAGGAGTAGGAGCTGGAAAAGCCAAACGTTATGGGCAGGAATTCTGCGAATTGATTAAGAAGCATTGCGAGGAGAATGAAATAGACCGTCCGGAAGATTTGCGGGTACGTACAGTCGCTAATAAGTCTAAGCTGAAGGTTTCTATCATTCAGAGTATTGACCGTAAAGTGGCATTGGATGATATTGCGGTCGCAAAAGGTATTGAGTTTGGAGAATTGCTTGATGAAATAGAAGCCATTGTCTATTCGGGTACGAAACTGAATATCGATTATTTCCTGAATGAAATTATGGATGAAGACCACATGCAGGATATTTACGATTATTTTAAAGAATCGACAACTGATAAGATTGACGATGCAATGGATGAGTTGGGAGATGATTATACGGAAGATGAGATTCGTCTGGTGCGCATCAAGTTTATTTCGGAAATGGCAAACTGACCAGAAGATAGATTCTTTTTTTTCTGATACATGCGGCCGGTGGCGTATACTTGATACGTTACCGGTCGCATTTTTTCTGAATACTGATGGCGCTTCTGAAAAAGATGTTAATTAACACGTAATTCTGAACAAAATTCGTATATTTGCACGCAATAAAATCTAAAGCATAAAGCCCTATGTCATTTATTGCAGATAAAGTTGTAATGGACGGATTAACTTACGATGATGTATTGTTGATTCCGGCCTATTCAGAGGTATTACCTAAAACAGTCGAACTCACGACTAAGTTTTCACGTAACATTGAGTTGAAAATTCCGTTTGTAACCGCGGCTATGGATACGGTTACTGAAGCACAAATGGCAATTGCGATTGCCCGTGAAGGCGGTATCGGTGTGATTCATAAGAACATGTCTATTCAAGAGCAGGCTCGTCAGGTAGCTATTGTAAAGCGTGCTGAAAATGGAATGATTTATGACCCTGTAACCATAAAAAGAGGTTCTGTCGTAAAGGATGCACTTGATTTGATGGCTGAATACAAGATTGGTGGTATTCCTGTAGTGGATGATGAGAATTACTTGGTAGGTATTGTGACCAACCGTGATTTGCGTTTTGAGAAAGATATGAACAAACGCATCGACGAAGTGATGACAAAGGAGAATATCGTGACTGCAGAGCCGGGAACAGATATGGAAACTGCAGCAAATATTCTGCAGGAGAATAAAATAGAAAAACTTCCTGTGGTAGATAAAAACGGTAAACTGATAGGTTTGATTACCTACAAGGACATCACGAAAGCCAAAGACAAACCAATGGCATGTAAAGACTCAAAGGGTCGTTTGCGTGTAGCGGCTGGTGTGGGTGTGACAAATGATACATTTGATCGTATTGAAGCATTGGTAAATGCCGGAGCAGATGCCATCGTAATTGATACAGCTCATGGACATTCAATGTATGTCATTGAAAAATTGAGAGAAGCTAAGAAACGTTTCCCGGACATTGACATCGTGGTAGGTAATGTAGCTACCGGTGAGGCTGCAAAGATGCTGGTAGAAGCGGGGGCAGATGCCGTGAAGGTAGGTATCGGTCCGGGTTCTATTTGTACGACTCGTGTGGTAGCCGGTGTGGGAGTTCCTCAGCTGACAGCCGTATATGATGTAGCCAAAGCCTTGGAAGGAACGGGTGTTCCTTTGATTGCTGATGGTGGTTTGCGTTATTCTGGTGATGTAGTAAAAGCATTGGCAGCTGGTGGTTATAGCGTAATGATTGGTTCATTGGTTGCCGGTACGGAAGAATCTCCGGGTGATACTATTATTTTCAATGGCCGTAAGTTTAAGTCATATCGTGGAATGGGTTCTTTGGAAGCGATGGAAAATGGCTCAAAAGACCGTTATTTCCAGAGTGGAACGACCGACGTAAAGAAATTGGTTCCGGAAGGTATTGCTGCCCGTGTGCCGTATAAAGGATCTTTGTACGAAGTAATCTATCAGTTGGTTGGAGGTTTGCGTGCAGGTATGGGATATTGTGGTGCCCATAATATTATGGAACTGCACAATGCGAAGTTTACCCGCATCACCAATGCCGGAGTTTTGGAAAGCCATCCGCACGATGTTTCCATTACCAGTGAAGCGCCTAACTATAGCCGTCCTCAATAATTTTTATTGAAAGAATACAAATCAATCATTCTAGCTTTGTGCGGTGCTTCAGTCAACGTAATCGCATAATGCTGGAATGATTTTTTTATATCCTGTTTTAAATTTGTCAGTCATGCGTCGAAATATTTTGTTATGCTTGTGTTTGGAGGTCTTTTCGTGCCTGAATGCCTTTTCAGAAGATGGGAATGTGCTTCTTCGTATCAATGATGATAAGACCTCTGTGGAAGAGTTTGAACATTATTACGCACAGGCTTATCCTGTAACTAAAATATCGGAAGAAAGATTCCTGACGCATTTCTTGTACTTCAAGTTGAAGGTCGCTGATGCCAAGAGGCAAGGTTGGGATACTTTGCCTGATTTCCGTTTGCAGTGCCGAGCTCTTCAGGAGAAAGCTTTAAAGTCAATGGGGAAAGGACAGGAAAAGAAAATGTTTCGTCCAGACAGATGGGTTAAGTTTCGTCAGATATCTATTCCATTGCCACAACATGCTTCTTCTTTGCAGGAACGTCAGGCCAGACAAACCATGGATTCTATTTATGCAGCCTTACAGCAAGGAGCTTCATTTGATAGGTTGTCACAGTTATATGCAGCAGATGCTAAAGTTTTACCTTATCAGAGTGAAGACTGGATTCCTGAGGTGTGTTTGGTGAAAGAGTTTACAGAACAATTGAATCATCTGCAAATTGGAACTTATACATCTCCTTTTTTTTCTCCGTTGGGCATACACATATTGCAATTGGAGGGGCGGGAACAAGGAACTGTCCCGTCTGGAGTGACAGGTCTGGATTTTATGAAATCTCAGTCGGGATTTGATTTGGATTTTTGGAATTTACCTGATTCGGTTCGGATGAGATTGGAGCAGGTGGCTGACGGTTTGCTGGCCACTTATTGGGATATTCGTCATGCTGCGTCTGACCATGCTGTTATATCCAAAATGGATTTGCAAGCCTATTTTGAGGCGCATAGAAAGGATTATGCTTGGGATTTGCCTCATTTTAAAGGAGGAGTTGTTCATTGTAAGAATAAAAAGATTGCTTCGAGATTAAAGAAATTGTTGAAAAAGTTGCCAATGGAGAACTGGAAGGATGCTTTGTCGGTTTGGGCAAAAGAAAATCCTGAGTTTTCAGCTATCATAGAGACCGGTTTGTTCCAAATAGGAGTGAATGCTTATGTAGATAAGCTGGCCTTTAAGTGCGGTCATTACACGCCGCGTATGGATTACCCCTATTCATTTGTTTTGGGAAAGCGTTTAAAGAAAGGTCCGGAAGATTTTACCGATGTGCGTGAGTCTGTGTTGCGTGACTATCGTTTGCAGATGGAAAAAACGCATTTAGCGGAATTAAGTCAGAAATTCAAGATTGAAATAAACCAAGACATTTTAAAAACCGTTAATTGTTGCGGAAAAAAGTAATTAATGCCGTATCTTCGTCCGTTGTAATGTAACGGACCAAACAAATCAAATAGACAGAAAATGAATAAATTGATTATGACTGGTGTCTTGGCTTTCTTATTTGCCTTGACAGGAACAGTACCCACGATGGCACAAGATAATGTGATTGATGAAGTGGTGTGGGTTGTCGGCGATGAAGCCATTTTGAAATCGGATGTAGAAAATGAACGTTTGAATGCTCAGTATGAAGGGCGTCGTTTTGGCGGTGACCCTTATTGTGTGATACCGGAAGAACTGGCCGTACAGAAACTGTTCCTTCATCAGGCGGAAATTGATAGTATTGAGGTGAGCGATCAGGAAGTGCTTCAGGAGGTGGAGTCACGAATTGCCTGGCTTACCGAACAGATTGGTTCAAAGGAAAAGTTGGAGGAATACTATAACAAGACTTCCACACAAATTCGGGAGATGTTGCGTGAGAATATCCGTGACGGGCTGACCGTACAGGCGATGCAGAAAAAGATTGTGGGAGACATCAAGCTGACTCCGGCAGAAGTGCGAAATTATTTCAGCCGTCTGCCACAGGATAGCATTCCTTTTGTTCCGACCCAGGTAGAGGTGCAGATTATTACACGTGAACCTAAGATTAAGGACGAAGAAATTGAACGGGTAAAGAAAGAGTTGCGTGAATTTACGGAACGTATCAACAAGGGAGAAACAACGTTCTCTACTTTGGCACGTATGTATTCCGAAGACCCGGGTTCTGCTCGTCGTGGAGGTGAATATGGCTTTACAGGGCGTGGAGAGCTGACTCCGGAATTTGCCAATGTGGTATTTAATTTGACAGACCCTAAGAAAATCTCAAAAGTATTCCAGACGGAATATGGTTATCATATTGCGCAGTTAATTGAAAAGCGTGGCGACCGTGTAAGCTACCGTCATATCTTGATTAAGCCGCGTGTGGATGAAGCGGAAATTGAAGCTGAACTGAACAAGTTGGATACGTTGGCCAATGATATCCGGAAGGGGAAAGTGACGTTTGATGAAGCAGCAATGTGGGTGTCACAAGATAAGGATACGCGTAACAACCACGGTTTGCTGGCTAACCCTCAGACTTCTACTTCCCGTTTTGAAATGCAACAACTCGCTGGACTGGTTTCACAGGAAGTGGCCAAGAAGGTAGAAGGTATGCAGATTGGAGAGGTTTCTCAGCCGTTTACCATGATTAACGCGAAAGGAAAGGAAGTGTGTGCCATTGTGAAACTGAAAAACCGTATTGAGGGTCACAAAGCTACGATTGCAGAAGACTATCAACGTTTGAAAGATATTGTGACAGCCAACCGCAGCGAGGAAAAATTGCAGAAATGGATTGTAGAGAAACAGAAAAATACATACGTACGGATTAATCCATCTTGGCGTAAATGTGATTTTAAATATCCGGGATGGATTAAACAGTGATGAGAATACCTGTACATGAAACAGAAAACAGATAAAAAATCAGACCGTGTGAGAATGCACCGTTTTCTGCCGGTCGTGGCGTTTTGTTTGACTATACTGAGTCTTTCGGCTCAGGGAGGACTTTCTGTTCTTCAGCATCCAGTAAAGCAGGAACAAACACAAACTTCATCGAAGAATACACCGAAAAAAACGGATTTAAAGCAACGTCCTGTAGCTAAAAGCAAGGTCTATTTGCTGCATTCTGATTTGTTGCGGAAGGATGCCCAGCATCCGGATGCACAGATTGTGACGGGCAATGTGGAGTTCCGCCACGACAGTGTATACATGTATTGTGACAGTGCTTGTTATTATGACAAGGTTAGCAGCTTTGAGGCCTTTGGCAATGTGAAGATGGTACAAGGAGATACCTTGTTTCTATATGGCGACCGCTTGTACTATGACGGATTGACTCAGATTGCAGAAATGCGCTGTAATGTGCGTATGGAAAACCGTACTACTACGTTGCTGACCGATAGCTTGAATTACGATCGGGTATACAATCTGGGATATTTCTTTGATGGAGGAACGTTGATGGATGAACAGAATGTGCTGACGTCGGAATGGGGAGAATATAGTCCGCAGACCAAACAGTCTGTATTTAATTACAATGTGAAACTGGTCAATCCTCAGTTTACGTTGACCTCAGATACCTTGCGTTACAATACAGCGTCGAAGGTAGCCGATATTGTGGGGCCCTCTGATATTTGGAGTGATGCCAACCACATTTATTCGGAAAAAGGCACCTATAATACTGTAACGGGAAAGGCTGATTTGTATGAGCGTTCCGTTTTGACCAATCAAGGAAAGCAGTTGACGGGGGATACACTTTTCTACGACCGTAATACAGGAGTGGGAGAAGCGTTCAGCCGGATGGTAATGACGGATACAATCAATCGAAACATGTTGACGGGAGAATACGGTTATTATAATGAACAGAAGGATTATGCTTTTGCAACAGACAGTGCCGTAGCCATAGACTATTCGCAGGGAGACAGTTTGTTCTTGCATGCAGATACGTTACTGATGGAGACTTTTCATCAAAATACAGATTCAATGTTTCGGGAGATGCGTGCATTTCATAAAGTGCGCTTCTATCGTACAGACGTGCAAGGAACAGCTGATTCACTGGTATTTTCTACCGTGGACAGTTGTCTGACGATGTATCGTGATCCTATTATCTGGAATAAGAATCAACAGCTTCTAGGAGAGGTGATAAAGGTTTACATGAACGACAGTACCATTGACTGGTCGCACATCATCGGACAAGCGCTTTCTGTAGAGAAAGTGGATTCTACCGTTTATAATCAGGTGACAGGAAAAGAAATGAAATCCTATTTTGTCGGTGGAGAGATGCGAAAGACGGAAGTGATAGGTTCGGTACGAGTGGTGTATTATCCGATGGATTCTGACAGTACGTTAATCGGAATGAATGTTTCGGAAACCAGTAAACTTGAAATCTATCTGCAAAATCGGAAAATAGAGCGAATGGTAATGAGTCCGAAGTCGAATGGAGTATTGTATCCGATGACGCAGATTCCGGCAGGGAAGGACCGTCTGGAAAATTTTGTGTGGTTTGATTATATTCGTCCGCAAAATAAGGCCGATATCTTTAACTGGAGAGGAAAACGTGTGGAAGATCAGCTGAAAAAGAATGTACGTGGTCCAGTCGTTTTGCCAAATAGCCGTTTGTTTGAGAAAAAGAAGGAGGAATAAGATATGGGAATGTTTACAATGAGAAAGCCTCGCGGATTTCGTCATGAGTACATTTACGTAGACGAACGCAAGGAAAAACTGCAGAAAATAGAAGAGACAGCCAAGCGCGAACTGGGAATGCTTCCTCCGAAGGAGTTTAATCCGGAAGACATTCGTGGAAAGTTCGTAGAAGGAACGACCTACCTGAAACGCCGTAAAGAAAGCGGGCGTAAACCTCTGAGCTATGGAGTCATGTTTGTGGCCATTGTAGTCTTGCTTTATATTTTACATTATCTGATTACGGGAGAATTTACGTTATGACCTCGGGAGATGTAATTCGTTTGTTGCCGGATTCGGTAGCTAACCAAATTGCGGCTGGCGAGGTGATACAACGTCCCGCGTCTGTTATAAAGGAACTGGTGGAAAATGCCGTAGATGCGGGTGCGAAGAATATAGAAGTGCTGGTGACTGACGCAGGAAAGACTTGTATTCGGGTGATTGATGATGGGAAAGGTATGTCGGAAACGGATGCCCGAATGGCTTTTGAACGTCATGCCACTTCCAAGATTCGTGAGGCTGCCGATTTGTTTGCCCTCCATACCATGGGATTTCGTGGTGAAGCACTGGCCTCTATTGCGGCTGTAGCACAGGTAGAACTGAAAACCTGTTGTAATGGAGACGGATTGGGTACTTGTATCCAGATTTCCGGTTCTCAGGTGGAAAAACAGGAGGCTGTGGCTTGCCAGCAAGGAAGTGATTTTTCTGTCAAGAATCTGTTTTTCAATGTACCGGCCCGTCGGAAATTCCTAAAATCCAATCAGACGGAGTTAAGTAATATTGTGGCTGAATTTGAACGGATTGCATTGGTCAATCCGGATATCTCGTTCGTATTGAGCCATAACGGTACAGAAATGTTGAATTTGCCGGCTATTCCTTTGCGCCAGCGTATCATGGGTGTATTCGGGAAGAAATTGAATCAGGAACTTTTGTCTTTGGATATCAATACGACAATGGTAAAGATTCATGGTTACATCGGTCGTCCGGAGTCAGCTCGTAAGAAAGGTTTCCGCCAATTCTTTTTCGTGAACGGACGTTATATGCGACATCCTTATTTTCATAAGGCTGTGGCCAGTGCATACGAAAATTTAATACCTGTAGGAGAGCAGGTTTCTTATTTTATTTATTTTGAGGTGTCTCCTTCAGATATTGATGTCAATATTCACCCTACCAAGACCGAAATTAAGTTTGAGAATGAGCAAGCCGTATGGCAGATACTTTCTGCCGCTGTGAAGGAAACTTTAGGACGTTTCAATGCGGTGCCTTCCATTGACTTTGATACGGAGGGTATGCCGGATATTCCTGCTTTTGAGAATTCTCCTTATACGGTGGCTCCTCCTCCTACAAGCTTTGATCCTTCTTACAATCCATTCAATACGTCGGCTGTTCCTCCTTCTGCATATTCATCGGCTTCAGGCAGACATGCGGATACGACTTTGGATTTAGGACAGGAGCAAGAATGGATACCTTCTTCCAATGAAAATGAAGTTTCTGCCCGTTCTTCGATGAATCGGAGAGACTCACTGCCAGGTTTTGGGCGAAGCGGTAATTATACTCCTTCTTTTGGCGGACATAAGAATCGGGTTGAATGGGAGCCTTTGTTTGAGGGTTTGGAAAGAAATGTAACTGTTCAGCCGGAGGAGGAAATAAAACCGGCTTATGAAGAATCAGCTGTATGGGAAGAAGGGGCACAAGTTGAAAATACGTCATCGCCAGTGGTTGGAGAGGAGAAAGAGAAACTTCCATTGGAAAATTCCATGCGTCATTATCAGTATAAGGGGAGTTTTATTCTGACTTCTGTAAAGTCGGGGTTGATGATTATCAATCAACAGCGGGCACATGTTCGGATTCTTTTTGAACGCTATATGGCTCAGATAGAGAACCGGAAAAATACTTCTCAGCGTATACTTTTTCCAGATATGGTACATTTCTCGCCCTCAGAGATTCCGATGCTCGAGGAATGTATGGATGATTTGAATGCGTTGGGCTTTGAACTCAGCAGTCTGGGAGGAGGTACTTATGCCATCAATGGGATTCCGGCAGGAATTGAAGGGTTGAATCCGGAGAAACTGGTAACAGACATGGTACATACGGCTATTGAAAAAGGCTGTAAGGTGAAAGAAGAAGTACAGAATATGCTGGCGCTTTCGCTGGCAAAAGCTGCGGCTATCGTGCCGGGACAGATTTTGACAGACGAAGAAATGAATCGACTGGTAGATGATTTGTTTGCCGTGTCAACTCCGAACTACACGCCTGACGGAAAGACTGTATTGGCTGTATTGAAAGAAGAGGACTTGGAAAAGATGTTTAAATAAGACTGTTAAGCTGATAAAGAGACCTTGTACATACTCTCTTTAAATTAAGAATAAGGGTGTGCAGACCTTTTTAAAGTATCAGGTAAAATCCGGATTTCAGAGAGTGGAATTCGGATTTTATTGTATATTTGTTTGTAAAAAGTTAAATCTGAATACCATGAAAAAAAATTTGATTCTCTCAGTATGGGGTAGTTGCTTATTGGCAGCTTGCACCTCTTCTCCTCAGTATAATTTGTCTGGCACATTGACCGGTGTGCAAAGTGATACTTTGCTGGTGCGTTCATTTGAGATTAACCCATCCACTGAACGACAGGTTGTGAACGACACGGCAGTGCCCTTGAAAGATGGAAAGTTTGCACTTCAACTGGAGTGTTCGGTTCTAAAACAAGTAGTGATTATGGAAAAACCGTCTTTGACTCCTGATATGCAAGGACGTATCCCAGCCATTTCGATGGATGCAATATCTTTTGTTCTGCTTCCAGGAAAGGAGGTGGTAGTAAATGGTTCGTTGGATGGATATACATTGGCAGGTGATACATTTTATGATACTTACAGTCAGTTGCTTGCGAAGCAGAATGTATATGAACATAAATTGGACTCATTGAGGAGGGTTTGTAGAGAAATGGAGCTGAAAGGAGTTGCGGAAGACTCTCTTCGTCAGGTATATATGCCGGCCGAAGAGTGGGAACGGGCGATGATTGGAATCTCTACTGATTATATTCGGAAGCATCCGGATCAGGATTTGTCTGTTTTCTTGTTGTCACAGACTCCTTTGAAACTGGAAGTTGTAGACTCCTTGTTGGGTATGCTTTCAGAAACAGTCCGTACAGGGGTGATGCAACCTTTGTATCAAATCATCCAGATGGAATGCGAAAAGGGGAAAGCTCGTCAGCAGGTTATGGAGAAAGTAAAGGAAGGAATGCCTGCTCCCGACTTTACCTTGAAAGATATTCAGGGAAATGAATTCTCACTTGCTTCAATGAAAGGAAAATATGTAATACTGGATTTTTGGGGAAGTTGGTGTGGATGGTGTATCAAAGGTTTACCTGATATGAAAGAAGCATACCGGAAGCACAAGAATGAGGTGGTGTTTGTGGGAATAGATTGTAATGATACGGAAGAAAAATGGAAAGCGGCGGTGGTAGAACATGGGATACCTTGGGTGAATGTTCGAAATACCGGACAGCCGGATGTGGCAGTAATGTATGGAGTATCAGGTTATCCAACCAAGATTGTAATTGACCGTCAAGGAAATATTTTGAAGAGAATGGTGGGGGAGAGTGAGGACTTCTATAACTATTTGGATGAGATATTGAAATAATTCTGTGTATAGTGTTTAATGGCTCATTGGTATGTGGTATCTGCATATCAATGAGTTTTTTTGTGTCTGTCATTAAAAAAAGGAAAATCTGAATAGTCTCTCTCCTTTTCTGAATAATCGCGTAAGTAGCTGACAGACTATCTTTGCTTCAGATTAAGAAACGAAAAAACATGAAGCAATTAGTAGTCATTTTAACTTCCTTGTTCACGTGGGTTCCTGTCTTGGCGCAGCGCACGCTCACGTTGGAAGAGTGCCTGAGAATAGGTATCGAGAACAATCTTTCGTTGGCTAGCAGTCGCAATGAACTGCGGAAAGCCAAGCATCTGCTCAGCGAGAACCGGGCGAAGTTGTTGCCACAAATCAATGCGGTAGCTGGATTTAACGACAATTTTAATCCTCCCGTATCAGTCACCGATGGTTCGGCATACGGCAATCCCTACAACGTGACCAAGACGCTGCAATACAATGCGTCGGCAGGTTTGCAGTTGCAGATGCCGCTTTACAACCAGACGGTGTACACAGCCATTGACATTGCCCGTACGATGAACGAGCTGAACCGCTTGTCGTACGAAAAAGCGCGGGAGGACTTGGTGCTGCAAATCAGTAAGATGTATTACCTGGGGCAGAACACGGTGGAACAGCTGGCCCTGATTCAGGAAAACCGGGTGCGGTTGCAGGAGTTGCGCGACATTACCCAGGCATTCTTCGACAACGGCATGGCCATGGAGGTGGACGTGAAGCGGGTCAATATCAACTTGGAGAACCTGCAGGTGCAGTATGACAATGCGAAGTCGATGCTGGTGCAGCAATTGAACCTGTTGAAATACGTGATGGACTATCCGGCGGAAGAGGAGATTGCCTTGACGCCGGTGAATCCAGAGCAGGTGGAATCGGTCTCCTTGACCGGACTGCGCAGCGATTTGTATGAATTGCAGCTGCTGGAATCTCAAAAGAAACTGACCGGACAGCAGAAAGATTTGATTCGTCAAGGCTATCTTCCTTCGCTGAGCCTGACAGGGAGCTGGATGTATTCGGCATACACCGACAAGGCTCGTCATTGGTTTCATTCCGGCCCTTCCAACCACTGGTATCCGTCCAGCGGGTTGGGGCTGACTCTCCGTGTGCCGATTTTCGACGGGTTGGACAAGCGGGCGCGCATCCGGAAGGCCCAAATTGATGAGGAGAACGCCCGGCTGAACTACGAAAATATGCGGAAGAATATGGAGACGCAGTATCTGAATGCCACGAACGACCTGATGAACAACCAGCGTAATTTCCAGAAGCAGAAAGACAATTACCTGCTGGCCGAAGAGGTCTATCAGGTGACGACCGACCGCTACCGGGAGGGTATCGCTTCCATGACGGAGGTTCTTCAGGATGAAATGCGCATGAGCGAGGCACAGAACAATTACCTCAGTGCACACTACAACTATCAGGTGGCCAACCTGACCTTGCTGAAACTGACAGGCCAACTGGACCGCCTGTTTCAGACAAATACCACTCATTGATTCACTTTAAATATGCATCGTATATGAAAACTACAAATCATACGCTTCAGGAAAAAGCCTTGAAATTGAAAAAACAACGTCGTCGCCAGCTGCTGGCCAGTCTTTTGGGAATCGTTCTCCTTTTGTGGGGAGTGGTCGAAGTGGTCTGCATGTTTTTGGACTACAAGCATACGGAAACGAGCAACGACGCACAGGTGGAACAATATATCTCTCCGGTAAACCTGAGAGCATCGGGATACATCAAGAAAATTTATTTTACCGAGCATCAACAGGTGAATAAAGGAGATACGCTCCTGGTGTTGGACGACAGGGAGTACCGGATTCGGGTGATGGAGGCAGAAGCCGCACTGAAAGATGCGATGGCGGGAGCTACCGTGATGGATGCCACCTTGCAGACCACACAGACCACGGCTTCGGTCTATGAGGCTTCGATTGCCGAGATTGAAATCCGTCTGGCCAAGTTGGAGAAAGACCGCCAGCGGTACGAGAATCTGCTAAAGCGCAATGCGGCAACTCCGATTCAGCTGGAACAGATTGAAACGGAATACGAGGCTACCCGCAAAAAACTGGAAGCGACCCGACGTCAGCAGCGGGCGGCTATGTCGGGTGTCAAGGAGGTGTCTAACCGGAAGGAGAGTACGGAGGCCGCCATACAGCGGGCGAAGGCGGCTTTGGAGATGGCCCGCCTGAATCTCTCCTATACGGTGGTGCTGGCTCCTTGTGACGGGAAACTGGGACGCCGGGCCTTGGAAGAAGGGCAGTACATCACTGCCGGACAAAGTGTGACGTACATTCTTCCGGACAGTCAGAAATGGATTGTGGCCAATTACAAGGAAACGCAGGTAGAGAACCTGAGGTTGGGGCAGGAAGTACGGATTGCCGTCGATGCCCTCAGTGGTCGGGAGTTTACCGGAAAGATTACGGCCATCTCCGGAGCCACCGGTTCCAAGTATTCGCTGGTACCTACCGACAATTCTGCCGGCAACTTTGTCAAGATTCAGCAGCGTATTCCGGTGCGCATTGATTTTACGGATTTGTCCGAGGAAGACAATGCCCGTCTGGCTGCCGGAATGATGGTGGTCGTTAAGGCCAAATTGTGAGTGTCACGTTTTCATGGATTCCTTTAAAAGTAGAATTATGCCTTCCTGTCCTAAAAATTATCCGTTTTATAACTGGGTGCCCAAACCGCTGGGCATCCTGATTCTGGTCCTACTTTTTGTGCCGATTCTGACGGCTAGCGGGGTTTATACTGCCAACAGTGGGGAAATGCTCAGTGGACTGGGCATCCAGTCGGAACATATTCAGTTTGTCGGTTTTCTCACCTCTGTAGGAATGGCTGCCTTTTCGCCCTTCTTCTACGGGCTGGTGTGCCTCCGTCGGGAAAAGATGATGTGCATCGTCGGTTTTTCTTTGCTTTACCTGCTGAGTTACGTCTGCGCCAAGACTGACAGCATTTATGTGCTGGCGGTCTGTAGCGTGGTGATGGGATTTCTGCGGATGGTGCTGATGATGGTCAACCTGTTTACGCTGATCAAGTATGCGTTCGGGATGGAGGCTACTCGTAACATCACGCCCGGAAATGATCCTGTGGATGCAGAAGGATGGGACAAGCTGGACGGAGAGAAAAGCGTCAGCATGCCGACCATCTACCTGTTCTTTATGATCCTCGGACAGTTGGGCACCTCGCTGACTGCCTGGCTGGCATACGAATATGAATGGCAGTACGTCTATTATTTCATGATGGGGGCGTTGTTGCTCTCCATACTGGTGGTGTTTGTCACCATGCCTTACCACACCTATGCCTCGCGCCGTTTCCCCATCACTTTCCGGAAATTCGGGAGCGTGGTGATTTTCTGTCTGATGTGTGCTTCGGTGATTTACGTGCTGGTCTATGGCAAGGTGCTCGACTGGTACGATGACCCTTCTATCTGCTGGGCTACGGGGAGTGCCGTGTGCTTTACGGTTCTCTTTGTGTATATGGAAAAGAAACAGTATTCTCCGTATTTCCTGATGGACATCTTCAAGTTGCGTTCCATCCGGATAGGAATCCTGCTGTTCCTGTTGCTGATGATTTTCAATTCCAGCGCCTTGTTCGTGAACGTGTTTACCGGAGTTGGGATGAAAATCGACAACTGGCAGAATGCGGCATTGAACAACTGGAGCATGGCGGGATATTTCATCGGCTGTGTCATTGCCGTCATGTTGGGACGTAAGGGAGTACATTTGAAATACCTGTTCTCGTTGGGTTTCGTATTGATTGGACTTTCGGCACTGTTCATGTACTTTGAGGTGCAGACTGCTGGCTTGTATGAGCGGATGAAGTATCCGGTCATCATCCGGGCTACGGGAATGATGCTGCTGTATTCGCTGACGGCAGTGTATGCCAACCAGCGGATGCCCTATAAGTATCTTTCTACTTGGATTTGCATTATGCTTACCGTGCGGATGGCGCTGGGCCCCGGTATCGGTACGGCACTTTATACGAACGTGATGCAGCACCGCCAGCAACATTATGTCACCTGTTTCGCACAAGACCGCGACCGGCTGAATCCGGAAGTGTCGGCTTCCTATGCGCAGACGGTACAGGGCATGCAGTATCAGGGTAAGAGCGGGCAGGAAGCCGAACAGATGGCGGCTATGTCGGCAAAGGGAACCGTGCAGGTGCAAGCCACGCTGTCGGCAGTCAAGGAGATGTCCGGCTGGACTTTCTACGGTTGTCTGGGCTGTGCAGTCTTTTTCCTGCTCATCCCCTGGAAGAAAAGGCGGCTGGACAAGATTCCCGCTTCTGTTTCTTGAAGATAGTCATGCGTCACGGAGAGGCCTTTCGTTTCTTAATCTATATTTTCAGCGGGGAATATCTATGGAAGTCTCTGCCGTGACGCTTTTTTTGTGTATCTTCGTACTGGTATAAAAATAACTTGAACCGGTATTATGGCTACACAAACAGAGCGCTTGATGCGCTTGAATCAGGCATTGGTGGAACGAAGGGATATTTGTTGTTCGGAAGGCGTGGTGGAAGCTTTTCCGGCTGTATTGCAGAAAACTTTCCGGATGGATTATCTGGGACTAGTGGTCTGTGAGCAAGGGAGTTTTCAGTTTACGCTGGACCGGAAACCTTTTACGGCGAAAGCCGGAGAAACAGTTTTCTTGTCCGAAGCTACGGAATTTTGTGCCGGAACGTATACAGACGACTTGCGTGTGGATATTTTGTTTTACCGGGTAGACCCTATTCGGGAACTGTTGGGCAGTTCCGTAGTAGCCATGCATCTTTATGCTACGCTGACTCCGGAGCCTTGTTATGTATGGACTACAGGGGAGGAAGAAGACATTGCCCGTTATATCACCCTGATCAGCCGTTACCGGCATGCCGCGGATAATCCTTTCGGCAACCATGAACGGAAACTGTTGCTGCTGGCCCTGACCTATCGGCTCTGTGCCATTTACAGCCGGCGGTTGATGGAAGAGAACAAGGCTGCCGGACACAAGATTGATACCTTTATCCAGCTGATTCGGCTGGTGGAAAAATACTACAAGGAGGAGAGGGGAGTGGCGTTTTATGCTGACAAGCTTTGTTTGACTCCCAAATATCTTTCAGCCTTGTCAAAGTCCGTGTGCGGATATACGGTACAGGAACTGGTGTTTCGGGCCATCATTCGCCGCAGCATGCTCTTGCTGAAGAACTCGAACAAGCCCGTGCAGGAAATAGCCGATGAGTTTCATTTTCCAAATGCGTCCGCTTTTGGGACTTTTTTCAAGAAAGAAACCGGGCTTTCTCCCTTGCATTATCGGTGCGCGGAGGAGCATACAGCATTTCGAGAAGAATAGCAAATTTTTTTATTGCTGATTTTCTGTGGATTAAGACGGGCTGAAAACACATTTACGTTGGGAGGAAAACGCTTGAACATTTTGTTTCAAATATATTTGCGTGTGAGTTGAAACGTCCTTGTGTTTTTTGAATGACCGTTGAAGTGTTTGTACGCAAGGGAAAAAACGGATATAGAAGAATGTACGGACACAAAAAAGGCTGCTTTCCCCGACGAAGAAAGCAGCCTTCTTGTTATTTTTTAGAAGAATGAAACAACAAACGGTCGATTCATCATCAAGTCAAGAATAATGATGTATTGTTCTACCGTTTCTCTTGGAACATCTCCAACGATGAGTGCTTTTATACTTACCGTATTTCCTTCCAGAGTGATTTCAGGAGCATTTCCGAATAAATCGGTATAATCAGAAGTCTGTTCGTCAAATACTTCCTTCAACAGTTGTGCCCAGCTAGCGTTAGGTAAAGTCAGTGTAGTGGTAAAATCTTTGACATAGTTACCATCATATTGTGTATGGATTTCGTATTTGCTGTTGGAAATTCCCATAATGTTGTTGTTGGTATATGTTCCCGTATTGCTGTCGTAAGTACCGAACAATGGAGATTCAGGAAGACTGTCCATATTGCCACTCCATATGTTAATGGCAGTTTTGACGGTTTCTCCATTCTTTCCAACGAAACTATTCAGTTTAAAGAATACAACTTTTCCGTTTTGGCTGCAGGAAATACCCAGCATATCGGCACGTGAGGCCTTGTTGTATTTCAATGCCACTTGTTTGAAAGCATTCAGCTGTCGGAGTGATTGAGACAGAACGGAAGCTTTGCTTGCCTGATAGGAATAGTCGTCACTTTCCAAGTCATCAAATGTTCCGTTATTCAGCATGTTGCAGATGTAGCTGGCTTCAGTTTCATCATCGCATATTACATTGTATACGGCATCGTTGCAAACTCCGTTCTCGAAAGAAAATGCATAGTAAGTAGGATAGTCTGCATCGGGGTCGTCGGGAGTATACGTACTGATACCGTTTTCCAGTGAACCTGACCAGCCTTTCTGAGTCGGTAATGTTTCTTCGACGAGACCTTCTGTAACTCCTTCTGTGGGATCGTCATCGCTGCTACATGAAGTGAGGTTCATGGTCGCACAGAGTGCCATTGCAAGCACGAACAAGTTTGAAAAAAAATGTTTTCTCATAATAAGATGATTTTATGTTGCCGATGGCTTCCTGATTTCGGCTGTTGTGTATGTATAAAAAGGCATGGAAGCTAGCCTTGGTAAATCTGTATTTGTAGGGGAAAGATTGTCCCTTGGCAATGCTTTTTTGTGTATGTTCTGTTTGTTTTTATGACAAATTTATAGCACAATTCTTATTTTGACAAAGAACAGAGCGGTTTTATAGTTGCAATTTTTGACTACATAATATCGGATTCCGACACTTTATTAATGGTTTTGAACAGGCCTGAAAAGAGGATGTTTTTAGGCCTCTTATCGTGACTCTCTTACACGACGACTTATCATGTGTTGGCTTGATTCATTAGTGTCCACTAAAAAATCATAGTAGTTCTTTGAAATTATTGAGATTCAATTTGTTATGAGTAATTTTGGGGAGAACGGATTTGAATTTACTT
>CABIXF010000031.1 GCA_902362595.1 Bacteroidaceae bacterium | reverse complement strand
AAATCTTATAATTCAGCACTATAAATTTAATACTTTTATCGCTATGTTTCTAATTATCACTGAAATATATTTATTACTATTTCGAACTCACGTTATTTTTATATATAGTATTCATATTAGTCTATTTATAATTAGAAAGTCACATTTAAGCCAAATGTCCATGTACGTTGAATAGGATACCCTTTTATTCCTGATGTCATTTCCGGATCAAAAATATCCACTCCATCAATTGTAAACAAATTATTCCCATTTGCATATACACGAAGGTTCTCAATACCCAACTTTGTAGTCCACTTACTTGGGAATGTATAACCAACCTCCAATGATTTCAAACGCACAAACGATGCATCACGCAGCCACCAAGTAGAAGACTGTGAATTGCGTCCGTCCACTTGAGACTCTTTCATGAATGCCCGCGGCCATTTAGCTGCCAAATTCTGTTCTGCAGTATTTGAATCACTCCAACGACCTTCATAAAAATCCGTAGCCATATTCATTGTTGGCTGAACCAAAATCTCAGCATCGGCCTGACCTTGGAAGAAAGCGTTTACATCCAATCCTTTCCATGAACCATTCAAAGTCAAGCCAAAAATCCATTTAGGAGTAGCTGACTTATCTCTTCGTACGGCATCATCCCAAGTAATACTACCATCATCGTTCGTATCTTGATAAATCAAATCACCGACCTTCGTTCCAGCTAAATGTGGAGTCGCATCAATCTCTTCTTGGGTTTGATAGATTCCCAATGCCTGATAATACACACCTCCATCAATTGGATGTCCCGTCTGACGCTGCCATGCAGGTGTATCCGTTGCCTCATCCATATAAACGACCTCGTTCTTTGCATACGTTACGTTTCCAGTTACTCCCCAATCAAAATCTCCCGCATGATCACGATAAGTAGCAATAACCTCAAAACCATGATTCTTCACCTTTCCCAAATTTTCTGCTGGAAGTGACAAACCGGAATAAGTCGGAATAGAAGCATTACGTGTAATCAAGATATCGCTACGACGTGACTGGAAATAATCAAAATCCAAACCGAACTTTCCATCTAGGAACTGAGAAGAAAATCCCACGTTCCATGTTTTTGCAGTTTCCCATGTAACCAAAGGATTGGCAGTAACAGTTTCATAAACCCCCTGTGCAAATACAGGATCCTTGCCAAAGGTATAACCTGCATTCGTGAAACCATACATGGAAAGATATTGATAAGCAGAAATATTATCGTTACCCATCATACCCCATGAACCTTTCAGTTTAAAGAAACTAACTACATTTTTCAATGGTTCAAAAAACTTCTCTTCAGACATTACCCAACCGGCAGAGAATCCAGGGAACAATCCCCACCGATGTCCAGGAGCAAAATTCATAGATCCATCATAACGTAAGGTAAATTCTGCAAGATATTTATCTTTATAACCATAATTTATACGTCCGAACCAATTCTGACGAGCTGTTTCATCCGAACTTCAAGCATTACTCTGATCATCCTTATTCGTACTTCCATAATCCAAATCTGGCAATGCTGAAGATATATAATTCGTACGATAACCATACAAATAATTGTAATCATACTTACATTGTTCGTATGCGACAAAAGCATCTACCTTGTGTACGTCATTAAATGTACGATTATATCCGATACGAGCATTTAAAGTGATTGTACTACTATTGCTTGACCACGAACCAGAGCTAATAGACCCAGTTGCATCCCGATGATTAATATATTCACCGCTAGCCGCATCATAGGAATAAATATCATAAGGAGTATTCTGTGTCTTTCCATTATTAAATGTATAATCCAATGCAGCATATCCTTCCAAGTACAATCCAGAAGTCAATGCATCCAAATCGATACGAAGTCTTGGCTTTAAATTCAATGTATTATTTGTGGTCTTATCCGTTCCAGGAAGGTCAGAAACCATCAACACAGCATTATTCGTAATGCCATCATGACCAATTCTCAACATACCATTCGGGTAATATGGAGCTGCCATAGGACTTGTGGTCAAGAAATATCCAAACAAATCTTCTGTCGAATACACTCCTCTATTATTGACTGTCTGACGTCCCAAAATATCCATACTAAATTTGATTGCTTTTGTAATCTTTGCATCCAAATTTGTTGTAAACTGATATTGGTTGTAATTCTGCGGACTATTTTTATAAATTACATCCTGATACAGATACTGAGCTGACGTATAGAATGAAAAGCGTTCATTACCTCCACTAATAGATAAGCTGTGTTCAGTATTAGTTGCCCAGTCTTTAGCAACAGCATTCCACCAATTAGTATTAGGATAATTTATCTGGTCACTACCATCCAAAATCTTAGCAAGAGCTGTTTCTGGATAAGTCAATGAATTCCCCTGTGCCGCATCAAATTCATTTACATAAGTAGCATATTGATATGCATCCAACATTTGAGGAATACGAGTAGGCTGAGATATTGAAACGTTGCCACTATAATTCACCTTTACCTTACCTTCCTTACCACGTTTCGTAGTTACAAGAATAACTCCATTAGCTGCACGAGCTCCATAAATAGCCGCAGAGGCATCCTTCAATACTGATATGGATTCTATATCTTCTGCATTTAAACGTCCAAAAGAACGGTCTGCAATTCCATCAACCACAATCAACGGAGCTGTACTTCCTAAAGTTCCCTTACCACGAATCAAGATTTCAGCATCATCTGCTCCTGGCTCACCACTTCTCGTATTTGCAATCACACCCGCTGTTTTACCAGCAAGAGTGTTCGTAAGATTCGCTGTAGAAATTTTCTTCAAGTCATCTCCACCAATAGACGAAACAGAACCTGTCAATGTAGCCTTTTTCTGCGTTCCATATCCCACAACTACTACCTCATCCATCAATTCTGTATCTTCTTTCAACGTAATCTGACCTCCCGCTTTTATCTGAGAAACCGAAATTTCAATAGACTTATAACCAATGTAACTAATAACTATGACACTATTAGCTGAGACCTTTAAACTGAAATTGCCATCAAAATCCGTTATAGTTCCATTGGTTGTGCCTTTCTCCATCACATTCGCACCTATAATTGATTCACCTTTAGAATCAACTACTTTTCCAGAAATGGCTTTGTGCTGGAAGACCTCCTGAACAACCGGGGATCCATTAGACTCTGCATGAATTGCCATAGGCAGGCAACTAGCAGAAATCATCACACATGTCGACACTTTCACAAATGCACGACTAAACAACATGCGATTTAAATGTGTATTCATTTTGTTTGTATTTAAGGGTTTATAATCACTCTACTTTCCATTCTATAATACCTCCTGAGGCTCCTTTCTGAAGTTGTGCGGAAATCTTCAATCCGGTAGTCTTTACTGGCTTGAAGTTGACTACATTGTACTTGTCCTTTTCCACTCCATATTGATCATTCGTTTCTACTTCTTTCCAGGAATCACCATTTTTATAATAAAGTTTCCAACTTTGCGGTACTCGGAAATTGCCGTCGTAATGGTCAAAGTCGAGCCAGTAGACTTCTACTTTCGACACCGTGTAAGGCTGGTCAAACTCATAGGCCAACGATTCCAATGTTCCATCTTTCAACCACCAGTAGAAATAAGGTTTGGAAGTGTCGGAAGAACGTTTCGGTTCCCATTGGTCGTTTACACCCCACGCGTAAGACATTACAGATGCCGATTCGGGCGCATCTTTTTGGATGGGGGCCTGAATGCTAAAGGTCTGTGCCTTGGAAGCGATGGTCGGCTCCGGCGTCGGAGTAGCATATTCCTTCGTCTCCGGAATCCAGACTTCCATCTGGTCGGCACCGCGATTGTCCCAAGTAGAATAAGGAATGGCACGGAACGGTACATCTTTTACACTGCCGTCCTTACCCAATTCTTTGGCAGTTCCGCTCAATACCATCACCCCTTTCAGCAGGTTGGCATCGTAGGTAGCCTTTATCTTGGCGTCACGCGGAATGAACTTGTTAAAGACGATACTGTCGGGCTGGTCTTTGCCCTCCAAGCAGAACATAATCGGACCACGTTCCAATGCCACCATACCCCGGTCGACTTCCACTTTGTCGTTGGCCGTGATACGACGTACATCCATCGGCAAATCCAATTCAATCACATCGCCCGGTTTCCAGGTGCGGACAAGGGTTTCATAACCGTCACCTTCCATGCCTTTCACATCGGAACCGTTGACTTTCAACGTATATTTCTTGGCGGCATCTGTATAGGCATACAAGTCGGAAGCTACCGGAGCCGATTTTGCCCAGCTGGGGATACGCAGACGGATGGCAAACTTACCTGCCTTTTCCGGAGTCACCTTGATGGCTATCTTGCCGTCCCACGGATACTGAGTAGTCTGTTCCAGCGTTACCTTATTGTCGGCCGTCTTCATTTCGGCTTTGCCCTGGATGTATAAATTCACATAAATGTCGTTCTGCTGAGTGGCATATACATAATTAGATACAGAAGCCATGAAGCGGGTGATATTACCCGGACAGCAGGCACAGCCGAACCATGGCTGGCGGTCGTGTTCGCCCATGGATTCCAGCGGATTGTCGTAGAAGAACTTGTCGCCGCTCAATGAAACGCCTGAAATCACACCATTATACAAGGCCCGTTCCAGTACATCCATATATTTGGAATCTCCTGTAGCCAGGAACATACGGTAGTTCCAGTACACATTGGCAATGGCCGCACAAGTCTCACAATAAGCGGTATGGTTCTGCAATTCATAGTTCGGTCCGAAACCTTCTCCCTGTGCCCGGGAGCCCATACCACCGGTGATATACAGTTTCTTGCTCACCAGGTTGTCCCACAAGCGGGTCAAGGCATGGAAATAAGCGGTATCCTTTGTCAAGGCAGACACATCG
The DNA here is from genome assembly GCA_902362595.1 of Bacteroidaceae bacterium. Taxonomy (GTDB): domain Bacteria; phylum Bacteroidota; class Bacteroidia; order Bacteroidales; family Bacteroidaceae; genus Phocaeicola; species Phocaeicola fibrisolvens. Next base: position 43,244 of record CABIXF010000031.1, on the reverse strand, counting down.
GCCACACCTGAATAAAGATATCCGGCACGTACGGCATGACCTACGATTTCATCCTGCTGAAGAATCGGTTTGTGGTCCTGGCTGTATTCGCTCAGTTTATGACCGTCGGTACCCCGTCCGGTTTCTTCCACGAAATACTTCGCCATGTTGAGGTATTTTTCATCACCCGTTACCTTATATAATTTACACAATGCCATTTCAATGATGGGATGTCCCGACGGCACGTGCTTCTGTCCTTCTCCCGGACCGAACACCTTACACACCAGGTCGGCATTCTTGATAGCTACGTCGAGGAAGGTACGTTTACCCGTAGCCCGATAGTGTGCGATGGCAGCCTCGTACATGTGACCACTGTTATACAATTCGTGGCTGTTCAGTTTCTCCCATTTAGAACGTCCCCACCATCCGGAAAGGCGGTAACACTTGTTGGTCACACAAGTCGTCAGGTAGCCGTCCGGTTCCTGAGCCGCTGCAATAATATTAATCACACTGTCCAAGTAATGATCCAGTTTCGGGTCATATTTTACAGCCAGCGAATAAGAAGCACCTTCTATTACTTTATAAGGATCTGTATCATCGAAAGAGAAATCACCGCGATGCTCTCCTTTTTTCAATCCGCCCGCAATGGCGAAATTGTCGAAACGGCCGTTTTTCTCACATTCCTTAAAAGCAGAAGGAATAGATACGGTGCGGTTCGTTTCAATACGAGGCAACCAGAAACCGTCATTAATATGTACTTGGGTAAACGGGACCTCCTGAATCGGAGCATCCGGCTGTTGATAAGCAGGCTTGGTACAAGAAGTGAATCCCACCACTGCTATTCCACTCATCAATATCAAAAGTCTGTTCTTCATATTGTATAAATTGGGTTTATTTTTGTTGTTACAAATGTAGAGTTTAGTAACCATCAACAATAAAAATATCATCTATTCACCTACAAAAATAGTCGACCATAGGCCGACTATTTTTGATTTATAATTCATTAATTATCAATACATTGTAAAATTACATAGATTCTTTTCGTATTTTCTTAGATTATTTTTCCATTTATAATATCTACTCTTTTCTATTTTTTCAGGGACAAACGGACCATTAGAACTCCATGAGGAGCAATCATACATCGTGTAGGTTCTTTTGTGGTACCTATATTTTGATGTTTCCACAAATCTCGAATTAAATATTCTTTTTTATGAATATTTATTTGATCTGCAAAATAAATCGTTTGCTTATGCCAGTCATAATTCAAATTCCAGACATCTTCCGTTCGATTCAAGAAACAAACTGCCAGTTCTCCGTTATCCAAAGGCTTTGCCCAGATTTCTTTTTCCCCCATATCCATGAACCGACGTGCTTGTTCTCCCAATTTATCCTGGTTCACAGAAATAACCTCTTTATTTGTAAGAATCTCTTTAGTTTCCACATCCATTTTACGTAAATCATTCCCTGCCATTAAAGGAGTAGCCAGCATACACCACATAGAAAAATGCGTAATATATTCGTCCCTACTCATTCCTCCATTTCCAACTTCCAACATTTCGGCATCATTCCAATGTCCAGGTCCAGCATAAGGATAAAGATCAGCCATAATATCAATAATGTCTAATACGCCAACTCCCCCCCCCAATCAAACTTACATTGATAGCAATCTCGTATATCCGGGGTAACACGCCACATGTGGCCAATCCCTTTTCCCCATTTCCAAGGTTCATTCTCTCCCCATTCACATATACTAAATACAATAGGCCGTCCACTTAGCTTGATAGCATCACTCATTGTCTGATAAGCCGCACGGGCATTTTGCCCCTCATTTGAACACCAGTCATATTTCAGGTAATCTATTCCCCACGCCGCATACTGGCGGGCATCCTGGAACTGATATCCTCTACTTCCTGGACGTCCTTGACATGTATAGGAACCTGCACAAGAATAGATACCGAGTTTCAGTCCTTTGCTATGAATATAATCTGCCAATACCTTTATTCCATTAGGGAAACGCTCCGGATCCGGAATGATATTTCCCAAAGAATCCCGTCCGATTTGCCAGCAATCATCAATCACAATATATTCATACCCAGCATCTCTCATTCCTGATTCTACCATTGCATCGGCCATTTCTTTCATCAGCTTCTCACTGACATCGCAGCCGAATTTATTCCAACTATTCCATCCCATCGGAGGAGTCTGGGCCAAAGAATCAAAAACTGAATCCGGCAATGCCTTAGCTTCTCCAAAAAACATCTGCCCATACACATTGCATCCACACAAGAATGCCAATCCTGCAAAAAAAGTTCTAAGTCTCATCATATATTCATTTTAAGGATAAAAAGCAAGAGAAGTACCTCTTTTTTCTAAAAAAGCCGCATTCATCACAAAACATGCTTCTGAATGCGGCTATAATAACTCATAAAAGCATACGCTTATTGAAGAGTGGTATTAGTAAGTTTAATTGTATAAGGCCATTGTGCCATAGGAAGCGCACTTAAGGTCCAATTTGCATCCTTAGGACCAGCCGTTACAACCAGCCACAGATATTTCAACTGTTGTCCTGCAGGAAGAGTAAAAGACACACTGCTCGTTTGATTATAAAAATCCGTCCGACCGACATCACTCAATATAGAAGAGCCTTCCTGAGTAATTCCCACAAAACCATAACGATAATTAGGCTGATACCACCACGTATTCTGGTATCCCGGATAACCATCAGGATCCGCATCTTCACCTTGCAGCCCCTTAAAATCTACTGTTATCGTAGTTTCGGGAGCAGGCACAGCCAATTTTATCACATTAAATCCATAATTTTCAGGACAACGTTCAGCCTTGACTTGATAAGTGCCGTCCGCAAGTTCCATCATATACGGCTTAAAACTTTCAAAAGAATTGGCATGAACACGAGTCACATCATACACCCGTTCATAATCCAAATTTACCAGATGACGGTAACAATCAAATATTTCATCCATAAATTGATCTTGCGTGATTCCTGTCATACGCTGATAAGTATCCACTGGATCTTCGTAAGAAAGACTTTGTCGATACATGTCGGCTATGAAATTTTCTCCGTGTTTTTCGCTCCAATATTCCAGCACATAAGGAGAACGATAGATGTTATCCGTATGCAAAAAAGCCTTATGAGTTGCCTGCTTAAAAGCATCCCAATGATACTGTTCTTCTGTCATCCAATTCGGATTCACCTGCCACAGCATCCATTGCGAAGTCATTTCATAAAAACCACTGCCTGCGCCTCCACTCCAGCCATCACTTCCATCCGCTATCATCTGCAACTGGAAACTATGTCCCAGTTCATGTGCTACCGTATTCAGGTTCTCGTCCTGTAATCTATTGGGGGCAGCCCAAAAAGCTCCAATCTTATTATCGTATGTTCCTCCATAAGCAGTCCCTTCCAACGAATATTGAATCATCACCATCATACGATACTTTTCACTTAACGAACCTTCATTTACAAAGTTCAATTTATCACGATAATATGTATAAAAGTACTCCAATTTCGTTTTCAAATTTTCCAAATCTACATGCATGTCGTTTCCTTCCAACTGAGGAGGATCGGATAAATCATCTCCAAAGCCTTTTTCCCAAAAAATAGCCAAATTCTCTGTACATGCCATACGGTCATAGCAATAAGCAAAGGTATCTACTCTCCAGTCCTGTCCGGAAAACTCTAACGGTCGATACAACTCCTTTCCTTCAGAAAGAGGATATTGTTCATTATATGCTACATGTTCACTATAATCCGTACAAGCCAAAGAAGCCATTCCTACCATCTAGGCTCCCATATATATATATATCTTCTCATCATAGCTCAAATATTTGTTTTTGATTATTCATAAGGTTGTGCATCAATCAATGGAGAACGACGCAGTTCATAACGAGGCACTGGCAACCAATAATGTGCCTCAGCCCCTGCTACTCCTGCAAAATTTCTGACAGAGACCTCATTTCCTGTCCAATATCTTTTCATTCCATCTTTATATTTATAAATCGTAATACCAGTTACAGGTTTACTATAGCACTCTTCCATCTTTTTCCAACGACGCAAATCAAACCAACGCTGTCCTTCAAACATTAGTTCAGCTTGTCTCTCATAATAATAAGCCGACCATACATCATCACCAGCCTGAATATCAGGCAGGCCAACCCGATGACGAATCTTATTTATATATTCACGAGCTCCTTCAGTCCCTTCGACATAGCCTAATTGAAGTTGACATTCTGCATAATTCAGATAGATTTCAGACAAACGGATAAAGAACCATGGCGTAGAATGCATAGTTGTTCCTGCTGAATTATAATTAGGATCCAAGAATTTTCTCATTGAGTAACCTGTATTGGTCGCATTCCACCAATATTCTCCCTGATCACTGTCTTTTCCTGCGGTAACACCTTCTTCACCTGAACGAAAGACCTCTACTTCACGTCTACCATCACCATATCCCCATATATCTCCATCCAAAATAAAAGCGGCATAAAAACGAGGTTCACGCCCTTGCCAAATACTTGGCATAGTACCTGCCGGTGCTTCACAATAAGACTGAGGAACAAAAACTGAACCGTCTGCATTTTGAAAGAAATCTGCCATTTCCTGCGTCGGATTAAAATTTCCCCATCCTTGAAAACCATTACCGATGCCACAAGGAGCTTGATATAAATAAGACATATTTTCACCTGCACCATATTTAGGATCATATAATTTCTCAAAAATAACCTCCGGATTCTCCGGATTCAAGAAAAGATTGCCATATTCGTCTCCTACAGTTTTCGGATCAGTTACTACATTAGCCGTATTAATATCCTGCAAATGATATTCATTCAAATCAAACACAGCATGGGCAGCATCTGCAGCTGCTTTCCACTTTTCAGCAGATGGAGTACCAAACAAAGGACTTGCCTGATACAACAGGACTCTCGATTTTAAAGCCAAAGCAGCTCCTTTTGTCACCCGTCCAAAATCCGAGTTATCAGGATACGAAACAGGAAGCAAGGCAGCCGCATCATCACAATCCTTCACAATAAACGCAGCTACATCATCCATATCAGCTCGTACCTCTTCAAATGTATCATTCAGGCCATACGTATGGTCTACTATTGGAACACGACCATACAAACTATACAGCATCTGATAATTCCAAGCTCTCAGAAACAAAGCCTGACCTTTCTGCCAATTACGCCATTCTTCATCTCCTGGAACCTCATCAATACGTTCAAGAAATAGATTAACGCTCTTTATATATCCATAATACGTTCCCCAAGGATCCCACATAGTTTCATCCCAACCGATGGCATAGGTATCACAGTTCAGCAATCCTTGCGTCACATTCTCTGAACCATAAGTATGCTTTTGAAACACTTCATCCGTAAAGTGAGCAAATCGAGTTCCTTTCATACTTTCTGCCCACAGATTTGCATATTGGGCATTCAAATAAGTCTCAGAAAGTGCAAGGTCGCTCCACACAGCTTCATCCGAGAAAGAATTCATCGGATCTACATCCAATATATCCACACATGAAGTAGTGCTCCAACTCATACAAGCAAAAGCCAATGTATATAAAAAATGTTTTGTTTTCATTGTTACTCGAATTTAATGTTAACACGTCAAAAAGTGATGTTTGTTCCGAAAGTAATCATACGCTGCAAAGGATAAGCTAAAATTCCATTTGAGTTAATGGCATATCCATTGTCATCTTTAGATGTACCTACCTCCGGATCACAAATCTTCATTTTATCAAAAGTAAACAAATTATTACCGTTGACATAAAAACGCCATCTCTGAATACCCATCTTTGTAGTCCATGATTTAGGCAATGTATATCCTAATTCAACTGATTTCAATCGAAGAAATGCCGCATTACGTAACCACCATGTAGAAGCCGTACCATTCCATGTATCACCATACGTTTGCTTGATAAATGCCTTCGGCCAACGAGCATTCAGATTTTCTTCCACCGTATTTTCAGTGCGCCAACGACCTTCATAAAAATCTGTTACCATATTCATGGTAGGCTGAACCAATTGCACAGCTTTTGCCTGTCCTTGGAAAAAGATATTTAAATCAAGTCCTTTCCAACTCCCGTTCAAAGTAAAGCCATACACAATCTTAGGAGTAGCCGATTCATTCAAACGAATCGCATCATCCCATGTAATCGTTCCATCTCCATTAGTATCCTGGTAAATCAAGTCTCCAGGAGCTGCATTATCCATGTGAGGAGTATTATCTACTTGTGCCTGATTCTGATAAATTCCCAATGCTTTGTAAAGTACCAGTCCATCAATCGGATTACCCGTAGTACGTTGCCATTCCGGAGTTGCAACCGCTTCATCCATATATACGACTTTATTTTCTGCATAAGTAAAGTTACCCGTAATTCCCCATTCAAAATCTCCTGCTTTGTCACGATAGGACGCAACAATTTCTACACCTGAATTATTGACTTTTCCTAAGTTTTCTGCAGGAAGTACCAAACCAGAATAGGCAGGAATAGATGCACTTCTTGTAATCAAGATATCACGACGTTTAGACTTAAACCAGTCAAAGTCCAAACTAAACTTTCCATTCAGGAAAGTAGCAGAAAATCCTAAGTTTGTTGTATTTGCCGTTTCCCATGTTACCAAAGGATTAGCAGTACGAGTCAGATAAAAACCTTTATTCAAGGCTGCCCCATCTCCTGTGCCAAAATACGCTCCTCTACTTGTAAAGGCATACTGAGAAAGATACTGATAAGCTGTAATATTATCATTACCCATCTGCCCCCATGATGCTTTCAATTTCAAGAAATCAATATAAGGTTTCACTGGTTCAAAGAACTTTTCTTCCGACAAAACCCATCCCAAAGAGAAAGAAGGGAATGCTCCCCAGCGATGACCAGGAGCAAAATTCATAGAACCATCATAACGCATGGTAAACTCAGCCAAATATTTATCCTTATACGAATAGTTTACACGTCCAAAAAAGTTCACACGTGCTGTTGCATCTGAATATCCGCCATTGTCTTTATCAGCAGGAACATCACTTCCTGCAAACAAATCCATTAACGTATTTGACAAGAAATTCGTACGATATCCTGACAAAGTATGATAGTTATATTTGCTTTGTTCATAAGCCACAAACGCATTTACCTTATGTACATCGTTAAAAGTACGTTCATAGCCAATACGTCCATTCAAAGTTATGGTGGAATAACGGGTAGCCCAATCATTTAAACTAATCTGACCCGTATCAGACCGTTTATTCTGATATTCTTGAGTTGCATTATCATAATAATACAAATCATAAGGCTGATTTATTTGTTTACCGTCACTAAATGTATAATCTATAGCCGCATATCCCTCTACATATAAACCTTTAGTAAGAAAATCCAAATCAATATGAAGTAACGGCTTAATGTTCAATATATTATTGGTATAATTATTAGATCCTGGAAGATCTGTAACCATAATGGCTGCATTTCGTGTAATGCCATCATATCCTACACGAGGCAATCCATTAGGATAATAGGGAGCACTGCCAGGGAACGTACTAAAAAAATAAGTAAACAAGTAAGGAGTGGAATAAATGCCACGTTGTCTCTGTTCCTGACGACCTAAAATATCCAAACTAAAACGAACCGATTTGCTAATCTTTGCATCCAAATTAGAAATCAACTGAAACTGTTTATAGTCTTGAGCTGAATTTCGATATATTGCGTCTTGCCACATATATTGGGCAGAAGTATAAAATGACACCTTATCAGTACCTCCACTTACAGACAAACTATGCTGTGTTTTTCCAGCCCAATCTTTGGCCACTTCGTCCCACCAGTTTGTATCTGGATAATTTATCGGATCATCATGGTTCTTATAATGCTCAAGCACTTCATCAGAATAAGTAATGCCCGGCTGACTATGACGTGGATCTGCATCATATTCATTTACATAAGTACCATATTGATAAGCATTTAACATCTCCGGAATCCTTGTCGGCTGCGAAATTGAATAACTTCCATCATTAGTGTCCCGTTAAAATGGGACACTAATGGTATACATTCATGGATAAATTACATCATCCAAGATAAAGAAAAAAATATATGGATTGCTACGCAAAAACAAGGAATATTTCTATACAATATCCAAACCGATAAACTAACACAGTTTGAGATTCCACAAAATGATAACATCGTCATCCGAATTTTAAATGATGAGCAAAACAATATATGGGCATCAGGTCCTTATCATCTTTGCCGATTAAATAAAGCCAATAACACCTTTGAAGAATTCATGATTGAAGGAGAGACCCAAGGAGTTTATTCCATGGCTATGTGGGAAGACTCAGCCCACAATCTTTGGATAGGTACATGGGAAAAAGGACTATGGAAATTAAATCCCAATACACATCAAGTAGAAAAATATCTTGTTCCAGGTGACAAGAAAGGAGGATTGCACATACACTCTATTATTGAATATACACCTGAAATCTTTTTCATTGGATCTGATGACGGACTTACTATATTCAATCCTATCACTCACGAAAGCTATTTATATGACCAATACGGCGAAGAAGAAAAATCATTATCAGATAAATTCATTTATCCTATGCTGAAAGACAGAGAAGGAGGAGTATGGATTGGAACCTATTATAACGGTGTGAACTACCTCCCTCCTTACTGTGGACAATTTCATGGCTATTCTGGTTCCGACAATACCCATTATTTCAGGAGTCAAATTATCAGTCGGTTTTGTGAAGATGAAGATGGGAATATATGGATTGGTTCCGATGATTTTGGAATAAGTTGTTTCATCCCTTCAACCAGACAATTTATAAATTTTCCAGGAATAGAAAAACTCCAGAAAAATAATGTACATGCACTCTGTTACATAAATAAAGAACTCTGGATTGGCACCTACAGCAATGGAATACAAATCTTAAATACCCAAACAGGACAAATCAGGAATTATAATGTCAGCGATGGATTAGATGAAAGCAGCATTTATTCTATTTTTAAAGATAGCCAAGGACGTATCTGGACAGGTTCCATGAGCGGACTCTGCTTATATGATTCACAACAACATCATTTTTCATTTATCAAGGATTTAAATGCACTAATCATTGAGATTACAGAAGACGCAAAAGGAAATCTTTGGATTGCTACACAAGGGAAAGGCGTGTTCAAATATTCCCCCCAAAATCAAGTATGGGAAAAATATGCTCAGCCACAAGGTCTAAACTGCACCAACATCAACCACCTGTGTATCAATCGAGAAAATGAATTATGGGCAGCAACTTCCGAAGGATTATATTTATATAATTCACAAAAAAAGAAATTCATACATCAGCCACTGAAAATTCCAAATGAATGCATCAACGCCATTCTGGAAGGTGAAGATTGCTTGTGGCTCACTACAGCCAAAGGTCTTGTCAAATACACTCCAGCCACTGGTGCGACACAAATCTTTACTAAAAGCGACGGTCTGCAAAGCGAAGCCTTCATTATGGCCTCAGCCCTGAAAACCCGTAACGGAGAATTCTATATCGGCAGCATCAACGGCTTCAATACGTTCTATCCACACCTGCTGAAACTCAATACACAGAAACCCAATGTGGTGCTGACCGGACTGGAAATCTTCAACAAAAAAATAGAGACGCAGCAAGGGGGGATTCTGCCGGAAGCCATTGACCACTTGAAAGAAATCCATCTTCCTTACAAAGACAATGTCATCACACTGACGTATGCGGCCTTAAGCTACTGTACGCCAGAAAAAAACCAATATGCCTACATTCTGGAAGGATTCGACAAGGGATGGAATTATGTGGGGTCACAACACAGTACGACCTATACCAATCTGCCTCCAGGGACTTATACGTTCCGCGTAAAAGCCTCAAACAATGACAACGTATGGAACGAGGAAGGCACTTCCATCCGTATCATCATACACCCTCCGTTCTATTTCTCGCTGCCATTCAAAATCGGGTACTTTCTGCTATTTATCCTGGCCATCGGACTGCTGCTGCGCTACGTAGTACGTAAAAGTGAAAAGAAACACGCCAAGGCCATTGACGAACTGAACAACAAGAAAGAAAAGGAAATCCACGAAGCCAAAATCAATTTCTTCACCATGATTGCCCACGAAATCCGTACGCCGGTATCCCTCATCATCGGCCCGCTGGAAAAAGTGATGCAGTCCACACACATCCCGGCCGACGAACGGCAGGAACTGGAAATCATCGACCGCAACAGCCAGCGTCTGCTTTATCTGGTAAACCAGCTGCTCGACTTCCGGAAAGTGGAACAGAAGGAAATGCGGATGCACTTCACTTCACAATCCATACGGGAGCTGATGGAAGGCGTGTGCGAACGTTTCTCTCCGACCCTTCACCAAAAAGGAGTCAGTTTCTCCGTAGTGTATCCGGACAAGAACTTCTATGCCGACGTAGACAAAGAGGCAATTACAAAAGTATTGAGCAACCTGCTGACCAATGCCAACAAATATACAAACAGCATGATTGAAGTCCGCTTCCAGGAACAGCCGAAAACACAAACCTTCTCTATCCAGGTGAAAGACAATGGAAAAGGAATGAGCGAAGAGGAACTGGGAAAAATCTTCAAACCGTTCTATCAGGCATCTGAAAACAAACCGGGTACAGGCATCGGACTGAGCATTGTGAAAGGTATCGTAGAAGCACATTATGGAAAAGTGGAAGTAACCTCTCAACCGGGAATAGGCTCTACGTTTATTATCACACTTCCGCAAAAGCAAGAACGACAGACCACTCAAGAAGGAGAAAACCTGTCGGCCGCTCCACTGCCAGAGGATATCATCCCAGAACAGCATGACACTACAGTTTCAGCCAAGGTACTCCCCATCATGCTCATCGTGGATGACAACGAGGACATGCTTCATTTCCTTTCCTCACACTTCCAAAATAACTATACCATCGTGACTGCCTCCGACGGTAGTGAAGCTCTCCATAAACTGAAAGAACAAGAAGTTTCCTTGATTATCAGTGACTGGATGATGCCTCGCATGAGTGGAATAGAATTATGCAAAGCGGTCAGAAGCAATCAGCTGACCAGTCACATCCCGTTTATCCTGCTGACAGCAAAAACTGGAACGGAAGCCAAGATTGCCAGCATGAATTGCGGAGCAGATGCCTACATCGAAAAACCGTTCTCCCTGCAGTATCTGGAGGCCTGCATCAAGAATCTGTTGGAACTGCGTCTGCAACTGAGACAGAAATTCTCACAAATGCCGACCGTTTCCATCAACTCCATCGCAGCCAACCAGACCGACAAGGTGTTCCTGGAGAAGATGAACCACCTGATTGAAGAGAACCTGAACAACGACCAGCTTTCAGTAGACTTCCTGGCCGAAAAGCTGTGTATCAGCCGTTCGGGATTGTTCGTCAAACTCAAAGGACTGGCCAATACCACTCCCAACGAGATGATTCAGATTATCCGTTTGAAGAAGGCGGCTTCCTTGCTGCTGGAAAACCAGTACCGTATCAACGAAGTGAGCTACATGGTGGGATTCAACAACCCGTCGTATTTCAGCAAGTGCTTCCAGAAACAGTTTGGCATGAAACCGGGAGAATACATTGCCAGCCACACTCCCAAACAAACACATGACAGTACGGAGAAGGAATGAGATTTTATAAGTGTACGTCTACACGACTGCATAAAATTATGTATCTTTGCGCCCGGAAGTTACGAAAAGAGTGTAATTTATTGGAAATGAGCGTAGGTTAATTGCTCTTGATAGTAATAGGTTACGATTTAGTTAGTTATCTACTGCATTATCCTTCTGCGCGTTGCGTAACCTTCAAAGAACTCTTCGTATGCAAAAGTAGCTATTTAATTCGAGATTTTGATATAAACTCCCGTTTTTTATCCCCTCATTCATAAGAATTTTCCGTAAAAGCGGTATTGTCCGTCGGCACACCATTGCCCAAAACGAGTTTGGAACAAACGTGTGCCGACTACCGCATAGCTGGAGAAAAGGGCATTGCCTCACGCCTAAACGATGTTTAGACAGATGAAGCAATGCCCCTTTCTTTTGCGCCTATGCCAAGAGGTGCTTTTACGGGTTTTCAAATGATTTTTCTTTTTTCGCTGTCTCTTTTGCCGGAAGCGGAAAGTGAATGCAGAGTGTGTCAGCCTGCCCCATGAATGAAACAGGCGCCCACACACAGCCGGACAAACCGGGAAGAATGATTGTTGCCACCCGGCTGAACAAGTTCCGTCGGATCGGAAACAATCATACTTCCTTTGTTGTGGTTTGCCCTTTTCACGCTTCCGGTGATGTCTTTTTCCTTTTGGTGATTCTTTTTTTTACGGATTTTCCCCTGAAGTTTTTTTCTACACAATCTGCCTCTGTTTTCGTTTACCTCCATTTTGCGCCTTTCAGTAAGCCGCATCAGTCAGTCATTTTCGTTCTGGGCGCAAAGGTAATTCCGGGATTGGACGGGAAAGCAAGGTCAAGCCTCCTGTTTTCGGTAAAAATCTCCAGCCCTGCGGGTAGTATTTTGACCGAAAAACCTTGCATTCCCTAATCCCTACCTTTTCAAGCACCCGAAACGAAAACGACCGATGCGACAGAAAGACGCATAAAAAAAATGTCGGATAAACGAGAGGCAGATAAGATAGTTTGAAACTCAACTCCCTCAGCTCTTGAATCCGCATTAAAAACAAAAAAATCAAAAACAGCGAAGATATGACGGCAACGGCAAATTTCAGACAAATGGCGCAACACATCGGGTTGGCGATATGCGGCTTGATGATGCGCACCGCCTTCGGGGTGTTCGGCATCCTTTGGGGCATCATCAGAGAGATTGTAAACGGAGTGTTCCGAGTGGCGATAGGTGTAATCGTGGCTATCCTTTCCACCATTGCCTTCTTTGGCTTCATCCTTTGGTTATTCACCCTTTAACCCTTACCGACATGGCAAAAAGAAACAGCAAGACGGCAGCGCAGCAGTGCAGATATTACGAGGTGGACAACATCTTCGTGTATATGGTGGAAACGTACATCAACGGCAATTTTGAAACTTTCCGAAGATTGTACCACGAACTGAACAAGGACGCACGGAGGGATTTCATGGACTTCCTTCTCAGCGAGGTAGAGCCGACCTATTGGAGAGAGATACTGAAACAGATAATCTAAAAATGACAGCGATATGAAAGGAACAGACCATTTCAAGAGAACGATATATATGTACTTGGAACAGCGTGCGGAGGAAGATGCGCTATTTGCAAAGAAGTACCGCAACCCTGCCAAGAACATGGACGAGTGCGTGACCCACATTCTGAACTATGTGCAGAAAAGCGGTTGCAACGGTTTCACGGACGGAGAGATATTCGGGCAAGCCATCCACTACTATGAGGAAAACGAGATAGAGGTGGGCAAACCGATGGACTGCCAAGTGGTTGTGAACCACGTTGTGAAACTCACGGCAGAGGAAAAGGCGGAGGCACGTCAGAACGCTGTCCGCAAATACCAAGAGGAGGAACTCCGCAAGTTGCAGAACCGCCACAGACCGTCAGCGAGAAAAGAAAACCAACCCCAACCCTCATTATTTGATTTAGGCTTATGAAACCGAAGACCAAGATACAGAAAGAGGTGGCAAGACTTTCCGCCAACCTTCGCCCCATATCAGCGACACAAATAGATTGGGCATACCGCCACTGCGTTGAGCATATCGGCTACCGCACCAAGAAAGGGAACATCACCTGTTCCGACTGCGGTCACGAGTGGCACAGCGACAGCGGACTATGCGACACCCTTGAAGGCTGCACCTGCCCCAAATGCCATGCCGAACTCAAAGTGCAGGACACACGCAGACGCATCTACAAGGAAACGCAGAATTTCAGCGTGATAACCACCTGCAAAGGGTATCAGGTAATCCGCGTGGCGCAGGTCAGATGCGAGAGCAGGAAAGGCGAACCGATGCGTTTCTACTGCCACGAGGTCGTGCAGCGTTGGATTTCACCCGACGGCAAGGTTACGGACATGGCGTTGCTCCGTGGCTTCCTTTTCTGCTATTGCGATGTGTGGGCATTAGGCAGCGATATGGAGGTAAGACCGCACAACAGCCTATACGATGATGTGGTGGCAAGAAGCTGTGCATATCCAAAGATGAGGATATTGCCCCAACTCAGACGTAACGGCTTCAAGGGCGATTTCCACGGCATCTCCCCCGTGCGTCTTTTCAAAGCCTTGCTTTCAGACCCAAGAATTGAAACCCTTATGAAAGGCGGTGAGATTGAGGTCATGAAACACTTTCTTTTCAATACCCGTACTGCCGATGAATGTTGGGCATCATATCTGATTGCCAAGCGTCACAAGTATCAGATAGACAACCTCTCAATGTGGTGCGACTATCTGCGTATGCTCAAAAAACTCGGTCAAGACCTCCGTAACCCGAAGAACATCTGTCCCGAAGATTTCATGGCGGCACACGACAACGCAACCCGAAAAATTGAAGCCATACACGAGAAGGAAAGAGCCGCAGAGCAACGCCGTTGGGAGATTGAAAGGCGTGAGCGTGAGCAACAGCGACAACTCCAACGAAAGAAAGATGCGGAGGATTTCATCGCCAACAAATCCAAATTCTTCGGCTTGGTAATCACGGACGAGGAAATAATCGTCAAGGTGCTTGAAAGCATAGACGAGTATTACAACGAGGGCAAGACGCAGGGCATCTGCGTGTTTGGCAGTGGATACTACAAGAAAGCCGACACCCTCATACTATCGGCAAGGATTGGCGATGAGATTATTGAAACCGTAGAGGTGGACTTGCGAACCCTCGAAGTGGTGCAGTGCCACGGCAAGCACAACCAGGACACCGAATATCACGAGCGCATCATAGACCTTGTGAACAAGAACGCCAACCTTATCCGTGAGCGGATGAAAGCGGCATAGCATAACCCCTAAAACAACATTGATATGGAAGTAAGAATTGAAAGTATGATTTGTGTGTGGGATGATGCAATCCCCACGATGTTCCTTGAATTTGTGAACCTCCTCACTCTCACAACGAGTGAGGGGGAATTGAGAAAGAGCGTAAAGGAGTTTGCCGAGAAGCACGAACTTGACAAGTTTTTCCTTTACGGCTTCGGCTCACACCATTTCTACCTGCACCAACGCTACACAAGCAACCCCGAAATGGTGATGAAGAACAGAGTTCTGTCAGTACATTTTTAACCATCTAAAAAGCAACATTATGACAACACGAATGACCATCAACGGAGTAAGCACCTGCGCGGAAGCAGGTACGGAGAAATACGAGCGTTTCCAATCGGGTATCGGAAGACGCAGGCGGACACTTGTGCAGTACGACTACCGCCACCCCATAGACAGAGAATTGTTCTCTTGTGTCAAACCCACGTTGGACGAGTGCCGAGCCGCACGGGACAAGTGGCTGAACGCAAAGAAGGGAAAGGAGGACAGACTATGAACACGACCTATCAAACGCTGATAGTCAAGTTCAGCGAACCTATCACGGCATTGGACGGTATCTTTGACGATACCGGAGCGTGGGGAACGGACACCCTCAAGGGGTGGATAGATGATTACGAAAGCACACGTTTCACCGCCACCGACAGCCATACGGCAGTCATCACGAGCGAGTACAATATGGAATGTGTGAAAGAGTGGCTACAACGGCAGACCCCCATTTCCGAAATGCGAGAATTTTGAACGGGATGGCGGTGTCCGCACCGCCAATACTTAAAACCCTAAAAACAAAAGATATGATAGCCAAGACGATATTACAGCAGATAGGCGGAAAACGCTTCACCGCCATGACAGGTAGCCGTGATTTCATAGATATGGGCAACGGCTTACGGATGAGCCTTGCAAGGAACAAAACAAGTGCCAACCGCCTTGACATCATCTATGACGAAGGGGCAGACCTCTACAATATGCGCTTCTACCGCAGGACGTTCAGCAAAAAGACCTTTGAGTGCAAGACAAAGGACATTGCCGTACACGAGGGTATCTATTTTGATATGCTGGAGGAAATGTTCACGATGGTGACGGGACTTTACACACGCTTTTGAGTGGCGGGGCGGCGAGAGCCGCCCTACTTTCTTTCAGTGAGCATGATGGCGGACAAAGAAAGTAGCAAAGAAACCTTTGTCCAATCTGCGATAACTAAAAAATCCGCAAGTAAAACTTGCGGAGGCTATATATTGGGTCGTTATTTTTTGGTGGAGGGGAATGATAATCTCGAACCGTTGAACTACACATTTCTGCTTCGTCTCCATTTCCCCCAACGATTTGATACGTTCAATCATTTTTGTTGTTCCTTTCTGAATTTTCCTAAATACTTTCTTCATAATTTCGCTATACTTTTTATGGTTAATAACTATGTTTTGTATTGCTCTCACAACACTTACAACTTGAAGTGTTATTTGGAAACCGATAGGCAAAAATGGCTCAACGATGTCAATTAACGAGAAAATCCTACGATAATCTATCAAGTGATAGAGCAAAAGACGTGCCAAGTTAAATATGGCACGTCTTTTGCCAGTTTTGTCAGTCCTTTTATGGGATATACAACAGCGCAAACTCCGCCTTTCTCCGTTTGAGCAGCATGGCGTGGCGTTTTCCTTTGTAGTTGCAGAAGGCTATATACTCACGGTAGATGTTCCTGTCACCAGCTTCCAGCTTCTTGATTAAGGTGCTTTTGGGGATTGTTTTGCTGCCTAACAGCTTCGCCGGTCCCACATTGTAAGCTAACGTGCCAAGCAAAATTTATCCAAACCAAAATATTATCCCAACTTGACTTTTTACTATATTGAATATCAGTAAATTGTTATATTTTGGTAGCAGATAATAAAGAGTGATTGTTCCATTATTCAAGAACAGTCACTCATTTATTACTAAGTATTATCTCAATCCAAGAACTGTTGCTAATGAATCTTTATTTCTGATTTTCTTATATTTCTTTTCAACGCCTAAAGTCAGATTGTCTTCCATAGAGCATAAAGCTTGTATCATTTGTTCTGATGAAACTCCTACGTATTTCATTGTCGTTTCAATGCTCTCATGCCCCAATAGTTTTTGTATCTGCGCCAAGTTTACACCGTCTTCCAACCAATGGGTAGCCCGTGCATGCCGAAAACTATGGCAATGAAAATCTACAGGAATTTCAAGTAGCCCCTGAGACGCAATCCTAACATACATTTTCAACCGCTTGCTAATCGCTTCTGAAGTGATTTTTTTGTTTGCATGGCCATATATGGGGAAAAATACAAAATCAGAAGGTAACGGATTTGCCGGATGGAACAACTTCACATAATGTCTCAGTATTCTTACCATGCTGTTCAACAAATAAATGGTACGTTGTTTATTCCCTTTACCCAAAACAAGAATGTAACCTTTCGTTTCATCCAGGTGCAGTGCCGACAGCCTCAATGATAATATTTCATCTATTCTTGTTCCGGTACTATATAGAAGATTGAACAAGGCAAAATCCCTCTTACCTATCAATGTACGTGTATTGATGCTTGCAAAAATCCGTTTGATTGTATCTTTTGTGATTACTTCCACTTGTTTTTTAGGTTGCTGCATTCTTTTTATTTCAGCGGCATCACAATCATATTTTATGAATTGGATTTTCTTGTGCGCAAGGAAACGGAGGAAATTTTTCAATATGGAGAGGCGATGATTGCATGTTTGCGGGCTGCATTTTCTTACTTCTTTCAGCCACGCAATCCATTCTTCAATCCAGTCCTTACGGAAGCATTCCCCACAAAGGGTATTTGATGTGACTCCTTTTGAGGATTCAAGGAAGTCTATATAGATTCCCATTCCCTCTCCGTATGATTTTAAAGCGTTATGGCTCAGATTCCTTATACACGGAAGATAGACCGTATGCCACTCATGGATGGCATCGGCGATAATTGAATGTTCTGCTTTAGTCTTCATATTCAAAATAGTCGTTTAAATCAGGCAAAAGTTCTTCATACCCACATCCTGTCAGATTTTCCAACTGGTGTGCAAACAGCGGTACAAGCCTGTAATAATATAATGTGTTTTGAATGTAACGGTGTCCCATGGAACGGCTGAGATATAAGAGTTTGTCCATCCATTCAATGCCGCAGTGATCCCAACCGTTTATGTTCACGACCGCATAGTGACTGCGAAAATCATATGCTCTTGCGTGTGCCGTACTGACTTTCTTCCATACTTTCTTAAAACTTGCCGTTACCCATTCTCCGGAATATGGTTTGTCATACTCGTTAGGAAAGAATGTCTTTCTTCCGGGCATGAGATTTTCCATTTTGACATTATACATCTGCAATAGCGACCACATGGATTCGTGCAAGGCAACCCGATGTTCATCTATGCTCTTTGTGTATCTTATATTTATAACACCGGATTGCAAGTCTACGTCTTCTACTCTGAGCAGACGGGCTTCTGTTGTACGCATCCCTGTACTGTACAAAAGTCGGAAAAAGACCGGAACTTCCACTTTCATAAGCGCAGCCCTCATGTCACGGCAATTTATTGGAGGTTCGAGATTGTCCGCTTCATTAAAGAATCTTGCAAGCTCTTCTGGAGTAAACGGATGTGGTTCGAATGATGTGACATTGACTCTTGGAATGGTGGATGGAAGAGGAATATTTACAAAACCACGGCTATTCGCATATTTCAGAAATCCTCTGACACCTACAATTCTGTTATTGCATGACTTTGCGGATTCCGTTTTTTTCTTCTTGCAATAATCAAGGACAATTTCTTCTGTAAGAACTTCGGCTGACGGATAATTTTGAGCGCAGAAGTCATTGAAACGGCGAATCTTGTCCATTGTCCGCCTACTGAATTTCCCAGAAGCTCTTTTGTAAAGTTCATATTTCTTGACTATATGGGATATTGCGGAATAAGAGTATGGCTGTTCTGAAACAGGAATACGCTTTGGCTTAGGTGTGTATTTTATATCCGGAGGATATGATGGCAATTTGAACGGTGCCCCATATTTCGACCGGATATAACGGATGAAGCGCCTCAAAATAATGCATCTGTTACGGTTTGTATAATAGCTTTCCTTATCTGTCCTTGATGCCCATCCGGAGATAATATCATCCGACAGCACTCCGCCATGATTCATACAGTACTTGGCGAAAGAGTTCAGGTATATGCGGGTTATATAGTCACATTTTCCGATACCGGAGATGAAATTGACATATTCAGACATCAAATCTGCAAATTGGGGTAGATGTGAATCTGTTTTCATTCGAACAACTCCTTTCTTATTGGATAACATTCAATATTGATTCCGCATTCTCTCAGATGAGGGATGTCAGCATCTATATATGGGACTATAGATGAAGAACAGATATGTCCTAAAATATGGCTGATGACCCTAATCTCGGTACCTTTACCAAGTAATTTAGAGGCGAGGTTGTGCCGAAATACGCTGACTCCACGCCCGGATTCACCTTTTCTAAGGTTTAATTTCTCAAAGACTGTATTGACAATGGTGCCGATACTTTTGTTCTCCAACCTTTCTGTCGTATTCTTCTTGTTGGGAAACAGATACACGGATCCGGCCTCATTGTCCCGTTCATTCCGTATGTAATCAAACAATGAGTTTCCAACATGGGGAAGAAGGGGCAACACTATCGGATTACCAGTCTTTTCCTGGACGAAGCTGACTCGTTCCTTCTTCCAATCTATGTCTGTCAATTTCAAGTTGGCAATGTCACATCCTCTTATGCCAGTATATAAAGCCAATGAAACTATAGCTTTTTCCCTGAAAGTCAAAATATTGTTAGAGTCTGACAAAGCATTTTTTATCACATTGATTTCATCATCCTTAAGATAGTTGAAGTTTTTCCTTTCATATTTCAAATCAGGGAAATAACCTAATACTTTTTTCATGTCGTATAAATCCCCCAACTCTTTAAGGGCTGACGCTATGTGACCGCAATATGTCCTTGAACGCTTTTGCTGTTCTTCTTTAAGGAAAAAGGACAAAACATGTTCTTCTTTGATTTCATCCAATGAAGAGACGTGGAACTTTTGCATCTCAAAAAGGAACATTGTAACGGCATCGGTTTCCATTTTTACTGTGGACTTCTTTTTATGTTCTGCGGCACGCTTCCGATAAATGTCTATAACTTTCCGAAAACTGGGGTTAAGCATATTATACCTGGAAGGATAGCATAACGGAACAAAGGACTTCTTGTCCGGGTAGTGCCCAAATTCATCATATGCTTGGATAGTACGTAAATGCATCATCCTAAGATCCAATGTCGCTTTTGTATATCCCCTTGTACGGATAAACTTTTCTGCAAACTGTTCATACGAATGAAAACATCCTTCATGTTCAAAAAGAAGTCTTAAAACAAATTTTACTCCTTTGATGTACTGAATGTCATAACCACGGGAAACGAGGTTGTCCAGTAACTTCTTCTGGCTTAATTTTAACTGTGCTATATTCATATTCTTCCTATTGGCTTTAGTGCCATTAGCAAAGATATAGGAATGTATTATCCAAACCTATTCATCCTATAACAGAATGATTTACAGAATAAAAAACTATATTTTTAGGATAATGCTGGGGTTTGGATAACTGTTGTTATCCGAAATTTCGGATAACAATAGCGAATCAACCCCGAATTTACGGAACATGGCGACAAATTTGCGCAGGTCTTTCCGCAAAAGTTCATCCGCATCCCGTTTTGTCATGGTTCGTGCCGAATACTTCTCGTTTGGCAAAAGTTTGTGACCCCAACCGACGTATGGGTAGTGTTTTTCTGAGTGCCAGCCTTCAAAGTAGCGGCAGCATAAAAAAGCACGTTCCATAAGCGGCAGTCGGTAGATTGCCGCCTGCCCGTCCGTTCCCTCTTGGCGGCTGATCTGCGCGGACACAGAACAGACCGTCAGAAGTGAACAGAGCATTGTCATGAATACACGCATCATTTCAACAAGGGGCTGAAGTTGCCGATGGGAACGATGGTAAGATCGTCGTCCTTTACATTCCTGTTGTTGAAGTCAAATTCCAGTTCGTAGGAGTTGCTAAAGTTATCCTCCACCACCACGATGAAATTATGCGCCTCATCACCCGCCGCCGTGTAGTACAGGCGGAATTTTTCGTTCTCCAGCAGGTAGCGGTCGTTAGGCAGGAAGGTGATGCCGTTATCCATTTTGAGCGAGCCTTCCCCCTCGAACTGGAAATAGCGGATGGTATAGAGCGTACCCGAAAAGTCGCCCTCCTTTTTCAGTTCACAGCGGATTTCCACTGTCTGCCCCTTTACTACCTTGTTCGGCACGGGCATGACCTCCACCGTGAAGGGATAGGACTGCTGGATGTCCATGTCATCGTCACATGACACGAGGGTGAATGACATGGCGGCTATCAGGCATAACGCCACTGCCTTGAATATTGATGTTCTCTTGTTTCTGTTGTTCAGTATGTTCATTGTTCTTCGATTTTTAGATGGTTGTTTTTCTGTTTTTTCGTTGTCAGTTGCAGGTACTCGTTCAAGTCCTTGCAACCGTCATAGAGGGAGGAACGGTCGGTGACACGTTCCCCGTATCGCATGGTAAGTGCGGCAAGCGTCCGCCGTCCGGCTTCGTCACGGTCGAGGAAGCAGCCGATGCGCCCGTATCCGTCCAGCAATCCCGCCGCCTTCTCCACGTTGGCGACTGAGTTCAGCACAAGACAGTCAGCGTTACCGGTTACACCAAGCGTCACGGCAGAGAGAAAGTCCATGAAGCCCTCGAACACGAGGCACTCGTCAGCCGGGATGTCATTCGCCTTTACCAGTGATACAGACTTCGGAGGTATGCAACCCTTGAAATATCGGCTTCTGACTTCATAGCCACCTGCCATGTTCGGAAAGCCAACGGCAAAATACCGTTTCCCACGCACACCGTAGTTCAAGCGGCAGCAGTGACGGGATGCGATGGCGTAAGGGATGCCCCGTTCCTCTAAATACTCCGTCAGCAGTGAGCGGAGCAGCGGAGCGACCTCCACATCCTCAAAAACGGATTCGGTCGGCTTCGAGAGATAGACGGGCTTTTCCCATCCGGCAACCGTCATATTGGCGGCTTCCGCTATGAACTTCGCTTGCTTCATGAAGTCATCGCTTTGCAGAAACTCCCCGGCAAGCGTGAAGATGTCGCCGCCCTTGCCCAAACCGAAGTCGTACCAGAGCTGTTTCGCCACGTTCACACGGAAAGAGGATGTGCGCTCGCCCCTGTACGGGGCAAGATACCACAGCTCGTTACCGCTCCTTCTGACAGGCTCATGCCCCAGCCGTGCGAGAAAATCCGCAAGCGGCATCCTTCTGACAGCATCTATTTCCGTCCTTTCCATGCCCGTGTCAGTTGATGATGAACTTGATACCGACCCCGAACTGCGTGTGGAACTTCCGTGTGTCGCCACCCCAAAGGCAACGCTCCCGCAGGTTGGCAAGCAGGGCGATACGGTCTGCCACGTAACACTCCACATCGAGCGTCAGCGCACCGCCGTAGATGAAGGCGTCCCGGTCGTGCAGCGTGGAGCCGTCATGCAGCACCTTCTTCCCCCAATTTACCGCCTCATATCCGGCGAGAGCCGAAGCCCCGGCATAGACGAAAACAATCTTTCGGGCGTCCGACAGTATCTTGAAGTAATAGCCGCCCTCCGCCGTGAACTGCGCCACGGGTATCTTGGTGTCCTTGTAGGGATTGTTCTTCAACAGGTATTCGCCACCGAACACCCACTTGTTCCCCTTCTTCGTGTAGGTGGAGAGAGCCGCCCCGAAGCTGTACCCGCCGTCCTTGCCGCCGAGATTGAAGCCGTCCGCCATGTCCGCCCTCACCTCGATGCCCTGCATCTTCGGCAGACACCGCTGGGCGTGCGCCTGCCCTGTAAAAAGGGCAAGCGACGCGATGATTATTGCGATGTACTTTCTCATGGTCAGCGTACTTGAAGTTCGTTGATGGTACCCGCGCGTACCAAATCCTCGTTCTCAATCACGAAGGACTGGTGACGGCCGCCGTTCTTCTCGTTCAATTCCACCACGAGGCACTTGTCATCGGGGATGGTGAACTTCGCCATCGTGAAGACCGTGCGCTCGCTCTTTTTGCCCGGCACGAGGGTGGCGTAGTTCTGCGCGCGGAGCGGCAGAATAATCTGCTCCTGCACGGCAGTACGCTTCGCAACCTTCTTGTCCACGATTTTCCAAGTGATGTAGTCCACATCGAAAGGCACGTTGCTCTGGTTCTTTATCTCCGTGTGGAAATAAAGCAAGCCGTTGTGCGTGTAGATGCCTTTCAACAGGTATTGGATGCCGAAACGCTTGCAGCCGATATGCTTCACCTCGCGCTTGTTCTGTTTGTGGATGGACTTCATGATAAGGCGCACCAGCATCGGGCTTTCGCTGCCCAGCTCTTTCAGATAGATTTCCTGCGCGTTGTTCGGGCGGTTCACCGTGCTGCCGTCATGGATGAAGTCGCACATCTCCACGTTGAGCAACAGCGGTTCGGCGGCGTACTTCACGTTGAAGGTGTAGAAACTGCCGTCCTCCGTGATGACGGACATATTCGTTTCGTTGGGAAAATTCCTTACGGTAGCCTTCACACGGATGATGTTCTCCGCTCCGTCGGCTTTCCCGGCAATCAGGTCGGGCGAGCCTAAATCGACATAGCGCACCTCCGCCGGAAAAATGACGTGGACGGTCTTGTCGTAGGTCACTTCCAGACCGTGCGGCGGTATCATGCGGTCGAAGGTCAGCTTGCGTGACAGCCCGTGATATAGGTCGCCGTCCGCCTCCTTCTGCGGATAGACCTCCTTCGTCAAGGTCGGTTGTTCACTTCCGTTGGTCGTTTCAACGGTTACATTCTCCTGCGCGTTGGCAGTTATGATGCCCATAGCGAGGGCAAACATGATGATTACTTTTCTCATTACTTTTGGATTTTAGTGGTAATTTTTATTGTTTTCAATATTTTTCTTGGTAAAGCATGACCCTGTACCCGGCTTTCAGATGCACCTTGACGGTTCGCATCTTTTTGGCGATGTACTGGCTCGTGCCTTGTATCAGCCCCTTGCCCAAGTCGGAGGCGAGCTGCGCCCCGGCATTGGTGGAGATGTTGATGCTGCTTCCCAGCGAGCCGCCCATGTTGGCGGCGACCTCCCGGACGGCGTTCATCTCCATCGAGTTCGGGATGAAGATGCCGGGCTGTCCGTCCGTGTCATAGACCGCAAGCTCCACGGGGATAATCGTGCCGTCGTATTCCAGCGAGGTAATCTCGATGTCGAGCCGCTCACCCTGTATCTTGCCCGTGCCGACCACCACCGCACCCCGGGGTATTGTCCTGCCTGCCACCGCCATAGGCTCCAGCAGGCGCAGCCTTACCGTCTGCCCGTCCGTCACGCTCTGCGCCCCATGCACGCACGCCGGTATGGTGTTCCTGTCCAATACCTCCGCCGTGCCGACAGCCGTGTTGAAACCCCGGTTGCGTTCCTGCGATAAGGCGGCGACAAACTCCGCGTTACTCATAGGCTGTGAGAGTGAAGAAACTACTTGATGCTCCACCTGTCTGATAGGCATTGCCTTGTTCTTCTTCCCTTTCTGCACGGTAGTTGGCTCTGCCCTCTGTTCCGCCGATGGCTGTCCTCCGTTCTGACCGCCCATGTACTTTGCCGCCAGCTCGTAGGACTTCTCCATAAGAGCCACCTGCTCGTCCATAGAGGAAGCCTTGCCCCTCTCGCTTTCCAGTTCCGACTCCAGCGATGCGATGCGCTCCAACAATTCGTCCATCTCCGCATTGTCGTTTTTCGGCTGGTCGTAGAAGTTTCCGAGCGTGGCGTTCAGGTCACGGTAGGCGGCTGCGGAGGACTGGATGGTCTGCGGCGTGGCTGGCTTTGCCCTTTCTTCCTTGCCGCCCGGATTGGCGAGGTCGAAGTCCACTCCGTTCTCCGTTCCCGCTATCTCGCGGTCGAACATGTCGCCCAGCTGCCCGATGGCACGGTTGCGGCTCTCCTGACGCTCTTCCATCTCCCCATGCTCGTAGGCTTTCAGCTTGTCGCCGATAATCTGCCGGTTCGCCTTGTCAGCGTCGGGCATCTCGGTGTTGTATCCGTCCGTTCCCGGCGGTTGCTCCTTGCCGGAGGACGGGGCGAATATCAGCCACATCGCCCCGATGAACACCAACACCATAGCGGGCAGCACGATCATCTTCTGCCGTTTCAGCCGTTGCGCCTCTGTCAGCGGTTCGCGCTCCTTTTTCGGTTTCCCCGTTTCGGGAGCAGCTTTGTTCTCTTTCGTCGGTTCATTCTTTGTCTGTTCCATATAAATAAGGTGTTAAGTGATTGCCTGTTTCCGCCGGGGTCGGCAGTTCCACCCGTCCGGCGTGTCCCGTTTCCATATGTGAGCCGTCGTTCCTGCCGATGTCATAGACGGCTCTGCCGAAGGTGTAAAGGGCAAGCACCGCGAAGGCGGCGAACATCCCCAGCACGATGCGGCGGCGTGTTTCCGGCGGCAAGCCGTCCAGATACCCTTTGAGACTTGCCGCCAAGCGTTTCCGTTTGTCGTGGAGTTTCCAATACATGCCCCACATTGATTTTCTGATACTTTTCATGTCCTGTTACCGTTTGATAGTCTGTAAATCCTTGTTCTCAATGATGGTGAAACCCTCGATGGTAAAACCGTTCGGGTTGTCATCCGACCGCGATGCGTTCAGCAGGCGGCAGGTGGTCACGAGGCTGCGCTCGGTGACGTTGCTCTGCCGGATGATTTTCTGTGTGGCGTAGGTCACGGCACGGTAGGGATAGGCGTTGAAGTCGCACACCACGCTGTCCACCTTCAGCACTTGGTTGATGTTCCCGGCGATGATGCGGTTGTAGTACCCCTTCTCCGCGAAGTCCGAATAATAGTGGTACACGCTCTTGTCCGCCAGCAGCAAGGCACGTTTCACGTTGTGTTCAATCGCGCTTTTTTCAGGTGATAGCGTGAAGAACATCTCGTGGAAACGGCGCACATGTTCCCGTGCCTCCGCCGGGCGGTTCTGCGACAAATCCTGAGACAAGGCGAGCATCAGGCTCTTGCCGTTGTCCAGCACATAGATTTTCTCCCGTTGCTTCTCTGCGAAACGGTAGGAGTTCCACACGCTCCACACCGTCACCACGGCGCACAGCGAGAGGAAGACGATACCGAACAGGCGTATCTGCCTGAACGACGATTCGATGTTTCTAAGTGATTTGAATTCCATTTATATTTTCCAATTTATGATTGCACATTGATTATTTCAGCAATTTGCCGACACGTCCGACTGCGTTTCCTGCGGCTGCACCCGCCACGCTGCCCGCCATGCTTCCGGCTCGTCCCGCCATCTGGTTCACGTTGCGACCGTAACCGCCCATGCCTCCGGCTTGGATAATCCAGCCCGCAACGGTGGGAATGGTAAAGTAGCCGATGATGCCGATGCAGAGGAATACGATATACACCCCGTCGCTCGAATCCAGCGAGAAGTTCGGGTCTGCCTGCATCCGCTCGATGTCGTTTTGCAGCATCAGAACCTGTATCTTCGCCAGTATGGTGCTGAACATGTCCGATACCGGTAGCCACAGATAGACCTGTATATAGCGGCATATCCACTGCGTGAGCGTGTTTTGGAAACCGTCCCATACCGACAGGGCGAAGGCTATCGGACCGAGAATCGCCAGCACCACGAGAAAGAAGGTGCGGACGGTGTCTATCACGAGGGCGGCGGCTTGGAACAGCAGTTCGAGTATCTCGCGGAAGAAGTCGCGGATGCTCTTCTTCATGTTGTACATTCCCCGGTCGATATACATTCCCGCCATCGTCACCATGTCGGAGGGCGACCAGCCGAGTTCCTCCAGTTGCTTGTCAAATTCCTCGTTGGACACGAGGTAGGCGGTTTCGGGGTTGCGTACCATCGCCTCGTATTCCAGTTTGTCCTTCTGCTCCCGGTATCGGTTCATGTCCAGCGTTTCCGCCTCCAGCATCTTTGCCGTGCCCTGTACGACGGGTGAGAGGATGCTGTTTATCGTGCCCAGCACCACAGTCGGGAAGAACATGATGCACAGACCGATGGCAAAAGGACGGAGCATCGGGAATACGTCTATCGGTTCAGCTCTCGCCAGCGACTGCCATACCCGGTAGGCGACGTAGAACAGCGCACCCAGCCCGGCGATGCCTTTCGCCACACCAGCCATGTCCCCACACAGCGGCATCATCTGCTCATAAAGTGAACGTAAAATCTGATGAAGGTTGTCGAACTTCATAGGCTACCAGTATCTTTCGTTCATGTTCCCGTACAGCCCCATGATGCGGTCGAGGTCGTTCTTCTTTTTCGCACGCAGGTAACTCACGGAGATGTTCTTGTTCGTGTAGTAGCTCACGAGGTTGCGGTAACGCTTCATCTTCGAGTGGCAGCGTTCCACCACGTCCATGCGCTCCTTGTCGGTCATGGAGAGCGTGGTGATGTTCACCACGTTCCTGAGTTCCGTCAACACTTCGTTGCTTTCCTCCAGCAGTTTCGTGTAGCCGAAAGCGATTGCGGAAAGCTCTTCGGGTCTGAAATTCCCGTCACGGAGCATCCGTTGGAAACTGTTCACATAGATGTCTGTGATGTCGCCCACCATCAGGATGGTCTGCTGCACCTTGCGGGCGTCCTTGACCAGATTGTTCACCGATTTGAGGGCATCGTAATACTTCTTGCCCTGCTGATAGATTTTCACCGTCTCCTGAAAGTTGCTCACCATGTTCGTGGCGGTCTTGGAGGTATGGATGATGTTTTTGGAGGCATTGATGATGCCCTGCGCTAGATTGCCCGGATCGCTTACGACCCACTGTGCGCTTGCCCTGCCCGCGAAAAGCAGGCACAGGCAGATAATCATTGTTATTCTTGTTCTCATGTTACTTTGGATTTTAGTGGTTGTTATTCTTCGGTCGGATGTCCCGGCTGCGGCTTCACCCGCACATAGTCCCCGTTTGGCGAGAAAGTCAGCACATCCGTGGCCTCGTTGTAGGACACGTCGATGCGGAAGCCGGTGTTCATGAACAGGTTGCCGTTCTCCTCCTGCAAGAGATAGGTTTCCGGCTTGAGCTTGCGGCGCAGACCGCTACGACGGAACACCGTCACTTTGTAGGCTTCGCCCTCCTTGTAGATAAGCACGTCAGGTTTTCCCTCCACGCTCTCCCAGTTCCCGCACAGCATGTCGCGGCGGTTGTCGGCCACGTCGCAGGATTGCAGCATCATGACCGCCAATCCGATAAGGCACTTGCTGACTTGCAGCATTTTCACTTTTGGTAAATTCATACGCGTTTTTCTTTTTTGGTTGATACATTCTGTTTTTTAGTTATTCCTTGTTTCTCCGCCTTTCGGCAAGCTGCCGGATGGCGGCTTCGATGTCGTCGCCCAGCTTCTCCGCCAGACGGTAAACCTCCACTTTTTCCGTTTCCTCGGTGGTGTACGCCAGATACTCTTCCGCGCTGACCTCCGTGGCATAGACCGCCGACTGCGTGCCGCCCAAGCCTATCCACACCTCCTTGTAGAGCCGTGAAGGGTTGTTCGCCATGTTGATGGAGAGTATCTGCGACTTCTCCTTTTCCGTCAGTCCGAGCAACGCCTGTATCTGGTCGAACTTGTTCATATATTTCCTTTGGTCAAGCAGGATTTTACAATCCGAGTTGTTGATAATGCTCTCTTTGACCACCGGAGAACTGATAATGTCGTCCACCTCCTGCGTCACCACGATTGCCTCGCCGTAATATTTTCTGACCGTCTTATACATATAGCGCAGATATTCAGCCATGTTCGCCGATGAGAGGGCCTTCCAAGCCTCTTCCACGATAAGCTGTTTCCGCACGCCTTTCAGCCGCCGCATCTTGTTGATGAAGGCTTCCATGATGATGATGGTCACGACGGGGAACAGTTCGCGGTTTTCTTTAATCGAATCTATCTCGAAGACGATGAACCGCTTGCCGAGCAGGTCGATGTTCTCCGTGGAGTTGAGCAGGAAATCGTAACGCCCGCCCCGGTAATACTGCCGCATGGTGGTGAGCATGTTGTCGATGTTGAAGTCGGACTTCTCCACCTTGATGTCACGCTGTGCCAGTTCCTTGCGGTAGTCGTCACGCATATACTCGTAGAAGGTGTTGAACGACGGCACGATGCTACGGTCGGATTGGATGCGCTCAATATAGGCACTCACGGCACTGCCCAGCTCGCCGCTCTCCGTCTTTGTCACCTTGTCGTCCTCCGACTTCCAGAGCGTCAGCAACAGGGTCTTGATGCTGTCCTTCTTCTCCACGTCGAAGATGTAATCGTCGGTGTAGAACGGGTTGAAGCTGATGGGCTTATCTTCCGTGTAGGTGAAATACACACCGTCCGCTCCGCCTGTCTTGCGTCGGATCATGCCGCACAAGCCCTGATAGGAGTTTCCCGTGTCCACCAATACCACATGTGCGCCTTGCTCATAATATTGGCGCACGAGGTGGTTCATGAAGAAAGACTTGCCGCTGCCCGAAGGACCCAGCACGAACTTGTTGCGGTTGGTCGTGATACCTCGCTTCATGGGCAGGTCGGAGATGTCAAGGTGCAGCGGTTTTCCCGTGAGCCTGTCCACCATCTTGATGCCGAAGGGCGAGAGCGAGCTGCGGTAGTTGGTTTCCTCTGTGAACAGGCACACCGCCTGTTCGATGAAGGTGTGGAAACTCTCTTCCGCCGGGAAGTCCGCCGCATTGCCGGGTATCGCCGCCCAGTAGAGTGTCGGGCAGTCGATGGTGTTGTGGCGCGGCACGCATTCCATGCTTGCCAACTGGCTGCCCACGTCGTTCTTGATATGCTTCAGTTCCTCCGCATCGTCGCTCCACGCCATGACGTTGAAGTGTGCCCGTACCGAGGTCAGTCCGTAGGAATGGGCTTCGTTCAGGTATTGGTCTATCCACTCGCGGTTGATGCTGTTGCTCCTTGAATAGCGAGATAGCGACTGCATGTTACGGGCGGACTTCTCGAACTTCTGCAAGGTTTCCTCACTGTTGTCTATCAGCACATACTGGTTGTAGATATGGTTGCAGGAGAGCAGAAGCCCCACCGGGGAGGCGAATGACAGTCGGCAGTCACTCCGGTCGGTGGAGAGCTTCTCGTAACGGGTGTCGGTAGCCACCTTGCCCGGCAGGTCTTCCGCGTCGGAGAGGGTGTGCAGACACAGGCGGTTGTCGCCGATGCGCATCTCCCTTGCCGAAAGCTCGATGTCCTGCAAGGTGGTGTCACCTTCCGGCATGAGCGAGAAGTAGCGTTCAATAAGTCCCGTCTTTCCCTCAGTACCCACAATCTCATCGGTGGAGAGGCGGCGCAGCCTGACAAGCCCGCTGTCGTTCATGATGCGCTCGAACTGTTCGCAGGCTTCCAAGAACTTGGTCGTGGTTTCCCTGTCCAGCTCCTTCGGGATGATATGTCCCCGGCACAGCGTGCTGAAATTGCTCTGCATCCGGTTACGCTCCTTTGTTGTCTTGGTCAGGTAGAGGTAGCAGGTGTGTTTCAGGTACGGACGCTCGTTGAAGTGACGCTCGAAAGAGCGGCTTAAAAAGCTCATGTCGTCCTTCTGAAGCTCCGGTTTGTAGCGTTCCTTGATGAACCAGTCCTGTTTGTGGACGACGGAGTAGTCCGGCAGCACCTTGATAGCCTTGCACCAGCAACTGTGTATCGCCTCGTACTCCGCACCCGTCACGGTGTAAAGTTCCGGTAGTTCCACCTCGAAAGCCACCGTGATGTCGGCGTCCTTTGAGATGATGCAGCCATGCTCCACCGCTAAAAGTGGGAACCTGTTTTCCAGTGTTGTCATTTTCGATGTATTCCTCATTGTCTTTCTTCCTTTCGTTGTCGTTTGAACAGACGGGTTATCCGCCGCCGGTTGATAAGGTATCGGGGATGGCTCCGTGCCGCTCCTAATTTCATCAGCCCGTGTTCACCGTACCGGGCGTTCAGCGCGAAGGTCTGCCATACAAGGAGGGAGGACGATGCCGCGCCGAAGCCGATACATATCCACTGGTCGATACCGACCATGTAGAGGATGACGAACAGGACGAAGAGAGCCAGCAGACCTCCGCAGAAGATGAAGAGGTACTGTGCCTTCAAGCCCTTGAACTCTACCGGACGGCCGATACCCTTGTTGATTGGGTATTCAGCCATACATTATTTATTAAAGGAAGAATGAGCGCAGGATGGTGGCGGCAACAATCAGGAAGATGCACGCGCCGAACCACGAGGCGGCTGTCTTGCTGGTGTCGGGGTCGCCCGATGAAAACTTGCCGTACACTTTTACGCCCCCGATAAGCCCGACGACTGCACCGATGGCGTATATCAGTTTAGTTCCGGGGTCGAAATAAGAACTCACCATAGAGGTGGCTTCGTTGATGCCCGCGATGCCGTTTCCCTGCGCGAAAGCGGAGGCGGTTGCGGCGATGACAAGTGCCGCGGAGAGGATTGCTTTTCTGTTTTTCAAGATGTTCTTGTTCATAAACTGTTCTTGTTTTTTGCCGTCAAAAGGGTGGATGGTCCTTTGTCGGGCGGTTGATACTTTGTTTCTTTACTTTGGTTTTAGTGGATGCCCGTTTGTTTCCACGGACGTGGGCGTGTCCGTTGCGGATGGGGATGCGCCTTGCGTTTCCTCGCCGCGTGGGTTGATGTCATTCTTTCATGTTCATTTCTTTTATTGTTGTCATACATAGTTGCGAATGTCGAACTCCTCGATGTTGTCCGGCACGACGAACTCCTTTTCAGATTTCTTCAGCCGAATCTCGATAAGCCCCTTGATGCGGATGCCTATCTCCGAAGAGCCTTCCATCATTTTCTCGTACAACTCCGTGCCCTCCATGTCGGTGAACACCTTAGCCGCCTTTTCACGTTCCGCCTGTGTCGCGTCCGGGTTTTTGGCGGTCTTGCAGGCGTCGTCAATCTCGTCAAAGCTGCTGCCCGAAGCCCGTGGCGTGTCCGAGGCGTCCTCTTCCGGTTCGTCGTCCCCGTATCCCAGTTCCTCCGGCGGTATGCTCGTGAAGGTCTCATCGAGTTTTTCCTCCGGGACTTGTGCCGGGCGGGATGCGTTTCCCGTTTTTCCGTCGTCAAAAGTAGCCTCTTCCTCCGACAGCTCAATGCCTTTTTCAATAGTGGCGGCTTCTTGCGTCGGTATGGCAGCGGTTGTCCGGGTGGATGCCATCCTGAAACGGCTCTTGCCGATGATGTCCGCCTTTTCCGCAGGGACTTCCTCGTGTGCCGCTATGCGTTTAGCCTCATTCCCGTCCAGTGACCGCCATAATCCGACAATGCCCTTGAAGAAGCGGACAATCCGCGTGTCCATGATGCGCTCGTAAAGGAGCAGGAACAGGAACCAGAGGTTGCAGCCGACCGATACCGCCAGCAGAATGTCTGTCATGCTGATTGTGTAATTCATATCCTTCCGTTTTTGGTTAGAATACTGAATTGTAATTTCGGGCATAAAGGCTCTTTATCGCATCTTCGCACTGGTTGAAGTGGTGCGTCAGCACATGGTCGATGTAAGCGGACAGCGTAAGCCGGTCATGCCCGATTACACGGGTGATACGCATGATACGCTCGTGGTACTCCGGGCGCACATACGCCATCTTCCCCTCACGTGCCTTTACTTCCGGGTCGCGGATGAACAGGCGTTCATAGTCCTTCTCACTGCATTTGCCGCTTACCGGGACAGGCGACAGTATTTCCACACTCGCCTGCACTTGGGTAAACATACCTCCGCAGTCTTGCTGTGGTCTTTTTTCATTCGGTGTCATTTCTTTTTCCATTTTCAAATCAGATCTTCACGTTGTTTCTTGTACAGTTCGTTGATTCTCTCCTTGTGCTGTTCCAGATGCTGGCGCAGCACGGTATCCACATATCCGCCTACTGAGATTTCCCCTCCGGCGATGTCGTTCACGATTCTGAGGATCTTGCCGTGGACGTCACGGCTGATATAGACACATTGGCGGGTCTTTATCTCGTTGCGGCGCAGGAATAGCTCGTTGTAGTCCTCGTCCTGCCTTTTCCGGCGTCCACTTTCCCTCTGCGCTTTTTCCCGTGTTACGGGTTGCACAGGAGATGGTTCCGGTGCGGCGGTGTCCTCTTCGGTCGGTGCAGCTGCGGGTACTTCCTGTGCGGGGCGCAGTGTCCCGTCCTGTGTGCGCCGCCCGATGGAGGCTAACAGCAGTTCCTCGTCGATGCCTTCCGTGTTCACTTTCCTGCTGCCCATGCTCACTGCGGTCTGATGATGTCGCTTATCTCTTCGGAAAACTCCCGGATGCCACTCCCTTTCAGCAGTGCCGTGTCCATCGGGAAGATGGTGGAGCGGAAAACGCTCTTGCGCTCTTCCGAAAGGTCACGGCGGAACTTCTTGCTGTCGGGCAAGCGGGTGGAAAGTACCGGAAAGCCCATTTCGGCTATCACTTCCTCGTAGATGCCGTACAAGTCGTTCCTCTCCCTGCCGTCCACCATCGTCCAGAACAGATGCAGCCCCTTTGTTTTCGCCTGTCCGGTAGTCATCAGCCTGTCGCGGAACATCGTGACGAATTTCAGGGTACTCTCCACGACAAAGCGGTCGGCACTCAGCGGAGTGAAAATGTAGTCCATCTGCGAGAGCGTCTTTATCACGCCGTTGCTTCGGAGTGTGCCGGGCATGTCGAAGAACACCACGTCGGGTTTCACGTCCTCAGTGGCAATCATCCTCTCGGCATCGTCGAGGGCGTTCACCGCATTGCTTTTGACGATGGTGTAGGCGTTCTTTTTGATCCGGCGGAAATGGTCGCAAGCGAGAGCCTTGAAGTAGGTGCTGCTGTCGATAAGCCCCATTTCGTGTTCGCGCAGCCCGTGGATGCTGTGCTGCGGGTCGTCGCAGTCCACGACGGCGACATTGTAGCCTTTCACGTTGTGCAGGTAGCTGGCGGCAAGTGCCGTGACAGTGGATTTGCCGATGCCACCTTTCTGTGTTGCGAATGCAACGAAGATTTCCTTACTCATAGTTCCATTTATTTTAATTGTTGATGATTTGTTTTTCTGTTTCCATACGGATTTGGCTGTCGCACCATCCGCTTCCGTGACTACACACGCAGGCGGGTCGTCGCGTATCCGGTTCTGTGGTGAAGCGGTGCGTCGGACAAATGGTGATTGACGACATTGCGTCATGAAGTCATTGAATCCATACGTCACCGAATTGTCGGAGAACCGGGTTTCCGACGGTTCGGGTATCCGTTTCGGCAAGTATCCGAAGAAGCGGATTTCCGGGTATTTGAATGTTCCGTTTATCATATCTTCAAATCGTTCGTTTCTTGAATCATGCTGCAAATAAACAAGTATATTTTGGAACCTGTATCACTTCTCCGGCAAGTGGCGGCACGTTGCGCCGGTTGGCAGTCATTGACCGGGTCAAGCATCTGTCCGATACCGCTTTAAGGGCGTAACTTTGCACCCGGACAGCAGGGTTCGCCGATGACGCGCGGCCCGGAGTCCTGAAAGGTATTTTCCCAATCCGTCCCCTGACGGATTTTTATGTTCACCTGAACATAGCAAGATGTCTTTTCAGCCGCTCAAAATATTTTGAGCAGCCACGAAAAGCACTTGCCCTTGCAGGGGGCGGGCTTTCCCTCCGAAGTCGGGAAGCCTTTCAGAACTGCGGTGCTGTAATCCGAAGCGGCGGCTTATGCCGTCAATCCGCTAAATCCAAAGTAATATGAAAGAGAAAAGGAAAAGCAAATCAGGGAGAAATCCCAAACTTGATCCGGCGGTGTACCGGTACACCGTCCGTTTCAACGAGGAGGAACACAACCGTTTCCTCGCCATGTTCGGAAAATCGGGTGTCTATGCACGGTCTGTTTTCCTCAAAGCGCACTTCTTCGGGCAACCGTTCAAGGTGCTGAAGGTGGACAAGACGTTGGTGGACTATTACACCAAACTGTCGGATTTTCATGCACAATTCCGTGCCGTGGGTACGAATTACAACCAAGTCGTGAAGGAACTGAGGCTGCATTTTTCAGAGAAAAAGGCGATGGCGTTGCTCTACAAATTAGAGCAACACACCGTCGAACTCGTGAAACTGAGCCGCCGGATTGTGGAACTTTCAAGGGAAATGGAGGCAAAATGGTCGCAAAAATCAGTGTAGGAAGTTCGTTGTACGGCGCGATTGCCTACAACGGGGAGAAGATTAACGAGGCGCAGGGGCGGCTTCTCACCACCAACCGCATCTACAATGACGGTTCGGGAACGGTGGACATAGGCAAGGCGATGGAGGGTTTTCTCACCTTCCTGCCACCGCAGATGAAGATCGAGAAGCCGGTGGTGCATATCTCTCTCAACCCGCACCCGGAGGATGTGCTGACCGATATTGAGTTGCAGAATATCGCCCGCGAGTATCTGGAAAAACTCGGTTTCGGAAACCAGCCTTATCTTGTATTCAAGCACGAGGACATCGACCGCCACCACCTGCACATCGTGACGGTCAACGTGGACGAGAACGGGAAAAGGCTCAACCGGGATTTTCTCTACCGCCGCAGCGACCGTATCCGCAGGGAACTGGAACAGAAGTACGGATTGCATCCGGCAGAACGTAAAAATCAGAGATTGGATAATCCGTTGCGCAAGGTGGCCGCATCGGCAGGTGATGTGAAGAAGCAGGTAGGCAACACCGTGAAGGCTCTGAATGGGCAGTACCGTTTCCAGACGATGGGCGAATACCGTGCGCTCCTTTCCTTATATAATATGACGGTGGAGGAAGCGAGGGGCAACGTGCGCGGACGGGAGTATCACGGGCTGGTCTATTCCGTCACGGACGACAAGGGTAACAAGGTGGGCAACCCGTTCAAATCCTCGCTTTTCGGGAAGTCCGCAGGCTATGAAGCCGTACAGAAGAAGTTTGTCCGTTCCAAATCGGAAATCAAGGATAGGAAACTGGCAGACATGACGAAACGCACCGTCCTTTCCGTGCTGCAAGGCACTTATGACAAGGACAAATTTGTATCCCAACTCAAAGAGAAGGGCATCGACACCGTACTGCGCTACACAGAGGAAGGGCGCATCTATGGGGCTACCTTCATCGACCACCGCACGGGATGCGTGCTGAACGGTTCGCGCATGGGTAAGGAGCTTTCGGCGAATGCCTTGCAGGAACACTTCACCCTGCCATACGCCGGACAACCGCCGATACCGCTATCCATCCCTGTGGATGCTGCGGACAAGGCACACGGGCAGACCGCCTACGACAGTGAAGATATATCGGGCGGTATGGGCTTGCTCACTCCCGAAGGTCCGGCGGTAGATGCCGAGGAAGAGGCTTTCATCCGGGCGATGAAGCGCAAAAAGAAGAAAAAACGCAAGGGCTTGGGTATGTAATCAGAGTATCAACAATTAAAAAATCAATGTATGTCACAACAAGAAGACGATTTGAGGGCATTGGCGAAAATCATGGATTTTCTGCGTGCCGTGAGTATCATTTTAGTGGTCATGAACGTGTACTGGTTCTGCTACGAAGCCATCCGGCTGTGGGGCGTGAACATCGGCGTGGTGGACAAAATCCTTCTGAACTTCGACCGCACGGCGGGGCTGTTCCATTCCATTCTCTACACGAAGCTGTTTTCCGTCCTTTTGCTTGCCTTGTCCTGTCTGGGTACGAAGGGTGTCAAGGGTGAGAAAATCACTTGGGGGAGAATCTGGACAGCATTTGCCGTCGGGTTCGTGCTGTTTTTCCTGAACTGGTGGTTGCTGCCCCTGCCGCTGCCGCTTGAAGCGGTGACGGGACTGTATGTCCTTACCATTGGAACGGGCTATGTCTGCCTGTTGATGGGTGGTCTGTGGATGAGCCGCCTGTTGAAACACAATTTGATGGAGGATGTTTTCAACAACGAGAACGAGAGTTTCATGCAGGAAACGAGGCTTATCGAAAGCGAGTATTCGGTCAATCTGCCGACACGTTTCTATTACAGGAAACGCTGGAACAACGGTTGGATCAATGTAGTTAATCCCTTCCGTGCGTCCATCGTGTTGGGTACGCCGGGCAGCGGCAAGTCCTATGCCGTGGTAAACAATTTTATCAAGCAACAGATTGAAAAGGGCTTTAGTCAATACATCTACGATTTCAAGTATCCCGACCTATCTACTATTGCCTACAACCATTTGCTGAACCACCCGGACGGCTACAAGGTAAAGCCGAAGTTCTATGTGATCAACTTCGACGACCCGCGACGCTCTCATCGGTGCAATCCCATTCACCCGGATTTTATGGAAGATATTACGGATGCCTATGAGAGTGCCTACACAATAATGCTCAACCTCAATAAAACGTGGGTGCAAAAGCAGGGCGACTTCTTCGTGGAGTCACCTATCATTCTGTTTGCCAGTATTATCTGGTATCTCAAAATCTATCAGAACGGGAAGTTTTGCACGTTTCCCCATGCTATCGAGTTTCTGAACCGCCGTTACGAGGATATATTTCCGATACTGACCTCTTATCCGGAGCTGGAGAACTACCTTTCGCCGTTCATGGATGCGTGGCTTGGAGGGGCTGCGGAGCAGCTCATGGGTCAGATAGCGTCGGCAAAAATCCCGCTTTCGAGGATGATTTCACCGCAGCTCTACTGGGTGATGTCAGACAGCGAGTTTACGCTGGACATCAACAATCCCGAAGAGCCGAAAATCCTCTGCGTGGGTAACAATCCCGACCGTCAGAATATCTACGGTGCGGCACTCGGTCTGTATAATTCCCGTATCGTGAAGCTCATCAACAAGAAGGGGATGCTGAAGTCATCGGTCATCATCGACGAGTTGCCCACAATATACTTCAAAGGGTTGGACAATCTTATAGCTACCGCCCGAAGCAACAAGGTTGCCGTGTGTCTGGGCTTTCAGGATTTCAGCCAGTTAGTGCGTGACTACGGGGACAAAGAGGCGAAAGTGGTGATGAACACTGTCGGCAATATTTTCTCCGGTCAGGTGGTGGGGGAAACAGCCAAGACGCTCTCCGAGCGGTTCGGTAAGGTGTTGCAGAAACGGCAGTCCATCTCCATCAACCGGCAGGATGTTTCCACCTCCATCAACACGCAGATGGACGCGCTCATTCCACCGAGTAAGATTTCCGGGCTTACGCAGGGAATGTTTGTCGGTTCTGTATCCGACAACTTCAACGAGCGTATCGAGCAGAAGATTTTTCATTGCGAGATTGTGGTGGATGCCGAAAAGGTGAAACGGGAAGAAAGTGCCTACAAGAAAATTCCCGTCATTACAAACTTCACGGACGAGGACGGCAACGACCGCATGAAGGAAACGGTGCAGGCGAACTACCGGCGCATCAAGGAAGAGGTGAAGCAGATTGTGCAGGAGGAACTGGAGCGTATCAAAAACGATCCGGTGCTGTGTAAACTGCTACCAGATAATGAGACTGTCTAACAAGTCCCCAAAATTGAAAATTATCCCTATCGAAGTTTGAAGTGACCCCCAAAAGTTGGATACAATTTTTTTGGGGGGCACTTCAGTTCTGACGGGTAAAATCGTAAAATTCGGACTTGTTAGACAAATACTTACGCGGTTTCAACCTCAGGTACTGAATCTATCGAATTGACAAATTTAACCAATTGCGGATCTGAATCTTTTTGTATGAGGTTTCGGAGACTCTTTTTCAATTCATAAGCATCATCCCCTGCTGTATTTATTAAATCCATATAAAAATCTTTGTTTTGCAGAATCAATGAACGGCATGCCCCATCGGAAATTACAGGTTTCACTATTTTATCAATAACGTCTCCAGCTTGACTTTTCAAATTACCATGCGATCTAAGCCATGTTTCGAAAAATTGAAACTTTATTGCATTGATAGTCTTTTTACCGATGCAGAAATCATTTCTTATATCGGTAACTGTCGATTTAATTTTTCGTTTATCCAATCTTTCAACTATATTCTTGAAACAATTAGGGAAAGGATTCAAACTTTGAGTTCCAGAAGCAATATCCATCAGAATCTTTTTGCCAAATTCAGTCAAGTTATCTGGCAAGGATTTGATTTTAGCCAGTAAATGTTTTATTGCGACAAACCAATAATATGATGTATGTGCTGTTCTTTGGGCGTATAATGTATCAACACTTATTTCAGACAACGCTTCGAACGCTATTTTATTGATATGATCGGTCAGGACATTGCTTATTTTAGTGGTCAAATCGTAAAAAGATGCGTCAGGAATTACATCTTTAATATTGTTCTTAGTGATATACTTATCCAAATCGGTATTCCACTCTGCTAAATGCTCGATAAATACCTCATCCGTTACACCTATTCTGTTCTTAATATCTTCAAATTGGGGCAATATGTCTGAGAGCAATAATTTATAGCCAAGTTTATGATTTACCATGTATTGTAGTGTTTCATTTAATAGCGGTATATTCCATCCCACACTATTTACTAATAAGTCTCCATGATCCACATAATAGTCCATGAGTTCTGCAACATATTTTATATCTCCACCCTCTATTAAGGAAACGGAATGACCATGTGCCAATTGCATGGCGACTAAATCGTAATATCCAGACTCTTTAATGTTTCGGCCATCAGTTTCTAATTCAGAATGCAACTGATTTATGTAGGTTGAATCTAACGTTACAGGTAAAGGTCTTTCTTCGTCAGATGCCAATAAACGATAGGTTGTAAATATAGCCCCTATATTATCTTTATTTACATTCTGTTCATCAATGCAATTCGTGATCGCTTGCAAAAGCGTTGGAAACGTATAGGTAGAATTATCTTTTAACGTTTTTACAATATCTGCATGGTCGAAATTATCGGGTAGTAAGTTTGCCAAATAATTATCGAGCGCCTCCGAATTTGTTGCTACTTGATAATATTTATATGCTTTAGTTGTCGCGTTATCCCGATAGGCAGCATCTGTTGCATTTGCAGC
Organism: Bacteroidaceae bacterium; assembly: GCA_902362595.1. Classification (GTDB taxonomy): domain Bacteria; phylum Bacteroidota; class Bacteroidia; order Bacteroidales; family Bacteroidaceae; genus Phocaeicola; species Phocaeicola fibrisolvens. The sequence continues at coordinate 3,355 of CABIXF010000031.1, read as the reverse complement.
TTGAATATAATCGATAAATGTATTTGGCTTGACTGTTTTTGCTTCAATCAATGACGTAAAATCGCACGCCAACTTATTTTGCGCAATAAACCTGTCTATTGCATCTAACGTTTTGAAATAGTCGCCGCCATTGAAGTCATTGAACCGAACTATCTTCTTATATAATTGAGCAATCACATGGTTTTGGCTTTCCGTGTCTAAATGCAACAGCAGTTCTTGGTATTCGACAGGGAACACCTGCTTCTCTATGGATTCTTTTAATTTCAATTGTGCTATTCTTTGCCATACACGCAGAATAACATCGCTCTTTCGAGTTAATTTATGCAAACAATGTATAATCTTATCGATAAGCGCATTGTCCATACATTGTATAACTTCTTCTAATACAGTGTCAAATTGTTTATTAGTCTCTGCATATTGATTTATGTCGTGGTCTTCTTCTCCGTTGATGCAGCCTTCAATATATTTTTTCAATGGAATTTGTCGAGCATCTTCAACATCGACACCATATACCAAAGCTGCAATTTCGCGTTGTGTTTGCAGATCATTGTTAATTATTGTTTGAATGCCATTCAGATAGTCGCCGGACAATATTTGTTCTACTGGATTTGCCAGAATATCCGTCTTCTTCAAACAGAACAATGCTATGTTTATCATCAAAATTTCGTTACACCACTCTTGTTTAAGAGCGACCATCTCATTGATATATGATATAATTTCCCTAACATTGGCATTAGGATTTACCAATCTGAATATCCGATTTATAGTTTCTTTCGCTTCATTTTCTGTTTCTCCAAATGCTTCAACAAACAGTTTGTTGAATATACTTCGATAGTCGGTAATAACAGGAGGAGCAACACGATAAACAATAGGGAAAGTTTTATTGATAAAATACTTGGTCAGTTGTTTCGTTTGTTCGTCGGTCTCATCTCCGAATGCACAAGCTAAATGTGTTTCATCGAAAGGAATAACAGCCCAAACATTTTCAAAACCGCTATCGGCGAAGAACGTATGGATAGAAGACCATAATTCTTTTACTTTTTCAGCGGGGAGACGATCCATGTTGTCAAAAACAAGGACTAATTTACGTTGTCCTTTTTCCTTGATAAAATCAGAAATGTCTTGCATCCATGTTTTGAACTCGTAAACCGTTGGTTCGTCTTCGCTCAAAGTCTCATAGCAAACGTCCTTTTCGACTTTATCTTGATAAATAGCTAACATATAACTCCATCCATATTTATGATCTTTGCTATATGCCCATTTCCAAACGCACAATGCAATAAGAACTGGCAGTGCAGCTATGATAATAGACAATAAAGAAAACCACCATGTTGTGGGTGTAGGTTTTACTGCATACGCAATAAATGTAAATATCGGAGTTAAAACTGCAACCAAAAATGCCGCAACCATACCATTACTGATAAGGGGATATTTTTCGGTTACGGTCTCCGTTTTACGGGCTAATAAATATTTCAGCTTTTCAGACCATGATACGGTTTTCGTACCTCCACCTTTGACTTTTATTGTTGCATTTCCAGATAGGATACCATCATCAATAAGTTTGCTTGTAAGCAATTCCAATATAGAGCGGCGTTGCAAGTCCTCTTGATGTCCCCATGCGTCATACTCAAAAAAGTAATAGTCGTCTGATAATTCACGTTCCAACATTTTAACCACGTTGGATTTTCCAGATCCCCAAATACCTTCGATGCCGATAATTCGAGGTAAAGTACATTCCTCATCCAATGAATCATTCTGACAAAAATGGCGAGCAATAGTTTTTGCCAACCTTTCTTGCGAACCTCCATCGAATTTGTCAATACCACACGGTTTATTTTGGATAAACCGCGGATATTGCTGTTTGGATTGTAGTTTTGTTTCCATATACGTAATTTATTGATTATACGAACTCCAAATAATTCTCCCGATTTACCACATGAAACTCGGCATAGGGATAGGCTTCTTGGAAGGCTTTCGGTGCGGCCGGCATTTTATTTCCCCACTTGAACTCCAAGGCGGTAAGACTGTCGGCACTCTCCTCAATCAGGTCGATTTCCTGTTTGTCGTAGGTGCGCCAGAAATAGAACTCCCTGTGCAGTCCCTCATTGAAGTTCGCTTTGCGCCGCTCTCCGATGATGTAGTTCTCCCACAGCGCACCGACATCCTGCCGAATGGCCAGCGGTGAGAAAGCCCCGATAATGGCATTGCGAATGCCGTTGTCGTAGAAGTACCACTTGCCAGCTTTTGTAACCTCCTTGCGTAGGTTACGCGAATAAGCCCCCAGACGATAGATAACGAAGACCTTTTCCAATAGGTCGAGGTATTTTTCAACGGTCGTCTTGCTCATGCCGAGTTGTTTACCTAACTCTTCGTAAGAAACTTCGCTGCCCAACTGAAAAGCTATCAATCGCAGTAGATCGCGCATCTTGCTCGAATTTTTTAAGCCGTCAATTGCTAAGATATCTTTAAGCAGGTATGCACCGACAATATCACGTAGGTAGTCTGTTTTACGTTCATAGTTCTCCATCATTACTACTTCGGGATAGGAACCGTAAATCAAGCGCGCTTCGAGGTTCTGGCGGGTTTCAAGTGCCGTTTCCGTCTGTGCGATTTCCCGTTGCGAGAATGGTGTAAGGAGAAATTGCGTACTGCGGCCGACCAACGGTTCACCAGTCTTATTCAGCAAATCGAATGACGAAGAACCACTTGCCAAGACACTTATTCCCGGTATTTCATCAACTATCAACTTCAGAATACTACCGATTTGTGGTATGTTCTGTGCCTCATCAATAGCCAGCAAATCAATACCATCCAATAAATGCCGATAATTGGCTATTGAGCGATTCTCCAATAGTGCTAATGTGTCGTAGTCTTCGCCGTTGAGCATCATCGTCCTACCTGAATAGTTGTCCACAATTTTACGCATCATTACCGTTTTACCAACACGGCGAGCACCAAAAATCAGTACTGCTTTATTGGGCGCGATTCGTGCTGTAATCTTCTCTTGAAGTATTCTATTTACTGTTTCCATACCTTATAAAATATAATGCAAAGATAATCATATTTTTTTAATTGGCGAATTTTACAAAAAAAACGGGCTATTAAATGGCGATTTTTACAACCACAATCTTATGGAAGTTGTTTCATTGTTTTTAGTAATGATATATGTTCATACTATGATGACTCAATAATTTACCAGACATACGTTTCTGAAATTTGTCCTTATAGGAATGAAAAACTCACATATATTGTGCTAATTAATATATACATTGCTGTCCGGAGAAATTTTACCACAGCGTAAGCTGTCTAGGACCGTTACCCTCCGGAACATTAGCAGTGAGGTCGGTTTGATTAA
>CABIXF010000030.1 GCA_902362595.1 Bacteroidaceae bacterium | reverse complement strand
ATACGGCAAATGCCGTACTGATGATTGACAGAATCAGGAACAGGACAGTTAAAGCGGCATGATACGATTTTACTGACAGAATAAGAAGAGGTCATTTGGCTTCTTCAGGAATGTTATGTCCTGTCGAATAGAATTATGTGAGAATACACGAAAAAATGACAATAAAAATGGCATATGAAAATGATAGACCATAATCACTTCATATGCCATTTTATTTTTGGGGGACATTTACTGAATATCCCTTTTTATGCGTTCTTTCGTGCTGGAAGACGTCTTTGTGTTTGTCCTTAAACGCAAGGACGTTTGCCTTCAAACGCAAGTGCATTTAAAGTAAAATTATATTTCAATTTGAGACAGCCTCTTTCAAATCAACGTAAGGACGTTTTTTATCGGATGTGAGAAATGGATTTCAACCTTCTTTCTCGTTTGTCGTATCCTCGATAGAAGCTCCTGTCAACTGCTTCAGATATTCCGAAGCCGACATGCCGAATTCTTCTTTAAAACACTGACGGAAATACACATTGCTGTTGATTCCCACCTTGAAGGCGATTTCGGAGATGGTATATTTACCCTCCAGCAGGTATTTCTCAGCCAGTTGCATCTTGATTTTCCGAATATATTCATTGGTAGACATCCCTGTAAGTGCTTTTACCTTTCGGTAAAGCGTGGAACTACTCATACATAATGCGTTGGACAATACAGTAATATCCACGTTTTCTGCTGCGGAGAGGCTTTCCGTAATGATATGGGTAATCTTGTCAAGGAATTCTTTGTCCAGTTTGTTCATTGACTTCGTGATGATAGCTCTCTTTTCTTCCATGCTTTGTCTTTGTGGCTTCTCTGGTCGGATAGCGAAACGTTCGGACAGTAATCGTCGCTGTGCCAGCAGGTTGCTGATTCGGCTCTGCAACAGGCTGGCGCTGAAAGGTTTGGTGAGGTAGGAATCGGCCCCGGCCTGATACCCTTCTTCCTTGTCGGTGATGCTGTCTTTTGCCGTGAGGAGGATGACAGGGATATGGCTGGTACGAATATCCGTTTTCAGCTTCTGGCACATCACAATACCGTTCATCACAGGCATCATGATGTCACTGACGACGATGTCGGGAGCACATTCGGTAGCTATTTTTAATCCTTCTTTTCCATTAGAGGCCGTTTTCACTTCATATAAGTCCGTAAAAGCATCGACAATATAGTCGCGGATGTCGGCATTGTCTTCCACCACCAGTACGATGGGGCGTGAATCTTTCACGTTGTCTGACATTTCCAGTTTCTCGATATTTTCTTCTTTCACTTCCTGTATGTCAGTTTGCACATCCTCTCCATGTAAGGCATTGGGGTAAGTGTTGTTGGCTTGTAAACGCAGATAGAAGGTCGTACCGATATCAGGGAGGCTTTTCACTTGGATACCCCCTTCATGCAGGGCGACCAAGTTCTTTACCAGGGCCAGTCCAATGCCTGTTCCCGAAGCCTGATGTTCCCCGCTTTCCTGATAGTAGCGTTCGAAGATATGGTTGAGTGCCTCCTTCCCGATGCCATAGCCGGTGTCTTCCACGGAAAGTTGTGCATATCGTATGCCGTTTTCCGTGACCCATTCAGCCCGAACACGTACATATCCCTTTTCAGTATATTTCAGGGCATTGGAAATAAGGTTGTCTAGAATCATCATGATGACCTCCTTATCGAAAAACAAAATCATGTTTTCTTCCTCCACCTCTATTAATATCTGTACGTTAGGATTGTTGTTCAATTCCTTGTATTTCAGCCCGGTTTCATAGACTGCGCTGGTCAGATTCCCTTTTGTGACACACAGTTTCTTGTTTTGGGTTTCTGTTTTCCGGAAATCCAGTATTTGGTTAATCAGATTTAGCAAGCGGACGGCACTTTGGTGGATGACCGAAATCCGGTGGTGGTCTTTAGCTGATAGGCTATCACTCTTTACCATATCCTCCAAAGGACCTAGAATCAGTGTCAGCGGTGTACGCAGTTCATGTGTGATATTTGTAAAGAATCTGAGTCGTTCATCGTTTAGTTCCTGTTCTTGTTCATGGCTTTTCTTTTCTGACTCGTACAGGTATTCCAGATTTAGTTTGCGTTTATAGGCCCAGATGCCGCAGAAGAAAAGTGTAAGTCCAGTGAGTATATATAGAAGTTTTGCCCACCAGGACAGCCAGATTGGGGGAGCGATGACGATATCAATCTGTGAAATTTCGTCAGACCATTCCTGGTTCCGGATGCGGGTCTTGACCTGGAATTCATATCTCCCCGGTGGCAGGTTACGGAAAGTTACATTGTTGGGATCTTTTACGGTGTACCATGAGTTTTCCAGTCCCTTTAACATGTAGGCATATTCCACTCTTTCATTTAGAGAATAATCTTGTATGTTGAATGTAATGCTGAAATTATTTTGTATGTACTTTAGTTTGATTTCCTTTTTGTTGAAGAGTGAATATTCAAATTCATTGCTGTTGTCGGATGTCATGGGTTCAAAGACTGTTATTTTCCCGATAATGGCTTTGGGACATTGTTTCTTTTCCAATATTTGGCTGGGGGTAAAATAACAAAGTCCGTCGGTAGAACCGAAATAAAGGGTGTTGTTTGTGTCCCTGCAAACACTTCTTCCTGTAAAGCTGGCCATGGGAATATTATCTCTATAATCGTAATTATAGATGTGCTTCCGGTCTTTGGACAAACAGCTGATTCCTTGATTGGTACTGAACCAGATATTGTGTTCCTCATCTTCTGTAATAGCCCAAATAAAGGTGTTTACAAGTCCTTCGTTTCGCTGGTAGACCTTATATGTCCAGGGCGACTTGTTCTCAAACTGTACCAGTCCCTCCCCGGTGGCAGCCCATATTCTCCCTTGGGAATCTTCAAAAATCTGGTTGATGGTATTGGAAGGAAAATCGAGGTAAGTATTGAAGTCTTTTAAATGCTTTTGATCGGCCGAATAGAGGAAAATTCCTCTTCCGAAACTCCCTATCCATATTTGGCCTTTTTGGTCTTTGATGACCGTACGAATCAGGTTGTCGGGCGTGTTGAAATGGCGCAGGATTTTCTGGGAATCTCTGTCGACTTGAAAGACTCCCTCACTGGTTCCCACCCAGATAATTCCTTCTTTATCTTCAAAAAGCGAGCGGACATCGTGATTGCTCTCTTCTTTCGGAAAGACTTGCTTGAAGGTCTTGGAATATATGTTGTAGTACATGATTCCTCCATTGAAGATGCCGAACCACAGGTTACCTTTCCGGTCACACAGGGCCGTTTGGATGGAGTTTCCGCTAAGGGCACTGTTTGCTTCGGTGTAGGTAGCGGTGCGTTGCCCGTTTTTCAGGACATTGATTCCTCCGCCGTCTGTTCCTACCCATAGGTTACCTTGCAAGTCGATGCAGACTGCGCTGGCAATGTGGGCATTTAAATTACTGCCGGGTGAGCTCGACGAGTAACTGAACGACTTGAATAAGGCGGTATTGGAGCTGAGGAAGTTGACTCCTCCTCCCCAGGTACCTGCCCAGATATTCTGATGGGAATCCTGAAATAGGCATCGCACCGTAGCATTGTTGAGACTGTATTCATTGTCGCCTGCTTGTATGAGGTGAATCTTTTCTGTCGTGTTAAACAGGCTCCTGGAGAGATCTATAATAGAGATACCTCCGAATTCAGTAGCTACCCATAACTGATGTTCATTGAATTGTTGTATGTCATAAATGAGATGGGAGAGTGGGGTACCTTTATCGCCCAAGCGGATAAATTCTTCAGTTTCGGGGTTGAACAGAGCAAGTCCTTTACCGGTACCTACCCAGATATTTCCTGTATTGTCTTTGAATATACATTGTACGTTGTTGCTTGGCAGAGTTTTTTCGTTTGAGCGGTCGTAGGTGAAGTTTTTGACTTTTTTCGTCTTTAACGACAGGATGCTCATTCCATTCTCGTGATGTCCAATGTACAGATTTCCTCTTTGGTCGTCCATTAAGGTCCATACCGTGTTGCTGGGAAGTTCTGGAACGGTTGATTGATTATAGTGGGTGAATTTACCTGTTTCTTTATTTAAATAATCTACTCCCCGCCAGTATGTGGTAATCCATAAGTTTCCGTCAGGAGAAGGATGAATGCCGGTCACGTCATTGGTAGCTATGCTTGACGGATTATTCGGGTGATGTTGGTAGATTTGTTGTGTGTTGGTCTGGTAGTTGAATGCAATAAGTCCTGCCCGTTGGGTAGCAATCCATAAGATGGGTTCGTTAGGATCATCCAACAGGCTGTTTAGTTCATTTCCTGTCAGATTCAAAGCTTTGTGCTTGTTACTTTTGTAGAAAGCAGTAAAATGGTTGCCTTCTAATTTGTTGAGTCCTTCCTCTGTAGCAAACCACAAGTATCCGTTTTTATCTTCGGTTATATCGATAATATAACTGTTCGACAGCCCTTTTTCTGGCCCCAGTTTTTTGATGGTATAGGGTTGTGAATGGACTGCTGAAAGAGATAGTAATAAACAGAATAAGATTAGCTGATATTTCATGGCCTTTTTATTTGCGTGACTTCAAAAGTACGAATATTAATTGAATAAGCAGCCTTATAAATTAAATAATGATTGATATATAATTGTTTTATGGTAGATTTACTTTGTAGCTTCGGTGGAAGCTTGCTTATCTTTAAATCAATCTGTAAACCTCCATTGGTGTTGTTGCATCAATACAATGAATCGTTGGGCTTGAAGTTTAGAAGTGTATGAAAGATTGTTTAAAATGAAGATTTTATTTGAATTTCTTTGTGTGAATTTGAATATGAACTTTTTCCTTAGAAGATATATGAAGTTAGTTGGGAATCTCGTTTTTTAATGATATAAATCATGCAATGCAATATTTGCGGTTTATTATTGCATGATTTATTTATCTGTGTGTGTATTTCTTTATATATTTTTGCGTTTACATTCATTAACTCTAATAATCTATGAGGAATTTAAAATTCTTAACGACTTGCATAATGCTACTGATGTCTGTTGTAGCATTTGCACAAAATCAAATTAAAGGTCATGTAGCAGATGCTACAGGAGAACCTATTATTGGAGCCAATGTTACTGTGAAAGGCACAACTACAGGAACCATCACAGACATTGACGGTAATTTCACACTTGAGGTGGGATCCACCGATGGTACTCTCGTGGTTTCATTTATCGGCTATAAGTCAGTAGAAGCCAAGATGAATGGAACAGCACCCATTAATGTGGTACTACAAGAAGATACTGAAACGTTGGATGAGGTAGTTGTAGTAGGTTACGGTACACAAAACCGAAAAAGCTTGACTGGGGCGATTAGTGATGTGAAGTCTGAATCGTTGACCCGTTCAGTTTCTACCACTACGGCTGGTGCACTTACCGGTAAGATTGCAGGTATCTCAACTCGTGCAAAGGATGCTCGACCAGGTAAAGGTATTAACTTGGAAATACGTAACATGGGTACTCCGTTGTTCGTTATTGATGGTATTCCGTACGGAGGTAATACAAGCAATGACTGGTTGGTAAACTCTGAAGTATCCGGAAACGATGTGTTCAATGCGTTGAATATTGAAGATATCGAAAGTATTACGGTATTGAAGGATGCGTCAGCAGCTATTTACGGTTTGCGAGCTTCAAACGGTGTTGTGTTGGTTACCACAAAAAAAGGTAAAAAGAACGAGAAAGTCAGCATTAATGTAAATGGATATTATGGCTGGCAGAATCTGACACGTTTCCCTGAGTTAGCAAATGCGGAACAATACACAAGAGGTTTGGCTGAAGCTGCACAGAACAGAGGAGAAGATCCAAACTCTGTGTATACGAAAGAAGAATTGGCAAAATGGGCTGCAGGTACAGAAAAAGGTTATAAGAGCTATGACTATTATGATATGATCATGAGAAAAAATGTACCGCAATATCATATCAATGCCAGTGTAACCGGTGGTTCTGAAAGAACGAACTACTACCTGTCAATTGCACATACTAATCAGGAAGCTATGATGCCTGACTTTAACTATCAGCGTACAAACTTCCAGTTGAACTTGGATACTAAAATTACCAACCGCTTTACGATTGGTGCGCAGGTAAGTGGAAGATATGAGAAAACAAACGATGTAGGTTTGCCGGGTGGTGATGGCTATTATTCTTCTATCTTGGCTATCTTCAGAATGCGTCCTATCGATAGTCCATACGCAAATGACAATCCTAATTACATTAGAAATATTGACTCTTACCGTAACGGATATAACCCGGCTGCTTTCAGACGTGACATTGCAGGTTATAAAGATAGTATGACCCGCTATGCAAATATCAACGCATACGCACAGTATGATTTTGGTTTCGGATTGACAGCAAAGGCAACTTTCTCTTATGGTTATACTAACAGCCGTTTTGATGGTTATCAGTATGCATACCAGATTTACACTTATGATGAAGCATCAGATACTTATAATGGAACGAATGCGGTAGGTCGTTGGAGATTGCAAATTGACCGTAGCGTACCGACTCGTTACATGCAGTTGCAGTTGAACTACAACAAGCAGATTAAGGAACATAACATTTCTGCTGTGTTGGGTTATGAAGCTTCAGATTATGACTGGAGTAAGAAAACTTACGGAACAGAACCTTCTACAGACTATTTGCCGTTGCTGCAGATGGATGAAATCAACAGTTTTGGTGATGAATGGAGCTATGAAGCTCGTGCAGGTTGGTTGGCCCGTGTAAACTATGATTACGCACACAAGTACTTGGTTGAGTTGCTGGCTCGTTATGATGGTTCTTATCTGTATGCACCTAGTAAACGTTGGGGTTTCTTCCCGGGCTTGTCTTTAGGTTGGAGAATCTCTGAAGAGAAATTCTTTGCTCCGTTGAAATCAGTGGTAGATGATTTGAAGATTCGTGCTTCTATCGGTCAGACAGGTACAGAAAGTGGAGTTTCTATGTTTGGTTATTTGAGCGGTTATAACTGGAATCAGGGAAGTGCCGTATTGGATGGGGAGTATGTGACTGGATTGAATCAGAGAGGTCTCCCAGTGACAAACCTGTCATGGACTAAGAATACGACTAAGAACATTGGTTTTGATTTGTCAATGTTTGGCAATCGTTTGACTGTAAGTGCAGATGCCTTCCGTAAGGATATTACAGGTGTGCCGGCTGCACGTTATGACGTGTTGCTGCCGAGTGAAGTCGGATATTCATTGCCGAATGAAAACTTGAACAAGCAAGCATACATCGGTGCAGAAGCCATGGCTACATGGACAGACCATATCGGTGAATTCAACTATCGGGTAAGTGGTAATATCACTTTCTCTCGTTACAGAAGCATTGAAACCTACAAGCCTCGTTTCAGTAACTCATGGGATGAATACCGTAACTCAGCTGAAGATCGTTGGGGTGGCATCTATTGGGGATATCAGGTTATCGGACAGTTCCAGTCTGAAGAAGAAATCAAGAATTATCCTGTAAACTTGGATGGACAGGGAAATACAACGTTGCTGCCAGGTGACCTTATTTATAAGGATGTCAATAATGATGGAGTGATTAATAGCATGGATGAACGTCCGATTGGTTTCCCTGAGAACTGGGCACCGATTCTTTCTTTCGGTGGTAATATCGGACTGGAATGGAGAGGTATCGATTTGAATATTGACTTCTCTGGTGGTGCAATGCAAGGATGGAGACAGAACTATGAGTTGGCCAATGCGTACCACAATGGTGGTAACTCTCCAGCTTATCTGTTGGAAGACCGCTGGCATCGTGCCGATCTTTATGATCCGGAAAGTGAATGGATTTCAGGACGCTACCCTGCTATTCGTAACGGTGAATTTGCTTACAATAATAAGAATAGTGATTTTTGGTTGCACAATGTACACTATCTGCGTATCTCGAATTTGGAAATCGGATATAGCTTGCCGATGTGGATGTTAAAACCACTTCATGCACAGAAAGTACGTGTTTACGGTAGTGTGTCTAACTTGTGTTCATTTGATAATGTTCATCAGTTTGGTATTGACCCGGAAATTACTGCAGCAGCAGCCGTAGTATATCCGCAGCAGCGTACCTTCCTTGTTGGATTTAATGTCACATTCTAAAAATGATTCGTAAAGATGAAAAGTAATTCTATAAAAATATTTGTAATTGGAACAGCGCTCGCATCTGTATTGTCTGGTTGCGGTGACAGCTGGTTCGAAAGGGATCCAAAGACCATTCTGACCAATGAACAGGTATGGAACGATCCCAATATGGTGAAATCTCAGTTGGCCAATCTTTATAACCGTATTACAAGTTTGCATGGTGATTTCAATACCGGTGGTATGTGTGAAATTGATGATGCAATGTGGAGTGGAGCATTGGACCAGAATGGAAAGAATAATTTCCAGTATGGAAATGATTACGGTCGTCTGTGGGATTACGGATTGATTCGTGATATCAACATGTCTCTTGAAAATCTGGAAACTTATGGAACAAATCTGACTACAGAAGAAAAGACTTTGTTCAAGGCTGAATTCAGATTCATTCGTGCGTATATCTATTTTGATATGGTTAGACGAATGGGAGGTGTACCATTGATTACTACTACCTTGGAGTATGATTTTAGTGGAGATCCTTCTTATTTGCAGCATCCGCGTGCGAAGGAACATGAGATTTATGATTTCGTATATAGCGAATGTGAAGATGTGAAGAATGACCTGAAAGCCAATAACGGAAGCCAGACAAGAGCAAATTATTACACTGCATTGGCTCTTGAAAGCCGTGCCATGTTGTATGCCGGTTCTATTGCCAAATACAATGCGTTGTATACTCCGACACTGGTAACAGACGGAGGAGAAGTAGGTATCCCGGCTAGCATGGCTACTGGTTATTATCAGAAGTCTTTGGCTGCCTCTAAGGAGATTATCACGCAAGGTGGATATGACTTATACAACAAGAACTCAAACAAGGGCGTGAACTTCTATCAGTTGTTCATGGATAAGGAAAAGAATCCGGAAATTATCTGGGCGAAAGATTATAAGAACCCGACTAAGATACACAGCTTTGGTTATGATAATGTCATCCAGCATCTGAAAGAGGATAATGATAATTCTTCTTGTATCGCTCCGTCATTGGGATTGGTTGAGGCTTATGATTATCTGGATGGTACTTCAGGAAAGCTGAAATACATGGATGAAAACAACAATTACATTGTGTTTGATAATCCGGCCGACTTGTTTGCCAACAAGGATCCGCGTTTGTATGGTACCATCATTTATCCGGGCACACAATTCAGAAGTTCTGACGTAGACATTCAGGCTGGTGTAGCTGTTTGGAATGCAGAGAAAAATAATTACGATTTGTTGAGTGATCCGACATTGGGTAGCACTTATACCGACGGTAAGACTTATGTTGGTCAGGATGGTCCTCAGGATGGTGCTCAGAATGTAAGTAACACGGGTTTCTATATTCGTAAATATATAAGCGAAGAAGTGGGCTTTACATTGAGAAACTACGAAGAGAACTGGTGGCCTTGGTTCCGTTTGGGTGAAATCTATTTGAATGCAGCTGAAGCCTCATTTGAATTGGATGATCAGGATCCAGGTGCTTTGTATTATATCAATAAGCTGCGTGAACGTGCAGGATTCCCGGCAAACAGTCTGACAAGTCTGACATTGGAAAAGATTCAGAATGAACGTCGTGTGGAAATGGCCTTTGAAGACCAGCGTTATTTTGATTTGAAACGTTGGAGAATTGCGGATAAGATTTGGAATGGAGAAGAAGATGAAAACAGTACTGCGGTAGTATATGGTTTGTATCCTTATCGAATTGCAGTAGCAAAACCAGGCACGAATGATCAAGATAAGTATATCTTTGTAAAACATCGTTCCAGCCGTTTCATCCTGGCCCGTATGTTCAGAATGTCAAATTACTATTCATCTATTGCGGATGACGTAATTAATAATAACCCATTAATTGTAAAGAACCCGCTTCAATAAAAAGGAATATGAAAAAGATAACATCATTTTTTACTTTGTTGTGCTGTTTATTGGCTATAAGCAGTTGTAGATATGATAATTTCGATGAGCCTCAGTCTATGTTGACGGGTAAAGTCGTCTATGAGGGTGAACCGATCTGCGTACGTGCGGGAGGTGCTGAGTTTGCGCTTTATCAGGATGGATATGCTCTTCATAACTCTATTCCTGTGTATATTAATCAGGATGGTACTTACTCTGCAGTGCTTTTCGACGGAGAGTATAAGTTGGTACGTATGGGTAATGCTCCTTGGGAACGTCCTAACAATGATACGATTTTGGTAGAAGTCCACGGAAATACTGTACAGGATATTCCTGTGACTCCCTATTTTATCATCAAGGATGCTTCATTCACCAAGAATGGTTCAAAAGTGACGGCGAAATTTACGGTAAAGAAAGTATCTTCAAGTGCTACATTGGAAGATGTACGTATTTACTTGGGTGAAATGCTGATTACAGATAATAATACAAACCGTGCAAATGTGAGCCTCGGAAAGGATATTCAACTGGATCAAGTGATTACAGCTGATATTGACATTCCGGAAAGTCTGGCTTCTGAAGATTATTTCTTCGCACGTGTAGGTGTTAAATCGGGACAGGCTTCCGAGTACTGCTATACCCAATCTACTAAGATTGAATAAATTGGGTCTTGTTGGATAAAGGATAAAAGGCTGGCTCCTTTTAAGGGGTCAGCCTTTTATGATTATTATATTGAATCTCTAATGTGTAAAGTTTATGAATAATAAATTGTTACTATTTTGTTTGTTTTGTTTGTTTACATGTGCTTCCTTAACAGCTCAAGTTGCTTTCGGAGAGGCAAAAAAGTTTAACGATGGCTGGTTGTTCAGTCTCTCGGATGATAGCCTGAGTGCATCTGTTTCGTATGATGACAGCAAATGGCGGCAGCTGGACTTGCCACACGACTGGTCTATCGAGGGACAGCTTTCACCTTCTCTGGCAAGTTGTACGGGCTATCTGCCGGGAGGAATTGGCTGGTACCGGAAACATTTTCAGCTGACTGATGAGGCCGCACGTCATTATATCTATTTTGAAGGTGTGTATAACCGGAGTGAGGTGTATTTGAACGGACATCTCCTGGGTAAGCGTCCCAACGGTTACATTTCTTTTATGTATGATATGACTCCGTATTTGAAAGAAGGCGACAATGTGCTGGCCGTGCGTGTAGACCATAGTCGGTATGCAGATTCTCGCTGGTATACGGGTTCGGGTATTTACCGGGATGTATGGATGGTAGCGGCACCGGAGATTCATTTGGCACAATGGGGATTAGGCTGGCATGCAACTTCGATTACCGACAAGCAGGCTGTCGTTTCAGTAGAACTGGAAGTAGAAAAGCACGTAAAGGCTGAGGGAAAACTCGAGGTGAAAGCTGCCTTGTATGATGCCGAAGGGAAACTTGTGGCTGAAAACCGGAAAGATGTGGCTGGAAAGGAGAAAGGACTTTCCAAGCAAACCCTTTCGTTGAAGGTGAAGAAGCCGCACCGCTGGAACCTGAATGATCCTTATCTTTATACGTTGAAGGCTGAGCTGTATTGCGATGGAAAGCGGATAGATGGCGCCTCTAGTTCTGTAGGCTTGCGTACACTTCAGTTTGATGCCAACAAGGGATTCGCATTGAACGGACAGTGGATGAAGGTGAAAGGGGTGTGTCTGCATCATGATGCAGGAGTGCTGGGTGCAGTCGTACCGCCGGAGGTTTGGGAAAGACGTTTGAAGAACTTGAAAGCAATCGGGGCGAATGCCATTCGTATGAGCCACAATCCGCAGGCTCCAGTGCTGTATGATTTATGTGACCGTCTGGGCTTTTTGGTTATGGATGAGGCTTCCGATGAATGGGAATTTCCAAAGCGCAAATGGATAAAAGGATGGAATGTGGGAGAACCCAGTTACGAAGGCTCTTTCGACTTCTTTGAAGAATGGATAGAGCAGGATGTGACCGATATGGTACGCCGTGACAGGAACCATCCTTCTGTGTTCTTGTGGAGCATCGGTAATGAGGTAGATTATCCGAATGACCCTTATTCTCATCCGATATTGGATGGAGCAAAGATTAACCAGCCGATGTTCGGAGGTTACAAGCCCGACGCGCCCGACGCCATGCGGATTGGGGTGATTGCCCAGAAACTGGCGGCTTGTGTGCGAGCCGTAGATACTTCACGCCCGGTTACGGGAGCATTGGCCGGTGTGATCATGTCCAACCAGACGGCTTATCCGGAAGCGGTAGACGTGGTAGGATATAATTATACGGAAGACCGTTATGCAGAAGACCACAAAACTTACCCGAAGCGTATCATTTACGGAAGTGAAACAGGAGTAGGCATTGAGGCTTGGCATGCCGTTCGTGACAATGATTTCATTTTCGGACAGTTCCTTTGGACGGGTACTGATTATCTGGGTGAGGCCGGAAGATGGCCGTCCCGTGGATTGTATACAGGTTTGCTGGACTTCGGCAGTTTTGCGAAGCCGCGTGGTTATTTCCGGGCTTCGTTGTGGAGCGATAAACCGATGACATACATCGGTACTTATCCGGTGAGACCGGGACACAGTTGGCTTTCCATGGATGCCTGGGACAGCTGGAACTATGCTCCGGGCCAGCTGATTCGGGTGGTATGTTATACCAACGCACCACAGGCACGTCTGTTGCTCGACGGAAAGGAAGTCGGACCGATGAAGCCTTACGATGACAAGAGCGGAATCATCTACTGGGACATTCCTTATCAGGATGGAGAACTTCGTGCCGAAGGTTGTGATGAAAGCGGAAAGGTGCTTTCTACCTATACCATAAAGACTTCGGGACGTCCATACGCGCTGCGGGCTACGGTAGATAAGGACGTGTTGTCACCGGAGAAAGCTACGGCTCATGTTACGATTGAAGTGGTCGATGAGCAGGGCACTGTGGTGAAATTGGGAGACAACGAAGTGACTTGTGAAATTGAGGGTCCCGCCCGTCTTTTAGGATTGGAAGGCTCAGATAACAGTGATATGAGTGATTATACGGATAACCGTCATCGGGCTTATCACGGCCGTTTGCTGGCTTATATCCAAACTACAGGACAGAAAGGAGAGATTCGGGTCAAACTGACTTCTCCGCTTTTGAAAGGAACGGAAGTGGTATTGGAGGCTGAATAATCCTCCTTAGGCAGTACTACGGTACTGCTTAGGAAGTACTGGCAGAGCACCGGCAGGCTGTCTGAAAGGCGCCTGGCCGGGCTTTTTGTTTTCTGGACCTGCCCTCAGGAGATGCTCTGTGCGTGGCTTTTGGGGCAGGGAATATGATTTTACAGGGAAGCCGGATATTCTAGATTCTCTTCGGTCAGTTGTTCCAGCACTTCGTGCAGGAACTTGGCAGCTTCCCATTTCGCCATGGGCAAGTTCATCATAAGATAGTTGCCGCAATCTTTGGGAGTGGCGCCCGGCACTTCGCCTTCATAGTCGGCAATGAAGCGGAAGGTTTCGGTCATCAGCGGCGCAATGTCTTTGGATTGCAAGTCACCTTTCACTACCAGGTAGTTTCCGGTGAGGCAGCCCATCGGACCCCAATAGATGATTTTATCGGCCCATACCGGATGGTTGCGCAGGAAAGTGGCAGCCAGGTGTTCGATGGTATGGATGGCAGCAGGGTCTAACGCCGGTTCGCGGTTCGGCTCTTTCATGCGGATGTCGAAAGTGGTGACCATTTCATTTCCGACTTCATCTTTACGGGATACGAAAATGCCACGTTTCAGATGAATATGGTCTACGGTAAAGCTTGGTATCTTTTTCATGATTCGTTATAGTTTGTTGGGTAATGCTTTCAAGAAAGTCTCGGTCACATGGAAGGAGCGGTCGGCCATTTCTCCCCAGAAGTTCAGGTACTGTTCAAAATGCTTGTCGGCTCCCGGAGTGTCACTGATGATGCGGAAGCTGATGAAAGGCACCTGATAGAGGTAGCATACTTGGGCGATGGAAGCTGATTCCATATCGACAGCCAGCCCTTCGGGGAAGTTACGCTTGATTTCGTCCAGTTCGCTGCGGTCGGTGATGAACTTGTCGCCCGTGCAGATGAGGCCTCCGTGAATGGCTGTTTCCGTATCCAGTGAGAGCGCACACTGATAGAGCGTTTCGTTGCCTTGGAAGAACGTCGGGAGACCTTGTATCTGTCCGTAGGCATTGCCTTCGCCGCACCATACGTCGTGGTACACGATTTGCTGGCTGACTACCACATCCATTATTTTCAGGCAGCTGTCGATTCCTCCTGCCACTCCGGTGCTGATGATGCAGTCGGGCTGGAAGGTGCGGATGAGTTCCACGGTACCTGCGGCAGCATTGACTTTCCCGATGCCGCATTGCATCAGAATGATGGTATTGTGCTTGATGGAGCCTTCGATGTAGGTGAAGGGGCCCTCTTTACGTTCAGTCTTGTTCTCGAGTTGGTTGGCCAGTTGCTTCTGTTCGGAAGCCATGGCGGTAATGATTCCTATTTTCATGCGTTAAAAAAGATTTTCAGGGGCAAATTTACGACTTTTCAGGCAGTATTATGTTATCTTTGCCTGCCGAAAACATTAATTATGAATAATATGAACTTGTTCAAGAAACTACTGCCCGACGTGGTAGTCATCGTTCTTTTTGCTATCATTTCGTTTGCTTATTTCTTTCCGGCAGTGACCGAAGGACGCATTCTGGCACAGCACGATGCCGTGGCCGGTATCGGTTCGGGACGTGAGATGAGTGAATACTTGGAGAAGACAGGTGAGCGGACCCGGTGGACCAATTCTATCTTTGGCGGTATGCCTACCTATCAGATGTCGCCGAGTTACGATTCAACCGATACGTTGAGCTGGTTGCAGAAGGTATATCACCTGTTTTTGCCGACCTACGTGTGGTATGTGTTTGTAATGCTGCTGGGCTTTTATATCCTGTTGCGGGCTTTTGATTTCAAGGTGTGGATGTCGGCACTGGGGGCCATTCTCTGGGCCTTCTCGTCTTATTTCTTCATCATCATTGCCGCCGGACATATCTGGAAGTTTGTGGCTTTGGCTTATATCCCGCCCACGATTGCCGGTATGGTACTGGCTTATCGGGGGAAACTGCTGGCGGGAGGTATCGTGACCGCTTTGTTTGTCGCGCTCCAGATTATGGCCAACCATCCGCAGATGAGTTATTACTTCTTGTTTGTCATGCTGTTTATGGCGATTGCCTACGGGGTGATGGCATGGCGGGAAAAGAAGATGCCTCAGTTTATCAAAGCCACTGTAGTCCTGATTGTGGCCGGTCTGGTGGGTGTCTGCGTGAACCTGTCGAACCTGTATCACACGTATGAGTACAGCAAGGAGACCATGCGTGGAAAAAGCGAACTGGTGAAAGAGAATACTTCGGACCAAACCAGCAGCGGATTGGAAAGAAGCTATATCACTCAATGGAGTTATGGAATTGGGGAAACTTTTTCCTTGCTGGTACCCAATGTGAAAGGAGGTGCTTCCGTACCGTTGGCAAACAATGAAAAGGCCATGGAGAAGGCCGACCCGAATTATATGGGGTTGTATAGCCAGCTGGGACAATATTGGGGTGAACAGCCCGGTACTTCCGGACCGGTGTATGTGGGTGCCTTCGTGATGTTCCTTTTCATTCTGGGACTGTTCATTGTGAAGGGTCCGATGAAATGGGCATTGCTTGTCGGTACCGCGTTCTCCATCTTGCTCTCCTGGGGACATAACTTTATGGGGCTGACAGATTTCTTTATCGACTATGTCCCGATGTACAGCAAGTTCCGTGCGGTATCTTCCATTCTGGTCATTGCAGAGTTTACCATTCCTTTGCTGGCCATTATGGCATTGAAAGAAGTGGTAGAGCGTCCGCAATTGTGGAATGAATCGCGCAAAGCCTTTTACATCTCGTTTGTATTGACCGGTGGCTTGTCGCTTTTGTTTGCCTTGGCACCGAGTTTCTTCTTCCCGTCGTATGTTTCTTCTGCCGAGATGAACGCGTTGCAGAATGCCATTCCAGCCGACCAGCTGGCGCCTATCCTGGTCAATCTGGAAGAAATACGTAAATCTATCTTCACCTCCGACGCATGGCGCAGCTTCTTCGTGATATTGATAGGAGCGGTGTTGCTGTGGGCTTATTGTGCCGGGAAGTTGAAAGCCAAACTGCTGGTTGGCCTGCTGGCTTTGCTGTGTCTAGTGGATATGTGGAGCGTCAACAAACGCTATCTGTATGATGAACAGTTCGTGGCAAAAGGCACGGAGATGCAGCCATTCCTGGAACCGTCGGAAACTGACCGGGAGATTTTGCAAGACAAATCACTGGACTACCGTGTGTTGAATTTGTCCGTCAATACGTTCAATGAAAACAATACGGCCTACTGGCACAAGAGTATCGGTGGATATCATGCCGCCAAGCTCCGTCGTTATCAGGAGATGATTGACGAACATATCCAAGGTGAGATTACTTCTTTGTTTAAGATGTTGCCGGCAGTAAATGCCGATTTGAGTCAGGTGGGCGATACGCTGACACCGGTGCTGAACATGCTGAACACGCGTTATTTCATCATCCCGCTGCAGCAGGGCAAGACCATTCCGGTATTCAATCCGCATGCTTTGGGCAATGCCTGGTTTGTGGAGAAGGTGCAGTACGTGAACAATGCCAATGAGGAAATAGAGGCCTTGCATCACGTCAATCCGGCAACGGTGGCCGTGGTCGACAAGAAGTTCCAGAATGAGGTGAAGGCGTCTGCGGGAGCCGATAGTTTGAATTCGATTGTGTTGAAGAATTATGAGCCGAACGCCCTGAAATATGAAGTCAATTCACCGAAAGGAGGAACCGTGGTCTTTGCCGAAATCTATTATCCGGGCTGGCGTTCGTTCATTGATGGAAAAGAAGTGCCTCACGGTCGTGCAGATTACATTCTGCGTGCGATGAACGTACCGGCAGGAAAGCATGTGGTAGAATTTACGTTCGACCCGAAATCATTGCATGTAACGGAAACCATTGCTTTCGTGGCACTGGGAATCCTGTTGTTGGCAATCATCGTAGCTGTGGTACTGGCTTGGAGAAAGCAGAAAAAAGAATAAAGGAGAATTACTTTGAGAAGATAAATCGTCCTGTGGAAGATGCTTACGCATTGGAAACAGGACGTTTCTTGTTTTTTAGGGCCCGGACGACGAACCAGGCATGGTGCATGACGGTAGATATTACGCCATAATGCTTGCACATGATGTGGAAGCGTTCTTTCAGGGATGCCTTATGGTTACGGGTGGTCATTCCTTCATTCAGGTAATCAATGAGTATGAGGTGGGTGTGATGGAGCACCTTGCTTTTTTTCATGATTCGGATGCACCAGTCAAAGTCGGCTGAGAAACGGTAGTGCAGGTTGTAGGGCTCTATCAGGTCACGGCGGGCAAAGAAAGCCTGATGGCAGACCAGCATACCTTCCTTGAAGCTCTTCCAATTCAGGTTTTCGGGGGGACTGAGACGGCGCATATGCAGAAAATGTCCTTCTTCGTCCACGATGGCCGTGTCGCCATATAGCACATCCGGCAGGGTTGATTCCGTAAGAGAATGGACCATGAGCTGGAGGGTATCGTCTTCGTGCAGCTCATCGCCGGCATTCAGGAAACAGAGGTAATCGCCGGTAGCCAGCCTGATACCTTTGTTCATGGCGTCATACAGTCCTTTGTCTGGTTCACTTACCACCGTGTGTATGTGCTCCTTGTACTGGTCGACAATCTGTAGCGTGCGGTCTTTCGACCCTCCGTCCACGATGATGTATTCCACATTCTTGTACGTTTGCGTGATGACACTTTGAATGGTATCCTCCAATACGGCCCCGGCGTTGTAGGTGACGGTAATAATAGAGAACTTGGGATGTAAGTGGTGAAAATTATGCATTTTTTCCGGTAATGTGGTTGTATATTTGAATGTATTGGTTGGCCACCGTCATTTCAGAATACGTGGTTACTGCTTTACGGTAGGCTTCAGAACTCAGCGTATCGTAGTCACCTTCGGTGAGGGTCCAGCAGATGCCATTGGCCAAATCTTCTGCCGATTTGTATTGGGCTACATACCCATTGTGAAGGTGGTCAATCATTTGAGGGATACCTCCCACATTAAAGCCTACACAAGGAATACCGCAGGCCATTGCTTCCACAATGGTGTTGGGCAGGTTGTCTTGCAGTGAAGGGGTCACGTAGAGGTCGACGGCATTATAGATATCCACCAGCTCCTTTTCGTTGCTGACGTAGTTCATCGGGTAGATGGGGAAGGGGAAGAGTGACTTGCACTGTTCGGCTTGGCTTCCCAGCACCACTACGCCTAATTGCCGGCTGAGTTCCGGCTCCTGTTGGGCCAGCAGTTTGCAGGCTTCTATCAGGTAGTCGATACCTTTCCGCTTGTCGGTGATTTTCATCGAACCGAACAGCAGCAGTTTTTTGTCGGTGGGAAGATGTAACTTCTCGCGGGCAAACTTTTTGGCCCGTGGCTTGAACAGATTGGTGTTGATGGCATTGGGGATATTTGTGATGGTATGCCCCTGAAGCAGGGCACTTTTCCGGGCCATGGCTTCCAGCCATCGGCTGCAGGCGATGAACGTGATAGGTGCCGTAGCATACAGTTTTTGCTTTTTACGGAAAATCTTTTCCGACAAATCATGCCGATGAGGCTTCAACAGGAGCGGGCAGTCATGACATTCCGTGGTGTATTTCTCACATTCTCCTGAATAGTGGCAAATGCCGGTAAAAGGCCACATGTCGTGCAGTGTCCATACCACAGGCTTTCCAGAGGAAAGGATGCGTTGTATGTCTTTCAAAGAAAGCATCCCTTGGTTAATCCAGTGCAGGTGGATGACATCGGCTTGGCGAAATTCTGGTAGAGAAGTGATGTCAGTACCCGTATTGGCAATGTCGACGGCAAACAAGTTGTGACGTTTGAAGCCGTTGGCGGCCCAGATAACAACGCGTTCCCAGGTAAATTGCCAAATCTTGCGCCATGATTTCTTGAGTGCGACAACGGTGACTTGATCGGTTTGTTTGTCACGAACCAGCATCTTAGCCTTTATTCCGTTGTTTTTCAAAGCTTCCATTAGCCGGTTGGCGGCGATGGCAGCACCTCCTATACGTTCTGCAGTGTTGATGATAAGTACTCTCATGGCGTGTCGTTCAAGTTTTCTGCAAAGTTAGGAGTTTTTTGTGCTTATGTGCAACAGTCTTTCGGCAATTTCCTTACTGAATAGGGCCAAATTGAAACGTTCTTCTCCTAATTTGCGGGCATTCCGTCCCATCCGTTCCGCTTCTTCCGGGTGCGTATGTAAGTAACGGATGGCTTTTACCCAGCCTTCCACATCGCCATATTCCACGGCAATACCGATTCCTTCTTTTTCAATGTCAATTTCGAAGTTCGGATTCTTGGAACAGATAACGGGGATGCCCAGTGCGTAGGCTTCCACCAGGGTGGTGAGCCCTACGGTATAAGGAAAGTCCAGACAGCAGATGACAATGGCTTTTTTCTGGGCTACTTTCTTTGCCAGCTCGTAAGGGATGACTCCTTCGGTATAATGAATATGGATGTTGTCGGTCAGTGTCAGGCTGTCGGCTATTTGTTTATAGTTGAGGTTTCCACATGTTTCGGCAATGAATACTTCTAGGTCTTCCTCCGTCTGTGAGAAAGCTTCCAGCATGGTTTTCAGGTCGCGGTTTTCTTTTCCTGTCGAGATGTAGCCTTCCCGTGGTTGTGGGGGCAGTTCTTTGAGCAGGTGGTCGTAGAAAGCCAGATCGGGTCCCCAATGAATCAGTTCCAGTTTGTGTTCCGGTACTTTGTGGGTGGCGATGGAATCTTGAATCAGTTTCCGGCTGAAGAGGAACATGTGGTCGATGCCTCGGTAGAAGAAACGGGAGATGGCTTCTTTCAGTCGGTTGGACGATTTGCGGAGGGCGGTGTGATGCCATATCACGATGGGCTTCCGGTACAGTCCGAGGGCCCGCAGGAAGATAATCAGTTCCAAGCCCCGGAAAGAAGTGCCGTAAAGCACCTCGTATTTTTCTTTGCAGAAAAGAATTTCTTTGGTGGCATAAAGCATCAGTTTCCATCGGCTGGAAAAGGCTTTGTAACGGTGCATCACCGAGTGGATGCCATGGCTTTCCAGCAAGGGAAGACCATAGAGAATATGTCCGGGAAACCGGAAGTTTTTCCACTCTTCGTAACTTTCCCGTGTGAGGCGAGTGTGATAGAAATAAATATTGAGTTTTGGATTCATGTCTCAGAGATTAACGCCATTTGTTTCTGCCCAGCCACTTGTTGAGGCGGTTGCGCAAGGCTTTACTGATATTCTTAAAATTCCCGTAGCGCAGGTTGAGGTAAAGTTCCTCGAACGAACGGCCGATTTTAATCCAGGGATGTCCCCAGGCCATGATGCGGAACATTCGGTCTTTGTAGCCTACATTTTCAATGACATAACGCGGGTGCTTTAACGGGAAGTCCAGCTCATGGCATGCCATGGTAAAGATACGTCGATAACCTCTCGGGAGCAGGTTGTTGCCGCTGCCGAAGTGCGTAGACCCGGCGGTGGCACCCAGGTTGTGAATCATGTTCTTAGTCGGTACGATACTCAAGCCGGAGTTGAAGAACATGGCCGCATGAAAGATACTCTCGTAATAGGCCTTTCCGCTTTCCCGGTGATGTTGGCAGAATTCAATGAATTCTTTTTGGTATTTCCGTTCCTTGATGTACTCTTTCAATTGCTGCAGGTTGAATGCATCGTCCAGAAAACTGTAGTGCTCGTCCCATTGGTCGATGACGCGACGCCAACTGGCCCATCCCCAGATGGAGAAGGCCGTACTGAAAAAATAGTCGTAGGGTACATCTTTCGTCACTTCATCGTAGTTGATGCCGGAAATCATGCAGATACGGGTATCGTTCTCGTATTTGTCGAGCAGTTCCTTGCAGAAGCGGAAGAAACTGACGGAAGGGATATCGTCGTCTTCCAATACGATGCATTTGTCTACATGGGAAAATGCCCATTTCTGTGACAGATATTCGGAAGGGTCACAACCGAAGTTCTGTTCCTGGTACCATTGGTGTACCTCACATTCCCAGTCAATCTCGTCCACCACCTTCCGGCAGGCCTGTATACCGGGCAAGTCTTTCTCTCCTCTGGGACCGTCCTGATAGAGGAACAGCTTGGAGGGACGTGCCTTTCTTACCTGTTCAAAAACGGCCTTGAGCGGTTCAGGGCGGTTGAAGAACAGAATTAATACGGCTACCTCCACGAGGGCCGGGTGACTGTGCGTATGTTTAACGGTCGTTTCCATGAGTAATCAATTCCGGGTGTACATAAATGGCATGTATCTTGCGTTTATCCTCTGGCGGGATTTCCATATAATTCTTGTAAAGGTCCTTCAGATAGGCGTCCGGGTTGTGCGGAGCCGGAAATTCTTTTCCTTCAAAGGTCATGCGGCCCAGCGGGAAGATGGAGTCTTTGCGGTGCATGATGCCGTATCCGTTATTAATAAGGATATTGGACATGTAGGTACCTTTCGGATAAAGGAGATTG
This sequence comes from Bacteroidaceae bacterium, assembly GCA_902362595.1. Taxonomy (GTDB): domain Bacteria; phylum Bacteroidota; class Bacteroidia; order Bacteroidales; family Bacteroidaceae; genus Phocaeicola; species Phocaeicola fibrisolvens. Next base: position 26,763 of record CABIXF010000030.1, on the reverse strand, counting down.
AGCAGTCCCCAAAGAGTCCGGTAGAGACCGTATTTGGCATGAAACCAGAAATATTCGGCAAAAGCACGCAAGGAATAGTAGTGCGCCTTGTGCAGGATGGAGTAGCTGGTAGAAATGCCTTTGGTCAGTTTCTTTACCCACGATTTCGGTACGCTGGGATAATCAATAAAGGGGAAAATGTCGATGTAAAGTCCCTTCTGGTAGGGGGCCTGCATGTTATCTCCGCTTTCGATGTACAGCGAGTTCAGGTCGCGCACCTTGACAATTGGTTCCTTGTGGGTAGGGTCGCTTTCCGAAGTCTGCAGGAAGAGTCCTTCGCGCAGTTCCTGAGGGGCTACGCGGATAAACTGTTTCAGCCCTTCCAAGGTCATGGCAATGTCGATGTCGTCGTCCCAGGGGATGAATCCTCCGTGACGGATGGCTCCCAGCAGGCTTCCGCCATCCAGCCAGTAGTCAATCCGGTGCTTCCGGCAGATGCGGTCTACTTCTTCCAGGATGGAGAGCTGCTTTAATTGGCAAACTCTCAGGTTTTGCTTTACATATTCAGTCAGGAACGGATTGTTCATAATGTTTCCCGTTTTACGTCAATCACTTGTCCGGTATAGTCGGAGGCTAAGGTTCTCAGGGTGGCTTCGGCCACTTTCTCTGCCGATAGCAGAGTGTCTTCCGGCTCGATGCCGAAGTTGTGTACCCGCATCGGGGTCTTGGTCCGTTCCGGGTTGATACAGTTGATATGGATACCGAAACTTTCCCATTCTTGGGCAATGGCCTGTACAAAGTTCACGATAGCCGCTTTCGTCGACGAGTAGATGCTGTAGAAAGCGCGCCCACGGGTGTAAGAGCTGGAGGTAAAGAAAATCAACTGTCCCTTGGTCTCTTTCAGGTAGGGGAAGGCTTCCAGGGCCACGTTGACTGTACCCATGTAATTGGTCTGTACTGCCGACTGGATGGTCTCGTAAGAGGTGGAAATCAACGGTTCTTTGTTGAGTACCCCCGCCGTATTGACTACGAAGTCGATGCGTTTCTCTTTCTGGTAGACCGATTCCAAGGCTTCCTTCACTGCCTGTCGGTTACCTACATCCGTATGGTTGAGGCTACGGGAGAAACAGTACACCTTTCCGCCTTTTTCTTGCAGCATGCGGGCGGTTTCAGCCCCGATGCCGTAGCTTCCTCCGAAGATGACAGCCACTTTGTCGCGGAAGGTCTCTTCTTGAATCGGTTCGTGGTTTAGCTCACTTTTCCGGAGCTGGAAGAACTTGTCGAGCAGATACGTATCCTCCTTGTAGGTCAGCTTCATGTTGCTTTCTTCCCCTTGTACCACGTAGATGGGTACTTCCGGCAGATATTTCTTCACCACGCCACAGTCGTCCGTCACTTTGAAGTTCGGGTCTTTCAATGCAATCTGGTAGGCCTTCCGGATGGTGTCGATGGCAAAAGCCTGCGGAGTCTGTCCGCGTCTCAGTCGGGAACGGTCCGGAATCTGGCAGATGAAATCGTCTTCCACCTCGATGATGGTATCGGCAGAAGGCAGGGCCACGTCAATCGCCTCATATTTGTCGAGCGCTTCAATCACGTCGTTGAGGATACGCTGGCTGATGAGCGGGCGTACGGCGTCATGAAAAATCAGGTTGACATCACTGCCGGCGTAGGCTTCAATGGCAGAAAGGCTGGAATCGTACCGTTCTTTTCCTCCTTTGAGGATTTTCTTGATTTTCTTCCATCCGTTTTTGATGACGATGTTCTCAAATTCAGAAATATAGAACGGGTTGGAGACGATGGCAATCTCGTCGATGTGGGGATTGCGTTCGAAGGCGTCTACCGTGTGTTCCACGACCATCTTTCCGGCCACCTTGAAGAATTGTTTGGGAGTGGAAAGTCCCAGTCGGCTTCCTACCCCTCCGGCTAATATGACTGCAATGTTCTTTTTCATGCGTGTATGGACGATAAATTGTGACAAAAATACGAAATCTTGCTCACCTCTCCAATTTAAAGGTAAAAATAAGTATTCCCGTAGGCCCGTATCATCGGATAGCAGAAACTCCTTACGTAACTGAGTACTCCTTTCTGCTGTGGATAGAAGTAAATCAGGTGTTTGAACCGCATGCAAAGCAGACACAGACGGCACAGGCTGATTGGATCTTTTTTCAGCAAGAGGCCACTGAGTTGATAGGCCAGGGTGTGCTTGTCCTTACTGGTATGCCGGTGGATGTAGCCGTAGAAAAACTGCCAGGTGGTCAGTCGCTGTTGCTCACGGAACTTGCGGAAACCATAGACATAGGGTTGCCAGGTCGGTTTCTTCACCAGATAAGCTGCATATTGCGCGTTAAGCCGGTTGATGGCGGAGCCTTGGTGCGGGCGGTGCCAGTTGAGGGGCTCGTTTACGCAGGCGATGCCTTTTCCCAGTTGGGCATTGACGCTCAGCCACCAGTCGTAGAGGATGTGCCCGTCCCATTCCGTAAATACCTGCCGGATGAAGTCACGGGTCAGCAGCATACTGTGTCCGGGGGTACTGTCGTAAAACAGCAGGTATTCCAGGTTGTGTCGGGGAATGACTGTTTTTTTCATTTGACCTTCCTGATAAGTGGGGTCGGTGTGATAGCCGGAAATGCAGAGGTCGTGCGTACCGATGGCTTGTACCTGTTTGGCGATTTTTTCCGGATACCAGATATCGTCCTGGTCGGCAATGGCGATGAAATCTCCGGTGGCCTTTTTCAGTGCATTCTCAAAATTGCGGTTGAAGCCGAGGTTTTGTGCATGCTGTTCAATTCGGATAAAAGGATATTGCGCGGCATATTCCCGGGCGATGTCCAACGTATGGTCGGTAGACCCGTCGTCCTGAATAATCAGTTCGTGGATGGGATAAGTCTGGCAGACGATGCTGTCCAGTTGTGTTTTCAGGAAGCGTTCGCCGTTGTAGGAGCAGAGTACGATGGATACAGTTTTCATTTAGCTTTTCTTTTTGAGCAAGTAGTTCAGGCTTTCTTTGAAGGTGACGGAACCGCTGAGCCAGATAATGAGCGGATACAGTATTCCGGCAGAGAGGATTTTCAGGATCACCAGCCAGTAAATGTTCTCGATGGAACGGGTCAGGAAATAGACACCTCCCATAATCAGGGCAGCGATGAGGCCGAACGAACAGACGTCTTTCACGGCATGAAAGAGGCTGAGTTTGATTTCCCGCCACACGAAATAGTGCCATACCAGCAGCCACCCCACATTGATGGCGATATATACCAGAATCATGCGGTGGATGCCGTATGGATAGAGCAGGTACATCACCATGAGCTGGCTGGTGCCCTGCGCGATGGTGTTCCACATGAAGAGGTTGGATTTTCCTTTGCTGATGAGTAGGTTGGTGTAGAGGTTGGTTACTGGCAGGAAGGCACCCCCTATGGCCAACAGTTGCAGGATGTGGGCACTGGGCAACCATTTGCTGCCGATGGTCAGGGTGATCATCTCCGGGGCGATGAGGGACAGGCCCAGCATCACCGGGAAAGAGATGAAGGCCGTAAAACGGAGCATCTTGCGGAACACACGGCACTGGCGTTCAGGGTCGTCGGCCACCTGGCGCAGTACGGGAAGAGCCACACTGCTCACCATACCCGTAATCAAGGAGTGCCCCATCAGGTTCCATTTGTTGGCCTGATTGAATTGTCCTACCTCCCGTTCGGAATAATAACGCCCTAAGATGATGGAGAACAGGTTGTTGTTGATGTGGTTGAAAATATTGGTCAGCAGGAGTTTGCTGCTGAAGCCGACCATGCTTCTCAGGGGACTGAAATCAAAATGGAACGTCGGTCGCCAGGGAGAGAAATAGAGGTAGCATAGGTTGATGACCGCTACGTAGACAATGCTTTGCGTGGCAATTCCCCAGTAAGAATAGCCCAGCAGGGCCATGGTGACACCGGTGGTACCGGATACCAGCAGGGCAATGATGCTCGACAAGGCTTTCTGCTTGACCATCAGGTTGCGGAAGAGATAAGCGCTGTGGGGAATCCCCAGACTGGCAATGAAGAAGCCCAGGAACGAGTAACGCGCCAAGGGAACCAGTGCGTCATTGTGGTAGAAATCGGCGATGAGCGGGGCACATCCGGCCAGAATCAGGTAGAGGGTCAGACTCAGTCCGCTGCAGAACCAGAAAACCGCATTGTAATCTTGGTGGGTAATTTCTTTCTTGTTGACCAAGGCCGCGGTGAATCCGCTTTCCTGCAAAGAGCCGGCAATCAGGGAGAAAATGCTCAGCATGCCCACCATTCCGTAGTCGCTGTCGTTCAGAATGCGGGCTGTCACGATGCCGAAGGCCAGGTTCAGTACCTGCATGGCTCCGTTGTTGATACCTCCCCAAAGTAGTCCTTTGGCGGTTTTTTCTTTTAAAGAGTGTTCGGGCATGCGCGTTTCTTGGATGTAATGGAACAAACCACGCAGACCTCCATGGACGGGCCAAAGAAATCTGCGTGAGTCTGTTTGTATATAAAAATGGAGTGGGAGAGGCGGGATTATTTCACCTCGCTTCCCGGTTTTACTTCGTTCAAAGTGGTTGTCACGGACAAGGAACCGTCGAAGTTTTCTGCGCTGAGAATCATACCTTCGCTTACCAGTCCATTCTTGAACTGACGCGGAGCCAGGTTGGCAATGAACAGCACCTGTTTGCCTACCAGTTCTTCCGGTTTGTAGTGCTGGGCAATTCCGCTGACGATGGTACGGTTTTCCAGTCCGTCGGCAATCTTGAATTTCAGCAGCTTCTTCATCTTGGGTACGTTTTCACATTCCAGCACCGTACCTACACGGATGTCCAGCTTTTCAAATTCCTCGAATGCGATGGTCGGTTTGATGGGGTTGGCCTTATAGTTGGCAGCCTCGTTGGCTTTCTTGGTAGCCAGCAGTTTGTCCACCTGTGCCTGAATCACATCATCTTCAATCTTTTCGAACAGCAGTTCCGCTTTGTTCAGCTGATGACCTTCCGCCAGCAAGTCGGTACGTCCCAGCTGTTCCCAATCGAAGCTTTCCATGTTCAGCATCTTGCGCAGTTTCTCAGAACTGAACGGCAGGAACGGTTCGAAAGCGATAGACAAGTTGGCAACCAGTTGCAGGGCAATGTTCAGGATGGTAGCTACCCGTCCCATGTCGGTCTTGGCCAGTTTCCAAGGTTCAGTATCGGCCAGGTATTTGTTTCCGATGCGGGCCAGGTTCATGGCTTCCTTCTGTGCATCGCGGAACTTGAATACATCCAGCAGTTTTTCCACTTCTGCTTTTACGTCGGCAAATTCTTTCAAGGTGTCACGGTCGTAGTCGTTCAGTTCACCGCAGGCCGGTACCTTGCCGTCAAAGTATTTGTGTGTCAGTACCAGAGCGCGGTTCACGAAGTTTCCGTATACTGCTACCAGTTCGTTGTTGTTGCGGGCCTGGAAATCTTTCCAAGTGAAGTCGTTGTCTTTGGTTTCCGGGGCGTTGGCTGTCAGCACGTAACGCAGCACATCCTGTTTGCCCGGGAAGTCCTGCAGGTATTCGTGCAACCATACGGCCCAGTTGCGGGAAGTAGAAATCTTGTCGCCTTCCAGGTTCAGGAACTCGTTAGCCGGTACGTTGTCCGGAAGAATGTAGCTTCCTTCAGCTTTCAGCATGGCTGGGAACACGATGCAGTGGAACACGATGTTGTCTTTTCCAATGAAATGAATCAGGCGGGTTTCAGGGTCTTTCCACCATTTTTCCCATGAATCGGGCAGCAGTTCCTTGGTATTGGAGATATAACCGATAGGCGCATCGAACCAAACGTAGAGCACTTTGCCTTCTGCACCTTCTACCGGTACCGGAATACCCCAGTCGAGGTCACGGCTCACGGCGCGCGGCTGAAGCCCCATGTCCAGCCAGCTCTTGCACTGTCCGTACACGTTCGGACGCCATTCCTTGTGGTCTTCCAGAATCCATTTGCGCAGCCATCCTTCGTGTTTGTCCAGCGGCAAGTACCAGTGTTTGGTTTCCTTCATGACTGGCTGGCTTCCGCTGATGGCACTCTTCGGGTTGATCAGTTCGGTAGGTGACAGGGTGCTGCCGCATTTCTCGCACTGGTCACCGTAGGCGCCCTGTGCATGGCAGCGCGGACATTCTCCCGTGATGTAACGGTCGGCCAGGAAGGTATGTGCTTCCTCGTCGTAATACTGCATGGAAGTCTTTTCGATGAACTCATGCTTGTCGTACAGTTTGCGGAAGAAATCAGAAGCCATTTGGTGATGCGTCGGGGAAGAAGTACGTCCGTACACATCGAATGAGATACCAAATTCCTTGAAAGAATTCTTGATGAGGGTGTGGTAGCGGTCCACAATGTCCTGTGGGCTGACGCCTTCCTTCTTGGCGCGGATGGTGATGGGCACCCCGTGTTCGTCAGAACCACCAATGAAGAGCACATCCTCTTTTTTCAGGCGCAGGTAGCGCACATAAATATCGGCCGGTACGTAAACACCTGCCAGATGGCCGATATGGACCGGGCCGTTGGCATAGGGCAGTGCCGATGTCACGGTCGTCCGTTTGAATTTCTTTTCCATATACGTATATAGTTTATTTTTAAGTTGCAACCTTACAGGGTACAAAGATAGCGAAAGGCGAGGGCAGAGACAAACGAAACACAAAGTTTTTCGATTTGGTCCTGTCTGGCTGCCTCTTATCTTATTTCCATTGAAGTCCGATGGACAAGCATAAAGCGTGTGTAATTTGAAAATGACCTGAAGAATATTGCTGTTTGTCGTTGCGATTTTTACGTTTCCCATAAGCGAAATGTACGTTTCCCTATTGGAAAACGTATGTTTCCGCCACGGGAAACATATGTTTCTCGGCAAGGAAACATAAAAAATGGAAGGACGGTTTGCCAAAGATTTTCCTGCGTTGAAATCTTTTTGTAACCCGATTGTGTCGCAGATTTAACTGACCTGAAATTGGCATGCAATGTACGAGGGATACTTTTGCGCCAGATTTCAATTCTTTAATAACATTATGGGAAAAGTTTTTAGATTGTTTTGTTTTATGTGCTGTCTGATGGTACTGGCTGTAGATCCTGGACAGGCACGTTCTTTAGCGGATGATTGGATACAGGGTCTTGTAGTAGACCAGAATGGTGAAGCCATCATCGGAGCCAGCATTTTTGAGAAAGGTACTCAAAATGGAACCGTGACTGATGTGGATGGTAAATTCAAATTGAATGTACAGAATTATGAAAATACGCTGGAAATTTCCTATATAGGGTACACCACCCAGCGCATCAAGCCGAAAAAAGGAGACAACCTGCGCATTGTATTGACAGAAGATACCAAAACCATTGATGAGGTGGTGGTGGTTGGTTATCAGACCATGCGGAAGACGGATGTAGTAGGAGCTGTTTCCAGTGTGAAATCAAAGGAACTGAACGTGACCACTCCGACAGTCGGTCAGAGTTTGGTCGGTAAGGTGTCCGGTGTACAGATTTCACAGGTGAGTGGAGCTCCCTACGGAAATACGAAGATTCGTGTGCGTGGTGTGGCTTCCATCAATGCCAGTTCCGACCCGCTTTATGTAATTGACGGTTATCCTTCCAACGATGACCTGATGCTGAATCCGGAAGACATCGAATCCATCGAGGTATTGAAGGATGCCGCTTCGGCAGCCATCTACGGTTCGCGTGCAGCCGGCGGTGTCGTATTGATTACGACCAAACGCGGTAAGGAAGGAAAGGTGAAAGTGAACTACAATTTCCAGTTGAGCGTCAACCAGCTGGCCAAGAAGATTGATTTGCTGAACTCCGCCCAGTTTGCCGACCTGGTGGTGGAAGGACGTAACAACGCATATAAGAATATCCTGGTCAATTCCGGGAAGACATGGGATGATTCTTATATCCATCATACCAATGCGGAACGTGCGCAGATGATTGGTTCGGCCAATAGTGCGGCCATGATTCCGGAGTTTCTGTATGATTTTGACAAAGGAGAAGTCATCACGCCGCAGTATGATACAGACTGGCAGGATGAATTGTATCAGAATGCCCTCTCACAGCGTCACCATGTATCAGTCAACGGAGGTACCGACAAGATACGTTATGAGGTGAGCATGGGTTATCAGAATCAGGAAGGTATCATCCTTTCTACCGGACAGAAACGCTTGAACCTGCGGGCCAACCTGGATGCGGAAATCAGTTCAAAGTTCCGGATAGGAGCAACTATCTCGAATACAAGTAACTGGAACCGGGAAGTGCAGGAAGGACGTTTCAATCAGGGACCGATTCTGGGAGCCTTGATTTATGCCCCTGTTTTCCGTTGTTACGATGACAACGGGCAACTGATTAAAGGGGAAATGACCTCGTATGCCAGCGACTATGGCTTTCAGCAGATAGAGAATCCGGTGGCATTGGCTACGGAAACAAAAATCCGTCGTAACGGCGTGAGAAATACTTATAACATGACGGCTACCTACGAACCGGTCAAGAACCTGTTCTTGAAAGTCAACCTGGGTATGTACACTTATTCTGAGAAATACGAGTTCTACCGTCCGACGAGTCTTTCCGACGGGGCCAATCCGCCTTATTCCGACCAGGCCAAGGCCGCCGCAAACGCCATTGCGAATACCACCTTGCAGTCGGACTACCTGGCAGAGTTTACGGCCAACTACAACAAGACTTGGAACGACGCGCACAACTTTAGTGGAGTGGTCGGATATTCCGTGCAGAAAGACATGATTGATGTGTTGGGCGTAAAGGCTACGGGATATGAAGATGACCACATTACGGAAGTGACCGGACATGGAGCAGACCCCAGCGACATACAACTGAACAATACTTACAAGTCGAACTGGACAATGCTTTCTTATTTTACCCGTTTGAACTATAACTTCAAGAACAAGTATTACTTGACTGCTTCTTTCCGTGGAGATGCGTCTTCTTTGTTTGGCCCTGAAAACCGTTGGGGATATTTCCCTTCAGTTTCTGCCGCATGGACACTCTCCAATGAAGATTTCTGGAAAGACCACCTGGGCGACTCTTCTTCCTTCAAGCTGCGTGCAAGCTGGGGTATGAGTGGTAACAACAACATCGGTAACTATGAGTATGCCACTATCATGAATTCTCCAGCCGGTGTGGTGTTTGGCAACGGAAGTATTGTTTCGGCCATGTATCCGGGCGGTGTGAAAGACAATGCCATCGGATGGGAATCTACTTCACAATATAATGTGGGATTTGATTTAAGCTTGTTCAATAACCGCCTCTCTGTATCAGGAAACTATTACCTGAGCTATACGGAAGACTTGCTGTTTGAACAGCCTATCTCTGCCATTTCGGGGGCGACTTCTATCTTGACCAACTTGCCCGACTCGAAGATACGCAATACGGGATTTGACCTTCAGGTAGATGCCCGTGTGCTGACTGGCAAGGATTACGGATTGAATGTCAGTGGAAACATTTCATTGAACCGCAACAAGGTGCTTGCTTTGGGTGGAAACACCATCATCACCAACGGAGCCGAACGTTCTTATATGACCCATATCACTGAAGAAGGACAGCCTATCGGTATGTTTTATGGCTTTAAGGTGGCCGGTATGGTGACAGAGGCTGATATGGCTGGAATAGCCGCAGACGATGCCGTGTACAAGGCTAACGGAAACTCCTTCCCCGAAGGATACAAGTTGCAAGGCCCTCCCCGTTCTTTGTCACAGTCGGTAGCCCTTCAGCCAGGTGATCTGTATTTTGAGGATGTGAACGGCGACGGAGTAGTCAACGATGACGACAAGCGGGTGATTGGCAATCCGCATCCGAAGTTCACTTACGGATTCAATATCAACGGAAACTACCGTGATTTGGATGTGAGTGCTTCTTTCAACGGTTCTTATGGAAACCAGGTGCTGGATGGACAGGATTACTACCTGTTCAATATGGAAGGTTCCGGTAACCAGTATTCCGTCGTAGACGACCGTTATCGCAGTCCGGAGAACCCGGGCAACGGATGGGTGTACAAAGCCTCACGTGGAGGTACGCAGAGCAACAGTACCCGTCTGTCTACCTTCTACCTGCAGGACGGATCTTTCTTCCGCTGTACCAACATTACCGTGGGATACTCTTTCCCGAAGATCAAGCAATGGTCGAATGGTGTCATCAGCAATCTGCGTCTTTACGTAGCTACGGATAATCCGTTTACCATCACCAAATACAAAGGATACAATCCGGAAGTGGATTATAACGATGGTTCCAACTTGACACCGGGTGTGGATTATGGTAAATATCCTTTGATGAGAGCGTATAACATGGGACTTCAGTTAACATTCTAAAGATTGGAAAAAATGAAAAAAACGATATTTCTGACATCACTTTTTGCAATGGGAATATTGACATTCCCTTCTTGCACCGATTTCCTGACGGAAAATGACCCGAACCATATTGTGGCTGAAAATTATTTTTCTACTGAGAACGATGTGGAACGTGCGGTGAACGGAGCCTATATGGCTTTGCGGTCTGGGTATTGTATGGGAGAGGGCAGCACTGCCTATACCGAGGAACGTTCGGACAATGCCGGACGATGGGATAACCAATCAGCTGCCGGTGAACCTTTCCAGTTTACGGATTTTTCCTTGCTGCCGAGCAATACGTACCTGAAATCACATTGGAACGCCATGTTCTCTACCATCAACAACGCCAATTTTGCGATAAAAGGAGCCGAAGAGGTCACTTTTGAAGATGAGGCCCAGCGAAACGAATACCTGGCAGAAGCGAAATTCGTACGAGCATTGGCCTACTTCGATGTCGTGCGCAAATGGGGAGATGCGCCTTTGGTCACTCAATATTTGTCAACTCCGGATGAAATCAATGCCGCTGCGCACCGTGTGGACAAGTCGGAGATTTATGCCTTGATTGTAGAAGACTTGAAGTTTGGTGTGGATAAGAACGCACTGCCTGGATACATGGAAGCCGAAAGGGGACGGGCCAATAAAGAGGCTGCCGAAGGCTTGCTGGGAAAGGTCTATCTGACCATGGCGCATGTTCTGGACGACGGTAAGCGTACGGAATACTTGAACAATGCCAAGACTTACCTGGAACACTGTGACGCCGCCAAAGAGTTTGGCTCGTTGAGCGACATTTCTTTTGATCCGGAAGCTGCCAACGGGGTGTTCAATGTGGATAACAAATCGACCTGTCCGGAAATCTTGTTCCAGATTGTGTACAGACAAGGTGACAAGGATTATCATTCCAGCATCGCCAAAGATACACAGCCGGGAGGTGAAACCACCAACTCGCTCTATGCGACTCAGGGTGTGCCGATGCTGAAAGTCACTCCCGATTTAGTGAAGGAGTTTGAAACAAGTGAAAACGGATACGGATGGAACGATGCACGATACGGTTATTCTGTGGGACATTCCACCAGTCAAAACTGTTATTATGTGACCAAATTCCGCGATAAGAGTGAGGCGGCAGGTACATTGGGTTATGGTGGCAACGACTGGATTATCCTGCGTTATGCTGACGTGGAATTGATGCTGGCCGAAGTGAATGAAGCTTTGGACAATGCGGACGCTGCGATTCGGTATTTGGATGAAGTACGTGCTCGGGCAGGGGTGCCTGATTATGAAACGGCAAAAAACAATCCTGTTTACAGTAGCAAATTCCCTACTTTGAAACTGGCCATTCTGCACGAACGCCGGGTGGAACTGGCTTTTGAGAACCAGCGCTGGTATGACCTGTTGCGGTTCTTCACTCCGTCGGAACTGGTCGATTACATGCATGCTAAGAATCAGGCCGATTACAACGAATCGAACTTGCAGAACTTCTCGGAAACAGATATTTATTATCCGATACCTTATGACGAATGGCTGTTGAACCCGGAAGGCATGTATCAGAACGAAGGATATTAATCATTTACATATAAAAATAAGATGAAGAAAATAACTGTTTTGCTTTTTCTTCTCTGCACAGTCTTTGTACTCTCCGCCCAGGAGCGTACAAAGACTCTTGTGGCAGATATGAAGAGCCATGAAACGAAGAAGGTGCTGGTGGTGGCCCATCGGGGTGACTGGAGAAATGCACCGGAGAATTCACTGCAGGCTTATCAGAACTGCATTGACATGGGAGTGGACATGATTGAGATTGACTTGCAAAAGACCAAGGACAATCAGTTGGTGATTATGCACGACCGTACGCTGGACCGCACGACAGACGGGAAAGGGAAAGTGTCGGATTATACGTTGGTAGAACTGAAGAAGTTTCATTTGAAGAATGGATTGGGAAGAGTAACTTTCCATCCGATTCCGACCTTAGAGGAAGTGCTGAACCTGGCGAAAGGGAAGATTCTGATTAACATAGACAAGGGATATGATTATTTCAAGGATGCCTATTCGCTGCTGGTCAAGACACAGACGGTAGACCAGGTGGTCGTCAAGTCAAGCTATCCGTATGCAAAGGTGAAGGCGGAAAACGGAGAAGTGCTGGATAAGGTGACCTACATGCCGGTGGTCGATTTGAATGCTCCAGATGCCGAACAGTTCATCGAAGAATACAAACCCATGCGTCCGGTCGCCGTGGAATGTTGTTTTTCAGAAGTGACTCCGGAAGTGCTGCGCCTGCTTCAGAAGGTGCAGGACAATGGTTCCAAAATCTGGCTGAATGCCCTGTGGCCTTCCTTGAATGGAGGACACGACGATGACCGTGCCGTAGAATTGCACCAGGCAGACGAAAGTTGGGGATGGCTGTTGGAAAGAGGGGCTTCCCTGATTCAGACAGACCGTCCGGCTTGTTTGCTGCAGTATCTGAAAGAGGAGGGCCGGCGATGAACAGAATCGGGATGTGGTGCCTGGGGTTGTTGTTTCCTTTGTGGGCGTATGCACAAATCCAACGTGATTACCGCATGGTATCTACCGAAAGAGTAGAGAATAAGGCCTATTACTTTACGGCGTTGTTGCAAGAGTTGAGAGATGTGGATTCCCTGGTATGCAATGATTCGGCATTGAAGCAGCTGGGAGCCGCCAAATTGCAGCGCTTGAAAGAAGCAACGACATTGCAGGAGCGGGTGGAGGCGATGAAATTCTCGGCGGAAGAAGTGGAAGAGGCTGGAAAGGCATTGGCCCGCCTTTATCGGACGGGGAATCCTCTGGATAGACTGTTGACCGAACACCTTCTCCCTTCAGGTTGTTATCAGCAGTACAACGACTGCGGCGCGGCGTTGTTGGAGAAGATCTGGCGGCAGGATGCGGAGGGCATGAATTATGCAGTGGAAGTGTATGCTGCAGCCCGTAAGCCTCATTATCCTCAGATTGATTCAATCGGTTTTGATATACACAGCCAGCGATTTGTAGAAGAAATTCTTCCCGCCTGTCAGCAGAATATTGCCTTTCAGGCAGAAAAACATCCTTCTTTTTATGCGATACCCCTGCTGGCAGTCCGTACGTTGCTGGATGTGAACGACCGTTGCCAGTCGGTGGATTACGAACCGCTTTCCGAGACCGAGAACAAGGCGGCTCGTGCGCAGGTACGCCTGACAGACTGGGAGCATTATCCTTATACGGCCATTCTGGTACTGGGCGCGGGACCGGAAGAACCCAATGTATCCATCAGTCCGGAAGGAAAACTCCGCGCCTCTTATGCAGCCCTGCTGTATCGCCGTCATCAGGCCCCTTTTATCATTGTATCCGGAGGGCGGGTACATCCTTATCACACTCCGTATAATGAGGCCTTTGAAATGAAGAAATACTTGATGGACGTCTGGCAGGTGCCGGAAAGCCACATCCTCATAGAACCTCATGCACGGCATACCACCACCAACTTCCGGAATGCAGCACGACTGATGTTCCGTTATGGTTTCCCTGTGGAGAAGGCGGCGGTGGTCACTTCTTCTGCCTCCCATTTGAACAGTGTGGAACAGATGGACGCACGCTGTCTCCATGAGTTGGGGTATGTGCCTTATCGTTTGGGAAAAAGACGGACGGAACGTACGTTGGAGTTTTTCCCGTTACAGGAATCCTTCCGGATTCAGTCGACCGAACCTCTCGACCCTTGAACCTGCATTTATACAAATTCGAATCGGATGATTGAAAAGAGATAAAAGTCTATGCACATGAAACTAGTTTTGTTTACTTTATGGGTTGTTTTTCCCCTATTATTGTGTGCTACTCCGCATAACCTTGCCCCACAGGCAAAAGTTTCCTGCTCTTCTGTGGCAAGCAAGGAATGTGGAGCGCAGTGTGTGGCCGACGGGAAAGTCCGTATTTTGAATGCCGGAGAATGGCGGTCGGGCAGCCGGCTGGATATGAGAGGACGGGTGTATCCTTTCCCATGGATTCAGTTGGACTGGGACCGCCCTGTCAGTGTGAACCGGGTTATCTTGTACGATTGTCCGGATGAGAAAAGTCATACGGCAGCGGGAACCTTGTCTTTTAGTGACGGTACATCCCTGACGGTAAACCTGATTGCTGATGACGGGGCACCCAAAGTGATTGATTTTGCGGCGAAGAAGATTCGCTGGATGCGGTTTCAGGTGACCGACGGAGAAGGAGAGAATCTGGGGTTGTCAGAGATAGAAGTGTACCCTTCGCCGGAATCGTATGCGGACGAGGTGTCCTGGGTCAATCCCTACGTAGAAACCGCAAAGGGGCGTTATTTCTTTTTTGTGACCGGAAGTCTGCCTTTCGGCATGATGAGTGCGGCTCCTTTGACCCGCAACATCAACCAGGGAGGGGGAGGATACAGTTATAACTCGACGCGGGTATTGGGATTTCCCCAGCTGCACGACTGGATGATTTCCGGGCTGAACGTGATGCCGGTATGTGGAACGGTAGATACAGGAAAAGGCAAAGACGGATGGAGTTCTTCTTTCTCGCATGACGGGGAAGTGGTTCAGCCGGGGTATCATCGCCTGTTTCTGGACAGATACAAACTATGGGTAGAGCAAACGGTGACCGAGCGGGTCGGCTTTTACCGGCTGACTTATACCCAACCTGCTCAAGCAAAAGTCTTGCTGGACTTGGGAGGCCATATTTCTACCTCCACGATGGTGAATGCACATGCTTCGCGCGTGAGCGATACGGAGATTGCCGGTTATTTTGATACCACAGGTCGCGTATGGGGAGGAGTAGATAAGGCCCGTGTGTACTTTGTGGTACGCTTTGACCGTCCGTTCCGGACGTTGAACAGTTGGACCGGGACAGAGCGGAAACATCACATTATGCAGATGGAGGGCTCGACGGAAGCCTTTGAGGTGCCGGGTTCTTCTTTCAAACAATCGCCGACCGCTGGAGTGGAAGCCGACTTTGAGGAAGTGCAACCTGGGGAACAGATTCTGCTGAAAACGGCCGTGTCGTATGTGAGCATTGCAAATGCAAGGGAGAACATGGACAAGGAATGCAGCCACTGGGACTTCGGGCAAGTGAGAAACCGTGCATTGTCTGTATGGAACGAATGGCTCAGCAGAATAGAGGTAAAAGGCGGAACAGATGCGCAGAAGGTAAAGTTCTACACGGATTTGTGGCATGTCCTGCTGGGAAGACACAAGATAGATGACATCAACGGAGCTTATCCGGATTATCTGAAAGGGGGGACACGGATAGGGAAGGCGACTCGTATCCATACCCTCTCTCCAGAATACAAGGCAAGGATGCTGCCGAAGGGAAAGGACGGGAAGGTGATTCATCACATGTACAACTCGGACGCGCTTTGGCTGACCCAGTGGAACCTGAACACGTTGTGGGGACTGGCGTATCCTTCTGTGCTTGATGAGTTCTCGGCTTCCTTCCTTCAGTATGGGGAAAACGGAGGACTGCTGCCTCGTGGCCCCTCGGTAGGAGCTTATACATATATCATGACGGGTTGTCCGGCTACTTCACTGATTACAAGTGCTTACCAGCGGGGAATTTGTCATAAATGGGACCCGGAAAAGGCATTTGCCATCATGAAAAGAAACCATGAGAAGGGTGGTATGCTGGCTTTTGACATGGACGATGAACTGGCGTTTTATGTGCGTCACGGATATTGTCCGGGCGATGCCGGCTTGACCATTCAATGGGCTTTTGAAGATTGGGCATTGGGACAAATGGCACAAAAAATGAAGAAACCGCGGGAGGCCCGCTATTTTTTGAAACGGTCTATGGGATGGGGAGCTTCTTTTCATCCGGGCCTGAAACTGATGATGCCCAGGATGAAGGACGGGAAATGGTTGCATACCGACCCGCTTTCAGAAAAAGGATTTGTACAGGCCAATGCCTGGCAGGCTACTTTCGGATTGTCGCACGACATTCCAGGGCTGGCCCGCAAGATGGGAGGAGAGGATAGTCTGGCTGTCCGGCTGGATGAGGCTTTCCGGAAATCGGCTGCGGCTGATTTCTTGTTCAGTTATGTGAGTTACGCCAACCAGCCGGGATGTTCGAGTGCCCATGTGTTTTCCCACGTAGGGAAACCTTGGCTGACGCAATATTGGGTACGTCGTGTCGCTCGGCAGACTTACGGGGCCATTACCCCGGAAAAAGGGTACACTGGAAATGATGAGGACCAAGGGCAGATGGCCGGTGTCAGTGCCTTGATGATGATGGGGCTGTTCAGTCTGGACGGAGGTTCATCGTCCGTTCCTTGTTACGATATTACCAGTCCGGTGTTTGATGAGATTACGATAAAGTTGGATTCAGCTTATTATTCAGGTAAGACGTTCAAGATTGTGGTACACCACAACTCGGCAGAAAACTGCTACATCCAGCGGGCTGTCTTGAATGGACGGGAGTACGGGGCGTATCAGTTGCTGCACCGGGATTTTGCCCGGGGAGGTGTGCTGGAGCTGTGGATGGGAAATAAGCCGAATAAAGAGTGGGGTAGGTCTGGGTTGTGATGTGAACATGTTTTGATGTGGAAGATAGTTTACGGCTTTTGCCGTAAATGATATTTTTATGGGAAATAATTCCTTGCTTTAAAAAAGAAGATGGGCTAGGAATTATTTTTTTTGCTTTCTATGGGATATATAGAAAACTTTTACGGGTTAATAGATATTTTTAAGACTTAAAAATCAGGAGTAAAGGGCTTGAATCAGAAGAAAAATACATATTTTTGTGTTTGAATTTAAAATCCTTAAAGAAATAGTATGAGAGAATCTCTTCATTTTATTTGCTCTTAGTTTGAAGTACCTCGATTTTATATTTTAATGGCCTTAAATTGAATTATGAATAGATTGTTTTTATGGTGTCTCTTGAGTGCTTTTATTTTCGTTGCAGATAATGTACGTGCACAACATCAAGTGAATCTTGTTCCGGCTCCCGTACAAATGGAAAAAGGAATTGGTTTTTTCCAATTCACGGAAGAGACGGTTATTTCTGTAGAAAATGAGGAACAGGAAAGTCTTGCTGCTGATTTTGCTGATTTGTTTACGGTGCCAGCCGGATTTACTCCTCACGTAGAGAGGGGTGCAGCGAATGCGGCGGTATCGTTGGTTACCGACCGGACTTTGAAGAAGGAGGCCTATCGACTGGAGGTGACAGAGAAAGGCATACGGGTGTACGCATCTGAACCGAGTGGTTTCTTTTATGCTTTTCAGACGTTGAGATTATTGTTACCTGCTGATATCGAGAGTTCTACTTTAGCGAATCAAGAATGGAAGGTTCCAGTTGTTGAGATAAAAGATGAACCGCGTTTTGGCTATCGGAGCATGATGCTGGATGTGGCACGATGCTTTATTCCGAAAGAGGAGATCTTGCGTATTGTGGACTGTATGGCAATGTTGAAGCTGAATACGTTACACTTGCACCTGTCGGACGATACGGGATGGAGATTGGAAATCAAGAAATATCCCCGGCTGACGCAGGTGGGTGCATGGAGAGTGGACAGAGGAAACCAGCCTTTCTACGACCGTCGGAATCAGCAAGAGGGAGAAAAGGCCACATGGGGAGGATTTTATACTCAGGACGATATGGCGGAAATTGTGGCATATGCCATGGACCGTCGGATTACGGTAATTCCAGAAATTGATGTGCCGGCCCACTCGTGTGCGGCACTGGCTGCTTATCCAGAGCTGGCGTGTCCGGTAGTGAAAGATAAAATTTCGGTTCTGCCCGGATTAGGAGGGCGTAATCCGGAGATGATTTATTGTGCCGGGAATGAAAAAGTATTTGCTTTCTTGCAGGATGTGATTGATGAGTTGTTGCAGCTGTTTCCTTCTCCTTATATTAATATGGGAGGCGATGAGGCAACCAAGACTTATTGGAAGGTGTGCCCGCTGTGCCAGAAGAGGATGCAGGAAGAACACCTGGAAGAGGTGGAGGACTTGCAGGGATATTTTATGGGACGGTTGAACGACTACATCCAGAGTAAAGGACGTATTCTAATGGGTTGGGACGAGCTGATTAACAGCCAGCTGCCGGAAGGGGCTGTCATTTTAGGCTGGCAGGGGCTCGGCAATGCCGCATTGAAGGCAGCGGATAAGGGACTGGACTTCGTGATGACGCCGGCTCGCATACTTTATCTGATTCGCTATCAGGGGCCTCAGTGGTTTGAACCGCTGACTTATTTCGGAAATAATACGATGCGGGGGGTATATGATTATGAACCTGTACAGGCAGACTGGAAACCGGAATATGAAAAACATTTGCTGGGGGTACAGGCTTCCATGTGGACGGAATTTTGTTCTACAGCAGCCGATGTGACCTATATGGTATTCCCTCGTCTGGCCGCATTGGCCGAGGTGGCATGGTCGCCAAAGGGAGCCAAAAACTGGGAGCACTTCCAGCTGGGACTGGATAATTACCTGGCACATTTGGAGAAAAAAGGAATGGTTTATGCCAAGTCGATGTATAATATTCAGCATACGGTGATGCCTGAGAATGGGAAGTTGCGGGTAAAACTGGAATGTGAGCGTACGGATGTGAAAATACACTATACGCTCGATGGAAGAGAACCTGATATGTGTTCTCTTGTATATACGGAGCCGTTAAGTCTGGAGAAAGGGATCACTTTACGATGTGCCTCGTTCGTCGGGGATATGAGAAAAGGAGAAATCCTGACATTGTCGCTTTCGGATAATAAGGCGACGGGAAAGCCGGTGCTGGGTGCGAATCCAAGGACTACTTTGCTGACGAATGGGGTGCGGGGAAGTCTGCGTCAGTCTGATTTTGAATGGTGTACCTGGGATAACCTTTCATCGGCCACTTTTACGGTAGACTTGCAGCGAGTGGAATCTATACATAAAGTGGTATTAGGTTGCCTGACCAATTATGGAATGGCAGTGCACAAGCCTAAGAATCTGACGGTGGAAATATCGGAAGATAATCGCCGCTTTACTCAGGTAGGGCAACGAGAATTTTCGGAAGAGGCCATTTTCAGAAACGGGAATTATGTGGAGGACGTGACCTTCACATTCGATAAGCGGAAAGCCCGCTACGTGCGGGTTACCGCAAAGGGATTTGGAGCTTGTCCGGCCTATCATTATATGCGGCCCGGGCAGCCGGCACGTTATTACTTTGACGAGATACAAGTGGAATGATAATTATAAATTTTAAATCTGATAGAATGAAGCATCTGATTTTATGTGGTGTGATGTGGCTGTGTGGATTGGGCCTGGCCGTGGCTCAAAGTGTTCCGCAGGTAATTCCTGCCTTGCAGCAGTGGAAGTCGGCCAAGGGTAGACTGGTATTGCCGGAATCGGGCAAGGTAATCGTTTCTTCGGACGAGGAAGAAGCGTTAAAGCAGAGTGCCGAAATATTGGTGCAGGACCTGAAAACGATGTTTGGATGGGATTATCGTGTGGTTGCCGGAAAGAAAGAAAAAGGAGCGGTATTTCTGACCCTGGGCAAATCGGACGAGGCCCTGGGTGACGAAGGTTACCGGATGGGAATCCGAAGCGAAGTGACGATTGAAGCGCCTACTCCGAAAGGGGTTTTCTGGGGAACACGCACCTTGTTGCAGATGATTCACAATCAGCCGGAAGGACTGATGAAAGGGCAGGCCACGGATTTTCCCTTGTATCCGAACCGAGGATTCATGATTGACGTGGCCCGCAAGTTCTTTACGATGGATTATTTGCGTGATTATGTGAAGATTCTTTCGTTTTATAAATTGAATGAACTTCAGGTGCATTTGAATGACAATGGGTTTGTGGAGTTCTTTGGGAATGACTGGAACAAGACGTATGCGGCTTTCCGTCTGGAAAGTGAACGTTATCCGGGACTGACAGCAAAGGATGGCTCTTATACGAAGGCGGAATTCCGGGATTTCCAGAAGATGGCGGCCTCGTACGGGGTCAATGTGATTCCGGAAATTGATGTGCCGGCTCATTCCTTGGCTTTTACGCATTACAATCCCCGGTTGGCGGCAGATAATAAAGCATACGGAATGGACCATCTGGATTTATACAAACAGGAAGTGTATGATTTTGTGGATTCTCTTTTCGATGAG
Source organism: Bacteroidaceae bacterium (assembly GCA_902362595.1). Taxonomy (GTDB): domain Bacteria; phylum Bacteroidota; class Bacteroidia; order Bacteroidales; family Bacteroidaceae; genus Phocaeicola; species Phocaeicola fibrisolvens. The sequence continues at coordinate 6,407 of CABIXF010000030.1, read as the reverse complement.
TATTTGTCGGGAGAAGACCCGGTATTTGTGGGACCGGAGGTACATATCGGAACGGATGAATATAATCAGAAAGAATCGGAACAGTTCCGTCATTTCACGAATCATTACCTGGACTTTGTGTCGAAATATGGGAAGACGCCGCGTTTGTGGGGAAGTCTGAACGTCATGAAGGGAGAAACGCCCGTCGATTTGAAAGGGAAAGTGGTAAGTGCCTGGAATTACGATTGGATGGATGTACAGACCTGCCTGGATGCAGGAGCCAAGGTGGTGAATTTGTGTGATGGATTGTTGTATTTGGTTCCTGCAGCACATTATTATTATGATTTTCTGAACTATCAATGGCTATATGAAAACTGGATGCCAGAAATGATGCGTGCGGATGACCCGAAGATGACTGTACGTCATCCCAATTTCTTAGGTGCTATGCTGGCAGTTTGGAATGACCGGGTGGGTAATGGCATTAGTGAACAGGATGTGCATTACCGTACCTTCCCAGGTTTGCAGGTGGTGTGTGAAAAGATGTGGAAAGGAGATAATGCAGGTCAAGTGCCTTTTGAACAATTCATGGCGCTTTGTGCGGCTACTCCTGAGGCCCCGGGGGTAAATTTGCTGGCTAAGGTGGACAAGCAGACTGCACTGGTTGGAGCAGAAAAAGAAGTTGTTTTGTCTGGAATGGAAGTGGTGACTACGGAGGTGGATGAAATCGGATATCCGTATGCGGTAGAATTTGAATTGTGTCCGGATTCCGTTCCGAATATTGATGCAATACTGTTTAAAGGCCCGCATTCAGAATTTGTTTCCAACTGGCAGAATACAGGAAAATTTGCTTTCCGCCGTGACGGTTATGAGTTTGTGTTCCATGCGTATCGTTTGCCTGTAGGAACATGGACAAAAGTGAGGATAGAAGGTGATGTGAAAGGTACATCTTTGTTTGTAAACGGTCAGTTGCAGGAAAGACTGGAAGGCCGTGTCGGTGAGATATATAATGAAAAGAGGAACCGGAAAGACCGTTTCTGGTATCAGGAAACACTGATTTTTCCTTTGAAGCAGTTGGGCGATACCAAAATGGGATTTAAGGGTAAGGTGAAGAATTTAGTATGTATTCCACTTTAATATTAAGAATTTATGGTGAGATTGAATCATTTTTTTTTCATTGTGGGGTTATTGATATGGACCACATTGAATGTAAGTGCACAGGAACGGTATGATCAAAACCGGTTTTATAATTTATGCCCGTTTTATACATTAAATAAGGCGCTGGGCTATGATGCGGAAGGTGTATCGGTCGTTTTGAAATCTTTAGATGCAACCGATAAGGGGCAGCAATGGAGTGTCAATGACCTTTCTGGAAGTTTCCGTCTGGTAAACGTGTTTGATAATAAAGCACTGAGGGCAGATGTAGACCATAGATTGCCGGCCATAGCAGAAGTGAATGGAAGTGATGAGGCACAGCTTTGGACTATACAGAAAAACGGAAAGTTTGTACAGCTTATTCCTGCAAATACTCCTGCGCTGATGCTGGTATGTCAGAAGAATGGTAAACTGGAACTGGCCGACCGGAAGACTGTGGAGAAGAAAGATTTTTCTTTATTCCAGATTCAGTTAAGCAATATGCCCATGCCGGAAGGAGTTGGTGTGACCGTGCGTGAAAAGGTATATTGGGAAGATGAAACCCGTTTCGAAGAAAATAAGGAAGTGGGTCATGCCACGTATATGCCTTATCCTTCTGAAAAGGCAATGTTGAGTGACAAGGCATTTTATGACCGTCCTTGGGAAGAGGTGCATAATCCTGCCTATATGCTGCTGAACGGGAAGTGGGCTTTTCACTGGGTGTCGGAGCCTTCCCAGCGACCGTTGGATTTCTACAAAGAGGATTTCGATTTCTCCGGTTGGGACAGCATTCCGGTGCCGTCTAACTGGGAAATGCAAGGATACGACCGTCCGATTTATGCGAATGTGGAATATCCGCATGCCAATACACCGCCTTATATCCAGGCCCGCAAAGGTTTCAACGACGGTGGAAAGAACTATGGTATCAATCCGGTAGGTTCGTATGTGCGTACTTTCAATCTTCCGGAGGGATGGAATGGAAAACGTACGTTCATCCATTTTGGAGGTATTTACAGTGCTGCTTTCGTGTATCTGAACGGAAAGTATGTGGGTTATTCACAGGGTTCCAACAATGTGGCAGAGTTTGATGTGACCAAGTATCTGAAAACAGGAGAGAACCGGTTGGCGGTACAGGTGTTCCGCTGGTGTGACGGTTCGTATCTGGAATGTCAGGATATGTTCCGTATGAGTGGTATTTTCCGGGATGTGTATTTATATAATGTACCGAAGGTAAGCGTACGCGACCACTACATCACTTGTTTGCTGGATAAAGAGAAGAACTACGAAAGTGGTACCATGAACGTGAAGCTGTCGTTGGACAACCGTGACAAGCTGAAGGGTACCAAGAACCTGCTGGTTCGTCTGCTGGATCCGGAAGGCCGCAAAGTGGCCGAATCGGAGGTGGCTGTGAAATATGCCCCTTCTTCTCCGGTGAGCGTGGCCAATGTGTCGTTCGATTTGTCGGGTCTGTCATTATGGACGGCAGAGACTCCTTCGTTGTACACGGTTCAGGTGATACAGCGTCAGGGCGACAAGGACGAAATGGCGTTTTCTACGAAATATGGTTTCCGGGATATCCAGGTAAAAGGTTCTTTGCTCTACCTGAACGGGAAACGAGTGTTCTTCAAGGGAACGAACCGTCATGACACGCATCCGGTGTACGGACGGGCGGTGACTACCGAATCGATGCTGTGGGATGTGCTGACCATGAAGCGGAACAATATCAATACCATCCGTACGTCGCATTATCCGAATGCGGCCAAGATGTATGCTATGTTCGACTATTATGGCTTGTACACCATGGATGAGGCTGACTTGGAAGACCATGCCAACCAGTCTATCAGTGACATGCCTTCGTGGATACCGGCGTTTGTAGACCGTATCGACCGGATGGTGTTGCGCGACCGCAATCATCCGAGCGTCATTTTCTGGAGTCTGGGTAATGAGGCTGGAGGCGGAGAGAATTTCCGTGACTGTTATGCAGCCGCCAAGAAACTGGACAGCCGTCCGGTGCATTATGAAGGTACACGCGACGGGAAATCATACGGAGGTAACCGTTTCAGCGATTTCTATTCCAAGATGTATCCGAGCATGGACTGGATGGAGGAACATGTGAGCGCGTTCGAAAAGCCTCTCTTTGTCTGTGAATATGCGCATGCCATGGGAAATGCCATCGGTAATTTGAAAGAATACTGGGAAAGCATAGAAGGCAGTAAGGCTACGATTGGAGGAGCTATCTGGGATTGGATAGACCAGGCGATTTACGAACCTCATGAAATGAAGAAAGGGATTTATCGCTTGCATACGGGATATGACTTCCCGGGTCCGCATCAGGGTAACTTCTGTTCAAACGGTATCGTCCCGGCCACACGGGAAGAATCACCGAAGCTGAAGGAGGTGAAAGCCATTTATCAATATGTAGGCTTCAAGTGTCTGGGTATGGATGCGGCACACGATGTAGCCAATATCCAGGTGACCAATAAATATGCGTTCCTGCCGTTGAACGGCTTCGACTTGAAATGGGAGACGGTAAAGAATGGAGAGATTGTGGGGGCCGACAGCTTGAAACTGGAGGCGGTGCTTCCGGGCGATTCCGTGGCTCTCAGTCTGAAACTGACGGGTGTGAATCTGTCGGGGGCACAGAAAAACGGTGACGAGGTGATGGTCAATCTGCATGTGCGGATGCTGTCGTCTACCGTATGGGCAGAAGCAGGACATGAGGTGGCCTTCCGTCAGTTTGAACTGACCGAACGGGCGGCATTGCCGGAACTGGCTGCGAAGAAAAAGAAAAACAACTGGGATGTTCGGGAAGATGAGAAACAGGTTTCAGTAGCGAATGAAAAGGTACGTGCCGTATTCGACAGGAGCACAGGGCAGCTGATTCAGTTGAACATGGGCGGTAAGGAAATTATCAGTCATAAGGGCGGTTTCTTGTACGATAACCATCGCTGGATTGAAAATGATTTGTTCAAGGAAGTGGCCAACGGGCTGGATGCAGCCGGTACATGCGAAGTAACTGTGGAAAAAGGAAAGGTACTGGTACGTACTTCCCGCGGAGGCTCTTTGTGTGCCACCAACATTGTGTATACTTTCACTCCAGACGGTGTGTTGGATATGGATGTACGCTTCTCTCCGCAGACTGCCAATTTGCGCCGTTGTGGGCTGGTATGCCTGTTGGATTCTACGTTGACACAGGTAAATTATTATGCATATGGGCCGTGGGAAAACTACGTAGACCGGAAAGACGCTTGCCCGGTAGGACGTTATACTACTACGGTAGATGAAATGGGCGGTAAGTATGTCAAACCGCAGTCCATGGGCAACCGGGAAGGCTTGCGCAGTTTGGAACTGACCGATGCATCCGGCAAGGGTATCCGTATCCAGACGCAGGGTAATGTGTCGTTCTCCGCGTTGCGTTACACCGATGCAGACTTGATGAATGCCAAGCATACCTGGGAACTGGAGAAACGTCCTTACGTAGTGTTGCATCTGGATGCCGCACTTCGGGGATTGGGTAACGCAAGCTGTGGTCCGGAAACCATGCTGAAATACCAGATACCACAAAAGCCGATGAGTTACAAACTCCGTATTTCCGCTTTATAAACTTTAATAACCTAAAACCAAATTATGAACAAACTTTACCCCCTTGCCGGTATGGTTACCCTATCGGCTGTGACCACTGCCTGTCAGCAAGCTGACAAGCAGGAAAAGAAGCAATACAACATTGTGTATATCATGACCGATGACCATACGGCGCAGATGATGAGCTGTTATGACACACGCTACATGGAAACGCCCAATCTGGACCGGATTGCCAATGAAGGTGTACGTTTCACCAATAGTTTTGTGGCCAACTCGTTGAGTGGTCCCAGCCGTGCCTGTATGCTGACTGGAAAACATTCTTGCGGCAACAAATTCTATGATAATACCACTTGTGTGTTCGACAGCGCGCAGCAGACGTTCCCGAAACTGCTGCGCAAGGCTGGCTATCAGACGGCCATTATTGGAAAATGGCATTTGGAAAGTCTGCCCTCTGGTTTCGATTATTGGGAAATTGTGCCGGGGCAGGGTGATTATTATAATCCGAATTTTATTACACAGGATAACGATACCATCCAGAAGCACGGATATATTACCAATATCATTACGGACGATGCCATCGACTGGCTGGAGCACAAGCGGGATGAGAAGAAACCTTTCTGCCTGATGATTCACCATAAGGCGATTCACCGTAACTGGATGGCAGATACCTGCAACCTGGCTTTGTATGAAGACAAGACTTTCCCGTTGCCGGATAATTTCTTTGACGATTATGAAGGACGTGAAGCAGCTGCGGCACAGGAAATGAGCATCGTAAAGGACATGGACATGATTTATGACCTGAAGATGCTCCGTCCGGACAAGGATTCCCGCTTAAAGAGCGTGTATGAAAGTTTCCTGGGACGTTTGGACAGTGCACAGCGTGCGGCCTGGGACAAATTCTACGGCCCGATTATTGATGACTTCTATAAAAAGAATCCGCAAGGAAAGGAACTGGCCAACTGGAAGTTCCAGCGTTATATGCGTGATTATATGAAGACGGTCAAATCGTTGGATGACAATGTGGGGCGTGTGTTGGATTACCTGAAAGAAAAAGGTTTGCTGGAAAATACATTGATTGTCTATACTTCCGACCAAGGATTCTATATGGGAGAGCATGGTTGGTTCGACAAGCGTTTCATGTATGAAGAATCCATGCATACCCCGCTGATTATGCGTCTGCCGGAAGGTTTTACCCGCAAGGGAGACATTACGGAAATGGTGCAGAATATCGACTATGCGCCTACTTTCCTGGAATTGGCGGGAGTGGAAGTTCCGTCGGACATGCACGGAGTTTCTCTGCTGCCTTTGTTAAAAGGAGAGCACCCGAAAGACTGGCGCAAGGCTTTGTATTACCATTTCTACGAGTATCCGGCCGAACACATGGTGAAACGCCATTACGGAGTACGTACAGACCGTTACAAACTGATTCATTTCTATAATGACATTGATACATGGGAGCTGTATGACTTGCAGGAAGACCCGCACGAAATGCACAATTTGTATGGTCAGAAAGAATATGAGGGAATCGTGACGGAACTGAAGGCGGAAATGGCTAAACTGCAAGAGCAGTACAATGACCCGGTACGTTTTTCTCCGGATCGTGACAAAGAATAATCTTTAAAGTTGGGATATTCAGTAAATGTCCCCCAAAAATAAAATGGCATATGAAGTGATTATGGTCTATCATTTTCATATGCCATTTTTATTGTCATTTT
>CABIXF010000029.1 GCA_902362595.1 Bacteroidaceae bacterium | reverse complement strand
TCCCTAAAGATACGAAAAATTAGGGAGACGGGCAAGTCCTGACTGAGCGAAGTTTGGGCTTGCCCGATTTTTTTGCAGGCACAAAAAAGGCCATCTCAAATTATATTTCAATTTGAGACAGCCTCCTTAAAGCATATTAGAAAATTCCATTAATCCACATAACGTTCAATGGTCTGCTCGCGGTCAGGACCTACAGATACAATCTTTATCGGAGTTCCCAACTGCTCTTCCAAGAAAGTGATATACGCATTGAACTCTTCAGGGAATTCATCCTCACTTGTCATCTTGGTCATATCAGTCTTCCAGCCCGGAAGCTCTGCATATACAGGTTCTACTCCTTCTGTAATATCAAACGGGAAGTAATCAATTTCTTCCCCATTGACATTGTATGCCACACAAGCTTTGATAGTATCAAAACCATCCAGCACATCGCTCTTCATCAAAATCAACTGAGTAACCCCGTTAATCATAATCGCATAACGCAAGGCAACCAAGTCAATCCATCCGCAACGACGTTCACGACCTGTCACAGCACCATATTCATGTCCCAGATCACGGATTGTCTTACCAGTTTCATCGAAAAGTTCGGTAGGGAACGGACCTGAACCCACACGTGTACAATAAGCTTTCATGATACCATATACCTCACCGATCTTATTAGGACCCAATCCCAGTCCTGTACAAGCACCTGCACAAATGGTATTGGAAGAAGTTACAAAAGGATAAGAACCAAAATCAACATCCAGCATCGTGCCCTGTGCACCTTCACAAAGAACGGACTTTCCTTCATTCAGCAGACGGTTCACTTCATGCTCGCTGTCTACCAAATGGAACTGACGAAGATATTCAATACCTTCCATCAACTGTTTTTCCAGTTCTGTAATATCATATTCATAGTTCAGACTCTTCAAAATAGCTTCATGACGTGCCTTGGCTGCAGCATATTTTGCTTCAAAATTATGCAGGATATCCCCCACACGCAATCCATTACGGCTCACTTTGTCAGTATAGGTAGGGCCAATGCCTTTCCCGGTAGTTCCGACTTTAGACGCGCCTTTGGCAGCTTCGTATGCGGCATCCAGAATGCGGTGAGTAGGAAGAATCAAATGCGCTTTCTTGGAAATGTGCAAACGTTCTTTCAACGGATGTCCGCTTGCTTCCAATGCTTCGGCCTCAGCCTTGAACAAAGCCGGATCAAGCACTACTCCATTGCCTATAATATTCACCTTGTCTCCCTGAAAAATTCCAGACGGAATGGAACGGAGCACATATTTCTGTCCTTCAAATTCAAGTGTATGTCCGGCATTCGGGCCTCCTTGAAAACGGGCTACTACATCATAACGGGGAGTCAACACATCGACGACCTTACCTTTACCTTCGTCGCCCCACTGTAAACCTAACAAAACATCTACTTTCATGATTCTCTATGTTTGATATATTCTCTATTTTATTTCTTTTTCCGCTTAGCTGCCACACACTTGCCACACAAACCATAGATATAGAGGGAATAATGCGACGCATGAAATCCTTTCAATCGGGTCTGTGCAATAGCCTGTTTCAGGCTCTCATCTTCAAATTCAGAGACCTTTCCGCAACAGGTACAAATCATGTGGTGGTGAGTTTCATTGTTATACGACCGCTCATACTGCGAAGTGTTGCCAAACTGATGCTTAATGACCAGCCCGGCATCGATGAGCAAAACGATGGTGTTGTACAGTGTAGCCCGGCTCACCCGGAATTTTTCCTTTTCAGCCATATACCCATACAATTCATCCACGTCAAAATGTCCTCTTATGGAATAAATTGTTTCAAGTATAGCATAGCGCTCAGGCGTCTTCCGAAGTCCGTTCTTCTGCAAATACTCCGTAAGAATTTGCTTTACCGTATCTTTTATTTTTTCTTCCATCCCAAAATCGTTCAGCGGTCAAAGTTATATTTTTTTGAGTAATTTAGAAAGCTTACAGACCATATTCTATGTCATTTTTTATTTCTTCAGCCACACTCTTGACTCCGAGTTTAGAAGATTTCTGAAGATTTCCCAATAATCGAAGTACCGTACGTGCATTTTTCTTCGACTGTAAAGCAAACTTGCAAACTGCCGTAGCTGCAACCCGCTGCATTTCCGATTCTCCTTCCAGTTCCGTGAAAGCCTGATCCAGAAATTCAGCTTCTGCTCTTTCATTTAAGACCCATCCCTTCATCAACAGACGAGTCATCAACAAATAACCACAAAGCTGGAAATATTTACGGTCATCAGCCATCCAAGGAAAAACGACCTCGGAGGCATACGGCAAACGCTGGAACAGATTCATGACTGTATATTCTGCCAATTCCGGATAATGCATATCTTCTATCCATATTTCCGCAATTTCCCGATAAAAACTATCCACAGGCTGAAGAAGCCCTGCCATAATCTTACATTCCCGGATATTCTCTTTCCACAAAGCCTGAGCCAGTTCATGATTACATTCATATCCGGCAGCTATTTCCTTTATTCTCGGATACTCGATTCCAAAATTCAACTTATAATCAATGCCTTTTTCACGCATGCTCTGAGAGATTTTTCCATTCATAAACAGACGGAACTTCGATTTAATCTCTCTTATTGTTTCATGTACTTCTGCCATCGTCAAATACTCAAATTAGAATAATCACGGCTATAACGGAGCATCTGTTCCGTATAACCTTCTGTATAATCAATTTTTACGTCTGCAATCTTTCCCTCTGCATCATATTCAGGTACATATACCGGATTGACAAATCCTTTATAAGGTGCCAGATGCAAAGTACGGTAACGTTCTCTCACTTCTTCATGAAGTGCCTTATCCAATTTCACCCCATACGTCTCAACCAATGCACGAGCAGCTTCATAATCTCCTTCACTCTTGATTCGCTGAATTTCGCACAATAATTCGGCAAAGAGTCTGCGAAGTTGAAGATAATCATTGATTTTTACGTAGGTCTTTCCTTCCTTCTTGACCAATTCTACCACCTGCTCTGCACTCCCCTTCACCAAGGCCCAACGAGCAATCAACTGGCGATTACGCATGTGTGCCTCCTCCAAGTCATGTCCAGGTTCCACCCTCACCATTTGAGTCAGCAGTCCATTCATCATATAGGAATAATATTCAGCCTTGTAAGCTTCTGCATCCGGTGTAAGTCCCAGTTCTACCAACCGGGCATCGGGCAAATAATATAAGCCAAATAAATCTGCACGTGCTTCTTCTATCGTCGAACCGTATGCCTTCAAAGCATCCGGATCCACTCCTGGCAGCAATCTACCCGATCCATGTCCCACACATTCATGCAAATCCGTATGCAAATTGCCCGTAATATCCGCATATTTTTCCAGCAACTGCTTTTCTTCTGGCCCATACACAAATTCCTCACGGAAGCCATTGCCTTTTGCTGCCTGATTATAGGCATCGGTCAAGTTTCCAATAGTAACCGATTTAGAACCATGGACACTGCGAATCCAATTAGAGTTAGGTAAGTTAATGCCAATGGCAGAACTTGGATACAAGTCACCTCCCAGCATAGCTGCCGTAATAACTTTGGCAGAAACCCCTTTCACCTGTTCTTTTTTAAATGAAGCAGATACAGGCGAATGGTCTTCAAACCATTGCGCACAACTACTGATAATATCCGTACGACGAGTCGCTTCCAAATCCTTGAAATTCACAATAGATTCCCAACTGGCTTTCATTCCCAACGGATCACCGTAACTTTCGATAAATCCATTCACAAAATCTACCCTCGAGTCTGTATCCTTCAACCAAGCAATGGAATAAGCGTCAAAAATTTTCAAATCACCCGTACGATAAAAATCAATCAAGAGCCGGACAACTTCACGCTGCACTTCACTTTCTGCCACTTTTTCTGCTTTTTCCAGCCAGAAAACAATTTTTTCAATGGCCTTTCCATACATTCCGTCTATTTTCCAGACTTCCTCTTGAATTTTCCCATCCTTCTTTACCAGACGACTGTTCATCCCATACATTACAGGATGAGATTCTCCCGGAGTCTTCTGAGAGTCATAAAAAGTTTCAGCTTCCTGTTGGCTCACCCCTTCATAATAATTAGCTGCAGAAGTCAACACCAAATCTTCTCCGTCTGCCTGATTGACCCGCTTCGGCATGATTTTCGGATCAAATATCACCGGAAACAATTCCGTACACAGTTCATCTACCGATTCATGAGGCTTTAACGGAAGGCTTAATACGTCTGTCGCATCAATCAATCTACGCAAGAATTCAGGAGAAAAACCAGGCACAAACTTATTGCATGCATAATGATGATGTATGCCATTTGAAAACCAAATACGCTTTAAATAGACCTCAAGTGCCTTAAACTCCTCATCCTGTCTGTCGCCAGAGTAAGAAACATACACTGCTTCCAACAATTTCCGAATCTGCAAGTTATATTTACCGTTCTGGTCAAAAAGAATATCTCTTCCTTCCAACGCAGCCTGTGAAAGATAATAGACAAGTTCTTTCTGCCGCAAAGTTAAATCCTCGAACCCAGTCACTTGATAACGAAGTAACTGCAAATCCGCAAATTGTTCAACTATATAGTTAAAATTTTCTTGTGCATTCATTTCAATCCATATTTAAGTAATTACTATCACATAAATTACACAAAAATGGTTGAAGTTTTTCGAATCCGCAACAATAATCACGAAAACTTTATCATTCACATTTACCCATAGACAAAAATCAGTGGAATAAATCTAAAGTTAAAGAAATTTGTCTACCTTTGCAGGCAAAATCAAAAGCCATGAGAGAACAGATGCTGAAAACCCTTAAATCTTACTTTGGATACACCTCATTCCGTCCACTCCAAGAAGATATCATTTCCACCATTTTACAAAAAAAAGATACACTGGTACTTATGCCTACGGGAGGAGGAAAATCCATGTGTTATCAACTTCCTGCACTCATGATGGAAGGAACTACCGTTGTAGTCTCTCCCTTGATTTCTCTCATGAAAGACCAAGTAGAATCCTTGCAAGCCAACGGCATTATAGCTCGTGCATTAAACAGCACCAATGACGAGACAACCAATGCACAACTCTATTTTGAATGTACACAAGGAAGGGTCAAGCTTCTTTATATATCCCCGGAAAGACTGCTTTCGGAAATCAATTATTTGCTGCGCGATATCAAAATCTCGTTGTTTGCCATCGATGAAGCGCACTGCATCTCACACTGGGGACACGATTTCCGACCCGAATACACCCAACTCAAAACTATACGCAAACATTTTCCGGATGTACCGGTGGTTGCTTTGACCGCTACCGCAGACAAAATTACCCGTGAGGATATTATCCGGCAACTGAACATGCGCAAACCGGAAATATTCATTTCCTCTTTCGACCGTCCCAACCTAAGTCTGGAAGTAAAACGAGGGTATCCACAGAAGGAAAAAATAAAAACCATCGTCAGTTTCTTGCGCCGTCACCGGAATGAAAGCGGCATCATTTATTGCATGAGCCGTAACGGAACGGAAAAGGTGGCAGACTTACTTGAAGAAGAAGGTTTTCATGTGGCTGCTTACCACGCCGGCATGTCGAATGAACAGCGGGAAAAAACACAAGATGATTTCATCAATGACCGCATACAGATTATATGTGCGACCATAGCTTTCGGTATGGGAATCGACAAATCAAACGTGCGATGGGTAATCCACTACAATCTGCCCAAGAGCATTGAAAACTTTTATCAGGAAATCGGACGTGCGGGACGTGACGGGCTTCCCAGCGAAACCCTGCTTTTCTATTCCTTCAGTGATATCGTTCTGCTATCCAAATTTGCTGCTGAAAGCAATCAGCAAGGCATCAATATAGAAAAATTAAACCGCATGCAACAATATGCAGAATCAGACATTTGCCGCCGGAGAATTCTGCTGAACTATTTCGGAGAAACCATGGATCATGACTGTGGAAATTGCGACGTATGTAAAAATCCTCCGGAACGGTTCGACGGTACAATCATCGTACAAAAAGCACTGAGCGCCATCGCCCGTGCAGACCAGCAGATTGGTACCCGTACCCTGATTGATATCCTGAAAGGTTATGCTACTCAGGAAGTTCTAGAGAAAGGATACGACAAACTAAAAACCTACGGAGCCGGAAGAGATATCCCTGCAAAAGACTGGCAGGATTACCTGTTGCAAATGCTGAATCTGGGATATTTTGAAATAGCCTATAACGAAAACAATCACCTGAAAATTACGGTTGCCGGACGAAAGGTCCTTTTCGGACACGAACGTGCTACACTAGTGGTCATCAAAAGAGAAGAAAATCATGGCAGGAAAAAGGTCAAGAAAGAGCAACAAGCCGCTCCGTCTGTACCTTTGTTTACCCCTACTGCATTCGAAAATGAGGACCAAAATTTGTTTGAAGAACTTCGACTGTTACGTAAAAAACTGGCAGACCAGTTGGGCATACCAGCCTACATTGTATTATCCGATAAAACCCTGCATCTGCTGGCTTTAAAGAAGCCCCGCACCCTGGAAGCTTTCGGAGAAATCAGTGGAATCGGTGAATTCAAGAAAGAGCGATACGGCAAAGACTTCCTGGAAATCATCCGCAACTGCTCTCACCGATAGGAACGGGTTGTTACCACACCCATACCGGGCGTGCAAAAGGCCTCACAGTCTCCACCCGGACATATTTGGCCGACGAGACTTCAGGAAGATGTACCTTGTCGAAAGCCACAAAATCTTCGTAGGACACATCTTCTACAGACAGGCCCAGTTTCATGACCTTCTCATAGATAGACTTACGCGAAGGAGCATTAAATCCACAAGTATTGCTGTTCATCATACTATCTTCAGAAGGACGATATATCCCTTTAGCATACGTGCAGGCTCCCTCATAAATTCCAAGTTTTTCCGACTGATACCGGGAGTCTTTCAAGAACGGAGCCCACAACACCGAATCCTCTACATCCGTAAAGTCTACATTTTGCGACCATCCGTTTTTCTGCATCGCTTTCACCTTCTGCATTTCCAAAGTTGATACATTCCCCTTTTCCATGTACACATATTCGTCTTCCAGTTTTCCAAAGCCATGCCCCACGGCTTCATGCACCAGGACCTGACGAAACAACCCACTCTCCAAACCTTCTATTACCGGACAATAGGCTATGGCAAATTCGATAAATTCGTCCTTCTCATTTTTGTATCCCAGATAAGTTGTACCGGCATAGACTTCCGTGTTCAAAATCACGACGGTCAGGCAATTCCTTCGTTTCGCCTCATCCTTTAAAACCTTTTTTACATACACCTGCACAGATACATCGTCACCTGTAATGAGAGAAGTGTTACCTCCCACCAGTTTGCAACTGAATGCCGTGTGATAGCCTGCACCAAAATCATTATTCTCTGAAACAGCCCGAATCATAAACACGTCAAAATAATTTCGCAGTGATTTCAACGGCTCTTCCGAAAACAAATTCGACATAGCCTTTTTCATGACCGTACTATACGTTCCATCTGCAATTTCCTGATCCACAAAGCCATCTCCCATCAATATTACAGGAATCCCCTGTCCTGCCGAATGCCACTGCAGGGTATCTATCTTGCCATCCTCTGAAAAATCAACAGACTCCAATACTTGTCCACCCATTTGGGATATCTTCACCGTAGCCAATTTTTTCTGCTGCCCTTCCGTCTCCCGCACAAAAAGAAGATACGCCACACGCGACATTCCTCCCTTGTTAGGGAATACATGCAAGAACACCCCCGTCTTTTCCTCCGCACGAGCCAACTCCCTTTGTTCCATCCAAGTCCCACTTTCTGAAGAGGTGTAGATTTTCAGCTCTCCGGATGACACATTCGATTCATATTGAATCCTTACCTCTCCACCTTCCACTCCTACCACATACTCCGTATGCTCCGGCAGAACATAATCTCCAGCTTCCTGGAATACGGTAATCTCACAGACTTCTGTTCCTGACTTCAATTCAATCTTCGCTTTCCGTTCTTCCTTCGAGTTATTTTCTGAAGTAACGACCGCCTTGACCAATCCTTTGCCTGCATCACCTGACAAAGGGGATAAATTCAACCACACGACATCTGTCGTTGCCGTCCAGCTACCGGTACTGGTAAACGAAATTGTAGCTTCATCTCCTATCAAGGACTTCAATGAAACACTTTTCGTCACATCGGCAAACGAAGAAACCGCTGTTTCCTTACGACAAGAAACCATCAACAAAAGCAGAAGACACAAATACAGCTGAAAGAGATTCAGTTTCATATAACAAGATTAAAGTCATTCAATGATTCGAATGCAAAAATGAAAAATAGTTTGCTTTCCTGAAAGATTTTACAGAAAAATAATCCTGACATTTCGCCATAAAAAACAGGATTGCAAAGACTTGCCGTATCATTACATACGGTTTGCATCTTTGCAATCCTGCCACACTTTATAAACTTCCTTATTATCCCAGGAATGAAATCAGTACACCTGCTGCTACAGCTGAACCGATTACACCGGAAATATTACTTGCCATGCAATATTGCAGCACATGGTTCTTCGGATCGTATTTCAAGGCGATTTCATTGGCTACACGGCTGGCCATCGGCACGGCACTCAATCCAGTAGCTCCAATCAGCGGATTGATCTTCTTCTTGGTGAAGAGGTTGACCACCTTCACAAACAAGATACCACCCGAGATAGACAAAGCGAAAGCCAGGAAACCACCAATCACGATACCGATGGTTGTCCAGTTCAGGAAGGCATCGGTTGTCATGGTTGCTCCTACGGAAATACCCAGGAAAATGGTAGCCGCATTCATGATGCTGTTGGAAGCGGCATCGAACAAACGGGAAGTGTTGCTACCGATTTCCTTCACCAGGTTACCGAACATCAGCATACCAATCAAAGGCACTGCACTCGGCACAAACAAGGCCACAATCGTGGTACATGCAATCGGGAAAATGATTTTCAGCACCCGCAGGTTCTTGATTTCCGTCTTGGAAGGATATTTCTTCTCCTGTTCCTTCATATTGATGGACAGCTCCTTCTTCGTACACCAGATACGTACCACCAACGGTACGATGACCGGTACCAAGGCCATATAAGAATAAGCCGCAATGGCAATCGGGCCCAGCAAATGAGGAGCCAGCTTAATGGTCGTAAAGATAGCTGTCGGACCGTCGGCACCTCCAATGATACCCAAAGAGGCAGCTTCCTTCGGAGTGAAGCCCATCAGGATAGAAACCAGCAGTACGGCAAAAATACCCAGCTGGGCAGCTGCGCCGAAAATAGAAAGACGAAGATTACGCAACATCGGACCAAAGTCGGTCAGCGCACCTACACCCATGAAAATAATCGGGGGCAGGAATCCCGTCTTAATCAACATATAATAAATGAAGTTCATCAGTCCCAGGTCGTGCGCAATCTCATGCAGCGGCATTTCCCAGATGTTCTTCATCACACCGTTCACCATGACCATTCCGTTCTCATCGGCCTGCACAACCCCCATGTCGCCTCCCGGAAAGTTGGCCAGCAACACACCGAAAGCGATGGGCACCAGCAACAGCGGTTCATACTGTTTCTTGATACCCAGATAGAGCAGGACGAAAGCGATGGCATACATGATGAGAAACCGCGGGTCAGCAGCAATGTTGCTGAAAGCGGTCATATCATATAATCTTTCTAATATCTCTTCCATCACAAAATCTTCATTAATACGTCATCTTCTGATACGGAATCACCGGAATTTACACAAATGGCGGTCACCGTTCCACTGAATTCTGCACGGATGGCATTGTAAGTCTTCATTGCCTCCACGTAGCAAATCACGTCACCTTTATTTACCTTGTCACCCACTTTCACCGGCGTTTCCTGCGCACCCTTTGTCAGGAAGAACTTACCTTCCAGCGGAGAAAGAACTTCTTTTCCTTCACCTGCAGGAACTTGAGCTGCCGGAGCGGCTTCTGCACCTGCCTGACCTGCCAGTTTAGCCGGATTGACATCACCAAAGGCTACCGTTACCCGATAAGCCTGACCGTTGACGTCTACCGTCAATACCTTGGTCTGGTCGTTGGCCATGTGGACTTCTTCCTTGGCTTCACGACGTTTCTTCACGTCTTCCAGGAAGTCAGCCTTAGCCTTTCCACTCTTGTAGGCTTCATACTGAGCCGGATGCATGGCATATTCGAAGAGTTCCTCGTCGTCCTGTCCGGTATCCCATTTCTTTTCCCACATCATCTGGCGATATTTCTCCAGCTGGTCCGGATAGTTGTCCTGCGGGTTACCTGTAAAGAACTTACGGCCTTCGCGTTCTGCCTTTTCCACGATTTCAGGAGCCAGTTTGCCCGGAAGCTGTCCGGCCTTACCCAAAATCATGTCCCAGATATCATCGGCAATCATGCCCCAGCGTTCCTTGCCTTTTTCCATCTGAATAACGTTCATCATGGCCAGGTTCTTCACATACTGGCTGAACGGAGTGACCAGACACGGATAACCGACACGCGGCCATACGTAAGCCACTTCATCGAACAGCTTAATCAGCAGTTCATCCTGTGTCATGAACGGCAGGTTCCGTTTTGCTTTGTATTTGTTGATAGATTCCAAGTTGGTATCCAGGTCGGCCATCAAACTTCCCATCATACCGCCCGGCAGTCCCGGTCCGATGAGCAGAGAGTTCATCAAGCGGTTTCTCGGACTAATGTACAAGCCCAAAAAGTCGTCCATGAATTCCTGAATCAGTGAACGAACCTTCATATAAGCCTGCATGTTGATTTCAGGCACCTTGAAGCCCGCATCCTTCAGCATGGCCTGCACACTGATGACATCTGCATGTCCGGTACCCCAAGACAGCGGATCCATACCTACGTCCACGTAATCGCAACCGGCCTTGCAGACTTCCAGGATAGAAGCCATGTTGAAACCAGGTCCCGCATGTGAGTGATACTGAATCGTAATATCCTTGATTTTCTTGATGCCGGCCACCAATTTACCCAGGAACACCGGACGACCGATACCAGCCATATCCTTGATACAGATTTCATCGCAGCCTGCATCAATCAATTTCTTGGCCATATCCAGGTAATATTCTACGGTATGAATCGGAGAATACGTGATGCAAAGACAGCACTGTGAAATCATGCCGGCATCGTGTGCATAGCCGATAGAAGGGATAATGTTGCGCACATCGTTCAATCCGCAGAACGTACGGGTTATGTCTGTTCCTTGTGCTTTCTTGACTTTATAGAACAATTTTCGTACATCGGCAGGCACCGGACTCATTCGCAAACCGTTCAGCGCACGGTCGAGCATGTGCGTCTGAATACCGGCTTCGTGAAAAGGCTTCGTCCACTCGCGGACAGCCTTGTTCGGATTCTCCCCGAACAACAGGTTAACTTGTTCAAAACCTCCCCCGTTTGTCTCTACACGGGCAAAACACCCCATTTCAATAATGGCTGGGGCTACCTTTACCAACTGGTCTACACGCGGTACGTATTTTCCGGCACTCTGCCACATATCGCGGAAAACCAAACTAAATTTGACTTCTTTCTGTTCCATGATTCTACATGCGTGTTTTTCTAACGGACTACTGCAACTTTTCTACTTTTATTACCTGGCCTTTTCCGGCTGTCAAAATGTCGACAGCTGCCTTGATAGCATCCATTGCACCTGCATCAGTAGATGCTCCCGATGAAGTGTTTTTCTTTTTCGGAGCTTCCTCTGGAGCTACTTTATTGACAACGGAAATCAGAAGTTGGCTTAACCAAATAACGATGAGCAGAATTACGAAGACAGTGACCATTCCAACCACCATCAGCAATAATCCCAGTTCAAAGTTTTCCATTTTTCAACTAATTTGAATGTATATAAAAAGGCGCTCTTCAGAAAACTAAGTTCCGAAGAGCGTCCCAAAAATAGAAATTTCAAGCAAATATTGTAGCTAAAACTCGTTAAACATTTGATAATTTGTTTACGAATCCGCCCTATCACTATCAAAATAAAATCTCATCCAGCGATTTGCGTTTTTTAGTTGACATTTCCTGTTCGGCAGAATAGCCCACCGGAATCAGTACCGCAGGCTCTATATGGACGGGCAACTGAAGCACTTCCCGACAAAGAGGTACGTCAAAATTGCATACCCAGCAGGTGCCCAGTCCCTGCTCTGTGGCGGCCAGGCAAAGGTGCTCCACAGCAATGGCCACGTCAATGTCGGCATGGTCTTTCCCGTCCGACTTGCGATGCCATGATTCCTCATGATTGACACACGCCACAATGAGGCAAGGCACATTGGAAATCCATTCTCTCGGATAAGCCTTTTTCAGCTGCGACAACCGAGGCTCATCGGTCACCACCGCAAACTTCCACGGCTGAAAATTCACGGCCGAAGGAGCCATCCGCACACATTCCATCACATAATCCAGTTTTTCTTTCTCTATCGCACGGGGTTCATAACTCCGCACGGAATGACGTTGTTTTACCAGTTCCAAAAAATTCATGTCTATAATTCTTTTATAATTTTATTTCCAGATTAATTCCCATCACATTCAGACACCGCTTCACATCATACTGCCGGCAGTAATATACATCCAAGGCCGTTTTCCGTGACAGCCCCCAACGCACTCCCGGACGATAGCGGACACGCGGCAGCGAAAAGAAAGCCCCTCCACCTACCGGCTGAAACGACTCTACCGAGAAATAAGGATGCAGAAGCCAGCCTGTCGGTTCATATACAGCCTGCAACCGCGAACGAAGCTGTGCCTCCTTTCCTCCTCCGATAAACGTATGCTGGAAAAGTTCCCTCCAGCCAAGCTTGAAGTCTCCCACAGGACCGGACACCACAAAACCCGCCTGGTAGCGATGGCCGATTTTCCATCCCGCCTTCCCACGGTCACGGTACTGCAATTCGTAATAGCCTTTCAGCTGCATCAGCGGAAGCACCCGACAGTTCACCCCCACATTCAGCCGTTCCCGTTCCATTTCTTTCAATCCCTGCTGGGTTCTTGTCTGAAAAGTGCCTCTGAACTTCCAATACCGGTTCATCTGCCAATCCACCCGTACGCCCGTCCATGCAGCAAATTCGCCATGTGACACCGCGTATGTACGCATTGGCAGCAACCACCCAACGCATGCCCAAACGATTCCTATAACCAAAAATCCATGCAGTTTCTGTCTCTTCATCACTATCCGCACAAAGATTTAACTTCATATCCTTTGCAAGATACCAAGAAAATCTTGAATAACATGAAAATATTTCGACAAGATTCTCCAAATCCTTTCCCATCTTTTAGGTTTCCCCATACAGAAACGTATGTTTTCTTTATGTGAAACGTACGGCTCTGCCTCAGGAAACGTATGTTTTCCGATAGAGAAACATAGAAAATGAAACGTGAAATGACTCTTTATGTACTGGCGTTTACAAAAAAACGTCCTGAACCTTTTCAGATTCAGGACGCTCCTCTTATTTCATATCCACAAAACTTATCCTGCCATCAGCAAGACAAGCAACTGTGCGGTCAGAATACGCAAGAACATGGTCAACGGATATACCGTAGAATAACCTACAGCCGGTGCGTCGTTTCCTGCTATCTGGTTGGCGTAAGCCAAGGCAGGAGGGTCGGTATTACTACCGGCAATCAGCCCCATCAACGTGAAGTAGTTCACCCGGTGATGCCAGCGGGCTACAATACCTGTAATGAGCAATGGAATGAACGTAATCAAGAAACCAATTCCTACATAAAGCACGCCATCGCCTTCCACTACCATCTGCACGAAATTCTCACCTGCTTTGATTCCTACACTGGCCAGGAAGAGCACCAATCCCACCTCACGCAGCATCAGGTTGGCACTCATCGTCGTATAGGTGACCAGTTTCACCTTGTGGCCAAAACGGCCAATCAGGATAGAAATAATCAGCGGACCACCGGCCAGACCCAGTTTCACCGGAGTCGGCATGCCCGGAATGGCAATCGGCAGACTACCGAACAGAATACCACAGAGGATACCCACAAAGATGGTCACGATGTTCGGATGGTCCAAACGGCGCAACTGGTTACCCAGCAAGTTAGCCACCCGCTCAATGGCATCCTGCGGACCCACCACCATCACACGGTCGCCCACCTGCAAACGCAACTGACGGGCTGCAAACAAGTCCATACCCGAACGGTTGACACGAGTCACGTTCACCCCATACATGCTGCTGAAGTGAAGTTCTCCCAAGGTTTTTCCGTTGATGTTCGGCTGTGTCACCAATATACGACGGGAAACCATCGGTTTGTCCTGCTGATTGGTGGCATCCCAATCCTGTTCAATTTTCGGACCGATGAAAGCCATGATAGCTTCTGAATCATCTTCGGCACATACCAAAAACATGCGGTCGCCCAAACGAAGCACCGTATTGGCATTCGGCGTAATCATGTGTCCGTCTTGGATGATGCGTGTACACACAAAGTCGCGCGCCAGGAAGTTCTGTACCTGCGACAATGTCTTGCCGCTCAAAGCCTCGTTCTGCACCTTCAAGGAGATGGTGTAAGGCTTCATGTGGGGATTTGCCTCCTCTTCTTTCTGGATTTCCTCACTGTCCTGCTTCACGTCTACCCGGCAGATATAACGGATAATGATCATGGAAAGAATGATACCCATCACTCCCAGCGGATAAGCACAGGCATATCCCATGGCAATCTCAGGACCTTGATAATGCAGCTGCTGCAAAGCTTCGTTGGCCGCACCAAGTCCCGGTGTATTGGTCACCGCTCCACAAAGGATACCCACCATCATCGGGATGTCTATCCTCCCTTGCAAAGCGAAATAGAGAATCAATGCCACCGCAATGTTCAGGAACACGATTCCCACCGCCAGCAGGTTGAGCGTAATGCCTCCTCGCTTGAACGAGGAAAAGAAAGAAGGGCCGACCTGAAGTCCTATACAGAAGACGAAGAGAATCAGTCCGAAGTCTTGTAAGAAAGAAAGAATGGCCGGATTTCCGGTAAAACCGAAATGCCCTGCCAAGATTCCGACAAACAAGACGAATGTAACTCCGAGCGAAATGCCGAAGAATTTAATTTTTCCCAACAATACCCCCGCCGCAATTACAAAAGCATAGAGTGCTACGATATGCGCTATTGAGTTGGGATTCGTCAATAAATCTTGTAGCCAATTCATAGATATTAAATTTTTTTATTCGGAGGGCAAATGTAACCAATTAAAAAGAATAGGGCAAACTTTTCTTTCTTTTTTCATCATGAGCCCTCCCAAAGGGTTTACAACATACACTTTATCCTTTTGAATGCATCTAATACCAGTTTTATGTTTTTAGCTTCCTATCGCTGTAAAAAAAGAAAGGATGTAGGATAAAAGACCGGAAAATTTGTATATTTGCCCATGCAGGTAACCAACCTACACAATAATTTTAAATCTGAATATCAACCAAAAACACTAATTCACTATGGCAGATAGTAAAGAAAAACTCTTTTCAGATTTTCCGCCTGTGTCTACCCAAGAATGGATGGACAAAATCATGGTCGACCTGAAAGGAGCCGATTTTGAGAAAAAGTTGGTGTGGAAAACCAACGAAGGCTTCAAGGTGAAACCGTTCTACCGTCAAGAAGATTTGGAAGGACTGAAAACCACAGAAGGACTTCCCGGACAGTATCCTTACATAAGAGGTATCAAGAAAGACGACAATACATGGTTCATCCGCCAGGACATTGTAGTGGAAAATGCCTCCGAAGCCAATGCGAAAGCCCTTGACATCTTAAACAAAGGAGTCGATTCACTCGGATTTCAAATTAAAGCCAAAGAACTCAATGCGGAGTACCTTGACACGTTGCTGAAAGATATCTGTTGCGAATGCATCGAATTGAATTTCTCTACCTGCCAACGCCACACCCTGCAACTGGCGCAGCTGCTGGTAGCTTACTTCCAGAAAAAAGGTTATGCACCCGAAAAGCTGAAAGGTTCGCTGAATTTCGACCCCATCAGCAAAATGATGCAGAAAGGAAAAGATGTAAGTGCGGTCATCGCCACCGGAAAGGAACTGGTGGAAACACTGGCCGGATATCCGCATTTCCGTTGCATCGCCGTCAACTCGGTACAGCTGAACAATGCCGGAGCCTACATTTACCAGGAACTGGGATATGCACTGGCTTGGGGAAATGAATACCTCAACCAGCTGGTGGAAGCCGGCGTTCCTGCCGCACTGGCTGCCAAGAAAATCAAGTTCAATTTCGGTATCAGCTCCAACTATTTCATGGAAATTGCCAAATTCCGTGCGGCACGTATGCTGTGGGCCGACATCGTAAAACAATATCAGCCGAAATGTCCGCGCACGGACTGCAAAAATACAGGGGCCGACGGTACTTGCTACTGTGCCTGCAAGATGGTGGCACATGCCGAAACGTCCAACTTCAACCTCACTCTGTTTGATGCACACGTCAACCTGCTCCGTACGCAGACCGAAGCCATGAGTGCGGCCATTGCCGGTGTGAATTCCATCACCGTTTCGCCGTTTGACAAGACTTACGAAACGCCGAACGATTTCTCTGAACGTATCGCCCGCAACCAGCAACTGCTGCTGAAAGAAGAATCTCATCTGAACCGCATCGTCGACCCGGCTGCCGGTTCTTATTATATTGAAAACCTGACTGTCTCCATCGCGAAAGAGGCTTGGAAACTTTTCCTAGCCGTGGAAGAAGCGGGAGGCATGCTGCAAGCGGTCAAAGCGGGCAGCATACAGGAGGCTGTGAACCAGAGCAACAAAGCTCGTCACGAAGCGGTATCTAAACGGAAAGAAATTCTGTTGGGTACCAACCAGTATCCGAACTTCAACGAACTGGCTGGCGACAAGCGCCCGCTGGACGGATGTACAAAATGCGGATGTGGCGGTCATGAAGAAGAGGAAACGGCCTTGGTTAAATTGCAGACGGCACGTGCGGCCAGCGAATTTGAGGCTCTCCGCCTGGAGACTGAGAACTCCGGCAAACGTCCGAAGGCATTCATGCTAACCATCGGCAACCTGGCCATGCGTCAGGCCCGTGCCCAGTTCTCCTGCAACTTCCTGGCTTGTGCGGGGTATCAGGTCATCGACAACCTGGGATTTGCCAGCGTGGAAGAAGGCATCGAAGCAGCCATGAAGGCGCAAGCCGACATCGTGGTGCTCTGCTCCAGTGACGATGAATATGCCGAATATGCCATTCCGGCCTTCAAGGCCCTCAACGGACGTGCCATGTTTATCGTGGCAGGTGCCCCGGCCTGCATGGAAGAACTGAAAGCTGCCGGCATTGAGAACTTCATCCATGTACGCTGCAACGTGCTGGAAACTTTACGCGAATACAACCGCAAACTCTTATCTTGAATTGCACACTATGAGACAGAATTTTACACAAATCGATATATTTGCCGGCTTCCATCCGCAGAACGGCATGGAATGGCAAAAAGAGAATGGCATCACTGCCAACTGGAAAACACCTGAACAGATTCAGGTGAAGCCTGTATATACCAAGGAAGACCTGGAGGGCATGGAACACCTGAACTATGCGGCAGGTATTCCTCCTTATCTTCGTGGCCCGTACTCCATGATGTACACCTTCCGTCCGTGGACCATCCGTCAGTATGCCGGATTCTCTACCGCAGAAGAATCCAACGCCTTTTACCGTCGTAACCTGGCTTCCGGACAGAAAGGTCTGTCTGTGGCCTTCGACCTTCCGACTCACCGCGGCTATGACCCGGACCATCCGCGTGTAGTGGGCGATGTGGGTAAGGCGGGTGTATCTATCTGCTCGCTGGAAAACATGAAGGTGCTTTTCGATGGTATTCCATTGAACAAGATGTCTGTATCCATGACCATGAACGGGGCGGTACTTCCCATCATGGCGTTCTACATCAATGCAGGACTGGAGCAGGGGGCCAAACTGGAAGAAATGGCCGGAACCATCCAGAACGATATTCTGAAGGAATTCATGGTGCGCAACACTTATATTTATCCGCCTGCCTTCTCCATGAAGATTATTTCCGACATCTTTGAATACACTTCCCAGAAGATGCCGAAATTCAACTCTATCTCTATCTCGGGATACCACATGCAGGAAGCAGGTGCCACTGCCGACATTGAGTTGGCTTATACCCTGGCCGACGGTTTGGAATACCTTCGCGCGGGAGTGGCTGCCGGTATCGACATCGATGCCTTCGCTCCCCGTCTGTCGTTCTTTTGGGCTATCGGCATGAACCATTTCATGGAAATTGCCAAGATGCGTGCCGCCCGTATGCTGTGGGCCAAGATTGTAAAACAGTTCCACCCGAAGAACCCGAAATCACTGGCTCTGCGTACACACTCTCAGACTTCCGGATGGTCACTGACCGAACAGGACCCGTTCAACAATGTGGGACGTACCTGTATCGAAGCCATGGCTGCCGCACTGGGACACACGCAGTCACTGCATACCAACGCGCTGGATGAAGCCATCGCCTTGCCGACGGACTTCTCGGCCCGTATCGCCCGAAACACGCAGATTTACATTCAGGAAGAAACGCAGATTTGCAAGAACGTAGACCCGTGGGGAGGTTCTTACTACGTGGAAGCCCTGACCAACGAGCTGGCTCACAAGGCATGGGAACACATTCAGGAAATCGAGAAGCTGGGTGGTATGGCCAAAGCCATCGAAACCGGTATTCCGAAGATGCGTATCGAAGAAGCGGCTGCCCGCACGCAGGCTCGTATCGACTCCGGTGAACAGACCATCGTGGGAACCAACAAATACCGTCTGGAAAAGGAAGACCCGATTGACATTCTGGAAGTGGACAACACCGCCGTACGTCAGGAACAGATTGAAAACCTGCGCCGCCTGAAGGAAGGCCGTAACCAAGCTGAGGTGGACAAGGCACTGGAGGCCCTCACCGAATGTGTACGCACTGGCAAGGGCAACCTGCTGGAGCTGGCTGTAGAAGCCGCCCGCGTACGTGCCACACTGGGAGAAATATCCGATGCCTGCGAGAAAGTTGTAGGACGTTATAAAGCAATTATCAGAACCATATCAGGAGTGTATTCATCAGAAAGTAAAAAGGATGCAGATTTCGCACGGGCTTGCGAACTGACCGAAGAATTTGCGAAGAAAGAAGGCCGCCGTCCGCGTGTCATGATTGCCAAGATGGGACAGGACGGACACGACCGTGGTGCAAAAGTAGTGGCTACCGGATTTGCCGACTGTGGTTTCGACGTGGATATGGGACCGTTGTTCCAGACTCCGGAAGAAGCAGCCCGCGAAGCCGTGGAAAACGACGTGCATGCAGTGGGCGTATCGTCACTGGCTGCCGGACACAAAACCTTGATTCCGCAAATCATTGCCGAATTGAAGCGTCTGGGACGTGAAGATATTCTGGTCTTTGCCGGAGGTGTCATCCCGGCACAGGATTATGACTTCCTGTATAAAGCCGGTGTGATGGCCATCTTTGGCCCGGGTACTTCCGTAGCCAAATCGGCCTGCCAGGTAATGGAACTGCTGCTGGAAAGTGTAGAAGATTAACAAAAGTATCCCCATAAGAATGAGTCCCAAGCGTAAAAGTTCGGGACTCATTTTTTATATTTAGATTCTCCTTTAATATTCTAACGTGTCCCTGATAAAAAGATTGATAAGTTAAATATCGATTTTAAAGAATAGAGTGTTATTTTTTTATACATTTGTAAAGAAAACTTACAACCTTCTATTATCATGAGAACAATCACCGTGTTAATATGCATTTTATCGTGTCTATCCATGCAGGCACAGAACATAGATGGGCATAATCAAATTCCTCAAAAAGACATTTCTATTCGTTTAAATTTGGGCATAGCTTCTGCCAACCTGGAAGGGACAGGAGAATCCCTCTGGTACAGCAATCCCAAAGAAAGCAGTCGTGGTTTTCAATATGGCATAGACCTTTTAAAATACCACAAATATATAGGTTACGGATTTGCCTTTAAACACTATATGCATGGACTCTCATTTCCAGAAAACGCACAAAATTCATCTCTTCATGAAAATGTCCAAATCTTCTATCTGGCTCCACAATTTTCTTCTATTAATGAAGCGAAACTATTAAAGGGAATGATCAGCAACCTCGATTTAGGAATTGGATATGCGCATTATTTAAGCAAAGGTACAATAAACAAAACTCAAAATTACTCAGTTCCACAATCTGGGCTTGGCATGAATGCCAATATAGGTGTGGAATACAAATTCCCTACACATTTTGGCGTGAAAATCTCCATATCGGCAGAATATTATATTTTCAAACACCTCGACCCAAAAATCGAAACTCCCAGCAAGATATTTGAACAACGCTCCAAGTTGGGTATTTTTATGGTCACTCCTCAACTGTCTCTTATATATCACCTGTAATTCAGACACATAGCCACCAATTCATTTCATTTAGGTCATATACATTAAAAAAATCAGGTGTAAATGATTTCAATTTTCATTCACACCTGACATTATCTGTTCTAATCTATTTTTACTTATACGTAATCCAACGAATCATTTCCTTGAAAGAAGGTTTCTTTCCGTACATCAGAATACCTACTCGGTAAATCTTTCCCGCTATCCAAATCATGCCGAAAGCGGCGGCATACAGAATCACCACCGACAGTACGGTTTCCCATACCGGTACATCGAAAGGCAGACGCACCATCATGACAATGGGTGAGGTAAATGGAATCATGGAACACCAGATAGCTAGCGGTCCGTCAGGATTGTCGGAGCTGTAGATACCCGCATACAGCGCAAAAATCAGCAACAGAACGATTGGAGTCATAAATTGCTGGGAATCTTCCTGCCCATTGATAGCTGCACCAATGGCGGCAAAGATAGATGCATACACCAGATAACCTCCGATGAAGTTCAAGACAAAGAAGCCTCCCATTTTGGCTAAATTCAATCCGTGAAGTGTAGCCAGTAACCCGGAAGCCTCTCCCATCAACTCCGGAGAACTGCCGGATAAACTACCCGCAATGGCCAACAACACCACAATCAGCAGAATCCAAATAGCCAACTGAGCCACACCTACCAGTCCGATACCCACAATCTTCCCAATCATCAACTGGAAAGGACGGACAGAAGACACGATGACTTCTACAATGCGGTTGGTTTTTTCTTCCATTACGCTTTGCATCACCATACCTCCGTAAGACATCACGAACATGTAAATAAGGAATGTCAAAATCATGCCGGCTGCCATGGCGGCTCCTGCATTCGACTCGCTTTCCGTACCATCGTCACCCCATTTCACCGTACGGATATTCAGCTTACGGTTCATATCCTGCATAATGGAAGGTAACTGAGGAATGTCATAACGAAGCAGTTTGTCCTGACGTACCTGTTCATCGAGTGTCTCGCTCACCAACCGCGAAAGGCTGTTCGGCACTTCCTTCCGTGAATAAATGGCCACGGCTTCCGGATGGACGGCCAAATCGGCCTTGATTTCCACCACGGCGTCGAACGTACTGGAATCTGTCCGGAAAGAAGCCTCCATCTGAGGTACTCCTACAAAGTGATACGATTCATCGTCCTTGAACTGAGGCAGGTATTTCATCGTTTCATCAATGACGGCCACCTGTTTCTGGTCGCCTCCCTTGACGGTAGACAACCACAAGGGAACAAAAATAAGTGCCGCAAACACAAACGGCATCAGAATGGTAAGCAGAATAAATGATTTCTTGCTTACCCGATTTATAAATTCACGCTGAATTATAATCCAAGTCTTGTTCATAGCAAAAGCAGATTTTAGTTAGACTTTTCCTTCTACTGTACGGATGAAGATATCATTCATGGAAGGAATACATTCCGAGAACTGGGTGATTTCGGCCTGGGCCCCAATCTGTGACAGCATTTCCGAATTGGAAATGGAAGTCAGCTTACGCAATTTATAGCTGACCGTCTGCGCATCGAGCACTTGACGACCGACCACTTCGAAGGCATCCGATTCCGGCAATGGCTGGGCCGACTGCACGGTCAATTCATACAGATTGCTCTTATACTGAGAACGAATATCCTTCACCGCTCCCTGCAGTACCACCTTGGAATGATTGATCAAAGCAATATGGTCACAAATCTCTTCTACGGACGCCATGTTGTGCGTAGAGAAGATAATGGTATGCCCTTCTTCTTTCAGCTTCAGAATTTCGCGTTTCAGCAGTTCCGCATTTACCGGGTCGAAACCGGAAAACGGTTCATCGAAAATCAACAAAGGAGGACGGTGGAGTACCGTAATGACAAACTGCACTTTCTGCTGCATACCTTTGGACAGTTCTTCCAGCTTCTTGTTCCACCAAGGCATAATGTCAAACCGCTCGAACCAGTCGGTCAGGCGCTTCTTTGCCTCCTGACGGCTCAAGCCTTTCAGTTGGGCCAGATAAACAGCCTGCTCACCCACCTTCATTTTTTTGTAAAGTCCGCGTTCTTCCGGAAGATAACCGATGGAATAGATATCCTGTGGTTGGGAAAGGCGGCCGTCGAACCAGACTTCTCCTGCATCGGGAGCCGTAATACGGTTGATAATACGAATCAAAGTGGTCTTTCCAGCCCCATTGGGTCCCAGTAGACCAAAAACCTGCCCCTTAGGCACCTGAATGCTCACTCCATCCAGTGCCGTATGGTTGGCATAACGTTTGGTGACTTGTCGTGTTTCTAAAAAAGAATCATTCATGTCTTAGATTTTAAAAGTTTGAACATAAAAACAATTTCACATTCAACAAAGGTAAAAAAATCCCATTAATCGGAAACATTTGACCACATTTTATGCATAAAAAAAGCGGAAATACCGATTCCCATTACACCAGTATTTCCGCCATATACTCGAAACGGACTCAAACTACAAGAAAAACTTAAAGACAAAGATAACCGACAAGATGTACATAGCCGGTGTCAGTTTCTTGGTATGCCCGCACAATAAGTTAATCAGCACATAACTGATCATTCCCAATACAATACCATCGGAAATACTATAAGCCAACGGCATGAAAATGATACAGATGAATGCCGGAATCGCTTCGGAATAATCCAGGAAGTCCACTTTCTTGACGGAAGACATCATCATCAGTCCTACCAGAATCAGTACCGGAGCGGTGGCAGCTCCCGGAACGGCCAGGAAGAAAGGAGCCAAGAACAAGGACAACAAGAAACAAATGGCAGTCACGAAAGCTGTCAGACCGCTGCGTCCCCCTTCTCCCACTCCGGAAGCACTTTCTACAAAAGTGGTAATGGTACTGGTTCCCAATACGGCACCGGCAGTTGTACCAACCGCATCCACCAGAAAAGCCTGTTTCAAATGCGGAATCTTTCCGTCTTTCGTCACCATCCCCGCCTTGGTAGTCACTCCGACCAGCGTACCAATGGTATCAAACATGTCCACAAACAGAAAGGTAAAGACTACGATAACCATTTCCTTGGTGAAGATATGCTCCCACTGGAACTGGCAGAAAATCGGTGCAATAGAAGGAGGCGTACTGAACACGCCGTCCAAATGGGTCAGCCCCATCGGAATGCCGATGACAGTAGTCAGCAAAATACCAATCAGCAGGGCGCCACGCACCTTCTTCACCAGCAAGATGGAAGTTACCAGCAGACCGATGATTCCCAGCAAAGCAGAGCCGGAAGTAATATCCCCCAACGAAATCAAGGTCGCATCGTTATTCACAATGATACCGGCATTCTGCAGACCGATGAAAGCGATGAACAGACCGATACCGGCTCCGATGGCATTCCGAAGTGTCAGCGGAAGCGCATCCACAATCTTTTCACGCAGATTGGTCACCGTCAACAGAATAAAGATAATTCCTTCCAAAAGGACAGCTGTCAGGGCAAACTGCCAAGTATATCCGAGCGTCAGACACACCGTATAGGCAAAAAACGCATTCAGACCCATACCCGGAGCCAGTCCGAAAGGTAGTTTTGCATATACCGCCATCAATAGGGTAGCAAAAGCAGAAGCGATGACTGTGGTAGTAAACAGCGCTCCCTTATCCATCCCCGTAGCCGCCAGAATGTTCGGATTGACGGCCAAAATATAGGCCATGGTCAGAAAGGTGGTGATACCGGCCAGGATTTCCGTGCGCACACGGGTCTCACGAGGATTAAAACCAAATAATTTTTCAAGCATTTTCATTGTATAATTGCGTTAAGTCTATTCTAACAACATCAGAAAGTCCACTTCATGGCCAGCGTCGGGATGAAATAAAAACCGTCACGCGTAGCAAAGTTGTGACTCAGTTCCCATTCCGAACCCACGCTCAGGTTCAGATTGTCATTCACATGTTTGAACTTGTTCAGGTTTATCCAGAACTGAGGCTCACTGATGAATATGAAGTTATGATTCTTCCCGTTCACATCAGTATGCTTCTCCCGCCAGAAATCGGCAAATCCGCTGAACGTGAACTTTTCCTGCCAGAAGTTCAGTGTCCAGGTACCCGTCAACTGAAAATTATGGGGCTTTACATTCTTCTGAATATATTTATACAACACCTGAATACCAAACGTCTTTGAGAAATCACTGTTGTTCCAAGAATAAGTGGCACCTCCCAGAAAAGCGTTATTAATGTAATTCAAACCACCGTTATATTCCACGTGTGCAGAAAAAGGAGCTTTCCAGAATTTCAGTTCCCGGCTGATTTCCCAATAAGCAGAAGCCACTCCTTTATCCGTGTAATCCATATCGACAAAGAAATACGTGCTTCCCCACTTGTCGGCCTTGAACATTTCGACCGTGGTGGTTACCCAAGGACGCTCGTCGAGTGATTTGTACAAGGCACGTCCCAAGTCGTAGTGTAACTGAATGTTCTGCGCCACGGCTCCTCCCACGAAGGCAGACAGAAGAAGTACGAAAAGAAATAATTTTTTCATTTGAATTTAACTTGTTTTTAATGGTTTTTAAATCGGCTGCAAAATTACATAAAAAAGCACTATAAAAGCAAAGAACTCCTTATCTTTGCTTTCAAGAATACAAGTAAAAGCCCATGAAAAAGCTATTTATCCTCCTATTAATGTGCATAATCGGTCTGGGAGCGAAAGGTCAGGTATCTTCAGCCGCCTTCCAGAAATGGCACGGTGACAAATATTCCATGTTCATTCACTTCGGACTCTATTCCCAGCTGGGAGGAGTGTGGCACCAGAAACAAATTCAGGATGGATACAGTGAACAGATTCGGGCCTTTGCACAAATTCCACAAGCAGAATATGAAAATATAGCCCGTGAATTCAATCCTACAGAATTCAACGCCGATTCTATCGCCCTGCTTGCCAGGAAGGCCGGCATGCATTCCATTATCTTTACCAGCAAGCATCACGACGGATTCTGTCTGTTCAAAACCGCCACTACCCCGTTCAACTCCTACGATGCCTCCCCTTGCAAACGGGACTTCGTCAAAGAACTGTCGGAAGCGGCCCGGCGGCAAGGACTGCGGTTCGGACTATACTTTTCACTCATCGACTGGCACTACCCGTATGCTTCGCCCATGTCACCGCACAATGCAGATTTCATCACGGAGAGTCACCATAATTACTCCAAACAGCAACTGAAAGAATTACTTACCCACTACGGAACCATTTCGGAACTATGGTTCGACATGGGTTCCAATACGCCCGCACAGAGCAAAGAACTTTACGAAATGGTTCACCGGTACCAACCCGACTGCATGGTCAGCGGGCGACTGGGAAACGACCAATACGATTTCTGTGTGATGGCCGACAATGACTACCCGGAGAAAACACTTCATGCTCCCTGGCAAAGCGCCGCTTCCATGTTCGACGAGACATGGGGATATCGCTCCTGGCAAGCACGCGGCAACGTGGAAGACAAAGTACGGGAAAAGACACGCAGTCTGATTAATGTAGTTTCCAGAGGAGGAAACTACCTGCTCAACATCGGCCCTAAAGGCAACGGAGAAGTGGTCGACTTTGAGAAAGAAGTGCTGGAACAAGTCGGCAACTGGCTTTCCCATTACGGTTATGCCGTATATCAGACGGAAGCCTCTCCCTTTCAAGAAGAGTTCGACTGGGGAGAAGTGACCCGCAAAGACAATCACCTGTATCTCTTCCTATCGGGTACTTATCCCAAGGATGGAAAAATCACCTTCTCCATGCCTGGATATATTCTGCAAAAAGGAGACGGAAAAATGGCCACCTATCTGCAATATGGTGACGAGGTGGTACTCACCATACCCGCCTCAGCCTACAAAGACAAACAAATCCATGTGCTGACACTCTCGTTCGACAAAAAGATTGAACCTCTTCCGGGAAATACAGTCAGAAGCACGATGCTGACCGCACAAAATGCCACTCCGCAATACAGCTATTCCTGCTTTGACTATTATACTAACTACCGCAGTGTCATCGGTTACAGCTGGGATTTTGAACAACTGCTCCTCAAACAGCTGGAACTCATTTACACACCACAGGAAGCCGGACGGAAAATCGATCTGATTCTGGATGGAAAAACCTATCACGTCACTTTGAACAAAGGAAAAGAACAGAAGGGTACCTCGCTTTCCAATACGGAATGGGGAAAAACTTACATCTGTGGACCGGGCAACGGGATATTCCACGCAAAAGATTCGTTAGTTGCCAACCTGCAACAACCCCCTCTTACCGGTAAAACTTGGAAACCCGCAGCAGAGAGCGATACGTTAGATTGCCCCCAATTCTCCAGCTATTACATCCTGAGAGAGGTAGAATCACCTCGCTCACAGCACATCCTGGCTGAAATCGGAGCAGGAAACGGCATGGAAGTCTATGTCAATGGAAAACTGATTGCCAAACACCTGAACCCGTATCGGACTCCGTTCCGTATGGAAAAAATCGTGCTCCCGCTCAAAAAGGGTATGAACCAAGTCGTGCTCCGCACTTACAACCGCTTTGAAGACCAAACCACCTACCTGTTGCGCCCGGCAGAAGAACAGAAAGTCTACCGGCAGGATGTGGTACTACCCGATGCACTCAACGGGAAAGACCATCATCTCGTATTGAAACCACACAATCCCTCTTCCCCGCATACTGACGCAGAATTGTCCAATCTGCGCATCCGGTTAAGAAGGATTGCTCTTAAAGGCCAAAGAGATTAATAAATCTCCTTGGCTACCTTATATACACTGTCGGAAGCCATGAAAGTGTAGAAATGCAGACCGGGAACTCCATGTGCCAGCAAGTCCTTGCACTGTGCCTTGCACCATTCCACTCCTACAGCTTTCACTTCCTCGTCATTCTCACATTTACGGAGCTCTGAAGCAAAGGCTTCGGGTATATCCGTACGGAACACTTTAGGCAGCACATTCAACTGGTTCTTGAAGACTACCGGCTTGATGCCCGGGATGATAGGTACCTCAATACCTTCCTGACGGCAACGGTCTACAAAAGCATAGTATTTTTCATTGTCAAAAAACATCTGAGTCACCACGTAATCAGCTCCATTGCGTACTTTCTCTTTCAGATAGAACAGGTCCGATTCCATGTTGGGCGCTTCTTCATGCTTCTCCGGATAGCAGGCCATGCCGTAAGAGAAAGGAGTTTCAATGCCTTCAATTTTCGAACCGTCCAGTGAGATGCCTTGATTAAAACGGTTCACCTGCTCCTGCAAGTCGGTGGCGTGTTCGTTGTACAGATACAAGTCCTTGGCCGCAATGTCCAACGGTTTGGAGTCACCTCTCAGCAACAACAGATTGGTAATGCCCAGAAAGTTCAGGTCGAGCAAGGCGTATTCCGTTTCTTCCTTGGTAAATCCCTTACAGATGATATGGGGAACCGCCTGAATGCCGTACTTGTTCTGAATGGCTGCCGCTATGGCGACCGTTCCCGGACGTTTCCGGACCGTAGTCTTCTTCAGGTTGCCGTCGGGTTGCGGCAGATACACAATCTCACTGTGGTGGGCCGTGATATTAATGTACTTGGGGTCGAACTCCCGCAACTTGTCGATGACGTGATATACTTTTTGTATGTTGTTTCCTTTCAAAGGTGGCAAAATCTCAAAGGAAAATATCGGTTCCTTACTATTCTTTATCAAATCTATTACTTTCATCGTACATTTGTAAATTTATACCGACAAAGATACAAGCATTTGATTTATCCACCAACACTCTGGTGATATTTAGAAAAAAGAGAGTGTTTAACCCACAAAACACCTGTCAAAACAGAATAATATTCTATTCAGAGCTTCGATTATAGAATAAAAGAGCAGTAAACCGTACAGAGGTCTAAATATGAAGTCCGTAGTCGTGCTTCACTTCATCCATCACAAACATGCTTTCCAACGAACCCAGACTGTCTACCGTACCCAATACATTAATGATAAATTCCTGGTAGTATTTCATGTTCGGAGCATGGATTTTCAATAGGTAATCGTAGCTACCGGAAATGTTGTAACACTCCGTCACCTCCGGTATCTGCTGCACGATACGGGTAAACTCCATGGCAATGTCCTTGTTCATCCGGCGCAGCTTCACATTACAGAACACCACAAACCCCTGATTCAGCTTGTCGGCATCGAGCACAGCAATGTATTTCTTGATGTATCCTTCCCGTTCCAGTCTTTTCAATCGCTCGAATACGGGTGTGGACGACAGACTGACCTGAGCCGCCAGTTCTTTGGTAGTCAGTCGGGCATTCTCCTGCAACGTGCGGAGAATCTGCAAATCTACTTTATCTAATTTTTCCGTCATCAGAATATTATTCCAACAAAGTTTGTTTTATGTGTGCAAAACTAATCATTTTTTCTTTTACAGAATATTTTCATAGATGAATTTTCCATATTTTCCGTTCATATTGGAGGATATGTCCATCAGAACTACTTTTGCATTGTATTTAAAACCTCTAAAAACTCACAGCAATGGAAAAGACTAAGCTACACTTCGAAACACTGCAACTACACGTAGGACAAGAAACTCCCGACCCCACTACCGACGCACGGGCCGTACCTATTTATCAGACCACTTCGTATGTGTTCCATGATTCTGCCCATGCGGCCGCCCGTTTCAGTCTGGAAGAAGCCGGAAACATCTACGGTCGTCTGACCAATCCCACACAAGACGTACTGGAACAGCGGGTTGCCGCACTGGAAGGAGGAGTGGCCGCACTGGCCGTCGCCTCAGGAGCCGCCGCCATCAGTTATGCGTTTGAGAACATCACCCGGCAAGGTGACCATATAGTATCCGCCTGCACCATTTATGGAGGCACCTATAACTTGCTGGCACATACTTTCCCTACCCGGGGCGTACATACTACCTTCGTAGACCCGGAAGACCCGGAGAACTTCGAGCGGGCCATCCAGCCGAACACCAAAGCATTATTTATCGAGAGTCTGGGAAATCCCAACAGTACATTGGTGGATATTGAGCGTATTGCGGAAATCGCCCACCGTCATCAGATTCCTCTTTTGATAGACAACACCTTTGCCACGCCCTACCTGTTGCGCCCCATTGAACACGGAGCCGACATTGTAATTCACTCGGCCACCAAATTCATCGGCGGGCACGGCACCTCGCTGGGAGGTATCATCGTGGACTCCGGCAAGTTCGACTGGAAGGCTTCCGGAAAATTCCCTCAACTGACCGACCCTGACCCATGCTATCACGGACTCTGCTTTACCGATGTAGCCGGAGCTGCCGCCTATGTGACCCGCATCCGGGCTATCCTGCTTCGCGACACCGGAGCCGCCCTCAGTCCGTTCAATGCCTTCCTTCTCCTGCAAGGGCTGGAAACCCTTTCTTTGAGAGTGGAACGCCATGTGGAAAACGCCTTGAAGGTAGTGGACTTCCTGCAACACCACCCCAAGGTGACGAAAGTCAACCATCCGTCATTGCCGTCACACACCTCTCCGACACTCTACCAGAAATATTTCCCGAAAGGAGCCGGTTCCATCTTTACCTTCGAGATTCAAGGAGGACGCGCCGAAGCCCACCGCTTCATCGACCACCTGAAGATTTTCTCCTTGCTGGCCAACGTAGCCGATGTGAAATCGCTGGTCATCCATCCGGCCAGCACCACTCACTCCCAGCTCAATGACGAGGAACTGGCCGCACAAGGAATCACGCAAGCTACCATCCGTTTGTCAATAGGCACCGAACATATCGATGATTTGATTGCCGACTTGACACAGGCCTTTGCACAAATCTGACAAACGAGTAAAAAAATCCCCCTCGCTTCTGAATTGAAGTAATCCCCAAAGTTTTGTATTCCACTATTTAGGGTCGCTTCAAATTCCTGAAAACAAGGGGGATTTTTCCATCATTCAGGAGCGGGAATACTCCCGACAATTTCTTTCCACTTTATTCCAGTTCGTCTACTTCCAGTTCCTCACTTTTCCGATAACCCGAACTGGTCAGTACGGCAATCAGCTGCTGCTGTTCATCCACCAAGTGTACTTCGATGAAAGGTACCCGGGCATGATTATACGTCTCAGTAGCCTCCGCATACACATAACCTTGGCTCACCGCACGCAAGAATGTGATATTCGCATTCAGCGACAAGGTCAGCCTCCCTCGGCTGTTTGCCACCGCGGCGAAAGCCAGGTCAGCCAGTGTGAACAACGCACCTCCCTGGCAAACCCCTCCGGCATTCAAATGTTTTTCGGTCACTTTCATCCGTGCCTTGGCATATCCCGGACTGATTTCCAACAATTCTACTCCTGCCTCCGCCGCAAAACGGTCGGCCGACAGCAATTCTTTCAAGGTTCCCATATCTCTTAATGTATTGTCACCATCGTAGCTCCAAATCCGTATTCCCGGAAAGAAGCATCCTGCCATTGGTAAGTCTTGTACTTCCGCTTCAGTTCATCCAGAATGGCCCGGCGCAGCACGCCGTCTCCCTTGCCATGGATAAACACAATCCGCTGGCCTTTCTTCTGCTTATACTCTTCCAGCGTCTTGCGGAACACCTCCAGCTGATAGTTCAGCATTTCCGCATTGCCCATGCCGGTGGTATCGTCCAGCAATTCATGGATGTGCAGGTCCACCTCCACAATCTCGTTCTTCACCACATGCTGCTTTTTCTGCACCTTGGCCGGTACGTCCTGCACGCTCTTCTGCAACAAGGCATTCTTGATGTCATCGGCCGATACAAAGACCTGCTTTACCGCCTCATCGTCCTTCACAATCTCATAAATCAATGCCGGTTCTTCAAAGAAATCGGAAGGCTGGAACGTATGCAGCTTGTAGAACTTCACCGTGTCGATGCGCAATTCCTGGCTCACCGCCGGCTTAAACAGGAAGCTACGGTCGTCCTTATAAGCCAGAAGCTGGACCGCCACACGCTCCATACCGTTCAAGGCACTCTTTTCAAATTCTTCCAGATGCTGCTTCATGTTCGGTTTCACTGTACCCCGGCTGCGCAACGTCCAGCTGTTGCCTTCTGCCGAAAGATACAGGTAATCCACGAAATAATTGCTGTCATTCACCAGATAGGCATCAAAAGCGGTAGAGGAGATGGCCTTCACATCCTGCGGCACGTAGGCCAGGAACACGTTCAGCACATCATTCCCCCGGATTTCCGGAGCCCGATACGTAATCGGTTTTTCTTCTTCCACCTCTTCTTCCTCTTCCACCTCCGGAGCCGACGGCTTCTTGGTTGATTTCAACGGAATATTATAGTCATCTGTCTGAACCACCACACATTCTTTAATCAGCATGGGGATTTCAAACCCGTCCTCCCCTTCTACCAATGCCACATCTTTTCCCTGAAAGCCACGGACAATCCCGCCGCCCACTTCGCTCAGGAAACGTACTTTATCTCCTATTTTCATATCTTTACTCTGATTTTATAACTCTGACAAATGTAACGACTTTCATCGGAATATGGAAATTATTCAAGAAGCCATGAGAGGAAGTCCACGAAAAAAATATTCTGCTAGGAGGATTCTGCTAATTATTGTACTTTTGCAAAAAAATAAACGACATGGAAGATACAAAGCATATAAAAATCAGCGATTACAATTATCCGCTGCCGGATGACCGCATCGCAAAATTCCCGCTGCCGGTCCGCGACCAGTCCAAGCTGCTGGTGTATCGGCACGGACAAATCAGTGAAACCCATTTCACTTCCCTTCCGGATTACCTGGAACCCGGAACTCTCATGATTTTCAACAACACGAAAGTGATTCAGGCCCGTCTGCATTTCCGCAAGGAAACCGGTGCCCTGATTGAGATATTCTGCCTGGAGCCCATCGAGCCCAACGATTATGCCCTCAACTTCCAGCAAACCCAGCATGCGGCCTGGCTCTGCATGATTGGCAACCTGAAGAAATGGAAGGAAGGCCCGCTGCACAAGGAAATGACAGTCAAAGGCAAAACCCTGACCCTGACGGCTACCCGCGGCGCCTGCCACGGCACCAGCCACTGGATTGATTTCACCTGGGACAACCCCGAAGTGACCTTTGCCGACATTCTTGAATTCTTCGGCGAACTACCCATTCCTCCCTACTTGAACAGAGAGACACAGGAAAGCGACAAGGAGACTTATCAGACGGTCTA
Source organism: Bacteroidaceae bacterium (assembly GCA_902362595.1). Lineage (GTDB taxonomy): Bacteria > Bacteroidota > Bacteroidia > Bacteroidales > Bacteroidaceae > Phocaeicola > Phocaeicola fibrisolvens. The sequence continues at coordinate 18,270 of CABIXF010000029.1, read as the reverse complement.
TTCCAAGATAAAAGGTTCCGTAGCGGCCCCGACCGCCGGCCTGCACTTCACCGAGCGCGTATTGAACGCCCTGAAAGAAAAAGGAGTCGACCTGGAGGAAGTGACCCTCCACGTGGGAGCCGGCACGTTCAAACCTGTGAAAAGTGAAGAAATTGAAGGACACGAAATGCATACGGAATACATCTCCGTGAACCGGAGTACCATCGAGAAACTGCTGGCACACGGAGGCGAGGCGGTAGCGGTGGGCACCACTTCCGTCCGTACCTTGGAGAGTCTTTACTACATCGGAGTGACCCTTTCACAGCATCCCGACGCCAGTCAGGAAGAGCTGCACGTACAGCAATGGCAACCCTACGAAACCCATCCGGCACTGAGCACGCTGGAGGCCCTGCAACACATCCTCGACTACATGGACCGTCACGGACTGGAAGCCCTGCACACCAGTACCCAGATTATCATCGCTCCGGGATACGAATACCACATCGTCAAAAAAATGGTGACCAACTTCCACCAGCCGCAGAGCACGTTGCTGTTGCTGGTTTCAGCCTTTGTAAAAGGAAACTGGCGACCGATTTACGACTATGCGCTGGCTCACGATTTCCGTTTCCTGAGCTACGGCGATTCGTCCTTACTGATACCCTAAAATTTAAACGCCTCAACCGATGAAAGATAATAGCGAAGAAATGTTTCCCCTCGTAGACGAGGAAGGAAACCTCATGGGAGCGGCCACCCGAGGAGAATGTCACAACGGCAGCAAGCTCTTGCACCCGGTGGTCCACCTGCATGTATTCAACAGCAAAGGAGAACTCTATCTGCAGAAACGACCGGACTGGAAAGACATCCAGCCCGGCAAATGGGATACTTCCGTGGGAGGGCATATCGACTTGGGAGAAAGCGTGGAGATGGCCTTGAAGCGGGAAGTCCGCGAAGAACTCGGCATTACCGACTTCACCCCTCAGCTACTGACTCATTATGTATTCGAATCCGCACGGGAAAAAGAACTGGTATTTTCCCATAAAACCGTGTACGACGGTCCTATCTCTCCCAGTGAAGAACTGGATGGGGGACGTTTCTGGCCCCTCGAAAAAATCCGGGAAAACCTGGGAAAAGGCGTGTTTACACCTAATTTTGAACGGGAATTCACCACTGTACTCCAGAATAACGCTCAGTAAGACTAATCTGAAAACGCCACTGACTTTTCAGGAAAATACGCTTATCCTTACTAGGTTTCCCCACCGGAAAACATACGTTTCCCCTGGCAGAGCCATAAGTTTCCACCAAGAGAAACGTACGGTTCCGCCAAGGGAAACCTAAAAAACGACAAGACGCTACCGCCTCCTTGCCGAATCATTTTCAATATTCCACCTTATCCGTTTTGGCCGTCCAGGCCTGAAAGGCTTTGATGGCTTCTTCCGGCAGCAATACCTCTGAAGGCAAGCGTCTTTCTGCCGGTTTCAAATCCAATTCCTCGTAAATAAAGGCATCATCGAAACCGATGGCTGCCGCATCATGCTTGTTGTTCCCATAATACATCCGGTCCAGGTGCGCCCAATAGATAGCACCCAGGCACATGGGACAAGGCTCACACGAAGTATAGATTTCACATCCGCTCAAATCAAACGTCCCCAGGTTCTTGGCAGCTGCCCGAATGGCACTCACCTCCGCATGGGCCGTCGGGTCACAATCCGGAGTGACCCGATTTACTCCCGTGGCCACAATTTCCCCATTCCGGGCAATCACAGCCCCGAAAGGACCTCCTCCTTCTGCTACATTCTTCACAGACAATTCGATTGCTTTTCGCATCAATTCTTCTTTTGTCATACGATTTAGTTTTAAGTCCAAGTTTCTATCTGCGGAAAATAGGAAAAAACTTAGAATTATCCAAATTTTTTCTTTACATTGCAGAATCCACCTTAACCGTCATAGCCTATGAAAACCTATATGCTTACCTTCCTGCTTGGTTTGTCCTGCTTCCTGCTTTCAGCCTCCCCCTCGAATATAGAGAAACTCACGGAAACCGCCGATGCATTTTACCAAGCGGGAAAGCCTGATTCCGCTTTATGGGCCATCGACCAGGCCATCCAACAGGCTTTGACCGAAAAGGATACCTGCGGCATGGTGTCCTGCTACACCTCACAAGGGGCATACTTGCGTTCTTCCGGAAAGATTCCGGAAGCAGTAGCGGCGTATGACAAGGCCCTGCAACTAGCCGTCCGCCTGCCTGAAAACTCGGAAGAGAACCGGCAGGCCCTTGTCACACTCTACAACAACCTGGCCACCATCCACCTGGATATGAAGGATTCGGAACAAGCCTTGAAATATGCACACGAAGCAGTCGCCCAAGCAGACCAATGTCAGGACACAGCTTTCCGTACTCAGATTTACAATGTATGCGCTTCAATCTTCATCACACAAAAGGAGTATAAAGCAGCCAAAACTTATCTGTCTAAAGCCATAGAGCTTTCGCAACAGCTTCAGCAACCGGAAACCGAACTCAGTGCACGCACCTACTACCTGCTGGCCCTGTTTCGGGAGGGTGCATCCTCCCAAGAGATTCAGCCGCTCGTCCAACAGACTAACCGGCTTGCTTCCAACGTACGCTCAACCATGGCTCTCGTCAATTACTATCAGGTGCTCTTTTATGTACAACAAACCCAGAAAGAATGGAGGCAGGCCGCACAGACCGCCCAAAAGATGCTGCAGCTGCCGGGTATCGAAAATTATCCGTTTCTGGAATACGACATCTACAACAATCTTCACCTTGTTTACAAGGAACTGGCCGACTACCGACAGGCTTACCACATATTAGGGCTGGCCAAAACCCTCGGCGATTCGCTGTTCGTACAAGACAAAAGCCGTCAGCTGGAGGAACTCTCCGTGAAATATGAAACCCAAAAGAAAGAACTGGAATACCAACAGCTACAAGAAAAGCGACAGAAAGAAAAGCAGAATCTGCAACTGAAAATCACCGCCTTGCTCATCCTGCTGGCAGTCATGGCTTTCATCTCGCTCTATTTCATTCAAAAACAGAGGCTACGTATCGAACGGCAGAAAAGAGAGGCGGAGACACAGCGCAGTGAATTTGAGAACTTACAACGTGAAACAGCGCGCAATGCCACACGCACGTATCTGAAAGAACTGGAAGAAGAACGCAACCGGCTGGCAAAAGAGCTCCACGACGGGGTATGCAACGACCTGTATGCCTTGGAAATGAATGCCGTTTCTCTTGATGAGCCCTGGAAGGAAGTGCTACGCAACAGTCGGGAAAACATCCGGCGGGTATCGCACGAACTGCTTCCTCCCACCTTTCAGGAAACCACGCTCAAACAAGTGCTGCAAAATTATGCGGAACGCATGACCTCAGCCGCTTGCCAGGTCAGCTTTACCACCCAGCCTGAAGAATGCGACTGGTCGGTGCTTCCCGAGACCTACAGCCTGAATATCTACCGCATCATTCAGGAAGCAACCAGCAATGCGCTCAAACATGCTTCTCCAACCGAGATTCATCTCTCGCTGGAATGGAAGCTTCCCAACCTGGAACTCACCATATTCCACAACGGACACTTCATCTCCACCTCCGGAAAGGGTATCGGATTGCAGACCATGAAGGAACGTGCGATGGCCTTAAAAGGAAGCATTGCACTGGATTCTCAGAAGATGACAATCATTATTCCACTGTTCACCTAGAAAACTACGGGTTACCGTGGGGAGAATCTCAAGAGGGTTGCGTACTTTTGTTAATAAATAAAAAGACGACACACAAATGAACCTGAATGTAGCCATTATCGACGATCATCCTCTTGTGTTGGAAGGGTTGAAAAGCTTGTTGTCCCATACTCCGGGGATAACAAGCATACATACGGCACAGACAGGCTCTCAACTGAAAAATTTAATGGGGCAATTTGATTTCCAACTCTACATCATCGATTTGGATTTGCCAGACATAGATGGATTTACGCTTATACAGCAGATAAAACAAAAAGCCCCGACAGCCAAGATTGTGGTCAGTACCATGCACGAAGAAATCTGGATTGTCAACAAACTGAAGAATCCGGACATCGATGCAGTCGTATTCAAATCGTCGGCAGGAAAATACATAGAAAAAGCCATACAGGCTGTCCTCAAGGGGAAAACATACTATTGTCCGCAATTCCAAAAAATCTATAAAGAAAAAGAAAAGGTCAGCAATACGACCGACACGCTTGATTCCGCCCCCACCATTCGGGAACTGGATGTGCTAAAAGCCATTGCCAAAGGAATGAATACCCATGAAATTTCCGAATGCCTCTTTATTTCAGAAAATACCGTAGAATGGCACCGCAAAAACCTGATGGTAAAATTCGGCGCAAAGAATGCCACCGATTTGGTCATCAAGGCACTCTCGAAAGGCTATCTCAGTATTCCCCTGAACTAGATATGCTCCATAATATTGATTATGGCTTATAAAAGAAGCTGTTACTATGATTCTTGAATAGCAAAGAAATTACTGAAAAACACTATTGCCCAACTGCGTCTCCAAAGGAAGCCCGACAATTTGAGAAAAGAAAAAACACTCCATTTAGTTTTTGGAGACTTATCATAAAATAACCTTAAACGTAAACGCCTTATGAAAACACTTGCTTACTATTTGTTAGGCATCTTTTCATTGTGTATTCTGAATGCCTGCAGTGATGAAGAATCCCCCAGTCCACAACCTCCTCTTTCCAAAGGACAAGAAGAGATACAAACTATTGCTGAAGTCCTGAAAGCAAGCGAACCGCAAGTGAGCCAGTTTGTGGAAATACTGGAAAAAACAAATGTAGCCGACCTCCAGGAAAGTCAACTGACCGTTTTTGCCGTGAAAAACGCCAATGCCGCCAGTCGCACCGAAAAACTGGACACGGCCTCCATTAAAAACCACATTATAAAAGGAAGGTACACCAAAAACGAACTTACTGAAGGAAGCACCCTGACCAGTATCAGCAATGAAACACTTTACGTGACACGTGAGGAAGACAAAATTCAAATCAACGGTATCCAGATTGAAGGAGAAGCCATTCCGGCAGGAAACAGTTATGTATATGTCGTACCAGAAGTCATACCCATGCTCGACGGACCGATTGTCAGCTTACATGAAACGACCATTCTTGTGCTATTGCCTACTGGAGAACCGCTGGAAGGGGTGACCATTGAGGCCCAAGAGGGAAATGGTACCGTATTGGGGCCTTTCACGACCGATGAAAACGGAGCAGCAATCATTTCACATCAGAATGATACATTAACCTATGTCATTCACAAAGAGGATTACTCCAATCTATCCGACGGATTCCTCATTGAAGGAGCTGACGCCAATGGCAATCTGGTCTTCGCTGACCTGAATGGCGATGGAGTAATCAATGCGGATGACAAGGTAAGCAGTGAACCGTATAGATACTACCTGAATTACAGGAACCTTACAGAAAACGACGTAACCAAAATCTGCTACATGGCCCAAATTGAAGATGTAAACGTAGCTGAAATACAAGCCAAATGGAGCGAAGAACTCGGCATCTACCTGACTCAAGTCAAAAACCTGGAATACAGCCTGCTATACGATACGTATTTCGACTATAAAATGGTGGAATATACCTCCAGTCCTTTCTGGGAACTTGCTTACCAAACCTTAGGAAACGGTAAAAAATACTTGGACCTGGTTACCTCATTAAATACCTCAGAAGGATGGGCTGCATCCTGGGACATGACCGTCGACTACGCAATGATTCAAAACCAACTATTGGGATATTATGGAAAAATCATACCCAACGACAACCAAACAAGTCAAGAGTGGCTACTCTACTATCTGGCAAATTTAATTCTCAACACAACAGAGAAAAGAGACTTGGCAACCAGAGCCTTGCTTGGGAAAACCTACCTGATTTCCGGATATTACCAAGAAGCCCTTCAACAGTGCCAGTATATACTGGACAGCAAGGTCTTTAGTCTGGACCCGGAAGCAACAAACCAATCAGATAGTCAGGAAGTTCTTTGGGGAGGCTATAAAGATAATTTCGGAAATCCGGGAGGAAGCTACATTCACCCCATCCTTTTGCGTGAAGTATACCTCATGGCCGCCATCGCTTATTCTCTCACCGGGAATGAAATGCAAGCCACTGAAATCAAAAATCAACTAAAAGAAGCATTCTCACTGAGTGGAACAGACTGGACGGAATGCATCCAACTGCTACAAGGAACAGGAGGAGCCTATCCTTACTATCGTCTGCTGAACATTCCCATCGAACAAACTGGATTCAGCAGTCCCACCAATTACTACTTACCTATTCCTGCGGAAACACTCTACAACAATCCGGGTATGACACAAAATCCGGGTTACTAAATTCTCTCTTATAACAAAAAAATCCCAGCCGGAATCATCCGGTTGGGATTTTACTTTTATATCTTGAAAGGAGACGATTACATCATACCGCCCATGCCGCCCATTCCTGGAGCGCCCATCGGCATTTCAGCCTTTTCTTCTTTCTTTTCTACGATGACACATTCAGTAGTCAGGAACATACCGGCAATTGAAGCGGCATTTTCCAAAGCTACACGAGTTACTTTGGCAGGATCAACTACACCTGCTGCGTGCAAGTGTTCGTATACATCTGTACGAGCATTGTAACCGAAGTCACCCTTGCCTTCACGTACTTTCTGAACCACTACGGCACCTTCCTTACCGGCGTTGGCTACAATCTGACGAAGCGGCTCTTCGATGGCACGTTTGATGATTTCAATACCGGTTGTTTCATCGGCATTGTCACCCTTCATGCCTTCCAATGCATCGATGGCACGGATGTAAGTGACACCACCACCCGGTACGATACCTTCTTCGATAGCGGCACGAGTAGCACACAAAGCGTCATCTACACGGTCTTTCTTTTCCTTCATTTCCACTTCGCTGGCAGCACCTACGTAAAGAACAGCTACACCACCTGACAACTTAGCCAGACGTTCCTGCAGTTTTTCTTTGTCGTAGTCAGAAGTAGAGTTCTTGATTTCAGCCTTGATCTGGTTGACACGTTCCTGAATCAATTCTTTCTGACCAGCACCGTTTACGATAGTCGTATTTTCTTTTGTCACAGTTACCTTGTCGCAAGTACCCAGCATTTCCAAAGTAGCCTGTTCCAGTTTCAAGCCCTTTTCTTCGCTGATGACTACACCACCGGTCAATACGGCGATATCTTCCAGCATGGCTTTACGACGGTCGCCGAAGCCCGGAGCTTTCACTGCACAAATCTTCAACTGGCTACGCAGACGGTTCACAACCAAAGTAGTCAAGGCTTCGCTGTCTACGTCTTCTGCGATAACCAGCAACGGACGTCCGCTCTGTACAGCCGGTTCCAAGATAGGCAAGAAATCTTTCAAGTTAGAAATCTTCTTATCGTAAATCAGGATATACGGATGTTCCATCACGCATTCCATCTTTTCCGTATCGGTTACAAAGTAAGCTGACAAGTAACCACGGTCGAACTGCATACCTTCTACTACACCGATGGTAGTATCAGTACCTTTAGCCTCTTCAATGGTGATGACACCATCTTTAGAAACCTTGCGCATGGCATCTGCAATCAATTTACCGATTACCGGATCATTGTTGGCAGAAATAGTAGCCACCTGTTCAATCTTGTCGTAGTTGTCGCCTACAGTTTCAGCCTGTGACTTGATTGATTCAACCACTTTTGCAACGGCCTTGTCAATACCACGTTTCAAATCCATCGGGTTAGCACCGGCTGTAACGTTCTTCAAACCTACGCCAACAATCGCCTGCGCCAATACGGTTGCGGTAGTAGTACCGTCTCCGGCATCGTCTCCAGTCTTTGAAGCTACTGATTTCACCAGCTGTGCACCAGTGTTCTGGAAAGGGTCACTCAGTTCCACTTCCTTTGCTACAGTTACACCATCCTTCGTGATGTGAGGAGCACCGAATTTCTTTTCGATGATTACGTTACGTCCTTTCGGGCCCAGTGTCACTTTCACTGCATTAGCCAGTTCATCTACACCTTTTTTCAACTGATCGCGAGCGTCAATGTTGAAGAGAATATCTTTTGCCATATTGAATTTTCCTTTCTAATCTTTTAAATAAATGAATGAATTATCCCAAAACTGCCAGTACATCGCTCTGACGCATCATCAAATACTTCACACCTTCGTATTCGATTTCTGTACCAGAATATTTTCCGTACAAGACCGTATCGCCTACTTTCAAGACCATTTCTTCGTCTTTTGTGCCATGGCCTACGGCCACTACTTCACCCTGCAACGGTTTCTCTTTTGCTGTGTCAGGAATAATAATACCGCCGATTGTTTTTTCTTCTGCAGGAGCCGGAAGAATCAGGACTCTGTCTGCTAATGGTTTAATGTTCATAATACTATATTTTTTTTACGTTTATACTACATTATAGCCTCATGCATTGTTTCATGAAAGCACTAACCTCCTTACGAAAAGTGTGCCAAAACCGCAAAACTGACATTATGGCATGAAATGACTGACAAACTGGGGTTCTTTTCTGCCAGCCCTAATAGGTTACCACCCTAAAACAATCTTTCATTAAATTGCACACTTTTTGAAAAATAATTATCTTTACCACCTAAAACTAATTAAAAGATTTATGAATATTACCCTGAAAACTCTCACTTTGGCCACGGCTCTTTCCTGCAGCATGGCCACGAGTTGGGCTTCTCAGTTTACACAAGCATCGACTCAAAAGCAAAATGACTATGAAATGTTCATGGAGAAGATACGAAACAGCACTGTCAAGAATCCCTCCATTGATAAAGACCTGACTTTATTCCAGGAAAATGGTTCCTTCAGCGACATCGACTACGATGATACCCAGATGACTAACTGGACACCCATCAAACATGTAGAACGTTTGTCTGACTTTGTGTATGCATACACCAATCCCAAAAACCAATATTACCAGAACGAGGACTTGTATCAGAAAATCGTCAAAGGACTGGAGTACTGGTATGACGTGGATTCTGAAAGCGACAACTGGTGGCACAACCAGATTTCTGAACCACAGAAATTGGGTCTTCTGCTCATCCAAATGCGCATTGGAAAAAAACAGATTCCACAAGACCTGGAAACCAAAATACTGAAACGCCTCCAGGAAACAGGAGGCGACCCGGCTAAATGGACAGGCGCCAACCGCACGGACATTGCCCTGCACTGGATCTACCGTTCTTGCTTGACACAGAACGAAACCGACCTGAAAACAGCCATCGACAACGTCTTCAATCCAATCGTATATACCACAGAGGAAGGTTTCCAGCATGACAACAGTTATTTCCAGCATGGAGAACAGCTTTATATCGGAGGATATGGCGATGAAATCATCAAAGGAGTCACTCAGGTTGCCTCTTACGCATTAGGCACACAATATGAACTCAGCAAGGAAAAGGTGGAGTTGCTCAGCAAATTCATGCGTGAAACTTATTATCGTGCCGTGCGCGGACAAAACATGTCGTTCGATGTGGTAGGACGCAGCGTAAGCCGTCCGGGATTGTTGAACAAACGAACCACTACCACCTATGCCAAACGTATGATTGACATTGACCCGGCCCATGCCGAGGAATACAAGGCCATCATTGCCCGGCTGAACCGCAAACAGCCTGCCGACTATCAGGTGACAGCATCTCATACCCATTATTTCCGCGGCGATTACTCTCTGCATGTACGCCCGCAATACAACTTCGATGTACGTCTGGCTTCTACCCGTACCAAGAAATGTGAATATGGCAATAAGGAAAACCTGAAGACCTATTTCATGTCCGACGGATGTACCAACATCGTACAGACGGGAGATGAATACTTCAACATCTTCCCGGTATGGAACTGGTGTCATATTCCGGGAACAACCGCTCCACAGGTAGAGAAGATTCCAATGGATCCAAAGGCATGGGGAGTATTGGGCACTTCTACATACGCAGGCGGAGTTTCTGACAGCATTTACGGAGCTACCGCATACGCCTATATGGACACCAATCCGGAAGTCAACACGGGTGCCAAGAAAAGCTGGTATTTCTTTGACAATGAGGTTGTGTGCTTGGGTGCCGGCATCCAATCTACCTCCACTTATCCGGTTCACACCACTGTCAACCAGTGCTTCCTGAAAGACGGCATACAGGTCAATAAGAACGGGAAAGAAGAAGCTGTGGAAAAAGGCAGCTACACCTTGCAGGCTCCACAGTGGGTACTGCACGACCATATCGGCTATTTCTTCCCGCAGAAAGAAGAAGTGTTCCTGACCGCCCAGACACAGACTGGACGCTGGTATGATATCAACACCAGCAAGTCGAAGAAGGAAGAAAAAATGGATGTCTTTACCTTGGGCATCAACCATGGAGTAGGCCCGAAAGACGGCTCCTACGCCTACATTGTAGTACCAGGAAAAACTTCAGCCAAAGAAATGGAGGATTATCAGAAGAAAAATGCCATTGAAATTCTTTCGAATACAGCAAAGATTCAAGCCGTAAGAAACACTAAGCTGAATGTTTGGATGGTGACTTTCTTCGAAGCGGGTACATTCAAGCATAAAGAACTGAGCGTAACGGTGGACAAGCCGTGTGTGTTGATGGTAAAAGATATTACCGCCAAGACTGCGAACCTGCATATTGCCGATCCGGGACAAACCCAATCGCCCATTCAGGTGGAACTGAAAATCGGAAAGAAAAAACAAACACTTACCGCCGACTTCAGTCAGACAGGTATTTATGCCGGAGCAACCAAGCAGTATACCGTGAAACTATAACCCAGCCTAGTTATTAACTAGTATAAAAAAAGAAACTCCATGACATTCAAGACAAGATGTTATGGAGTTTCTTTTTATCCTCATTTGTCTTCCGAATCCGAAAACAAGTCCTTCACAGGAGAAGCTGATGCCATATCCTTGTCTGCTTCTTGCCGGAGACGAGGAGAGAATTTCTTTTTCGACGTAATTCCCAGTTCTGTCAGCATATCCGCCTGACGAATCAGGTTGCCTTTCCCCTGTGAAAGCTGTCCCAAGGCATTCTTGTAAGCCGTGGAAGCTGCCTGCAGCGTATCACCGATTTTCTCGAAAGTCTCGGTAAATCCCACCAGCTTCTCATACAACACAGTACCTCGCTTGATGATGTCCTGAATGTTTTTCACCTGATACTCCCGCTTCCACAAATCCAGCGCCAGCCTCAGCGCCGCAATCAGGTTCGTAGGGCTCATCAGCACCACTTTCTTTTGATACGCATAGTTCCACAAGTCCGGGTCGGCCTGGAGTGCCAGCAGGTACGCCGGCTCATTGGGCACAAACATCATCACGAAATCCAAGGCCGACACATTGTAACTGGAATAATCCTTCCGGCTCAGCTCGTCAATGTGCGCCTTGACCGAAGCCAGATGCGCTTTCAGGTACTGTTCCCGCTGTCCAGCATCCTCACACCCCACATAGTTGGCATAAGCCGTAAGCGATACCTTCGAGTCGATAATCACTTGCCGGTTGTCCGGATACACCACCAGCACATCGGGCTGCATCCGTTGTCCCAGCTCATTCTTGAGCGGCTCGCCATGCTCATCTTTCAGGAATTCCTGACGGAAATATTCTTCCCCTTCCCGCAAACCGGAATTCTCCAGGATGGTTTCCAGAATCATTTCTCCCCAATTTCCCTGTACCTTGGAATCTCCTTTCAAGGCCCGGGTCAAGTTGTTGGCATCGTCACTGATTTGCTTGTTCAGCTGCATCAGTTCCTTGATACGGTCCTCCAGCGAAAAACGCTGCTTGGATTCCTTGTCGTACACTTCTTCCACCTGATGCTTGAACTCCTTCAGGTTTTCGCCAAAAGGTTTCAACAGATTGCCCAACGTTTCCGAGCTGAGCCGATTGAACGCCTCCGTCTTCTGCTGGAAAATGCGGTTGGCCATGTTCTCAAACTCCATATTCAACTGCTTCCGCAACTGCTCCACTTCTTCCTTCTGATGCGTCAAACGCTCTTCTAAATTCCGACGCTCCGCTTGTGAAGCTGCCAGTGCCCGACCGGTCTCACTCCACTTTCCGGAAAGTTCGTCCAACTGCCCACGCAGTCTCTCCGTCTCTTTCTTATACTGTTCTGCTAAAGCCGCCGCACGTTCCTTCTCTGCTTGAAGCAAATCCTGGGCATGTGCCTCGCTCCACTGCAACTGTGAGCGCAAGGCTACCGATTTCCGGGCTGCGAACAAATAGCCCAGCAAACCTCCCACTATCACGCCAATCACTAAATATACGATTTCCATATCTCCTGTTCTACTGTGAATTATTTATCAGTGTTCAGATAAAAAACACAGGTTCCACGAAACCGAAGTCCGAAGCCTCTACCTCTTCCGCCTTCTTCCGTGAAACCTGCGTTCTTATTTTATTAGAAATGATTCACACTTATCCGTGAATGGCAGCCACCAATTCATCCGGAGTAACCAGCGACTGCTCGCCGCTTGCCATATTCTTCAGTGTCACCTTTCCTTCTTTCATTTCGTTTTCACCTACAATAGCTACAAACGGTACCATCTTCGCATTGGCATAGCTCATCTGCTTCTTCATCTTGGCTGCATCCGGATAGATTTCCGCACGGATACCTGCCGCACGCGCCTGTGACAAGATAGGAAGTACATAAGCCGCTTCTGCCTCTCCAAAGTTGACGAACAGCAGTTGCGTACCGTTCACGGCTTCCTTCGGATACAAATCCAGCTGGTTCAGCACATCGTAAATACGGTCGGCACCAAAAGAGATACCTACGCCCGACATACCGTCCATACCAAACACTCCTGTCAGATTGTCATAACGGCCACCTCCACTGATACTACCAATCTGTACATCCAAGGCCTTCACTTCAAAGATGGCTCCTGTATAATAGTTTAATCCGCGGGCCAACGTCAAATCCAGTTCCACTTCCGACTTGATACCCAGTCTGGCAATCGTCTTCAGGATAAATTCGCTTTCCTCCACCCCTTTCAGACCAGTTTCACTGGCAGCCAGCACATTCTTCAATGTAGCCAGTTTCTCTTCGTTCGAACCGCTCAGCAAGATAATCGGCTGCAACTTGTCAATCGCTTCCTGCGGAATACCCTTTGAAGCCAGTTCCGCATTCACATTGTCCAAACCGATTTTATCCAACTTGTCGATGGCTACCGTAATGTCGACAATCTTATCTGCTTCTCCGATAATCTCCGCAATACCGGTCAGAATCTTACGGTTGTTAATCTTGATGGAAACCCGGATACCGAATTTCTGGAACACCGTATCAATCATCTGCACCAGTTCCACCTCATTCAGCAGCGAATTGCTGCCCACCACGTCGGCATCACACTGGTAGAACTCGCGGTAACGTCCCTTCTGCGGACGGTCGGCACGCCATACCGGCTGAATCTGGAAACGCTTGAACGGGAAAGTGATTTCATCACGGTGCATCACCACGTAACGTGCGAAAGGAACCGTCAGGTCATAGCGCAACCCCTTCTCACAGAACTTGCTGGCCAACTTGGCTGCGTTCCGGCTCAACAGCTCTTCATCGGTCAGCCCAGAGAAATAATCCCCCGAATTCTGGATTTTGAAAAGCAGCTTGTCGCCTTCCTCCCCGTACTTTCCCATCAAGGTAGACAGGTTTTCCATGGAAGGAGTCTCTATCTGCTGAAAGCCATAAAGATAGAACACTTCGCGAATCGTGTTGAATATATAGTTACGTTTCGCCATTTCCACCGGCGAAAAGTCTCTCGTTCCTTTCGGTATACTTGGTTTTGTTGCCATAATGAATCAGTCTTTAAATTAACGGGGCAAAATTACGAATAAAATTTCTACCTTCCACACACAAAACGAAAGGATTTCACGCTTACTCGCGGCGATTCATATAAATTGTCACGTAGTAAATCAACGTAGCCAATGAACCCAGTGCCGCTACTACATACGTATAGGCAGCCGACTTCAAGGCATCCGTGGCCTGCTGGTGATTGAAGGCATTGGTGATACCTGCCCGACTCAACCAAGCCAACGCCCGACGACTGGCATCAATCTCCACCGGGAGCGTAATAATACTGAACAAGGTAGTCATGGCAAACAGACAAATACCAATCAGCAGCAGCTGTGGGAAAGAATTTACCATGAGGATACCTGCCAGCAGCACCCACGATACGATGGAAGAAGAGAACTGTACCACCGGCACCAAGGCTGAACGCATCCGCAAAGGCGCATATCCCCGCGCATGCTGTACGGCATGTCCACACTCATGGGCAGCTACTGCCGCCGCAGCCACACTTGCACTTCCATAAACCCCTTCACTCAGGTTCACCGTCTTGTTCATCGGGTTATAATGGTCGGTCAGCATCCCCGACGTACTGGTCACCGTCACGTCGTAAATACCGTTGTCACGCAACATTTTTTCGGCGACTTCCCTTCCCGTCATCCCATTGGTCAGCGGAATCTGGGAATACTTTTCAAACTTACTCTTCAGACTGGCCTGAACCATGTAACTGAGAATCGCAATACCTATAAATACAATCCAAATAAACATAATTTCTTCATTTAATCGTTATATATTCTATCTTACAAAAACCTTGCCAAAAGAAAGGCTGTCAGTCGTTTCCGCTCAAAGATAAAGATTTTATTTTTCTATTCAGGCAACTTTGCGTAATTTTGCCCCATATTGAAAGAAAGACCATGATAGTTTGCATCGCCGAAAAGCCCAGCGTGGCACGCGACATCGCCGACGTGCTGGGAGCCAAGAACCGAAAAGAAGGATACATTGAAGGAAACGGATACCAGGTGACCTGGACATTCGGGCATTTGTGTACCCTGAAAGAACCGCATGAATATACTCCTTCATGGAAAACGTGGAGCCTGAGTACACTTCCCATGATTCCTCCCCGCTTCGGAATCAAACTGATCAACGACAGCGGGATTGAGAAGCAGTTCCACATCATCGAAAGACTGATGCAGGAAGCTGAAATGATTATCAACTGCGGGGATGCCGGCCAGGAAGGAGAACTCATCCAACGGTGGGTGATGCAGAAGGCCGGAGCCAAGTGTCCGGTCAAACGGCTCTGGATTTCCTCACTGACGGAAGAGGCCATCCGCGACGGTTTTGCACACTTGAAAGACCAGTCGGAGTTCCAGCCGCTCTACGAAGCCGGGCTGAGCCGGGCCATCGGCGACTGGACTTTGGGCATGAATGCCACCCGACTCTATACCCTGAAATACGGACAGAACAAACAGGTACTTTCCATCGGGCGGGTACAGACACCTACCCTGGCCCTGATTGTGAAAAGACAACAGGAAATCGAACATTTCGTACCCAAGCAGTATTGGGAACTGAAGACGGTCTACCGGGATACAGTCTTCTCGGCCATCGTACGCAAAAGTGACGAGGAACTGGCGGAAGAAGCCGAGAAGGAAAAAGAGAATCCTTCGACCAAGAAAAAGACACAGACCGATGCCAACCGAGGCATTCCGCAGATTACCGACGAACAGACGGGAAAAGATTTGCTGGAACGCATCCGGAACGTAGACTTCACCGTGACCGAAGTCAGTTCCAAGAAAGGTACGGAAGCTCCTCCCCGCCTGTTCGACCTGACTTCCCTTCAAGTAGAATGCAACAAGAAATTCAGCTACTCGGCCGACATGACCTTGCAGCTCATCCAGTCGTTGTATGAAAAGAAGGTGGCCACCTATCCGCGTGTGGATACCACTTTCCTGAGCGATGACATCTATCCCAAGTGTCCGAAAATTCTGGAGGGACTGAAAGATTATACCGTTTATACGGGCGCACTGGCCGGGAAACCGCTCCTCAAGTCGAAGAAGGTATTCGACAACAGCAAGGTGACCGACCACCATGCCATCATCCCTACGGGCGTACAGCCGCAGGGCCTCAGCGACATGGAAAAACGGGTATTCGACCTGATAGCCCGGCGCTTCATCGCGGTGTTCTACCCTGACTGCAAATTCTCGACGACCACCGTCATCGGGGAAGCCGACCAAATAGAGTTCAAAGTAACCGGCAAACAGATTCTGGAACCCGGCTGGCGGGTCATCTTTGCCAAGGACGTATCGGAAGAAAACAAGGAAAACGAAGAAGAAAGCGTATTACCCGCCTTCACCAAGGGAGAAAGCGGTCCACACAGTCCGATGCTCAACGAGAAATGGACACAGCCGCCCCGACCTTATACCGAGGCTACCCTGCTGCGTGCCATGGAAACTGCCGGAAAGCTGGTGGACAACGACGAACTGCGGGATGCCTTGAAGGAAAACGGCATCGGCCGCCCGTCTACCCGTGCCGCCATCATCGAGACTTTGTTCAAGCGGCATTACATCCGCAAGGAACGTAAAAACCTGATTGCCACTCCTACGGGCGTGGAACTGATTCAGCTGATTCACGAAGAACTGTTGAAATCGGCCGAACTGACCGGTATCTGGGAAAAGAAACTGCGGGAAATCGAGCGGAAGAGCTACGATGCGGGTACCTTCCTGGCCGAACTGAAACAGATGGTCACCGACATTGTGTACAGTGTGTTACGCGACAACAGTAACCGCCGTGTCACCGTCACCACCGACGACAGTCCGAAAATCCCGTTAAAAAAAGCCGCTGCCCCCAAGAGCAACGACGGTGAGCCCAAGAAGAAAGCCGCTCCCCGCAAGCCACGAGCCAGCAAGAAAACCGCCGCGCCGGATACTCCTAAAGAGGATACCCTTCCTGCCGACGACAGTATTTTGGGCAAAGCCTGCCCCGTATGCGGCACGGGTATCATCATCAAGGGGAAAATGGCCTACGGATGCTCACAGTGGAAAAACGGATGCAAGTTCCGCAAACCCTTCAAAGTGTGATCAAAAACGGATAAACGATAACCCAACTACCGAACTACAAACATACGAATACTAAGAATTTAAATTTCCCCAAATATCAGATTAACCTCAGATATTTGGGGAAATTTATTCTTTATCCTAAAGACTTCCGTAATTCTTCATCTCACGAACTTCCTGCCCAGCCACTTCCTTACAGGCTCATCATAGAGTTTCAGACACAGATAGGCCAAGACGATGCTTCCGAAATAAACCAATGCCGCCATCGGCCAGGTTTCTCCCAGCGTGTACAGTTTGTTTTCAATCAGCCACGCATAGAACAGGTACATCAAAGGATAGTGGATGGCATACAACGGATAGGATATATCGCCTAAAAACTTGCAGATACGGGTCGACCGCTTGTCGGTGGTCTGTCCGGAAGCCCCCAGACAAACCAGCATAGGGAATATGACAACAATGCAGACCATCTCGAACACCCCGTTCAGACACACGGGCGAATGGCCTTCCACATAAGGCACACAGAAAAGGACCAACAGAATGACACTGCAAATCCAAAACGCCCCCCGAACCTTAAACGGTCGGAAATTCCGCGATATCAGCATGCCCAGCGTGAACGGAAAAAGCATTCGCAACATCCCTCCCCAGAAGTTCAGTCCGTCGAGCGTCCAGCCCACGCCAATCATGCCGTAGCCCACCACGTCGGACAAGGCAAACCACGAAAGTCCTACTCCAAGCAATATCACCAAGACGGTCAGCGCTTTGTTGCTCAACCGGTGGATGAAAAGAGCATAAAGAATATTCCCGATATATTCAAAAAACAGCGACCAGCTGGGACCGTTCAACGAAAACATCTCCCCGTTTCCGCGTACGTCATAACCCGCTCCCGGATAGGCCGGTATGAAAAACATCGCCAGCAAGAGGGCCAGCATGACTGCGGAGGTAGCCACCTGCGTGCCGTCCCACTTCACCCCTCCCTGGATAAAGAAGGTAATGCAACCGATAACCGCTCCCATGACAATCATCGGATGAAGGCGAATCAGTCTTCGCTTGAAGAAGCCTTTCAAGGTCAGATTTTTTTTCCAGCGGTCGTCGTAAGCATAGCCGATGACAAAACCCGAAAGTATAAAGAAAAAGTCGACGGCCAGGTAGCCGTGGTTGATGACCGTGATGAGGGTGCCCCCTCCGGCAAAAGAGAAACCTTCAAAAATGTGATAAAACACCACCAGCAGTGCGGCCACTCCTCTCAGTCCGTCGAGCAGTTCATAATGCGGTTTCGTATCGGCAAAGGCCGAGGAAGAAATTGAATGATTCATATTGGAATAAATTGAATGTGACCCTGCAAAGATAGGGAATCACCCCCAATTTAAATTTGTCCTACCACTACTGTCCAATAAAAGTTAGCTAATCGGTCTTTGAAATTATTGAAATACAGTCTTTTAAGCAGTCCTTTAGAATGAAACGGATT
>CABIXF010000028.1 GCA_902362595.1 Bacteroidaceae bacterium | reverse complement strand
GTGACATTCGATGCACTGTGCCCCCTTTTTACTAACGATGCAGATTATTTTCGCTTCTGTATCATATAGGCGCGTAGTTGCGGATTTGAGGTTGATTATTAGCAGGTACAAATTTATTGCTAATAATATTTTTAACCAATGGCAAAAGTTTTACGCACAAATTTTTATTTTGTTGATTTTTAATATGTTATAATATATGCAAGGATAAGAAGTTTTATGATACTCTATAAAGTTTTACGGAGTACGTCAGAATGGATATTTTGCCTTAGTCATAATAATAACGCCGTCCTTATGATAAAGACGGCGCAACTGTTGTTCTTCATGTTTGCTTTTGAACTTAATTTTCTAATATTTTCAACTGCCGACGGATATAAAGACCAATATTGGTCTCATGCTCGTCTATGCCCAGTTTCTTACGGATTTCATGGCTTATAATGTAGTGACGTTTTAATTGGATATATTCTCCGACTTCCTTACCACGTAACCCGATTGCATACAAACACAGATAATTTATTTCATCAGTGGATAATCCATGTTGTTCGAGATATTCCATAAATTTAGGATGCGATGCAGCAAAAGCAAGACGGGTTGAGTCCATGAATTTCTTTTTATCATTACGGACGGTCTCAATCCACTTATTATATGGCTCTGCATAACTCTCATTATTGCTTATCTCTTTCGCCAATAAGCCGTTGAGCATGTCAAGTCTAATCTTGATGACATCTTGGATTGGCTTCGCCAATTCTGATAGATCTCTTTGCAATTCCTTCAAATTATCACGTTCGCTTTCTAATCGAATAATTTCTAATTTAAGGTTTTCTGTTTCCAGAATTTTCTTGTCACGTTCAAGTTCCGCCTTTTTTTTTCTTTGCGTAGGTTATCTTGTTCCAGCTTAAGGTTCGCATTCTCTTTCTCAGCAAGAATGCGCTTGGTTTTACTGCGGTATGCTTGATAATACAACCAGCCAACAAGTATGGTCAATGCGAATATACCACAAAGCACTGCCCAAATGATTCTGTCCCTGTTCTGAATGTTCCGGATGTTTTCAATTTCAAGCTGATGTTTTTTATCAGAAAACAGCAAATCCTGTGAAAGCAATTTGCTTTGATAACGCTCCAACATAGCAGAGTAATTTCTATACAGATTGAGAGCTTGCTCATACTTCCCTTGTTTCTCCAAAATTTCAATTTTTATAACGGCATATTTAAGTGAATCTAAATCAGATGTACCAGGATTTATTCTTGATAGAAAATTTAGAGCTTTGTCTTGCTCTCCAATTTTTGAATATCCTCGGGCGAAATTCAAAGTTTCATCTTTGGAAAGTTCCAAATCCTGATATTTATCTAAAAAGGATTTGAGTTCATCAGTAGAACTGAATTTTATTGTATAAGTTAGTAAAGAAGTGAAAAGATATACTTCTCCGTCAGGATTCTTTTGCACCAACGGTATGCAAATAGATAGAAGACTGTCTGCTGGGGACTGGTTATTCAACATCACATAGCCATCAAGCGCATTTGTATAACTCTTGATTTCAAAAATGCCTTTGCCTATAGCGCCATATAATCTTGCAGCTTCAATATTATTCTGAACAAACTCGTTTATCTTATACTGTTTGAGATACAAAGTACCTTGTGCTACCAAGGTATGAGCCAGTAGTAACGAATCAGTTACCACTTGTTTCAAATCACGACCATTCAAGAAAGATTGCATGGCTGAATCATCATCGCCCTGATTCTGATATATCCTTCCTTGATAATAATATGTCCGAAGTTTCTCGTCAGGAGAACCTTTTTTGAGATAATAATCAATGGCCGGTTGAAGGACATCGAAAGTCGTTGTGTCAATATAGTTCTTATCCAATGCCATGGATTTAAGTAGTGCATACCTGGCTGCTATCTCTTTACCTTTAATATTTGTGACCGGAATGTTCTCCAATATGGTAAGTGCAGAATCAGGTTTGGTATTCATAAGATTTTCTGCCATATCCATCTGCTCCAATATTGGAGTATTTCTGTTGCAGGAAGCTAATAGCGCAACAATCATCAGCGTAATGATGATATTTTGAAATTTATGTATGCACATTATTCGTTCGATATTAGCTGTTATTTTTTAATCCACAATTAAGTTAGTAGTAATAGGCTACGAATTAATTATCAGCTACATTATTTTCTGTGTGTTGCGTAACCTTTAAACTCTTCGCATGCAAAAGTACGAATTGTTCTGTTTTTGTTTACCTGATTCTTTTCTTTTTTAATTAGCTCCGTTACAGTGGGTGTAATGACTTCCCTCTGCAAAGGAATAATTAATAATTTGGTTACAAGCAGACATTTGAACGTCAATGAGCGACAAATCAAGGACTTACATCGAAAATCGTTACTATTTTTATAGGTTATTTTTTAGTAACGATTTAGTAACGGAACTTTGTCTGAAGTGGGCATTTGAATGTCTTTCGGTTGTCCACCGGATAAATAGAAAAAGTCCCGTAAAACGTTGATTTTACGGGAGTTGTCTTAATTTGACTACCTAATGTCTTAGGTTTCAGCGGAGAGACAGGGATTCGAACCCCGGGTACCTCGCAGTACAACGGTTTTCAAGACCGCCGCAATCGACCACTCTGCCACCTCTCCAAAACTCTTTTTAGGAGTACCTCGTTTTTCGAAGGCGGTGCAAAGGTACGTAAAGAATTTTGTTTTCCAAATTTTTGGGGCGAAAAAATCGGCCTGAACCCTTATTTTCTCTTCTCCTGACCTTTCTGGCCGTGCTTGAAGCCCTTCAGCAGCTCCCGGTGGAAGCGCATTTCAGCCTTTTGCAGCAGATAGATTTTCTTGGCTGGGAGGAACTGTTTGTACTTCCGCACGTATTCCAGCTCCAGCTCATCGGTGGCGATGCGGACCTGAATCACGTCTTCCACAATCTTGCCGTATTCCGTCTCGGTGGTATTGGCATTTTTCCCCTGGCGAAGTTTCTGCCACGCCTCTTTGTTGTACACCTGTTTCTTGTCCTGCAACTCGAAGTAGAGCGGGAAGAATTTCTGTGCCTCTTCGTTGCTCAGTCCCGCCTGCTGGGTGAAAAATTCTTTCTGGCGGTTGCGGAATTCTTCTTTGCTGAGTTTGGCGTTCTGTGCCTGCAAGCCGGTCAGGCAGACCGTCAGCAGGAGCACGAGCGTGTAAATTGTTTTTTTCATTCTCATTCCTTTATTTATAGATTTCCGTATCTGCATCGGTGAGATACTGGTATAGGGTATAATCGTCCATCATGGTCTGGTTGACAATCGGGTCGATGTATTCGTCGGGCACTTCGGTGAAATCCGTCGTTTCCGAGGTGGCGGCAGGCGACTGCGACTGCTTTTCGCCCACGAACATCCGTACGCTGAGCATCAGTCCGCAGAACATGGCGGCCATGTAGACCCACGGCTTGACGCGTGTCCACAGCGTCAGTTTGGGCGCAGGCTGCGCCTCACGTTCCGGAAGCTTCTCCATCAGCTGTTCCGTGAAGCGTTCAAAGTAACCTTCCGGCACCGTGAAAGGATTCTCGGTTCCACATCTCTTCAGTAAGTCAGTTTCTTCCTTTTTCATATTTTTGCCTCCTTTGGAAGTTAGATTCGAATTTGTAAAAAAGGTTTAATCATGTTGATGAAAAAAATCTTCTATTTTTTTCACGGCATGGTGATAGGACGCCTTCAGCGCCCCTACGCTGGTGCCTAGAATCTCCGACATCTCTTCGTATTTCATTTCCTGGAAATATTTCAGGTTGAAGATGATGCGTTGCTTTTCGGGCAGTTGCAGGATGGCCTTCTGGAAGAGCTTCTGCGTTTCGTCGCCGTTGAAGTAAGGGTCACTCTCCAGTTTGTTGGCCAGGGCCGCGTCGGCATCGTCGAGCGACAGGCGGTTTTCGGCCCGCTGCTTGTTCAGGAAGTTCAGACACTCATTGAGGGCGATGCGGTAGAGCCAGGTGGAAATCTTGGCGTCGCCGCGGAAATAGTCCAGGTTGGTCCATGCCTTGATGAACGTATTCTGCAACAGGTCGTTGGCGTTGTCGTGTGAAACCACCATGCGCCGTATCTGCCAGTACAGCTGTTCGCTGTAGGCCTTCACTATCCGTTCGAAGCCTTTTCGTTGCATCGACGGGTCCTGAAGCATCAGTATGGTTTCTTTTTCGTTATAATTGTTCATGGCGTGTGCGGGTTCGTCATTGTCTGGTAAGACAATCTCCCGGGGAATCGGTTTAATGAGGTTAGTTTTCTTTAACGTCTCAGAGCGAGATTTTCAGCCCCTCGTCGGCGGCCAGGGTGTCGGGGAAGACGGCGCGGGCCTCTTCCAGCAAGGTATTCTCGTCTTCGTAGCGCGCAGAGAAATGGCCGATGAGCAGGCGTTTCACTCCAGCTTCCCTGGCAATGCGGGCGGCCTGTGCGGCGGTGGAGTGGAGGGTCTGCTTGGCCCGGACGGACTCGCTTTCTGTGAAGGTGGCTTCATGAAAAAGCAGGTCCACGCCCGCCACCTGTTCTGCCAGACGAGGCAGGTACACCGTGTCCGAACAGTAGGCATACGCCCGCGGCGGGTCGGAAGGAGTGGTGAGCCGGTCGTTGGGAACCACCGTCCCGTCGTCCAGCACATAGTCCTCGCCGTTCTTGATGCGGTTCATCATGTAGATGGGGATGCCGTAGAAATCAATCATGTCGCGCCGGATATGGTTGGGCATCGGTTTCTCGCGGAAGAGGAAGCCGCAGGTAGGCAGGCGATGGCGCAGGGGGATGGTTTCCACGCTGACGGAGCGGTCATCGTAAATCACGGCACGTTCGCCCGGGTTAAAGGGGTGGAACACCACCTGATAGGGCATCCCCTTGCAGAAAAACTCCAGTTGTGGTTCCAGCAGACGCTGCAGGTCGGCATGGGCATGGATGTGGAGGTCGGCCGTGCGTTCCAGCATGCCGAACGTGGAAATCAGTCCCATGAGCCCGAAGCAATGGTCGCCGTGGAGGTGGGAGATGAAGATGTGGTTCAGCCGGCTGAACTTCAGCTTGGCGCGGCGGAGCTGCACCTGTGTGCCTTCGCCGCAGTCAATCATGAACAGTTTCTCGCGGATGTTGAGCACCTGCGAGGTGGCCTGATGGCGGGTAGTGGGCAGGGCCGAACCGCATCCCAGGATGTGTAGGTCAAATTTTTCCATTCTTTTTAGTCAAACTTGGTGTTTCGCATGTCGCCCGTCTCGGCATAGGCCAGGTGCATCTGGAAGGCATGGCGCAGCGACATCGGCGTGTGGCAGGAGTGACCTTCCGAAAGTTTCAGGTAATCCCACAACAGCTGTTTGTAGTCGGGGTGTGCACAGTTTTCAATGATGCAGCGGGCACGTTGCGAGGGCGATTTCCCGCGCAGGTCGGCCACGCCCTGTTCCGTCACGAGGATGCGCACGTCGTGTTCCGTGCTGTCCACGTGCGATACTTGGGGCACGATGGACGAAATCAGTCCGCCTTTGGCCACCGACGGGGTGGTAAAGATAGACAAAAAGGCGTTTCTGGCAAAATCGCCCGAGCCTCCGATGCCGTTCATAATTTGGCTACCCGATACGTGCGTGCTGTTCACGTTGCCGAAGATGTCGGCTTCGAGGGCCGTGTTGATGGCGATGATGCCCAGGCGGCGGATCATCTCCGGGTGGTTGGTGATTTCCTGCGGACGCAGCAGGATGCGGTCGCGGAAGGTGCCGATGTGGTCGTACATCGTGTCCAGATGGTCTTCCGACAGGGTGAGCGAGCTGCCGGTGGCAAACCGGATACGGTCTTTCAGCATCAGGTCGATGACCGAGTTCTGTATCACTTCCGTGAACATGGAGAAGGCGGGGAGGTTCGGGTCGTCGCCCAAGGCACCCAATACGGCGTTGGCGATGTTTCCCACGCCCGACTGCAGGGGCAGGAACTCCTTGGGGATGGAGCCGTTCTTCCATTCGCGCAGCAGGAAGGAGGCCACGTTGTGCCCGATTTGCAGGGTGGCTTCGTTCTGCGGCGTGAAGGCGGCGATGTGGTCGCGGGCATTCGTGCGGACCACTCCCGTAATCTTCTTCGGGTCAATTTTCACGCTGGTGCGTCCGGCCCGGTCGTTCACGTGGTAGAGAGGAATCTCCGTCCGGTAGGGCGGGTTGTCCAGTATATAGATGTCGTGCATGCCGGTGAGCTTGCCCGTATGCGCTTCATTTAGTTCGATGATGACCCGTTCGGCTTGCTGGAGCAGGGTGGGCGAGATACCGACTGAGGTACTCAGGATAATCTCCCCGTCATCAGTGAGGTCGGAAGCTTCCACGATGGCCACATGGATTTTCCCTAGAAAACCGTAGCGCACGTCCTGTCCGATTTGCGAGAGGTGGAGGTCGAAATATTGCACTTCGTGCTGGTTGATGGCCGTGCGCATGTCCTTGTTCGACTGGAAGGGCGTACGGAACGATACGGCATGGGCTTTGACCAGGGCACTGTCTACCTGATTGCCTGTGGCGCCTCCCGTGATGAGGCCGACCTTGAATTCTTTACCTTGAGCATGTTGTGCTTCTGCGTAGGCGGCCAGTGCTTCTGGCACAGCTTTTGGTGTACCTACTGATGAAAATCCGCCGATGCCGACGGTGTCCCCATGATGAATCGTGGCAGCGGCTTCGGCTGCCGTAATAAATGCGTATGTCATGATGTGTTTTTTGGTCTTTTGCTACAAAATAGTCAGACAAAGTTAGAACTTGTAATTCAGATAACCAATCTTTCTGACACTTTTTCCGATTTGGAGTCCAAAAGTTATCTGATTCGCGCAAAATAAACTTATATTTATGCTTTTTCATCAAAAAACGAATCAGAATGATACGTGCAAACGGATTTCCTTTTATTTTTGTGAGGAATTATCACGGAAATGTGATAGAAAAAAGATGAGAGTAACTAACTAAAAATGCTTTTACTGTGAATATGCTGAGAAAAATCAGGCGCACGCTGGGAGTGTTGTGCCTGGTATTCGTGACGCTGTTGTTCGTCGACTTCACGGGCGTGCTGCACGCATGGCTGGGATGGATGGCGAAGATTCAGTTCCTTCCGGCACTTTTTGCCTTGAATGCCGGAGTAATCGTGTGTTTGATTTTGCTCACGCTGATAGCCGGACGCGTGTATTGTTCGGTGATTTGTCCGCTGGGCGTGTTTCAGGATGTGGTGGCCCGTCTGGGCAGAGGCCGCAAGAAAATGCCGTACACGTATTCCAAGCCGAAGAGTTGGCTGCGCTACGGGGTGCTGGTCATCTATGTGCTGGCCGTGCTGCTGGGTGTGCATGCCTTGGTGGCCTTGCTTGATCCGTATGCGGTGTATGGTCGTGCAGCCCACAGTTTCCTGCAACCCTTGTGGATGTGGGGCAACAACCTGCTGGCTTCGCTGGCCGAACGCATGGACAGCTATGCGTTCTATTCGGTGGAGGTCTGGCTCAAGAGTCTGCCTGTATTGATTGTGGCGGCGGTGATGCTGGTGCTGGTCATCGTGCTGGCGGCACGCAACGGCCGTACCTATTGTAATACCATCTGTCCGGCGGGTACCTTGCTGGGATTCTTCTCCCGCTTTGCCTTGTTCCGCATCGCCATCGACAAGGAGAAATGCAACGGCTGTACCCTTTGTGCCCGCAACTGCAAGGCGGCTTGCATCGACGTGAAGAACCACGCGGTGGACGGAAGCCGTTGCGTGGCTTGCATGGACTGTCTGGACAAATGTCATAAAGGTGCCATCGGTTACCGTTTCGCGTATGGAAAGAAGGCGGAAAAGGCTGAGGCTCCGGTGGCCGAAAAACCGGATTCCACTGCCGGACGCCGGGAGTTCCTGGCCGGCTCTTTGTTGCTGGCAGGGTCGGTGCTGAAGGCACAGGTGGCCAAGAAGGCGGAAGCCATCAAGATGGACGGCGGACTGGCCGACATCATCGACAAGAAAGAGCCGGTGCGCCACACGCCGATTGTACCACCGGGAGCACAGGGACTCCGTCACCTGCAGTCGCACTGTACAGCTTGCCAGCTGTGCGTGTCGGCTTGTCCGAACGAGGTGCTGCGGCCCTCCAGTTCCTTGGATTCCTTCATGCAACCCTACATGTCGTACGAACGCGGCTATTGCCGTCCGGAGTGTACACGCTGTTCCGAGGTGTGTCCCGCAGGGGCCATCCTGAAAATCGACAAGGCCGAGAAGTCTTCCATCCAGATTGGCCATGCCGTGTGGGTGAAAGACTTGTGCATCCCGCTCACCGACAAGCAGGAGTGCGGCAACTGTGCCCGCCATTGTCCGGTGAACGCCATTTCGATGGTGCCTTCCGACCCGTCCAACCCCGACTCGCTGAAGATTCCGGCTGTGAACGAAGCCCGTTGTATCGGTTGCGGAGCCTGTGAGAACCTGTGTCCGGCCCGTCCGTTGAGTGCCATCTACGTGGAAGGCCACGAACGTCACCGTACGCTTTAACTGAATTGTCTTACCTTTTATATATGCAAAGAGAATGGACGAGAAAAAACAGATGAATCGAAGAGATTTCCTGAAGATAGTAGGCATCAGTACGGTGGGAGCCACGGCGGCGCTCTCCGGCTGTGCACCCGATAAGAAAGAAACCAGCCAGGGGGTAGGCGAGGTGCCCGTGGGCAAGATGACCTACCGCCAGTTTCCTCCCAACGAGGACAAGGTGTCGCTGCTGGGTTACGGCTGTATGCGCTGGCCCACCCTTCCGGCTCCGGGAGGCGACGGCAACGTCATCGACCAGGAGGAGGTGAACCGGCTGGTGGACTATGCCATCGAGCATGGCGTGAATTATTTCGATACGGCCCCGGTCTATGTGCAGGGCTGGTCGGAGACTTCCACAGGTATTGCCTTGAAACGGCATCCGCGCGAGAAGTTCTTCGTGGCCACCAAGATGTCGAACTTCTCCAATTCCGATTATGATTTCGGGGTGAAGATGTATCACAATTCGATGAAGAAACTGCAGGTGGACTACATCGACTATTACCTGCTTCACATGCTGGGGGCTCCCGGCAAGCGGGGGTTGCAGGGACGTTTCCTGGACAACGGCCTGCTTGACTTTTTGCTCAAGGAGCGCGAGGCCGGACGTATCCGTCATCTGGGCTGGTCGTTTCACGGTACGAAGGAGGAATTCGACCGGGTGCTGGCCATGCACGACCAGGTGCACTGGGATTTCATTCAGATTCAGTTGAACTATTCCGACTGGCTGCATGCCTCGGGCAATAATGTCAACGCCGACTACCTGTATGAGCAGGTGAGCAGCCGGAACATTCCGGTGGTGGTGATGGAACCGTTGCTGGGCGGACGCTTGTCGAATATCCCCGAACACGTGTTTACCCGCCTGAAGGAACGCAACCCTGAAGGCAGTGTGGCTTCGTGGGCTTTCCGTTTTGCCGGTACGCCGGCCAAGGTGCTGACCGTGCTCAGCGGCATGACCTACATGGAACACCTGCAAGACAACATCCGCACCTATTCGCCGCTAGTACCGCTTACCCAGGAGGAAAACCAGTTCCTGCTCGACACGGCGGAACTGATGCTGCAATATCCCACCGTGCCCTGCAACGACTGCAAATACTGTATGCCTTGTCCTTACGGCATCGACATCCCCGGCATCCTGGTACACTACAACAAGTGCGTGAACGAGGGCAACATGCCGAAAGACCTCATGGACGAGAACTACGTGCAAGCCCGTCGGGCCTTCTTGGTGGGCTACGACCGCAGCGTGCCGAAACTCCGTCAGGCCAGCCATTGCATCGGTTGCAACCAGTGCAGCCCGCATTGCCCGCAGTCCATCGACATCCCCAAGGAACTGCACCGCATTGATGCGTATGTGGAGAAACTGAAACAGGAGACGCTGTAATATGGAGGAACTGATACGCTTGCTGAACGAGGGAGGGTATTCCTGCGTGGTGCGCCACGGGGAGGAAACCCGAACCTTTTCCCGCCGGGGAGTAGCCGACCTGTATGACTTATACCGTACCGACCGGGATTTCCTGAAGGGAGCCTGGCTGGCCGACAAGGTTATCGGAAAAGGAGCTGCCGCCCTGATGGTGCTGGGAGGCGTGGCCCGCGTGTGGACCCGTGTCATCAGTACCCCGGCCCTGAGCCTGCTCCGGAACGGGGGTGTGGAAGTGGACTTTGTGGAAGAAGTGCCCTGCATCATCAACCGCACCCGCACGGGGCGTTGTCCGCTGGAGACTCTCTGCGATGTGTCGGACAATCCCACGGGACTTTATCCGGTGATTGAGGGCTTTGTGAATCGCATGCGGGAAGCCGCAGAAAAAGAAAAAACAATTGTAAAATAGAAAAGAAACATACACATGGAAACAACCGTAAAACTTTACACATTGGGCTACAGTCGCGTGAAGACCTACGTCACCGCCCTGCTGTTTGTGGCCGGAAACATCGTCCTGCCCCAGCTTTTTCACCTGGTGCCGCAGGGAGGAGTGACCTGGCTGCCCATTTATTTCTTCACCCTGGTAGGGGCATATAAATATGGCTGGAAGGCCGGACTGTTGACGGCGGTGCTCTCGCCGCTGCTTAACTCGTGGTGGTTCGGTATGCCTGCGCCTGCCGTATTGCCGGCCATCCTGCTGAAATCCGTCCTGCTGGCTGTGGGAGCCGGACTGGTGGCTGCCCGCTTCCGGAAAGTCACCCTGCCGTTGCTGCTGGGCGTGGTGCTGTTCTATCAGATGGCAGGTACGCTGGGCGAGTGGATGCTCTCCGGCAGCCTGTTCACCGCCTTGCAGGATTTCCGTATCGGCATTCCCGGCATGCTGCTGCAAGTGCTGGGAGGCTACTGGGTTATCCGTCGTATTTAAGGAGATAAAAAGGAATAAGAACTCGGGTTTTTAGTCCCATGAAACGAGCGCCTTTACGTTTGGGCTCAAAAAAACTCTGCATTTCAAGGAATGCAAGGGTATTTGAGTCAAACGTAAAGGCGTTTTGTTTAAAATATTAGGTGTTCCAGGGAGGACGTCATGAGGTGTCTTTTTTATTTAAATCGCTTTGTCAATTTACGGAAAATCTTCGTACATTTGCTGCATAAACTCCAAAAACAATAACTATGAAATTTATAGGAATTATTCCTGCTAGATATGCATCTACTCGTTTCCCTGCCAAACCATTGGCTTTATTGGGAGGCAAACCGGTGATACAGAGAGTATATGAACAAGTGGTCGGTGTGTTGGATGAGGCTTATGTAGCTACTGATGATGAACGCATTGAGGCTGCTGTAAAAGCATTTGGTGGTAAGGTGGTCATGACTTCCGTAAACCATAAAAGTGGGACAGACCGTTGTTATGAGGCTTATTGTAAAGTGGGTAGCGGTTACGACGTGATAGTGAATATTCAGGGTGATGAACCCTTTATTCAGCGATCACAGCTGGAGGCTGTAAAGGCTTGCTTTGACGATGAGTCTACTCAGATTGCTACGCTTGTGAAGCCGTTTACGCCGGCTGATGGATTTGAGGCATTGGAAAATGTCAACTCTCCAAAGGTGGTCGTCGATAAAGACATGCACGCACTTTATTTTAGCCGTTCTATTATTCCTTATCAGCGGAACCGCGATACACAGGAATGGCTTTCCGGACACACTTACTACAAGCATATCGGACTGTATGCTTATCGTGCTTCAGTGTTGGAAGAAATTACTTCACTTCCACAATCTTCATTGGAATTGGCCGAATCGCTGGAACAACTACGTTGGTTGGAAAACGGCTACTCGATAAAGGTGGGTATCAGCGAGGTGGAAACGATTGGTATTGATACACCGCAGGATTTGGCACGTGCTGAAGAGTTCTTGCGCAAGCATCAGGAGGCATTATGATGCAGCTGGACCGTAGTGTGGCACCGGCCATTCGTCAGCTGGAGCATTTTTCTATTTTACAGCCGGAATTGCATCGCATGCGCAACGGAATGCCGTTGTATGTACTTTCGGCAGGAAATGAAGATGTCATTCGTTTTGATTTACTGGTCCGAAGCGGGCAACTTGATCAGTCGCAGCCGCTTCAGGCCGTATTTGCCAATCGTATGTTGCGTGAAGGAACAGTCCGGATGACATCGGGAGAAATAGCCGAGCGGCTGGACTATTATGGAGCTTGGTTGGAGCTTTCTTCCTCTGTAAACTGTGGTTTTGTCACGTTGTATACTTTGACGAAGTATCTTGACCAGACTATGGAAATTGTAGCCAGTATGGTGAAAGAAGCCGTTTTCCCGGAGAAAGAGTTCCGGATTATCTGTGACATAAACCGGCAGCAATTTTTGGTGAACAACCAGCGGGTGGATGTGTTGGCTCGCAAACAGTTGAATCGTTCGTTGTTTGGGACGTTGCATCCGCTAGGACGTTATGCAGAATTGGAAGACTATGAGCGAATTCAGGTGGAGGCTTTGAAGGATTTTTACCATCGTAATTATCATTCAGGCAATTGTTCGATGTACGTGTCGGGTAAGGTAACACCTGAAGTGGTTCGTTGCATTGAACGCCATTGGGGAGAAACTGCTTGGGGAAATTGTAGAGCTGAAAAGATGCAACGCACGTGGGAGATTACGAAAGATGTCCGCAAGCGGGTTTATGTGGAAAAAGAAGATGCATTGCAAAGTTCACTGCGCATGGGGGGATTTTCACTCGACCGAAAACATCCTGATTATTTGAAGTTGCGAGTGCTGGTTACGTTGTTCGGAGGTTATTTCGGCAGCCGACTGATGTCGAATATTCGTGAGGAGAAAGGATATACTTATGGCATTGCAGCGGGGCTGGTATCCTATCCGGGGACTAGCTTGTTGGTGATAAGTACGGAAACCGCCAACGAATACATTGAATCAGTCGTGAAGGAAGTGTATCATGAAATGGACCGTTTGCAGCAGGAAAAAGTGCCTGTAGCGGAACTGGAAATGGTACGCAATTACATGCTGGGGGATATGTGCCGTTCATACGAAGGTGCTTTTTCGTTGTCGGATGCCTGGATTTTCATTGAAACTGCTGGATTGAAGCCTGACTTTTTTGATGCTTCACTGGCAGCTATCCGGGAGGTGACGTCGGATGAACTGCTTTCGTTGGCACAGCAATATTTCTGCAAAGAAAACTTAATAGAGGTGGTGGCAGGTAAAAAAGTATAAACCTGTCGGCCTGGTCAAAAGTAAAAAGATTATTTTTGGGCGACATTTAAAAACAGACCAATACGTAATAATGAACAAACATACACTATTTTTATTTACCCTGCTGACATTCGGCACGGTTTCGGCCTCGGCCCAGCTTTCTTTGGGATATTATAAGTTTAAAGATGGAGCAGAATATACCGGAGAGTTGAAGGGGCGTCGTCCGAATGGAAAAGGAAAGACCGTGTTTCAGAATGGCGATGTGTACGAAGGGGAATATGTAAAAGGAAAACGTCAGG
Source organism: Bacteroidaceae bacterium (assembly GCA_902362595.1). GTDB lineage: Bacteria > Bacteroidota > Bacteroidia > Bacteroidales > Bacteroidaceae > Phocaeicola > Phocaeicola fibrisolvens. The sequence continues at coordinate 38,779 of CABIXF010000028.1, read as the reverse complement.
GAGAGGGTACTTATACCTTTAGTGACGGTGAAAAATACGTGGGACAATGGTATGAAGACCAGCAACACGGAAAAGGAACATATTATTTTATGAATAATAACCGTTATGAAGGAATGTGGTATGCCGATTTTCAGGAAGGAGAGGGAACCATGACCTACTATAACGGAGATTTGTATACGGGAACCTGGCACCATGATAAACGTAACGGACAAGGCACCTATACCTGGAAAGGAGGCGCGGTTTATACGGGTGAATGGAAAAACGACCTGAAGAACGGAAAGGGAACCATGGTGTGGGAGGACAAGTCGAAATATGAAGGTGAATGGAAGGACGGCATGCGTCATGGAAAAGGAACCTTTTATTATACCAATGGTGACAAGTATGTAGGAGACTGGAAAGACGATGTGCAGGATGGAAAAGGAATTTATTATTTTCAGAACGGCGAGCGTTATGAAGGGGACTATGTGAACGGTGAACGTACGGGAAAAGGTATTTATACCTATCCGAATGGCGACAAGTATGTAGGTCATTTCTTGAATGGCTGGCAGGAAGGACAGGGCATTTTTACATGGGCTAATGGAGCCGTGTACGATGGCCAATGGGCGAAAAACCAGCGTTCGGGTTTCGGAAAGTATAAATGGGCCAATGGAGATGAGTATGAAGGACAGTGGAAAAACAATATGGCCGAAGGAGAAGGTACGCTCCGTATGAACGATGGTTCGGTCTATACAGGGGGCTTTGTCCGTGGTAAAGAAGATGGAAAGGGAGTGCTGATTGATAAAGAAGGTGTTCGTTTTGAGGGATTCTTCAAGCAAGGCAAGAAGGACGGTCCTTTCATTGAGACAGATACAAACGGGAATGTGATCCGTAAGGGTACATTCAGATACGGACGTTTATTGGAGGAGAAAAAATAATCATGGACTTATCCGAATTGACTTTGAAAGTGCGTGAACTGGCCGTGAAAACCGGAGCTTTTATCCGTGAAGAGCGGAAGAAATTCAGTCGGGAGCGGATTGAGAAGAAACACGCACACGATTATGTATCGTATGTAGATAAAGAATCAGAACGAAGAATAGTGGCCTGCCTGCGGGAATTGCTTCCCGAGGCAGGTTTTATTGCAGAAGAAGGTAGCGGAAGTCACTCTGACGAGGAATATTGCTGGCTGGTAGATCCGCTGGATGGAACGACGAATTTCATTCATAACCATGCGCCTTATTGTATCAGTATTGCTTTGCGCAACCGCGAAGAAATCTTGCTGGGCGTGGTGTATGAAATCTGTCGTGATGAGTGTTTCTGGACTTACAAAGGAGCGCCTTCTTTCTGCAACGACCGGCATATACGGGTGTCGGGGGTAGATTCGCCCGACGATGCATTCCTGGCTCTCGGGTTACCCTATGACGCTGAATCCTATAAGCCTGTATTCAATCGCTTGTTCGCAGGCTGTTACGGTAATGTGGCTGGTATCCGAGTGGTAGGGGCGGCAGCTGCAGAAATGTGTTACGTGGCCGACGGTCGTTTTGAGGCCCGTGCAGAGGCTTTTACTTGCCCGTGGGATGTGGCAGCCGGTATCTTGCTCGTTCAGAATGCAGGAGGTAGGGTAACCGATTTTTCAGGGGGAGATTCTTTCTATTCGGGCCGGGAAGTAATCGCTTCGAATGGAAAGGTACACGATTTTATGCTGAATTTGTTGAGGTAGTGCAAAAAAACACCTTTTTGTGAGACAGATAAGATTTTTTTTGTAAGTTTGTGTAACTCAAAAGAAAAAGAGATGGATATATCGAATATATTGGACTTCCTGAAAGTGCTGGCGGCAAACAACAACCGGGAGTGGTTTCAGGAACATAAGGCGGAGTATTTGAGTGTGCAGGCTGATTTTGAGGAACTGCTGGGCATAGTTATCGCCCGTATCTCCTTGTTCGATGAGAGTGTGGCGCATGTGCTTCCGCAGGATTGCACGTATCGTATCTATCGGGATGTCCGTTTCTCTTCGGACAAGTCTCCCTACAAGACCCACATCGGGGGCTATATCAATGCAAGGGGGAAAAAATCCAACCATTGTGGCTATTATTTGCATCTGGAGCCGGGCAATTGTATGTTGGCCGGAGGAAGCTGGTGCATGCCTGCCGATATGTTGCGGGCAGTACGGCAGTCGGTGTGTGACCGCATCGATGAGTTCCGGACCATTGTAGAGGATCCGGCTTTCCACCAATATTTCCCGGTGATAGGAGAGACGCATTTGAAAACGGTACCGAAAGGATTCCCGAAAGACTTCCCTTATCCGCAGTATATCCGTTGCAAGGATTTTACGGTGGCTTGCCCGCTGGAGGATGAGTTTTTTACCCGTCCGGATTTTCTGGACCGGATGACAGATATCTTCCGGCAACTGAAGCGCTTTGCTGATTTTACGAATGAAACGATAGATGAGTTTGAATAAAAATTATTAACTACTTAAACGTGAAAAGATATGGTAATTGACAAATTGGAAAACCTGGAAAAATATGTTTCACTGAATCCTCTGTTTGCAGAGGCAGTGGCTTTTCTGAAAGCAACTGACCTGCATGCACATGAGGCGGGGAAAGTGGTACTGAAAGAAGGTGAACTGATGGTGAATTTTGCAGATGCTCGTCCGAAGACGAAAGCGGAAGCACGCCTCGAAACGCACAATGATTTCATTGACATCCAGATTCCGCTGTCGGGTGTGGAAGTCATGGGGTATATGCCACGCACGGATTTGCCTGAGGCTGCTTACAATGCAGAAAAGGACATTACCTTCTATGAAGGGCTGGCCACTGATTACCTGACCGTAAAGCCGGGGATGTTTGCTATTTTCTTTCCGGAGGACGCACATGCGCCGGGTGTGACTCCCGATGGAGTGAGAAAAGTGATTGTAAAAGTACGTGTCAAATAATTTCTAATAACTAATACTATGGACAAGGTATTGAATATCATAAAGAATGATCCATGGCTGGAACCTTATGCCAATGCGATTAATGGCCGTCATCAGCATGCAATAGAGAAAGAAAAAGAACTGGTGGGCAAAAAGACATTGTCGGATTTTGCAACCGGACATATGTATTTCGGTTTGCATCGTACCGAAAAAGGATGGACGTTTCGTGAATGGGCACCTAATGCGACGGAAATCTATCTGGTAGGTGACTTCAATGGTTGGCAGGAGAAACCGTCTTTCCGCTTGAAACGGGTGCGCAAGACAGGTAATTGGGAAATCAATCTTCCTGAAAAAGCCCTGAAGCATGGCGACCTGTACAAACTGAAAGTGTATTGGGAAGGTGGATGCGGTGAACGTATTCCGGCGTGGGCTACTCGCGTGGTGCAGGATGAGCAGACCAAGATTTTCAGTGCACAGGTATGGAATCCGGAGAAACCGTATAAGTTCAAAAAGAAGAGCTTTACGCCGAATGTGTCTCCTCTGATGATTTACGAGTGTCATATCGGTATGGCGCAAGATGCGGAAAAGGTGGGTACGTACAACGAGTTCCGTGAGAACGTGCTTCCGCGTATCGCGAAAGACGGATACAACTGTATTCAGATTATGGCCATTCAGGAGCATCCTTACTATGGCAGTTTCGGATATCATGTATCCAGTTTCTTTGCACCTTCTTCCCGTTTCGGTACACCGGAAGAATTGAAACAGCTCATTGATACGGCACATCAGATGAACATTGCCGTCATCATGGATATCGTACATTCACATGCCGTAAAGAACGAGGTGGAAGGATTGGGTAACTTTGCCGGTGATCCTTATCAATATTTCTATCCGGGCGACCGTCGGGAACATCCGGCATGGGATTCGCTTTGCTTCGATTATGGAAAGAACGAGGTGGTTCATTTCTTGCTGTCCAACTGCAAATACTGGCTGGAGGAATTCCATTTCGACGGATTCCGTTTCGATGGAGTTACCTCAATGTTGTATTACAGCCACGGACTGGGAGAGGCTTTCTGCAATTACGGCGACTATTTCAACGGGCATCAGGATGACAATGCCATCTGTTACCTGACACTGGCCAACCGTCTGATTCATGAGGTGAACCCGAAGGCCATCACCATTGCCGAGGAAGTTTCGGGCATGCCGGGACTGGCGGCACCTTTCGAGGACGGGGGATATGGTTTTGACTACCGTATGGCGATGAACATTCCGGACTACTGGATAAAGATTATCAAGGAACGCAAGGATGAGGACTGGAAACCTTCAAGTCTGTTCTGGGAAGTGACCAATCGTCGTAAGGATGAAAAGACGATTTCCTATTGTGAGAGTCACGACCAGGCGTTGGTGGGCGACAAGACCATCATCTTCCGTTTGATTGATGCCGACATGTACTGGCACTTCAAGATTGGCGATGAAAACGGCGTAGTGGAACGAGGCATTGCCTTGCACAAGATGATTCGTCTGCTGACCGCCTCTACCATCAACGGAGGTTACTTGAACTTCATGGGAAATGAGTTCGGGCATCCGGAATGGATTGACTTCCCGCGCGAAGGCAACGGATGGTCGTACAAGTATGCTCGTCGTCAGTGGCATTTGGTAGACGATCCGACATTGTGCTATCATTATCTGGGTGATTTTGATGAATGCATGGTCAAGCTGATGCGTAGTGTGAAGAACATACAGAAGTCGGATGTCATCGAGGTTTGGCATAACGATGGCGACCAGATTTTGGCATTCCGTCGGAAAGATTTGGTATTTGTGTTCAATTTCAACCCGACTCGTTCATTTACAGACTATGGATTCCTTGTACCAAGAGGGGCATACGATGTAGTGCTGAACACGGACAGCAAGCAGTTTGGTGGCTTCGGCTTCTCAGACGACAGCCTCCGTCACTTCACTTGTGCCGACCCGCTTTATGCAAAGGATAAGAAGGAATGGCTGAAGCTGTATGTGCCTGCCCGTTCTGCAGTTGTATTGAAACGAGTGAAAGATTAATTTTTTGTATGACTGAATACATCAATGTACTTTATAAGAAGACTGCACGCATCATGATTGCTGTATGCGGTCTTCTTTTTTCTCTATTTAGCTTTGTCTATCTCTACGTGTTCCAGCGCGATGTGCTGGAAGCACTTCATTTTTCGCTGGCGCACGGCAAGACGGTATTTGCTCCGCTGGCCAGTGCCATCGTCATTACCCTCATCCTGTTGTTGCTGCGGTGGGGGGTGAACAGCCTGCTGGGGCTGAAAGGAAAGGTGCGTGCTTTGGCGTATGTGCCTTCATTTTTGGTGCTCTGTGCACTGACCGATGTCGGACGCGGGGTTTATATGTCTAGCTATCATACGCCGTGGACGTGGTTGCTGCCCTTGCTGGTGTTGCTGTTTGTCGGTCTCGGCTATTGGTTGCGCGGCCTCTTCCGGGTGCAGCTGAATCAGGAAGGAAGTATCTGGGGACTGGTCAACAGTAATCTGACCATTCTGTTGGGCTTGTGTGTGCTGACGGTGTGTGTAGGCAATACCAACCGAGGCTATCACCACGAGCTGGAGGCTGAACACTATCTGCGCGCCCAGGAATATGACAAGGTGCTGCAAGTCGGAAAACATTCGTTGGAGGCCAGTCGTACGCTGACGGTTTTTCGGGCGGTGGCGTTGTCGCATCTGGGGCAGATGGGAGACAAGCTGTTTGCCTATCCTCAGTATTACCGCTCCGACGGGTTGTTTTTTGACGCGGATTCATTGCATACGTTGCGTTATACAAACGATTCTATTTATTACCTCCTGGGGGCTCGTCCGTATGCAGGAGAAGACCGCCTGGTGTTTTTGCGGAACATCTGCTACAAGGGTACTGGAAAGTATACATCCTTGGATTATTATCTTTCGGCTTTGTTGCTGGAAAAGCAACTGGATCGCTTCATGCAGGCGGTTCCGGATTTTTATTTGCCAGAGGATACTTTGCCACGTTATTATCGCGAAGCGGTTGTACTGTATCATGCACAACGGAATGACTCTGTTTCTGTATCCGACAGTCTGATGTTAAAGCGTTTTGACGCATATCGTCAGTTGCAGCGGCAGGCGGCTTCTCCACTGGAAGAACGCAACCGTATGCGACGGGAATTTGGTGATACCTACTGGTGGTATTATGATTATCAGGAGTAATAAACTGTATAAAAAAGTAAGAGAGACTGCCGGGGAATGCAGTCTCTCTTAATTTAAGAACAAACGCTTTTGTCCTACAGCTGATATTTTCACAAATACCATTACTGTTCTTATCTATTACTATGAAAAACATCTTTATAACATGTTCAACAGAAGAATTGTTCTAGAAAAGATTTATATTTAACATTTGTTTTCTTTTTTGCCCTATCTTTTACACATTCCCTTAAAATCACAATAGGTACACTGGTCTTCGTCTTCTGTTTGATTGAAGTTCAGTGCGGGATTGAAAAGTTCTTCCAGAAGGGTTTTCAGCCGCTCTCTGAACTCTTTTTCCAGAAGGGAAAAGTCTTCTATTGGAGTAATTTTATTATATGATTCCTTGAGTTGGATAACCGGTGAATAATCTTCTGCCGCAGCCCGGTGAATATAAAGCAGGGAAGGAGCTACTTTCCGATCGTCATTCCGTTCCCGCAGTTTTTTGCATACGATGGCTGCATACAGGAAGGTTTGGAATATATAGTTGGAACGTTTGGGCCCCGGAGTGAACAAGGATTCCACGTTGGGTGGAGTATCGGCTTTTCCACCTGTCTTGTAATCCACGATGCGGAGCACATTGTCCTTGCTGTCCATTCGGTCGATGATGCCGCCCATGCGCGAACGAATCACCCCTTTGAGCGTTTGTATCTCGATGTCCTCCATGACGGGCTGTTCGGAGCCCACGAAGGTGAAAGGAGCATGACGCAGGTCATTGCGCAGCAGTTGTTGGACGTAACGCAGGATGACGGCCGAGTTGATGAGCTGGATACCGTTGTATTCCGGACGTTCGTCGGCTGGGAGGTGGAAGAACAAATCCTTGAACCCGTTGTCCACGTAGTTTTGCAGCTTTACTTCCTCTTTGAGCAGGGTTTCCAAAGCCTCTTTATTGATGACTTTTCCATGCACCGTGAGATCCTTGTAGATATGCTCGGCTGCATAGTGGAAGATACTTCCGAATTTGGCTGAATCGATTTCCGCACTCACCTCGTCGGGCGCTACAAGACCTGCCACGTATTTATAATAAAATTTCAGTGGACAGTCGAGGTAGCAGTTTAAGGCAGATGGGGAGAATATGGCTTTCTGATTTACTCGCACGTCGAACACACTCTGCATTCGTTTTAGGATGTCGGCTGATTTGGGGATGCAGATAGGAGAGGATACGACCGGCGACTGTTCGGCTTCCAGCTGTTTCCGTTGTATCGGATAGCCCCACTCAATCAGCAGCTGGAGCATGAAACGCGACATCTCGCCCCGGTTCATGCCGTCGCTCACCGTATTGTACACCAAGGTCGCTTTTTCCGCCCGTTGCAGCAGACGGTAGAAGTAATAGGCATAGACGGCAATCTTGTGGTCGATGGTGGTCATACCGAATGCCTTGCGCAGGTTGTAGGGGATGAACGAAGAATCGCCGCCCGCCTTGGGCAACTGTCCTTCGTTGACCGACAGCAGGATGACGTGGCAGAAATCCAGGTTACGGGTTTCCAATACCCCCATCACTTGCATGCCGATGGCCGGCTCGCCGTGGAACGGAATGCTGGCAGTCGACATGACCCGCACAAGCAGTCGGTGGAAGGTGGCAGGCTGCACATCCAAATCCTTGCTTTCGAGCAACGCATGGAAGCGGTTGACCATGGTGAAGCTTTTGAACAAGGCTTCTCGGTAGAGCTGGTCAAGGGCGTCGCTGGTGGAGGCCGCCTGCTTGCGGTACAGCTGTGCCACCTGCTTCAGGATGTCGGCCAGCCGTTTGCACAGTTCCTCGTTGTGGGTGCAAGGTTTGAACAGCAGTGACAGGGCCTCATCCCGTTCCAGTTCCGACGGCAGCGGATAGAAGCGGTTCTTCTCCGTCAGTTCCTTTTCCAGCGGGGTGGCCGCTTCCGAAAGCAGTTGTGTGTACGGATGCTTCAGCACACTGATGACCTCGGCAAACTGGTAGCGTCCGCTGCGGGAATTATAGCCTGAGATGTGCAGTTCCAGCAGCGTTTTCACGAAACTGTAGGCCGGAGTTTGCGAAAGCGGGAAACCCATGGTGATGTTGATGTGGCGCACGTTCTCCGGTAGTGAATGTAATACGGGCTGCAGCATGGCCTCGTTGCAGAGCACCACCGCTGTTTCTTTTTCGTTCTCCGTCAGGTTTTCCCGAATCCATTGCGGCAGGTAGCGCGCCTGCCCGTTTTCCGTAGGCGATTCGATGAAGGTTATCTCTTTCGGGTGATTCAGGTGGTCGAACAGGGCCGGCGGCAGTTCCGACGGGAAATTCTTCAGGTTACGGCGGATGAACTCGCCCGCCTCGTGCGGATGCTTGTCCAGGTAGAAGGTGTCGTAATCCCAGTAGAACAGGGCTTTCCCGGCTGCGTGAAGCTTGCTGAACAGAGTTTGTTCCACCTTGTTCAGCACGTTGAATCCCACGAACACATAGGTGTCGTAGGGGAACTTCTGTACGTCCATCATTTCCGTCACCTCGCGGTAGAGCATTCCTTCGTAGGCGATGCCTTGCTCGCGGAGTCGTTCCTTGTATTGCGTATAGATGTCGCCCAGTACGTCCCACAGCGAGATGAAACGCCGCTTCAGTTCCGTGACCTGCTCGATGGAGAAGTTGCGGAAAAACTGGCTCAATGCCTCTTTCTGTCCTTCCTCCAGGAAGTCATATTCAGCCGTCAGCTTGTTCAAGTCTTTCAGGTTGCTGAAGAGGGCCTTCGTGTCCACCAGATTCTTGTCGGCATCATCGAAGTCGCTGATGAGCATCTCGCCCCAGAAATAGAAATCATCGAGGCTTTCCTTGCTTCCCGTCACTTCCCGGAACACCTTGTAGAGGTCGCACACCAGTTTGATGGAGTCGCCCGTAACCCATTGCGACGACTGGCGGAACAGCTCACTGATGCTCACGTAGGCCGGCGACCAGACCGGACGGTCGGATTCCTGCGCCAGGTATTCGTTGAAAAAGAGGCTGGCACGTTTGTTCGGGAACACCACGGCCACCTTGGTAAAGTCTCCGTGCAGCTTCCGGTACAAATCAGCGGCCACCTGCTTCAAAAAAGTTTCCATATATTGTATTGTCGAAATAGAGTGGTAAATAAAAATAAACTCAGGCCGGAAGCGTCACTTCCTCCAGCTCGTTGGCAAACACATACCAGAGGAATCCCCGGATGTGGGTGTAGCCCATTTGCGTGAGCAGGTTCATGTAGTCCTGCACCTGTGCGCGGTAACTTTCGTTCTTCTTTCCGAACTTGAAGTCCACCACGACTACCTGTTCGTCTTTCCGCATCACGCGGTCGGGGCGGCGCGTCTGCATCTGTCCCTCCTCGTCGGTGTACACAATGGCACATTCGTTGTAGAGTTCCCAGGTGCCGCTGAACCAGTCTTTGGCTGCCGGATGCTGCAAAGCCCGTCGGGCCAGCGTTTCCACCTGTTTCATCTGTTTTTCCGATTCGAAGATACCCTCGAAGTTCAACCGTTCCAAAGCAGGCGATAGGTCGTCCGCCTTTTCGATGTGGGCAAACACCTGGTGCAGCAGTTGTCCCTGACGGATGTACTGCCCGCGGCTGTCGTCTGCCTCATCCCCTTGGATAAAGTCGGCCGAACGGTTCGACTGCTTGAACTCGATGTGCGTTTCAATGCTTTCCATCTTCACGGGGACTCCCTCTTTTGGCGAGGATAGCCGGTTGGATTTACCCGCCTTCTTCTCGTCGTGAGCCGTGCAGAGCTCCCCGTATTCGCCCACCGCATCATCTTCTGGTGCTTCCTGCGCAAGCGGCAGTTCCACCTCCTGCATCAGCGGCAGACTGTCGTACAACAGTTCCGATACCGTGCCTTTCTGTCCCGCCTTGGCAAAAATAATCAGGTTCTTGCAGGCACGTGTAAACGCCACGTAAAGCAGGTTCAGGTTGTCCACCCACAGCTGCAACTTTTCCTCCAGGTAATCGTCGTGGTACACCGATTCCGCCATGGCACTCGAGTAGTTCACCGGCACGATGTCCAAGCGGTTGAACGGCGGAATGTCCGTTTCCTTTCCCGTGCCCGCTACGCTGCACCATATCAGGTGGCTGTTCGTCTCGTTCTCCATTTTCCAGTCGCAAAACGGCAGCAGCACCGTGTGGTATTCCAAACCCTTCGATTTGTGGATGGACAGGATGCGGATGCCGTCGATTTCGCCCGAAGGAATGGTTTTCGTGTTCAGCTTCTCGTCCCAGAAACGGATGAAAGCCGTCAGCTCCGACGAGTTGTTCTGCATGTATTCCGTCACCGCATCATAAAATGCATAGAGATATGCATCCTGTTGCTCGATGCGCTCCATGTCGAACAGCACGAAAAGCTTTTCCAGCAACTCGTAAAGCGGCATGAAGCGGAGTTCGTTTGCCTGCAACTGGAACGCTGCTGGCAAGTAATTCTTGGGGTCGTCGAGCAGCACCGTGTTGAGGCTGATGTCCTTTCGTAACACCTCCTGCTGATAGGCCACTGCCAGACGGGCCAGCGCAATGCGGTCGTCGGGCGAAGACAGGTAACGCAGTCCGTCGATGAGCATGTTTACGGCCAGAGAAGCGTTCAACTGGAAAGCCTCGTCCGATACGATGTGGTAGGGGGTGTGCTCGTCGAAATAGGCTGCAATGTCGGGGATGCTCCGGTTCTTTCGTACTAGAATGGCCATCTCGTTTAGGCGGATGCCTTCTGCCGTGAGCCGCTCCACCTCCTCGGCCAGCTGTTGCAAGGTAGCCTCCGTATAAGGCCGCTCCTTGGAATCCTGCAGGAAAGTCACCTTCACGAAGCCTTTCTCGTCTTTCTTGGCACAACGTTGCCGCACGTCACTGTACGCCTGTTCCAGCTGCGTGCAAGGCATTCCCTGTTCCTCCTGATACCGTCGGTTAAGCGTCTGGCAGGCCGCCGTGAAAAACTCGTTGTTGAAACGGATGATGCGCGCCTCGCTTCGCCAGTTCGTGTCGAGCGTACATTCCTTGATGCGGAAACTCCGGTCGTGTCCCAGTCCCGCGAGGATTTTCCAGTCCCCGCTTCGCCAGCGGTAGATGCTCTGCTTGATGTCGCCCACAATCAGGCTGCCTTCCTTTTGCGCCAGACTCTCCTGCAAGAGCAGGTGGAAATTCTCCCACTGCATGCGCGAAGTATCCTGAAACTCGTCAATCATCACCGTATCGATGGTGGTGCCGATTTTCTCGTAGACAAACGAAGCGTCGCCTTCCCGAATCAGGCTATGAAGCAGGGCATTGGTGTCCGACAACAGGAAGCGATTGTGCGCCTGATTCTGCAACCGCACCTCCTCGTCGATGTGCGCCAGCAGCCGCAGGTTGTTCAGGTAACGTAGCGAGAGGTCGCACGAGTTGAGCAGCAAGCTGTTCTGTGGACGCCGGTTTTCCGCTTCCTCCAGTAACGGCATCAGTTCCGAGGCCGCCAGCGAGCGGATTTCGTCACGGTGTGAAGACGTCTTCGTGGTCCAGTTCTCTTCACTTTCCAGACACTTCTCCACGGTCGCATTGCGGATGTCGCTGCTCAGTTTCCCGTTGGCCAGTTTGTTGAAATAACTGCCGATGCCCCGCGAACCGTTTTTCAAGTCCGCCGGCGTCAGCCCGTGCATTTCGAGCAGTCCCGTAAACTGGTCACTGAATCCCTTCATAAACTCCAGCACCTCTTCGCGGATGTTTTTCAGTTCCTCCCGATACGCCGGGATGAACTTCGGGTCGGCCAGTTTCCGGCGCAGTCCTTCCCCTTTCTCGATATAGTTCTCATCGAAGATGTTTTGTCCGAAACTCTTGATATCCTTCGACACATCCCAGCGCCGGTCGTTCGCAATCCGTTCCTCGATGTACTCCAGCAGCCAGTAGAGCACCGGCGAGCGGCGGTCCAGTTTTTCAATCATGGCATCCACGGCATCGCTCAGCACCTCCGTATTGTTCAGTTCGATGGACAGGTTGGCCCCCAGCTCCAGTTCCCGTGCCAGGTTGCGCATCACCGACTGGAAAAACGAGTCGATGGTTTCGATGCGGAAACGGCTGTAGTCATGAATCATGTGCCGCAAGGCCTCGCGTGCCGCCTCCCGGATTTCCCCGACCGACTTGGCCGAGGTTTTCTGTATTTCCTTCAGGTAACCGTCCGACCCCTCGTCGGCTGTAGCAATGCCATACAGCTGTTCCAAGATACGTTCCTTCATTTCTGCCGTGGCCTTGTTGGTGAATGTCACCGCCAGAATTCTCCGGTACGCATACGGGTCTTCAATCAGTTGTCTTATATAATGTACGGCCAGCGTGAAAGTCTTGCCGGAACCGGCAGACGCCTTGTAGACTAAAAGCTGGGGATGCTGTTCCATGTGTGATGTGGTTTTAAGGGTTTTAATGTACAAAATTACTAATAAAAAGTGATATATAAAATGTAATGCAGTTGTTGGCAGCTGGCTTGAAAGAATGAAAGATGAAAGAGCAATGAAAAAAAGCAAAATTAGGATATTGTAGTGTTACCAGCTCGTGACCATGCTCAAAATTGACTATAGCAAAATTGAAAGAATATAAGAAATATTAACTTTTTAAACTACTAACAACTCTCGCAAGAGAATATGGCATAAATGAGATTTGTAGTATTTCTCAAAGATCTGTGTAGTTACGAAGGATTCTTTACGGACTAAATTTGAAACCTAAAAAATAGAACTATGAAGAGTATATTTTTTATCTGAAAAGACTGATAGTGAAGAAAGAAAGTATAGTGTTGGTTATGGGACGTATTAGCTATGAATGGAACGAAAACGTAATTCAGCAACAAATTTTCGGTTGACTCCCAATTGTAGGACATGAAAGGTAGTCGTGTTATGTGAAAAATTTTTATCACTCTTGAAACGAACCGCTTGCTTAACAAGATGCGTGTAGTCATCAATAGGATTATCAGAAATTTATGGAGAGTGACAATTTTTGATGGCTGAAGAAGTAAAGAATGCTTTTCTTGGACTGGAATACCATTGCATATACTGACTGATGCAGGTGTCCATTGGTATAGCGAGGATTGCCCAAAGCTGGTAGAAGTCGACATGGAAGCCGAAACCATACTTTCAAAATATCAGGTCGTTTTTAAGCACCTGCAAGAGTTCCTGAATGTTTTCTATTGTGTGAAGGATATTTCCTTGAAGAAACAGAACGCCAACATAAGTATAGAAATTAAAGGGTACAAATAATTAGTTAGGCTAAAACAGGGTATAAATGTCATTGGGGAGTAACATAGAAAAGTATAAAGAGAAGTATTTAGATAAAGGTTTGATAAATCAACAAAAGTGAATATTTGCATTTTACGCTTGTTGCATCAGAAGTAAGTATAATAACACAAAGTAATTGTTTATTGCTGATAAAAATCAATCCTGATACAAACTAATTGGAGAAATAGTGTTTATTGATTATAATATAGTTTTTCTTGATAGTTATTCAAAGGAATCTTTGTAAATTTGTAGTTTAACTGTGCTTTCTATGAAACATATTGCTCATATATTACAGTAATGTTGCAAATAAACGAGAATATTATTTATATTTTGGATTGTACACAAGGGTGTATATTCCATTTTGGATTCAAGAGAATGTGATTATGATGAATATTTAACCTATTAAATAAAATATATGGTAGACAAACATGATGCTGCAATTAACAATCACATAAATTCATTTGATGATTGTTTTGTAAATTATAAACAAAATATGCGTTTATATGTGGCTCCATTGGTGTATACAACTGGTGCATTTAACATATTAAGTTCAAGTCCATTGTTATGGGGAAAAGAAACCAACGGTTTCTTTTTTCAAAACGATAGGATTATTACTAAAGCTAGTGATCCAACAAATAGTATTCATAATAGGAATCTTATTTTAGTTAACCCCACAAGATTTTACTCTGTGTACAAGGAAGATCGATATGAGTACTATTATATATTTTTTTCTAAAGTTGCTACAGAAGCATTGGTAGAGTATCATTCTTATTCTTTTTCAGACGAAATTGTAGGAGCCGTGGCATTATATATTAATAATAAGACTTTTATGGGAACATCCAAAGCGTCAATAACATTTCTTATTACGAATAAGCCTGTAAGTGAAAAATATATGTGTTGTAGTTTAGAAGATTATCCATATAACAAAAGATATGACGATATATTAAAGCATATTGGGACTAGATATCTTCTGATGGGGTTAATCTTCAGATTAGAAAATAGATTTGGATATACGGCAGACTGGGCCTGGGAAGATTCTAGAATTGACAATGAAATAATTCAACGTATCAATGAGCAGTATGATAATTTGGATGATGAATATAAAGATTTATGTCATTTTGTTCTTCCTAACAAGTATAAGTTTGTTCATAACACTCCCTATTCCAAAGAAGTGTCCGAAAGAATTGTCAAGGAATATATAAACAATTTATACTCATTGATTTATAGAAATCGTATAGCAGGACAATTGGGCTTGATTTATACGCATAGTTTAGAAGATGTTGAAATTAAATTAATAGAAAAAGCCTATAAGTACATTTTTGGTATGCCTCAAGTTATTTTATCTCAGAGAGATGAGGGGCAAATGGTAAGAAATACCATTGTGCTTTATTTAATCAATATCGCTTTTTCTCATGTGCGCAGAGCACAAGGAGTTTCATCGTTATGGTTGTATCGAAATTTATTCTATTTAAGAAATAATACTAATAATGAAAAGGTCTTTAATCTTGCAAATATTCTTTTGCAGTGTGTGTTATACACAAACGAGGTAGATTTTAAGCCAATTATTTCAAATATAAAAGAGAAAGAAATAGTTCTTAAAAGTTTAAAAATCAGAACCTCGTGGAAGTTAATGGACGATACATTCTGTATATATGAATTACTTTTTTATTTTAATGATAGTGTGACAGAATCTATAAAAGAAGATTTGGAATTATTGTTATTAGGAAGAATACAAAACATGAGTAACGGTTATGATTTCAAAACTACATGTGAATATTTAGATAGAAATCTACATCATACATTTATGGGAATTGAAGAAGAAAGAGAGTTTTATGCCAATAGAATTTATTCCTATATTAATGAGCAAATTATAAAAGATCCACATTTTGGTTTTGAATAATATTTAAACTACGTGAGTTCGATATAAGGAATAAAATTATTCGTTTGATAATTAGGAACATAGCAATAAAAGCATTAAATTTATAGTGTCAAGTTATAACATTTAAGCGATTACCACTATGTTCTCAGAGGATAAAGTTACGGGGATTTATTGTATGGCGGATGATTTTTGCAAAGAATTTGCCAAAGTACAGGAAAAATACATGGTTGAAGACAAGAATCATAAACATCGGAACAAGCCGAACCGGATGAGCGATGCGGAAATCATGGTCATCCTGATCCTGTTCCACTCGGGAGGTTTCCGATGTTTCAAGCATTATTACAAGGAATATGTCTGCAAGCATCTGCCCCACCTCTTCCCCAGCCGTGTGTCCTACAACCGTTTTGTGGAACTGGAGAAAGAAGTCCTGTTGCAACTTACCGTCTTCATCAAGGAGGTCTTGCTGGGCACTTGTACCGGTATCAGCTTTGTGGATTCCACACCGCTGCGTGTATGCCGGAGACAACGCATATTGATCCATAAAACCTTTGAGGGGCTTGCGGAACGTGGAAAATGCTCCATGGGATGGTTCTTCGGCTTCAAACTGCATTTGATTATCAATGACAAAGGGGAAATCCTTAACTTTATGTTTACTCCCGGAAATGTGGATGACCGTGAGCCGTTGAAACAAACCAGGTTCTTGAAAAAGGGCAAGCTCTGTGCGGACAAAGGGTACATCGGTCAGGCACTATTTGAGAATCTTTTCACGGGCGGCATACAACTGATAACCAAAGTGAAGAACAACATGAAAAATTCCCTGATGAGCGTAGCGGACAGAATCCTGCTGAGAAAACGCGCTTTGATAGAAACAGTCAATGATGAGTTGAAGAATATCGCACAGATTGAACACTCCAGACACCGTTCCTTCAATAACTTCATTGCCAATTCTCTATCTGCCATAGCAGCATACTGTTTCTTTGAAAAGAAGCCCGCCATTGACCTGTGTTTTGTCAAAGACGGGCAACTTACTATGTTTTGAATTATATCGAACTCACGTTAAACTGTAATGATTAAAGCATATTTTCGTGGAATTAAGTTTTACAATAAAATGAATTTGTTGTATAAACTTATGGAATTTTCGCGGAAAAACAGCAGGAAAGGACTGATTAGTGAAGAAAGAACCGTGGCGCGTATATCCGAAAATCTCACCTGTGCTATGCTGAAGATGCCTGCTAGCCTTTTATGTCTCCCGGCACAGAACTGTATGTTTTCCGTTTGGAAAACCTATGGTTCAGTATTGGAAAACCTATGATTTGCGTGCGGAAAACGTAAAAACCGTTTGTGTGTTCGCATAAATCCGTCGAATAATTTGTATAATTCAAAATAAAAGCATACCTTTGCGCCGCAATTAAGGATGGTTCCGTAGCTCAGCTGGATAGAGCAACGCCCTTCTAAGGCGTGGGTCCTGCGTTCGAATCGCAGCGGAATCACTTGAATGCAGCACAATTAGTAAGGATGGTTCCGTAGCTCAGCTGGATAGAGCAACGCCCTTCTAAGGCGTGGGTCCTGCGTTCGAATCGCAGCGGAATCACAGAAAAGAGGAAATCGGATACGGAGTTTCAGTGTGGGTTTTCTCTTTTTTTTTGTATCCTACCTTTTTTATTTGTGAGTCAGTAAAACCGGCTTTATTAATAAAAAGAAGGGAGTAAAATAAGGTGGATTAGAAAAGTAAACCCCGCTATTGAGGAAGAATAAAACAAAATAATTATTTTTTTTCGACAGAATCTCTTGTAATTTATAAAAATTGTATATATTTGCAGCAGATAAAACGATACACCTTGTTTTGTCACACAAACAGATAAAAACCTAAGTTAAACTATAAGAAAAAAATCATGAGACAGGCTGGATGCCTGTAGGTCCGAATTATTTGAGAAGATAGAGAAGGAGTTCTTTTTAAATCAGGGAAAAAATTTGACGCAGGAATGACAGGCATAGATTGCAGTTTTTTTACTGAGATAAATGTCTGCCCAGGGAATGTTGTCGCTTTTCCAACACAAAAAGACTAGATTATTAACCGGTTCTTGATTGTTGGCTGATGTTCTTTCGTTCCAGTCTTGGAATGATTGTGCGTTTGACAGTAATTATGGACCATAAAACCGTGAAATATAAATAATTGTCCAACAAAATCTTAAATCATCTATGAAAATAGAAAGAGCTACTCAGCTGCTATTCCTTTTGCTGGTATGTCAAGGAGGTAATGCAGCTTACGCCAACCTTCCGAGAGGAGCAAATGAGGCTTCGGTACAGGTGTCGGCACAAGCAAACAAAATCACAGTAAGTGGAACAGTCGTAGACGTCAACGGAGAACCGTTGGTAGGAGTTAGTGTGCTGGAAAAAGGAACTAGCAACGGTACGATTACCGACATCGACGGAAACTTTTCTTTGTCGGTTAGTGAAGGTTCTATCTTGGAAATTTCCTACGTAGGTTATAAAAGTCTGACGGTTTCTTCGAAAGAAGCATTGGGTGTGCTGGTGATGAAGGAAGATTCGGAACTGCTGGATGAGGTTGTGGTTACGGCTTTGGGTATCAAGCGTTCTCAGAAAGCTTTGAGCTACAATGTACAGGAAGTGAAGAACGATGCACTGACAAAGGTAAAGGATGCCAACTTTGTAAACAGCCTGAATGGAAAGGTGGCTGGTGTGAGCATTCAGCGCAGTGCTTCGGGTGTCGGTGGAGGTACCCGCGTAGTGATGCGTGGTAACAAGTCTATCAAAGGAGACAACAACGTGTTGTATGTGATAGACGGTGTGCCGATGGGTAATCAGGCAGACCGCTCGGGCGACGGTACAGGATTTGGAGCCGGACGTACATCGGGTGAGGGTATTGCCAGCTTCAACCCGGAAGACATCGAAAGTCTTTCTGTGCTGACAGGTCCTTCTGCAGCAGCTCTTTATGGAGCCAGTGCAGCCAACGGTGTCATTTTGATTACTACAAAAAAAGGTGCCGAGGGTAAAGTCAGTGTGAATGTGTCGTCTTTCGCAGAGTTCTCAAAGGCATTTGTGTTGCCGAAGTTCCAGCACACTTATGGAAACGTGAGTGGAGAAGCCGCTTCATGGGGTGAGAAACTGGCTGTGCCTACTTCTTATGATTCGGCAGACTTCTTCAATACGGGAACTACCTTTACCAACTCATTTAATCTTTCTGTAGGAAATCAGAAAAATCAGACGTATGTGTCGGGGTCGGCAGTGAATGCAAAAGGTATTGTACCGAACAATAAATATCATCGTTACAATGCCATGGTGAGAAATACCACCAAACTGTTTAATGACAAGTTGACGATGGATGTTTCTGCCAGCTATGTACGTGAGTATTACAACAACATGCTTTCCTACGGTACATATTTCAATCCGATTCTTGGAGCATATCTGTATCCTCGCGGAGAAGATTTTGAGAAAGAAAAATATTTTGAACGTTATGATGCAGAGCTTGGATACAATGTGCAGTCATGGGCGCCCGGTGATTTCGGTATGGCCGTACAGAATCCTTATTGGGTAGCCTACCGTAACATTCGTCCGGAAGTGAAAGACCGTTATATGTTGTATGCTTCATTGAAATATGACATCACCGACTATCTGAATGTTTCAGCACGAGGCCGCTTGGATAACACCTATACTGAAAGAGAAGATAAACGCTATGCTTCTACACACGGAACCTTTGCCAGACCGTTGGGCCGTTACAATTATTCAAATGAGACCTTCCGTCAGAAATATGCCGATATCATGGCAAACCTTTCCAAGCCTTTTGCCAAGGACTTCTATGCAAATGTCAATGTGGGTGTTTCTTTTGAGGAATATGATACGAAAGGAAGAGGGTATGGCGGCCAGTTGCTCCTTGTTCCGAACAAGTTTGCGTATGATAACGTAGACCCTTCTACTGGCGTACCGTCTCAGACAGGAGGTGATAACCGGAAGATGAACTTCGGTGTGTTCGGCTCTGCAGAACTTTCTTGGAAATCGGCTGTATATCTTACACTTACAGGCCGTACGGATAAACCTTCGCAGTTAGTGAACAGTAAATCTCCTTGGATTTTCTATCCTTCAGTCGGATTGTCGGCTATTGTGACAGAACTGTTGCCTGAAAATCTGCGTCAGTCTATCTCTCCGGTATTGGGATTCTTTAAAGTACGTGCTTCTTATACGGAAGTAGGTTCACCGATTCCTTATACGGGATTGACCCCGGGTACCATTACCCATTCTGTAGAAGGAGGTGTAATCAAGCCGTTCAAGTATTATCCGCTTCCGGAACTGAAGCCTGAAAGAACCCGTTCTTATGAAATCGGTATCGACTCCAGATGGTTGAACAATACGGTTTCTTTAGGAGTAACCTTGTATAAGTCGAACACTTACGACCAGTTGCTCGAAGCAAAACTGTCGGAAAGTTCAGGGTATGACTATATGTTTGTACAGGCAGGTAATGTGGAGAACAAAGGTATCGAGTTGACTTTGGGTTACGATCAGACCTTTGGGGATTTTTCTTACAGCACCTCATTTACAGCTACAGCCAACCGTAACAAAATTATTGAACTGGCTTCTAACGTGAAGAATCCTGTGACCGGAGAAGCCATTGATTTGAGTGACATTAAGGTAGGGCGTTTCCGTCTGCGTGAAGGTGGAGAAATTGGTACCATTTATGCAGAAGAACGTTTGAAACGTGACCAGGACGGTTACATCGTCTACAATGAAGGACAAAATATTACTACTGAATCTACCGAACCTTATAAGCTGGGAAGTGTCAATGCGAAATGGAACTTGGGCTGGAGAAATGGATTTACGTATAAAGGTTTCAACCTGAACTTCCTTGTGACAGCCCGTCTGGGAGGTATTGTAATTTCCAAGACACAAGCCATCCTTGACCAGTTTGGTGTATCGCAGGCTTCTGCAGATGCCCGCGATGTCGGGAAAGTGATGGTGGGCAATGTAGCAGTACGTCCGAAGGACTATTATGAATCAGTGGTCAACTTGGATGCCTACAATGTATATTCTGCTACAAACGTTCGTCTTCAGGAAGCAAGTCTGGGATATACTTTCCCCAATTCCTGGTTTAAGGGAACCTCGTTCCATAACGTGAGCCTTTCGGTGTATGGCACCAATCTCTGGATGATTTACAACAAAGCTCCTTTCGACCCGGAACTGACTGCTTCTACAGGTACGTTCGGACAGGGATACGACTATTTCATGCTGCCTAGCCAGCGGACTTACGGAGTGAGCCTTAAATTTGGATTCTAATCAATCATGAAAAACAGAAATTATATGAAGATAAGAAAATATTTGATACCTGTATTATCTGTATTGGCATTGGCTTCTTGTGATTATGAGAAGATCAATACGAATATCTATGGTATTACGGAAGAGGAAATGAAACAGGGTGGTCTGTTGTATGGTGCACCGTTTATGGACATGCAGAAGCTTGTGATTCCTATCGGTTCACCCACAGAATCGACAGGACCGGGTAATGACTTGGCTAATACAGACGTGATGTCGGCTGGAAATTACATCGGTTACTGGGGTATGAACAATAACTGGAATTTCAATACAGAAGCTACCTGGAACTTTACGGATGCCCGTATGAACTATGCTTACCAGAACTTCTATTCAAAATTGTTCCGTGCATGGAATGATATTTATAAGTATACAAAAGATTCCCAGGATCCTGCAGACAAAGAAGTACAGGCTGTAGCCAATGTGGTAAAGGTGATGGGCTGGCTTCGTGCCACTGACGTGTTTGGGCCGATTGTGTATACGAATGCCGGAAACGGTGACATTGCTCCTAAACTGGATTCACAGGAAACGGTGTATAAGGCCATGTTGGCAGAATTGAAGGAAGCATCGCAGGTCCTGGCTGGTACAACGACAAAAGTACTTTCGTCATACGATGTGATTTATGATGGGAATGCACAGAACTGGACCCGTCTGGCTAACTCGCTGATATTGCGTCTGGCAGTACGTGTGCATTTTAAGGATCAGGCATTGGCAAAGGAATATATTACTTTTGCGCTTGATCAGGCTAATGGAGGAGTGATTGAGACCGTAGTGCAGGAAGCAAAAATACAGAATACCGCCAAGCTGCCGTTGATGAACTCTTTGATTCCGATTGTGGAGGACTATGGAGAATGTCGTATGGGGGCCACTATCTGGGCATACATGGAAGGATACGGTGACAAGCGCCTGAATGCTAACTTTGTGGCTGGTTCATATGGCTTCCAGGCACTTCCTCCTACAAATGACAAAGCTCTCAGCGCTTTTGCCAAGGCAGGGGCAGCGAAACCGAAGGTGGACTCATCTTCACCTTTGTTCTGGATGCGTGCTTCGGAAGTGTCTTTCCTGAAAGCGGAAGCCGTACTTTATCAACTGGCAACGGGTGATGCGAAGGCCTTGTATGAAGAAGGTGTCACTAAGTCATTTGAAGAAAATGGAGTGAGTGGAGCTGCCGCTTATTTGCAGAGTGACAAAAAGCCAAAGGATATCGAACGGAATACATTAATGTATAACCAATCTTATTCTTGTAAACTTTCGACCAACAATGTGTCTCCAAAATGGAATGAATCTGATCCGGATGAAGTCAAACTTCAGAAGATTATTACTCAGAAATATTTGGCACTTTATCCCAATGCCGTAGAAGCTTGGACAGAATATCGTCGTACGGGTTATCCTTACCTGCTGAAACCGGCTTATGTCAAAGCGTATGTCAGTATCGGTGCGGAGGCAGATGCTGTGACGCCCGAGAGATTCCGTTTTGCTCCGACTGAATACGGTACCAATCCTAATATGTCGGAAGTACCGACTTTGCTGGGAGGTGCTGACCAGGGTGCCACTAAACTATGGTGGGTTCGTGACGGCAGACCGAAACAGCCAAAATAAAAAAGAATCTGTTAAAATTCAAAAGACATAAAGTGATGAAAAGAATAATGAAATATATGGGTGCCTTGCTGGTAGTGGCAGGGTTTGTGGGCTGTTCTGACTGGAACATACCTGAAAGAGAAGTATTCGAAAACCAGAAGGATTTGGAAAAATATATTCCTTTGCTGGAAGCGGAGACAGAAGCTGATTTGACACCGACCATGCGTGACTATTTTGCGAAACTCAGAGAATATCGTAAGACGCCTCATGTGAAAGGGTTTGGTTGGTTTGGTAACTGGACCGGTAGAGGAAGCAATGCACAGAACTATCTGAAGATGTTGCCTGATAGTGTGGATTTTGTCTCATTGTGGGGTACACGAGGCAATCTGTCGGAAGAGCAGAAGAAAGACCTGAAATTTTTCCAGGAAGTGAAAGGTGGAAAAGCTCTTTTATGTTGGATTGTACAGGATTTGGGTGACCAGATGACTCCTCCGGGGCGAAGTGCGACTGAGTATTGGGTTACAGAAAAAGGAGGTGGCAATTTTATGGAAGGCGTAAAAGCATACGCTAATGCAATTTGCGACACGATTGAAAAATATAATCTGGATGGTTTTGATATTGACTATGAACCAGGATATGGTCATCGTGGTACAATGGCAAATTCTTCTACTATTAGTGAGAATTCAGGTAATACTCATATGTATCTTTTTATTAAGACACTTTCCGATCGTTTGCGGCCTGCAGGAAGAATGTTGGTGATGGATGGACAGCCGGATTTGCTTTCAACAGAAGCGTCTAAGTATATTGACCATTATATCTATCAGGCTTATTGGGAAAGTTCTACACAAAGAGTTATTCGTAAAATAACTCAGAATCATTTGGAAGATTGGGAGCGGAAAACCATTATTACCGTTGAATTTGAGCAAGGATGGCGGACTGGAGGTGTAAAAAGTTACACGAGTGTTCGTCCGGAAATCAATGCTTATCCTCAAGGACGTCAGATTTTTGACTATGCCATTCTTGATCTTCCCAGTGGGAAGCGTATCGGTGGTATCGGAACTTACCACATGGAATATGATTTTGCCAATAATCCTCCTTATAAGTGGTTGCGCGAGGCGTTGTATTTGGGAAATGTAGTTTATCCAGGAAAGTTAGATTAAATTTAAAATTATGAAGAAAATATTATATCTCGGAGTTTTAGCAGGAACTATGTTGGTTTGTTCTTGCCAGAATGAATTATATAAAGATCCGACAAGTGAGTTTCAGTCAGAGCAGGGGGCTTATATAAAGG
This sequence comes from Bacteroidaceae bacterium, assembly GCA_902362595.1. Classification (GTDB taxonomy): domain Bacteria; phylum Bacteroidota; class Bacteroidia; order Bacteroidales; family Bacteroidaceae; genus Phocaeicola; species Phocaeicola fibrisolvens. The sequence goes on along the minus strand of CABIXF010000028.1, from coordinate 15,400 downwards.
GAGGCGAATCTGCACAGGTGTTTGTGGAAGAGGGACAAGAAGTGAACTTGAAATCGATTACTGTATCCTTGGTGCGACAGGAAGATCATGCACAGACAGTGTCGGTAGAAGTTGGTAATAAGGAACAGTTGGAAGCCTATAACAAGAAACACGGTACAGAATATTTGATGCTTCCTTCTGAAATGTATGAAGTGGGCAAGGAAGTTGTCTTTGATGCAAAACAGACTTCGCAGTTCTTGCCTGTGAAATTGAAGGATGTGAAGTTTTCTTTGCAGGGAAGCTATGCTTTACCTGTGAAACTGAACAACGGTACAGTGCCTGTCGTGTCGGGTGAGGCCGAATCGATAATTGTGTTGGAACAGCGTATCAATACGAAGTGTCTGCGTATGAACGGATCAGGAAGTGAAGATACAAATATGTTCCCGTCAGATTTCAAAGTGGATCAATGGACGATGGAGGTGATGATAAATCGTCATCTTTACAATGCGAATAACCGTTCTATTTGTGGAACTAAACTGGTGTCTAATTCAAGTACCCTTGATGAAATCTATCCTCGTTTCGGTGATGTAACCATTCGTCCGGACCAGCTTCAGATTAAGACGGGTAGCTCTCAGATTGATGTGCCGGCTGATGTGTTTACAGCTCAACCTGATACATGGTATATGCTGGCATTTGTGTACGATGGCAAGAAGAACTATGTGTATGTGAATGGTGAACTGGTGGCCGACCGTGAGATTAGAACGGGTCCTTATGGGCTGGTTGGTTTCTGGATTGGCGGTGCCAATGAACTGGTAAGAGAAGTTCGTTTCTGGAAAACGGCTCGTACGCAACAGCAGTTGAAGCAGTTCATGTGGAAGATGGTAGATGGAAATGATGAGAATTTGCTGCTGTATTATCCGTTGAACGGTAAGAAGCGTAATATAGAAACGGGTGAAATTACAGAAGACGAAAGCATGCTTTGGGACTGGAGTAACAATGAGAAGCATTTGAAGATGGCTCCTGGTGCCAAATTTGATAATAATGACGGAAAGGGGTTTGTATTCCCGCTTGTTGATTAGTTTTAGATTTTTATTAGGAAGAAAGGCTGTCTCAATTCTATTTGAGATGGCCTTTTCTCGTATTTATGCGATGATTTTTTCTGTTTATTACTAAGATTCCTTAAAGATTTTTTGAGGTATAGCTTTCTATATAAGAAAAAGGTTTTGGTTGATAAGATACTGAAAAAAATATATATTTGTAAACCGATTGGGCTTATGAATCAAGTAAAGATAAGATGATATGCAAGCGGAAGAATTGAGAAATATGCGTAAAATGCGTGGGTTGACTTTAGATGAGGTCTGTCAGAAGTTAGGTCGATTGGTGTCTAAGCAGGCTTTGTCTAAATATGAAAGAGGAAAAATGCGTCCGTCAGTTCAGGTACTTGATGCATTGTTGAAGATTTATCAAGTATCTCCTGCCAGTCTGAGAATGAGTTTTCCTATGAAAATTGATGGTTGGAACTTTCGTCGTGGAGAAATATTGTCGGCAAAAGAGGAGGAGGCTGTTAAGAGTGAAGTGAATGTGTGTCTACAACGTTATGTGTATTTGGAACGTAAACTAGGCGTTTCGACTTCTTTCAAATCTCCTTTCTCTCAGAAACTCTATTCTTCCATTGAAGACATGGAGGTAGCGGCGGAAATTTTGCGTAGAAAATGGGAGTTGGGAACAGATTCTATTTCTTCTGTCTGCCGTATAATGGAAAATGCAGGAATAAAAGTGTTAGAGCTGGAAATAGATGAACGGATAGACGGATTAAGTGGATGGGTGAATCGACAGATTCCTTTTGTCGTGTTGAATAATCGGAATGTAACTGTAGAACGGAAACGTTTTACAGCTTTACATGAATTAGGACATCTACTTTTTCAGTTCTTGGAACGTTTGGATATACGTACTAAAGAAAAATATTGTCATCGTTTTGCTTCTGCCTTATTGTTTCCTGCTAAGAGAGTTTATGAGTCTTTTGGGAAAAAACGTTCATACCTATCCTTGGAAGAGCTCGTGGATTTAAAAAACACTTATGGTATGTCTGTCGCGGCGCTTGTACATCGGGCGAAAGATTTGCATGTAATCACGGCGGTTTATTATAACCGTATTTTTGACGAGTATGTCAAGAAAAACAAATTGGAAGAAGGATGGGGAGGATATCTTCTCCCAGATAGGGCAGAGCGTTATTGCAGAATGGTGCGTCGTGCTTTGTCTGAATCACTCATGACAGAGGATAACTTGCAGGCTTTGTGTGATGGAAATATGGATGAAATAATAAAAGAGATACATATATTATAACAAGGAAAGAAAGGTATGCGATTTAAATTACAATTAGAGGTCAATAAAAGAGCTTTTGGTAACCGGTTACCTATAAATTATCAATATGAACAGTCGTCTGCAATATACAGAATTCTGGCATGTGCGGATAAAGATTATGCTACTTGGCTCCATGAAAATGGTTTTCGTATGGAAAATGGAAAAACGTTTAAGTTCTTTTCTTATTCTCGTTTTGATATAGAAAGATATAAGATACTGCATGAAGAGGGGAGACTACTTATCTTGTCGGATACGGTAGAGTGGCAGATTAGTTTTTTGCCAGAGAAAAGCACCCAAAGTTTTATTCAAGGGTTGTTTATGGATCAGATATTTGAAATTGGTGATCGGAAGTCAACCGTACAGTTTATTGTGCGTAATGTGGAGGTGATGCCTTCTCCAGAATTTACGGAAGAGATGACGTTTCGGACTTTGTCTCCAATGTGTTTGAAGCTCCGCCATGAAGGTAGGAAGGTAGATTATTTATCTCCGACAGATTCTGCTGCTTCTTATATTCTTTTTAAAGGGCTTATAGAAAAATATTCTTTGTTTTATGGAACTGAATGTCCTTTTCATGTAGAAGGCTGTCGCCTAGAGGTTTTAAGTTCTCCCAAATCTGTATTGGTGAAGATAAAGGCTGATACTCCACAAGAAACTAAGGTACGAGGCTTCATGTGTAGGATGAGGATTTCTGCCCCTTTGGAATTGATGAGATTTCTTTATGAATCATCGGCAGGAAGTCTTTCTTCAATGGGATTTGGATTCTTGAAAGTTGAAAAATAACTCCCCAACTGTTTATTGGGGAGTATGGTGCGATTGTAATGTTTGACAAACCAAACATACTAAATTTCAATTCCTCTAAATGCAAAAATAAAATATTTGAAACCAATTCTTAAGGAGTTCTTCTTTGTTTTTGGAAAAATAACTTATATTTGCAAGTAGCTTTCAAACAAAACATACTAATGGAAAAATAACATTAGAACTACTATGAAAATAAAACCGATTTCGAATGAAGATATAATATGGAATTAATTACCTTGATATTGAAACCTTATTTAATTTAGTTATGAACATAATTAGTCATTATACAGGAAATCCGATGGTCAACAATGCTTTGATGACAATTAAAGCATTGGCTGGATTGGATGATGTGCGGGACATTACTACAGATGTTTTGAATACCATGATGAAAAGAGTGTGCGATGAACTCCCTTATTCTTTGATGAGTCTGAATCTGCGTTTCAAAAGTTATACGATGCTTTTTACGAAAAATGGGCCATTGTATAACGATAAGAAACTTGGTGAGAAGATATATGAAATGCTGTTGTGTAAGATTGTGGACGGTTTTGAAGCAGAAGGCGACAAACAATGTAACTTGACAGGATTACATTATACTAAAACGTTCTCTGATTTTATGCTGGAAACATTGGTTGATCTAGGAGTTCCAGAGAAAGAAGCGAAGAAAAAGGATTTGACTTTAAACAGATGCTGGTTTCCTTTATTGGGGGGATTAGGTTCCGATGCACAGTCTCTACCTATGGCGAGGGAGACGTATAATGTACATCCCATTTGCGTGGTATTGTTGCAGTTCCTGCCTTTTTGTGCTTACATTTATAAGAAAGGTATTCTGCTTGTTGATTCTACGGCTTTGGAGTTTTGTGAGGAGTTTGTGGAAGAGAAAGTAAATAGTTTAGTCGAAAAAGTAGCAAACGTAGTCATGACGAATGAGCCGATTGAAAACATGAAGGGGGCTACAAAAGGGAATTATATTTTGGAAGCCTTGGAAGTCATGGAAAAATGCAAGGCCGATTGTGAATATGCAGATGTGAACTTGTGGAGTTTTTCGAATTCGGGTGCAGGTGCCAGTTGTTCTATAGACAGGGTACCTAATGAATTACTTAGGCGGTTGGCTTTATTGCGTAAGCGTCATAAGGGAGAACTGGCACGTATATTAAATACTCCTGCATTAAGTTCAAGTTTTTTGGAATGTTTGTCTGATAACAGGGAATGGTCGGGCCTTTATCCGGCTAAAAAATATGAAGGGGTTAGTGTGGGGTTTTTCGAGTCTTATTGGAAAGCCATTCATCAAGAGAAAAAGACTGCAATGGCCCAGTATATTTCTGGCCTGATAATGAAATATAAAGATGCAAAAGATGACGCTGTGTTGGGCAAAACTGATGCTTATGATGCAAAAAATGATTATACATCGTTGCTGAGCAGAATACTATGGCGGGCAACAGAAAAAGGAGACTGGTCAATGAGTTGTCAGATAGCGATCTTGGATGATCCTGAGTCCTTGCCCATTTCATATCGTTGTTTTCAGATTTATAAATTGGTGCATTTTTACTATCAAAAAGGGGTATCCCTTTCTGATTGTCCTTCACTGAACGTCAAGGACACGATGGCATTCCGGTTTTGTGCGAAGATGATTCATCTGATGGAAAGTTCTTCTGATTATCCGAGGGAAAAAGATCGTATCCCGGAATTTCGATATGGGGAGCAAGCTAATGATGTAGATTCTTCTGTATTTGATAAACAATTGATAGAGAATGCTTGGAAAGACGGAATTTATCGTCTGTATTCCTTATTTTATACCACGAATGGCAAGAAAAACATATACGGAGTCTGTGCTTTGTTGAGATTGTATAATGGAAATAGAGAAGATTTATCCTTAGAGGAAGAAGACATAGAATTTCCTGTTCAGCCGTTGGATGCAGATATAAAGAAATGGTTAGACCGTATCAATGAATTTACTTGTCAATATGTATCGTATAGATTTCAGGATGCGGTGGATAAATCAAAATATGTAACGCTATGTAATAAGATTAAACGTTCAATCCCTCGTAGCGATTTACGATTACAGATGATATGGTTTTATTCTATCTTGCAACGTCTGAATGAAAGTGGCAAAGAATGGAATGAATACGATTTGATTTATGATCCTTGGGGTAATTATGCGTTCAAGACATTCTTGTTTGCCTTCAGACTCAAACTGAATGAAATTTCTTCAAATAATATTGAAAATAACTAGTAACCTTAAAAATAGAAAGTTATGTCAGAACAAATTAAAAACATTACAGGAAATGTGTTGTGTGATGCAACCGCTACTTTTTTGAATGGTGCCGGATTGGCAACTGGAGAAGATCAGAATACAGTAATCCCAAAGACTTTCAAGGAAACAGTGAATGGACGCAAGGAAGAAGTTCCTTACGTGTCGGCACAAGCATGGCGTCGTTGGCTTAGGAATACCGCAAATGAAGAAAATGGTTGGCAACCCAGCGAACTACATGCCATTGATACAAATACGAAAGGTTCTACCTCAAAAATTGCCACAGAATTAGACCCTGTTATTTATCCGGAGGATGACTTGTTTGGATATATGAAAAGTGGTTCTAAAGGTGAGGAGAGCATTCAGCGTACGTCTCCCTTCAAAACTTCCATTTTGAAAGGAATCCCCAAGATGCGTGCTTTAACAATAGATAATGCTTTTGTTTTTCCGAAAGACGGAACCCCTTTACCTTATTCAACTCGCTTTTATGCTACCCATTTGGAAGGATTCTTTAATTTGGAATGTTACCGTTTGGGTTGTTTCGTGAATACGCCGTCTCGTGTGGAGTTGTCAAAAGAGCTGGTAGAAAAGTATAAAGAATTTCTCGTGGAGGATTCTTCACAGAAAAATGTACAAGTCTATACGCTTCAGAATGCGGAACAACTGAGAAACGAACGTGCTGCAGGTTTGCTGAGAGGGCTGGTACATCTCCGTGGAGGCGCAAAGATGGCAGCATTTGGAGCCGATGTCTCTCCTAAAGTGATTGTATTTGCGGGAATGTCGTCTGCAAATCCTTGCTTTAATAACTTATATATAGGAGACGGCGAGCGTCCGAAGTTAAATGTGGACTTGTTGAAGGAATTAGCTGAAGATTATAAAGACAAACTTCAGACTCCCGTTTGCATTGGAATCCGAACAGGATATTTGGAGAATGAAGCAGAAGTAAAAGCGTTGAACGGGGATACCTTTATAGTGGATAGCCCTATCAAAATAGTCGAAATGTTTGTAGATAAATATTTGAAGTAATGGATAAAGTACTGGAAATACAGTTTGCAGGCTGGACTGCTACTCCTCGTCTTCCGTTTGTTCTTTCCGGAAATGCCCTATGTATGCCAGTACCTCCTTATTCTACTATTTTAGGAATACTAGGTTGCTGTCTAGGGCGCTTTGTGTCCTGCAATGAAGTGAAGGTCGGTTTCCGGTATCTTTATGATACAGTCTCTTTGGATATAGAAACCCGAAGAAGGTTGCAGTTTGATGGGAAGAAAATAAAGAACCATGACAAAGGGAGTGATGCATATACGCGTGAATTTCATACGAATCCTGATTTAACCGTCTGGATTGACCGTATAGACTGGAAGGAGTATTTTGAGTCTCCTATAGGAACTCCGGCATTAGGGCGTTCGCAAGACTTGCTCCAAATTAAAAAAGTATGTGTCAAAGAGGTGATACCTATATCGGAAGGAACTTTGAAAGGTTGTATGATTCCTTTTGATGCAAATCAGATTATACCCGGGCAGCTTGTGCAGATTGCAGAGTCTTATGCCGAAGGAGAGAATATTGGGAGTGGAAGAATCCCTGTAAATCCGATGATGTTTGTGGCTATTCATGGTGAGGGGGTACATGTGAAATGTACTAACTTATATCGAACTTTGGATGAGCAATTTACAGATTTTTATATGCATACGTTTACGATATGAATATAGAGGATATAAAGAAAGTAAGAGCTAAAAGTGATGGAATCACTTTGTATGAGCATACTTGTATGGTAATAGAGACAGGACTGAAGTTACTTCAGTCACTGTCTTTATCGGATACTGAAAGAACTTTCTTAACACAAAATTTTGTGCCAGCTGCGATTCTGCATGACTTGGGAAAGGTGCATCCGACCTTTCAGAAAAGGTTGAATGGTGACAAATATGCCAGTATCCGTCACGAATTGGTCTCTGTCTGGTTTGCAAAAACTTTTTTGGAGGTAAACGATGCAGTGCTGTTCGCTGTTGGAACACATCATAAAAGCGTAGAGTCAAATTCTTGTGAAAGGTCTTTGGAAATGCAAGATTTGAATGACATCAGTATTTCAGTGGATGAAGGAATTTATTTACCATTCTCTGAAGGAACCATGTGCTTGGAAACCTTACAGTCATGGCTCTCTTTATTTGCAGAAGAATTTGTTTACAGACAAGAGGTATTAGAAAAAATTCCGTCGACTTTCTGTTATATGTTCAGAAAAAGTAAGCAAGTAAAGGCAGTGCCTTGTTTGGAAGACCGGCAGCATTTCTCTCTGTTGAGAGCTTTCTTGCAAGCGGCAGATCATTTGGCCTCTGGAGGTCGGGCAGAAATTCCCGATTACCAGTTGATATCTTTGAATGATTTCCAGCCACACGACAAATCCACTAAATTCCCGTTTCGCCATTTCCAAGAGAAGTTACAACAATGGAAAGGGGATGCAGTTCTGCATGCACCTACAGGATCAGGCAAGACGGAAGCTGCTTTAAGCTGGGTATATGCCAATCAGTTGGAAGGCAATCGTTTGTTTTATCTGTTGCCTTATACGGCCTCTATCAATGCGATGATGAAACGTCTGTGCGATGTATATAATCGTTCGGAAGTAATGATACAACATTCTAAATCTTTGAATTTTATCTATAACGAATTGTGTGAGGAATCTTCGAATGTAATTCCCGATTATATAGAACTTGAACAAAATGCCCGGAGTTTGAATACCCTGTCGCGTGAGGTCTATTATCCGGTAAAAATTATGACTTTACACCAACTATTACGGGTACCTTGTCATGGAAAAGGATGGGAGTTCTCTATGTTGGAATGTCAGAATGCTCTGTTTGTCATTGATGAATTTCATGCGTACAATGCTTTTTTGACCGGAAAAATGTTGGGAACGGTTAAGATTTTCAGGAATATTTTTGGAGCCAAGTTCTTGTTTATGTCTGCTACTATCCCAAATTTTTTGTTGAAGGAAATTGTAGAACAGATTTATGAGGGAGATTATTCCCGAATCGTTCGTCCGGATTCTACATTTTCATCAGATGCCTGTGTGATGGGAAGACAACGTCATCATTTGATTTGTCATGCACAAGAAAATATAGGTCAGTATATTGGTCAGATTGAAGCTGATTTGGAAAGTGGCCTTTCTGTGCTGGTTGTGGTCAATAATGTAAAAACTTGTCAGCAGATTTATCAGGAAATAGATTTTGATGATTCAAAGAAGATGATGTTGCATGGCGGATTCAACCAAAAATCAAGGAGAGAGATAGAGCATTTTGTGACGCATGCAGATAGGAGCAAACGTCCTCAACTACTGGTAGCCACACAAGCGGTTGAAGTAAGTTTGGATATAGACTACGATACTGCTTATATCGAAAATGCTCCTATAGATTCCCTGATCCAACGTTTAGGCCGTGTAAATCGCACTGGAAAACTGGTGGATGTTTCTGGTCATAAGAAAATGGCCGATGTACATCTCTTTGAGGAAATAATAGGTAAAACTCCTTTTTATGATGAGCAGTTATTGCGAGATACCTGGATTGTAATGTTAGAGTTGGATGGTAAAAACTTGTCGGAGGATGATTTGATCAGGGCTTGCAATGACGTGTACAAAGATGGATATTCTGAACAACAAAGGAAGGATTTTGAACAGGGATTGAATTCTGTTTCTAATTTTGAAAAGAAGTGGATTGCTGGGATATGTGAAGACTGGGCTGATGAAATATTGGATCAGAATAATCAGAAAGTAGATGTGTTGTGCTATAATCTGAAAGAAGAATATTGTGGCTTGGTGGAACAGAAACGTTATATCGAAGCAAATGAACTGTTGGTTTCTGTATATCCTTATCATTTGAATAGAAAAAATCGATCAAAGGATATAGATGTATGGATTGCAGAGGAATTATTCTATGATGAGAAACAAGGTTGTATAGAAAGAAAGCCTGATTGTTATGAGATAATATAATGAATAAACATGCAAATTACTGGTACACACTTTAATTATTATCAAGTATGCAAACGCAAGCTTTGGCTATTTGCAAATGGCATTAATTTTGAACATACCTCTGACCTTGTGTTTGAGGGTAAACTGATTCATGAGGATTCTTATCCGCAGCGTTCAGCGAAATATGAAGAGATTGAGTTGGATGGAATAAAGGTTGATTATTATGACACCAAGAATAAAGTGATTCATGAAATCAAAAAATCAAACAAGGTAGAGAAGGCCCATGAATGGCAGGTAAAGTATTACCTATATGTGTTTGAGAAGAATGGGATTGAAGGGGTGACTGGTTTGCTTGAATATCCTGTTTTAAGAAAAACTCAACCAGTCAATCTAACGGATTCCGACCGCGGAGAGATAGAAGAAATGAAGGAAAATATCGAGACTATTGTTTCTGATGAGCAATGTCCACCTTTGGTTCAAAAATCATGGTGTCGTAATTGCAGTTATTATGAATTTTGTTATTGTAAGGAGATGGAAGAATGAAGAAAACTTTTTATTTGTTTAATCCGGGTATTTTAGAGAGAAAAGATAACACATTAAAGTTTACTCCTTGCACGGAAGAGGGAGAAGATACTCCTGTTTCTTCTCAGCCCCGTTATTTGCCAGTGGAAGATATCAGTGAGTTTTATGTGTTTGGCTCATTGCGTGCGAATAGTTCGTTGTTTAATTTTCTAGGCCAGAAAGACATTGCTGTTCACTTTTTTGATTATTATGAGAATTACACGGGTTCCTTCATGCCGAGAGATTGTTTGCTTTCCGGTAGGATGCTGTTGGCACAGACTGCCCATTATCAGAATCTCAAAAAAAGAATGTGTATCGCTCAGAAATTTATTGAAGGAGCGGCTTATAATATGATTAAGAACCTTCAGTATTATAATCGGAGAGGGAAGGATATGGAAGAATTAATAGCTCTGATGAAAAAACTTTCTTCTCAAATACCTCAGACTGGTAGTACGGAAGAACTGATGGGAGTGGAAGGTCAGATAAGGCAATATTACTACACGGCATTTAATTTGATACTGAATGACTTTGAAATGGGTACTCGTACCAAACGTCCTCCACAGAATGAGGTAAATGCACTGATTTCCTTTGGTAATATGGTGTGCTATACGCTTTGCTTGCGTGCCATTCATCAAACCCAGCTGAACCCTACTATCAGTTATTTGCATACACCTGGTGAGCGTCGTTACTCCTTGGCATTGGATATTGCGGAAATCTTCAAACCCATTATCGTAGACCGAGTGATTTTTAAGGTTTTAAACCGAAAGGAAATTCAGGGAAAACATTTTGATTGGAAGTTGAACAAATGTTTGCTTAATTCCATGGGAAAGAAGATATTTGTAAAAGCTTTGGAGGATCGGTTGCAGGAAACCATTCAACATCGCTCTTTAAAGCGTTCAGTCAGTTACAAGCATCTTGTAAAATTGGAGTGCTATAAATTGGCCAAACATTTGTTGGGTATGGAAGAATATAAACCTTTTAAGATGTATTGGTGATATGTATGTAATTTTAGTGTATGATTTTGGAGAGCGGAGGGTAGGAAAAATGTTGAAATTGTGCCGAAGGTATCTGAACTGGATTCAGAATTCTGTTTTTGAAGGTGAAATATCGGAGGTTCGTTTAAAGGAACTGTTGATGTTATGTGATGCTTTTATGAAAAAAGAAGAAGATAGTATAATTATATTTAGTGGTTCTTCCCAATATACGATGGATAAGCGAATTGTAGGAAAAGAACGGTCTAATATAGATGTCTTTCTCTAAATAAATTTTGTCGATGAGGCTTATGTTTCTGTTTTCAGGAAATTTATATGCCTAATAGTTCTTTGACTTATTGAAATACAGATACTTATGAAAATGTCGATACCTTGGGATTTTTTTAGAATTAGGCATCGACATTTTTTCTTGTAATTTTTTTCTATATTTGCATTTTATAATGACTTTATTTTCAGTATATAATAAAAATGAAAATGAAGACTTTTAATCGTACCTTATGGAATTGAAACTGTTTAAACGCGGAGCTGATATCAATCAGCTTTGCTTTTAATCGTACCTTATGGAATTGAAACGTGATATATTGTTCCTTGGCCTTCGTTCATCAACTCAACTTTTAATCGTACCTTATGGAATTGAAACATCTGATACGAATAATAAGCAACAGATGTTGATACTTTTAATCGTACCTTATGGAATTGAAACACCATCATGCCCACTCGGGCACTCGGAGACCTCGGGCTTTTAATCGTACCTTATGGAATTGAAACTGATTTAGGCATGTCGCGAATTGCTCTAAGTAGACTTTTAATCGTACCTTATGGAATTGAAACTTGTTTTTAACCCTTACATACAATGATGCTCACACTTTTAATCGTACCTTATGGAATTGAAACGTCTTTTCCAAACTGGTAGTAATAGGTTTCCATTCCTTTTAATCGTACCTTATGGAATTGAAACCAGGTCAGGACGGTGTGCTCCCTTACGAAGGCCGCCTTTTAATCGTACCTTATGGAATTGAAACAGGAATACGGTTTTGCTACCTCTATCGGAGGAAAGACTTTTAATCGTACCTTATGGAATTGAAACATCTAAGAAGTGGTCAGATAAACAGAACTCTGCTGACTTTTAATCGTACCTTATGGAATTGAAACAGCATCCTCTATAAAATGCAAACACTCAGTAATGGTCTTTTAATCGTACCTTATGGAATTGAAACTATTAAAGTAAACAGCTGTACTTGGAGCAACAAATACTTTTAATCGTACCTTATGGAATTGAAACTACGCAGGTTACATCGCAGATGGTTTGAAAAAAACTTTTAATCGTACCTTATGGAATTGAAACAGTTGAGGTGATAACGGGCTTTTCTTTACATCGGCTTTTAATCGTACCTTATGGAATTGAAACATCCAACGGCATGATAGGACTTTTTGGCTTGTCAAATCTTTTAATCGTACCTTATGGAATTGAAACTTCTCATCGACCAAGGCCGTACGAAGAACAGTCTTGCTTTTAATCGTACCTTATGGAATTGAAACCAACGAGGCTTATGAACATCGTTATAAGTGAGAGCTTTTAATCGTACCTTATGGAATTGAAACTTTTTAAAAGGGAAAAGAAATGGCATTAACACAAGCTTTTAATCGTACCTTATGGAATTGAAACTTGCTCATCAATCTGCCGTTCAAGATTTTCTCTATTCTTTTAATCGTACCTTATGGAATTGAAACGCATTTCCGCATTGCTTGTGTCTGATTCGCTTTTTCTTTTAATCGTACCTTATGGAATTGAAACATCTTAATGATAATCAAAATAAATTTTGCTACATCTTTTAATCGTACCTTATGGAATTGAAACTATGTTCCTTGCCTTATTCCGAAACGGCGGGTTCGGCTTTTAATCGTACCTTATGGAATTGAAACATGCTGAACATTCCTGTAGGTACTTACTACTACGACTTTTAATCGTACCTTATGGAATTGAAACTTGTTGTACGCTTAACATCCCCAGCAAAGGCTATCTTTTAATCGTACCTTATGGAATTGAAACTGTGTTCATTCTGAGCATCCTGCTGTTCACTACCGCTTTTAATCGTACCTTATGGAATTGAAACCAGACTTGTTCATTGTATGATTATCTTGGTTTGCCGACGCTTTTAATCGTACCTTATGGAATTGAAACAACATTGATGAAAGATTTGGTTGTTGTTTCGACTCTTTTAATCGTACCTTATGGAATTGAAACATCCAACGGCATGATAGGACTTTTTGGCTTGTCAAATCTTTTAATCGTACCTTATGGAATTGAAACTCGTAATCGGTTTGGCATACATTTCTCCCGTGCCCGCTTTTAATCGTACCTTATGGAATTGAAACGCAAGTTAGTTGATGAAGTGGCACAGATTCGGCACTTTTAATCGTACCTTATGGAATTGAAACTTGTTGTTTGAGGATGAAATGCAGCTTATCAAGAAACTTTTAATCGTACCTTATGGAATTGAAACTTAGTAAAATTTCCGTAACAGTTGACGGACTTACTGACTTTTAATCGTACCTTATGGAATTGAAACCATCTTCCACTGCTCATCAATCTGTTTCTCTAAATTCTTTTAATCGTACCTTATGGAATTGAAACAGGACGAAGTCGGCCACGATCATCACGACGATGAACTTTTAATCGTACCTTATGGAATTGAAACTATCTTATGTCAAATGAAGAATCTATGCTATCAAACTTTTAATCGTACCTTATGGAATTGAAACAAGGGTCCGAATAAATAACTGCAAACTTTTTCATATCTTTTAATCGTACCTTATGGAATTGAAACTTATTACACGGGACACAATATGCAAAACCGATACTCTTTTAATCGTACCTTATGGAATTGAAACTTTGCTCGTATACACTGTTTCTACCCAGTCTTGGTCTTTTAATCGTACCTTATGGAATTGAAACTCGGTTTCCCTGACAGTAGTCGACTCGAGGCGTGATCTTTTAATCGTACCTTATGGAATTGAAACCTTTTTCGGGGTCGAAGTCGAAGGTATATGCCAGCTTTTAATCGTACCTTATGGAATTGAAACACTGTTGGAATACTATCAGGAGCAAGGAAAGAGACTTTTAATCGTACCTTATGGAATTGAAACGTTGGTAGGCATATCCGTTTATCTGTGTGTCCAGCTTTTAATCGTACCTTATGGAATTGAAACTTTCTCCCATCGCGACACCTTCTTGTCTTCCTGCCTTTTAATCGTACCTTATGGAATTGAAACTCCAAAAGGAACGGATACAACCCACCACCCCTTTTGGCTTTTAATCGTACCTTATGGAATTGAAACAGAATTATTACTTCTCCGCGTGCAAACTATTTGGTCTTTTAATCGTACCTTATGGAATTGAAACCGGTATAGTTTGTAAAAATAATCAAGAATGATTGATCTTTTAATCGTACCTTATGGAATTGAAACTAGTTTTGACACTGATTATGTTGCTGGTGTTGCATACTTTTAATCGTACCTTATGGAATTGAAACCTGAAAGAAGAGGTCCTGAAGGTTTAGACGTTTGCCTTTTAATCGTACCTTATGGAATTGAAACTGATGAGATACCTCAAGCCCTTGAGAAGTCTCATCTTTTAATCGTACCTTATGGAATTGAAACAACGTCTGATTCAATGTATGGAATCGGTATTAACACTTTTAATCGTACCTTATGGAATTGAAACATAAGTTGGTTGCTGTTGTTCCGCTCTCAGTTCTCTTTTAATCGTACCTTATGGAATTGAAACTTACTTACATATCAGAAGATTTATGCTGATTCTGGTCTTTTAATCGTACCTTATGGAATTGAAACGTTGTTGAATAGGTCACTCATATAAGTTTTCAGAACTTTTAATCGTACCTTATGGAATTGAAACTATGATTTGGAAGATATCGACAAGATAAGGCAAACTTTTAATCGTACCTTATGGAATTGAAACTGAGGCAATTGCTTTTGTTTCAGGATTGTTATATACCTTTTAATCGTACCTTATGGAATTGAAACCCTTTCACAGACATAAGAGATTTAATTCCTCCCTCTTTTAATCGTACCTTATGGAATTGAAACGTAGAACATACTTTTATTAATATCATTGTTATATTCTTTTAATCGTACCTTATGGAATTGAAACTGGATATTAATGAGGTTACAAATTAATCGTACCTTATGGAATTGAAACCTCCTGAAATTTTGATACGGAAGTTCATGTTAATCTTTTAATCGTACCTTATGGAATTGAAACTTAATTACAGCGCATTTCTGACCTTTTCTCAAATCTTTTAATCGTACCTTATGGAATTGAAACGCAAGTACCAAAGATTCTTGAACTCGTCCTTTACCTTTTAATCGTACCTTATGGAATTGAAACTCATTTGGAGGTGTAAAATCATTGCTGTCCGGAGAAAATTCGCCAAAACAGCTATTATTAATTAATAATCAGTTAGTTACCAAGCTAATAAAATTTTTCGATTA
>CABIXF010000027.1 GCA_902362595.1 Bacteroidaceae bacterium | reverse complement strand
CTCGACTTTACATTCTTGGGTGTAAAACTGGGTGTTTGTTTTGCAATTTGCTGATTTTCAGCGTTTGTTGCGGAGAGACAGGGATTCGAACCCGTGATACGCTTTTGGCGTATACACGCTTTCCAGGCGTGCCTCTTCAACCACTCGAGCACCTCTCCTTTTTCCAATCAGCCGGAGGCTCCTTTCAACGTTTTTTATCCCCTTGCTGATTTCAGTCACAAATGTATTCTTTTTTTTCGTCTTACATAACATCAAGCCTGCAAAAGTTTACTTTTGAAGTCGAAATTAATAAACTTTAAAAACTTTTCTCCGCATTTGTGAAGACTTTTAAGGCATTTTCCGTAGTCTGAGAAGCGATGTCCGACAAGGGTATCCCATAAATGAAGGAAAGACATTCTGCCACCTTCACCAGATTCGCACTTTCATTCCGCTTGCCACGATAGGGTACCGGAGCCAGATAAGGAGAATCGGTTTCGAGCACGACACGTTTCAAAGGCACCTCTTTCAGGACTTCCGGAAGACAGCTTTTTTTGAAAGTGACCACCCCGTTTATTCCCAGCATGAAGGATTCGAATTCCAGCAACCGCTCCGCATCTTCTCCGGTTCCGGTAAAACTATGGAAAATTCCCCGCAACGCCGTATGTTTATAGCCGGACAACACTTCCAGCAGTTCCGGATAAGCTTCCCGGCAATGTATAATCAAGGGCAGGCCGTATTCTAAAGCCCACTTCACTTGTTCTTCAAACACCCACATCTGCTCCTTGCGGAACGTCTTGTCCCAATACAAGTCGATGCCGACCTCACCGATTCCATAAAAACGATGAGAAGAAGTCAGATAGCCTTTCACTTTTTCCAGCCGTTTCTTCCAGTTTTCATCCACCGAAGTGGGATGGAGGCCAATCATCGGATAACAACACTCGTGTGCATCACACAGCCGGAGCATTGCCTCCACCGTAGTGTCATCAATATTAGGCATGAACAAGCGCGTCACACCTGCTTCGACCGCACGAATCACCGCAAGCTCACGATCCGCGTCAAACTCTTCCACATAAAGATGGGTATGGGTATCAATCAGGGCATTCATCTCTTTACAGTTTACGTTCCATCAAGTGACAGACAAACTTTTTCAGTTCCTCTTTAAGAGACGGCTCCACACTCACCTTCTCCAGCAGCAACAGCCCTTCTTCATAATATGCATCAATGCGAGCCTGACAAAGTTCCGGCACTCCTACCTTATTATATAGAGCTGTAACCGACCGGATTTTTTCTTCAGCCACATAGTCCGTAGCACGAAGCCAGTTCAGTAACGTTTCCTTATCTTCTCCTTCAGCCAGGCTCAAGGCGGTAATCAGCATAAAGGTCTTCTTATTGCAAAGAATATCTCCTCCAATCTTCTTTCCAAAGACAGCCGGATCACCATACACATCCAGGTAATCATCCTGCAACTGGAAAGCCAGTCCCATCTTAATGCCAAAATCATAGAGCAACTGCGCATCCTTTTCGGGAGCACCTCCCAAGATGGCAGCAATTTTCAAGGCTGCCGCAAGCAACACGGAAGTCTTCAGACGAATCATTTCGATATACTCGTCGACCGTCACATCCAGACGATGTTCGAACTCCATGTCCCACTGCTGTCCTTCGCATACCTCAAGAGCGGTACGGCCAAACACTTCCATCACCCTTCCCACGTATTCTGCCGGACATTGCTGCATCATGAACTGATAAGCAAGAATCAGCATGGCGTCTCCCGAAAGAATCGCCGTATTTTCATCCCATTTCTTATGTACCGTCGGTTTATTCCGGCGCATGTCGGCCTTGTCCATCAAGTCATCATGCAACAAGGTAAAGTTATGGTACGTTTCAATGCCTGCCGCCTGAGAAAAGATACGGGTCACGTCTTCCTTGTATAAATTATAAGCCAGCAGCATCAAAACCGGACGCAGACGTTTGCCACCCAGCCCCAGCACATATTCAATCGGGTCGTAAAGTCCCATCGGATTCCGCATATAAGAAAGGCTTCCAATATATTCGTGAATCTGCTGCAACAATTGTTCACTTGTCTGTTGTTTCATGGAAATGCAATTTTAAAATAAGAGAAAAAAGAAAGGCTGCAAAACGCAGCCTTCACTTTATTATAACGGTCAATAGATTACTGCAACTTAAAGGTTACAGGTACGGTATATTTCACACGTACAGGTTTACCACGCTGCTTACCTGGTTTCCATTTCGGCATCATCTTAATCACACGGAGCGCTTCCTTATCCAAGTACGGGTCTACACTACGCATCACCACCGGGTCAACGATAGAACCATCCTGGTTAACCACAAACTGGATGATTACACGTCCCTGTACACCGTTTTCCTGTGCAATAGTCGGATATTTGATATTCTTACTAATGAACTTCAAACATTCAGCCATACCACCCGGGAATTCCGGCATCTCTTCTACTACCTGGAAAATCTGCTGTTCTTCCGGTTCTTCTTCTTCCACTTCAACCGGCACATACTTGATTTCCACAGCCTGCGTGTTGTCATCCTCACTTGACTGGATGGTAGATTCCTCTACGTTTGCATCATTATCTGCAATCTGCAACACTTCTTCCATTTTCGGAGCTTCAGGAGGAGGCGGTGCCTGCTGCTGTTCCTGCTGTTCAGTGATAGGAATCATTTCTTCCTCAAAAATAGGTTCGACGATACCTGTTTCGGTAACAATCTGCTTGTCACGTTCTGTCCATTCGAACGCTACGAACATCGCTGCCAAGACCAGTATGAAGCCGAACAACAACCACGTGGTTCTTTTTCCCTCGAGGTCCGCTTTAGGCGATTTTTTGACTTCCATAAATGTGTTTATTAAAGGTTAATACTCTATACGCGACAAAGGTAACACAAATCCTTAAAAATTCATCTTCCGGAAGTAAAAATAATGCAAAACCAAGCATATTTTTTATTTCGCCTTGGCAATAAGCGGCAAATGCCTTATTTTTTTTCAGTTTTCACAAGGCGAAAACATACGTTTTCCATACAGGAAACGTACATTTCCCCAAGCAGAGACATACGTTTTCCAGCAGGGAAACATAAAAAATGCCAGGAGCCGTTTCCATCTACTCCACAACGTTTTTTAATCCATCTCAGTTTGTTCTTTCTTTCTGCTTCTCGCCAAACCACCACCCATAAACTTCCAGAAAAAGCATTCGAAATCCAAAGGATTTTCCCTATCTTTGTACACATTATCATTCACATACTCACTGAATCATGAAAAAAATTATTATTGCCATCGACGGATTCTCTTCCTGCGGGAAAAGTACCATGGCTAAAGACTTAGCCAAAGAAATCGGATACATCTATATAGACAGCGGCGCCATGTACCGGGCCGTTACACTGTATTGTCTGGAAAACAGATTGTTTAATGCCGACGGAAGCATTCAGGAAGAAGCGCTCCGCCAGCAGATGGGACAAATCCAGATTTCCTTCCAGCTCAACCCGGAAACCCAGCGCCCGATGACTTTCCTCAACGGGAAAAACGTGGAAGAACGCATCCGTACCATGGAAGTCTCCTCCCATGTCAGCCCGGTAGCCGCTCTCGGTTTCGTACGGGAGGCACTCGTACGTCAGCAACAGGAAATGGGCAAGGAAAAAGGGATTGTCATGGACGGGCGAGACATCGGTACCGCAGTCTTTCCCGACGCCGAACTGAAAATCTTCGTCACAGCTTCCGCCCAGATTCGTGCCCAGCGCCGCTACGAGGAACTCAAGGCCAAAGGACAGGAAGCCTCCTTCGATGAAATCCTGCACAACGTGGAAGAACGCGACCGCATTGACCAAAACCGGACAGTGAGCCCGCTCCGCAAGGCCGACGACGCCATCCTGCTGGACAACAGCGAAATGACGATTCCCGAACAGAAAGAATGGTTAAAGGAACAATTTGAAAAAGCCACCCATGCATCACATTGAAATAGATAAGGAGTCCGGATTTTGTTTCGGAGTGACCACGGCCATCTCCAAGGCAGAAGAAGAACTGGCAAAAGGAGAACCCTTATATTGCCTGGGCGACATCGTGCACAACGGACAGGAATGTGAGCGTCTGAAAAAACTGGGACTGATTACCATCAACCACGAAGAGTTTGCCCGCCTGCGGAATGTAAAGGTACTGCTGCGTGCTCACGGCGAACCACCCGAAACTTACGAACTGGCCCGAAAAAATCAGATTGAAATCATCGATGCCACTTGTCCGGTGGTATTGCGGTTGCAGAAAAGAATCAAGCAGGAATACGACACCACTCCCAACGGTCGGGAACGACAGATTGTCATCTACGGGAAAAACGGTCATGCCGAGGTGCTGGGACTGGTAGGCCAGACAAAAGGAAAAGCCATCGTTATCGAGAAACTGGAAGAAGTGAGCAAGCTCGACATGACAAAAGACATCCGGCTGTATTCACAGACCACCAAGTCGCTCGACGAGTTCCGCCAGATTGTCTCCTATATCGAGGAACACATCTCTCCGGAAGCCTCTTTCCAATATTTCGATACCATCTGCCGGCAGGTGGCCAACCGCATGCCCCACATCCGGGAATTCGCGGCCAGCCATGACCTGATTTTCTTCGTCTGCGGACACAAAAGTTCCAACGGAAAGATTCTCTTTCAGGAATGCAAGAAAGTCAACCCCAACTCCTATCAGATTGACAAACCGGAAGAGATTGACAAGAGCATATTGTCACGTGCACATTCCATTGGAATCTGTGGAGCCACTTCTACGCCTAAATGGCTGATGGAAGCGTGTAAAAAAGTTATAATGAACGAAGAATAAGGAAGAAATTCACCGCAAAATAGCAACAGTTTTTGTACTTTTGCTTCATAAAAATCAAACTAACAACTAACAATTATGGGAACTATTAAATGTATCGGTATTCTGACCTCCGGAGGTGATGCACCAGGCATGAATGCCGCAATCAGAGCCGTCACCCGTTCCGCTATCTACAACGGACTGAAAGTAAAAGGTATTTACAGAGGCTATAAAGGATTGATTACGGGTGAAATCAAGGAATTTAAGACTGAAAATGTCAGCAATATCATACAATTAGGAGGTACAATCCTGAAAACCGCACGTTGTCAGGAATTCCGTACCCCAGAAGGACGTCAAATCGCTTACGAAACCATGCAACGTGAAGGCATCGATGCCCTCATCATCATCGGTGGAGACGGTTCTTTGACCGGTGCCCGTCTGCTGGCACAAGAGTTTGACGTACCTTGCATCGGACTTCCCGGCACCATCGACAATGACCTGTTTGGTACAGACACGACCATCGGTTATGACACTGCCCTGAACACGATTCTGGATGCAGTGGACAAGATTCGTGATACCGCAACTTCTCACGAACGTCTGTTCTTCGTGGAAGTGATGGGACGTGATGCCGGCTTCTTGGCATTGAACGGTGCCATCGCTGCCGGAGCAGAGGCAGCCATCATTCCGGAATTCAACACGGAAGTAGACCAGCTGGAAGAATTCATCAACAACGGATTCCGTAAATCAAAGAACAGTTCCATCGTACTGGTAGCCGAAAGTGAAATCACGGGTGGAGCCATGCACTATGCGGAACGTGTGAAGAACGAATATCCGCAGTATGATGTTCGTGTCACCATTCTGGGACACTTGCAGCGTGGTGGACGTCCGACAGCTCACGACCGTATCATCGCCAGCCGTATGGGTGTAGCCAGCATCCAGGCATTGATGGAAGGCCAGCGCAACGTAATGATCGGTATCGAAAACGACCAGATTGTGTACGTACCGTTTGCCAAGGCTATCAAGAACGACAAGCCGATTGACCGTGAACTGGTGAACGTATTGCATGAATTGTCTATCTGATATTCCCTTATATCACATAAAAAGAAACCTCCTTTTCGGGCGCACCCGGAAAGGAGGTTTCTTTTTGGTTCCCTCAATTTGTGACTTACTTGTGGCGAAGCTTCCGGCGCGAACGCTTGTAATGGCTCCGCTTATAGCGCAGCCAGCGACGACGAATCTGCCAGGCACTCAGTCCGACAAACACCAGCAGAATCAGAATGACCAGCCCACTGTTCAGGTTGTCTCCTTTCACCCGCGACCAAATTTCCAGCACATCTACAGTCTTGTCGCCGAAATCGCGTATCATGGCACAACGGGCTATCACCGACTTGTCGGGATACTGGGTGTTCCGCAATTTCACGTGACGCGCTTCCGAACCGAAGAAGTAACTGGCATCCACTTCCTTGTTCAAAGTAGAATCAATGCAGGCCTCCATAATTTCCGGAGCGGCAATGGAACTGACGTATCCGTTTTCTTCCATGTTCCGCAAGGCAATGTCCGGACGACACAGGAAGTTGATGAAATAGCTGGCAGCCTTCGGATTCTGGGCATACTTGGGAATCACCCAGCCGTCGTACCACACGTTGCTTCCTTCTTCCGGAATGGTATATCCCAAATCCACTCCTACCTCCGCAGCTTCTTCGATGGCCCACTGCGCATCGCCACTCCAGGTCATGTTCATCCATGCCTTCCCCTTGGTCATCATCTCCTTGCCAAAATCGGCTTCCCAACCTGCCACATTAGGCTTCAGCAGTTTCAGATATTTTTCCACCGAGTCCATAGAAGCCGGTGAATAGTCGTTCATCAGACTGGCCACACTGCGAGTACTGTCTTTCAAGTCTTCCCGATGGGCATACAGTAACGCCATGCCATACGCATCCCGGTAAGAGTCCTTCATCAGAATTTTTCCTGCATACCGTTTGTCCCACAGACACCCCCAGGAGCGTAAATCCTGCGCAGAGACATATTTCTTATTGTACAACAGTCCGGCCGTACCCCACATGTAACAGACCGCATAACGGCTGGCCGGCTGGTCGCCCGGCACCGTCAGCTTGTCAATCTGCTGGCGGATATAAGGGGCTACCCCTTTCATGTAATTGGGTGAGTGAGCAAAAACAGTGTCGATGGGCAGCAGCAGTCCTTTGTGCAGCATGCGCTCGATAATGTATTCCGACGGACAGACCACATCAAAATCTTCATGCCCTTTTTCAATCTTGGTCAGCATGATTTCATTGATATCGAACGTCTGATACACAATGCGGATATCCTCTCCCGTCTGTTCCTTATAGTATTGCTGGAAATCTTCCAATACCCCTTCGCCAATGTAATCGGCCCAGTTGTACACCTTCAGCACATTCTCACGCGACTCCCCGGCATTGTAACAGCTTGTCAGCAGGGAGCATACACAGAGCATCGCCCACCAGCTCCACCTTTTCATCTTCTGTTTCATTTGTTCTTTGCTTTGTCAGCTCTACGGTTAATAATTATCAGCAGCACCAGAATCACCACAAAAATCACGGCAGACAACGGACGGAGTTCCGGTGTCAATCCTCCCTTGCGGGCATCCGCATAAATATAGGTAGAAAGCGTCTCCAGTCCCTGGTTGCCGATGGTAAACACCGTCACGGCAAAATCATCGATGGAGATGGTCAGTGCCAGCAGGAAACCGCTGATCATTCCGGGACGGATTTCCGGGATAATCACCTTCCACAAGGCCTGCATGGGAGTAGCTCCTAAATCGAGTGCTGCCTCATACAGGTTCGGATTCATCTGCTTCAGGCGCGGCAATACACTCAACACCACATAGGGCGTGCAGAAAGTGATGTGTGCCAACACCACGGTCGTGAAACCTTGGGTAATACCCAATGACACAAAAAGCAGGAACAAGGAAATACCGGTAATGATATCTCCGTTCAAAATGGGGATGGTATTGATGAATCCCATGGCTTTCCGGCTCCGGGCCTTCAGGTTATAAATGCCGATAGCGGCCACACTGCCCAGCAGGGTAGAAACCGTGGCGGCAATAAAGGCGATGGCAATCGTATTGACCAGCGCATTCATCAGGGAATGATGGGCACCCGTATTACACAACGAGCGATACAGGTTGAACGAGAAACCGGTCCAGTTACCCAGCACCTTGGCCTCGGTAAACGAATAAATCACAATAATCAGAATCGGGGCATACAGCATCAGCAGCAACACCCACAGATAGGTCTGCATCAATATTTTCTTTACCATACCTGTCCTCCTTTCTCCGACTCGTTCTTATCGTCGGCACTGAACAAGGAAGTGGCGGCAATCAGGAAGAGCATAATCAGTGAAAGCGCAGCACCATAGTTCCACAAGCTGTTGTTGATATTCTCCTGAATGGTGGTTCCAAACAATTTAATGTTGTTCATGGTGAGCAGTTCCGCAATGGCAAAGGTCGAGATAGTAGGCATGAACACCATCATGATGCCGCTCACCACTCCTGGCATGGACAGAGGGAAGACCACTTTCCAGAACACTTGAAACGAGTTGGCCCCCAAATCTTGAGCCGCTTCCACGTAACTGGGATCCATCTTCTGAAGCGTATTGTAAATGGGATAAATCATAAACGGGATGAAATTGTAAATCATTCCGAAAATCAAGGCCCCTTCTCCCAACGGAAGACTGGCAAAGTTGAACAAGGCCACGGTAGCCAGCGTACGTATCAGGATGTTAATCCACATGGGAAGGATAAACAGCATAATCAGCGTACGGGAATAGCTGGAACGGCTCCGGCTCAGAATCCAAGCCGCCGGATACCCCAGCACAATACACCCGATGGTAGTAAGCAGAGCAATGCCGATGGAATACACAAAGGTATTGACGGCTTCCGGATGCGCCAGAAACTTCCGAAAGTTATCCAAGGTAATCCGGCCCGTGTCATCCGTAAAGGCATAAATCACAATCAGGACCAGCGGAATAATCACGAAGATGATTGAAAAAATCAGGTAAGGCAAAGTCCAGCTTCTCCGCGACAGAAAAAACAAACGCAGCTTGTTCATCGTTCCTCCCGTTTTACACGTACCCGGATGTCTTCCGGAGCAATGGATATTCCCACATGGTCTCCGTCATCCCATACGTCGTTGGTATCGACAAACACATTCTCATCCCAGTCCGACCAGACGGTCAGGTGATAATGGTTTCCTTTATAAAGAATGAATTTCACTTCTCCCGTCAGTGCTCCGTCTTCGGCATCGTCCTGCAAGTCAATCTTGTCGAAATCCACTTCCACCTGCACTTCGCCCAAAGGCACTTGCTGCAAATCGACTGGAGCACATTCAAATGTACAACCAAGGAACTCCACATGCGTTTCATCCAGCAGTTTTCCATCGAAAGTGTTGCACAAGCGTTCCTTTTTCATAATATGAATGTCGTGAGGCTTCACCAGCAGGCCGACCTCCGTACCTGCTTCAAACGCATGATAATCCTGCACCACGAACTCATACCCTTGGCACAGCACCACCATTTCATAATGCACTCCCTTGAAGATACACGACTGCACCACACCGCGAAGCTGTGCCATGTCCGATACAGGAAAGATATACAGGTCTTCCGGACGAATCACCACATCCACCGGTGTCTGTTCCCCGAAACCTTCGTCCACACACTCGAAATCCCGGTCGCAGAAATGCACCAGTCTGTCTTTCACCATCACCCCGTTCAGGATATTGCTTTCGCCAATGAAATCGGCCACGAACGAATTGATAGGTTCATTGTAAATATCGGTAGGAGTACCAATCTGCTGGATACGTCCCTCGCTCATCACCACGATGGTATCGCTCAGGGTCAAGGCTTCCTCCTGGTCGTGAGTGACATACACAAAAGTGATACCCAATGACTTGTGCATCTCCTTCAGTTCCATCTGCATGTCCTTTCGCATCTTCAGATCGAGTGCAGCCAACGGCTCGTCGAGCAATAACACCTCCGGCTCGTTCACGATGGCCCGCGCAATGGCCACACGCTGTTGCTGTCCACCGGAAAGGGAATTCACGTCACGATACTCATAGTCGGTCATCCCCACCATTTTCAGGGCAGCCTTGACTTTTTTCAATACCACGTCTTTCGGAAGTTTCTTCAGTTTCAATCCGAAAGCAATGTTGTCATACACATTCAGATGGGGAAACAATGCGTACTTCTGGAACACCGTGTTCACCGGACGCTTGTGAGGCGGAGTCTGGGTAATCTCTTTACCCGCAATGCAAATCACTCCTTCGGAAGCCGTCTGGAAACCGGCAATCAGGCGCAGCAAGGTAGTCTTGCCGCAACCTGAAGGTCCCAGTATGGTTACAAACTCTCCTTTTTTAATGGACAGATTGATATGATCCAAGGCCGTTTTCTCGCCAAAAAACTTCGATACGCCCTTTACCTCTATAATCGGTTTAGTTTCACTTTGCATGATTTCTGAAAAATTGGTCCGCAAAGTTACATATTAATTCATTTTGCAGTACGATATCTCCGGCTTTTCTTCTTTATTTTTATTCAGTCCACAAAGGAATGTAAAAGAATTTACATATTTATGCAACATATTCATTTCAAACCCGAAAAATACATGTCGAGCAGTTTCCGTGCCGCAGAGAAAGAGGTAGCTTTTCCTTCCAACACTTCCTGTTCCTGCAAAGGCAATAAAGAGGCAATCTGCGGATTCTGATAGAAACTGTCGCGCAGATGCTCGTTGATGGTTTCGTACATCCAGTATTTAGCCTGTTCATTTCTGCGACGTTCAAAATAGCCGTTTTTGCGGACAAAATCAATGTAGGCATAAATCATGTCCCAGATTTCCTTGATACCGATATTGTAAAAACCGGAATAAGTCAGCACCTGAGGCGTCCAGCCCGATTCGGGAGCCGGGAAAAGATGCAAGGCATTCCGAAAATGAGTGGCTGCCAGCTTGGCTTTCTCAATGTTGTTTCCGTCGGCCTTGTTGATGACAATGCCGTCGGCCATTTCCATAATTCCTCGCTTGATGCCTTGCAGTTCATCACCTGTACCGGCCAGCTGAATCAGCAGGAAAAAATCGACCATGGAATGAACAGCTGTCTCACTCTGCCCGACTCCGACTGTTTCCACAAAGATTTTGTCGAAACCGGCGGCCTCGCACAAGATGATGGTCTCACGGGTTTTGCGGGCTACTCCTCCCAGTGAGCCAGCAGAAGGACTCGGACGGATAAAGGATTTTGGGTGTACAGACAGTTTCTCCATACGGGTCTTATCGCCCAGGATACTTCCTTTGGAACGCTCACTGCTGGGGTCGATAGCCAATACGGCCAACTTTCCACCTTTTTCTTCCAGTACGTGCAAGCCGAACACATCGATTGACGTACTCTTTCCGGCTCCCGGCACCCCACTGATGCCGATACGGATGGAATTGCCGGAATAAGGCAGGCATTTTTCAATCACCTCCTGTGCCAGCACCTGGTGTTCCGGTTTCACACTCTCCACCAGCGTCACTGCCTGGCTCAGCATGGTCACATCGCCTTTCACGATGCCTTCCACATACTCTGCTGCCGTGTACTGACGACGTTTGGGTTTCTTTCTCAGTTTCAGATAAGGATTAACAATGGAGGGCTGTTCCACTCCTTGATTGACAGTTAACCCCTTATAAGCTTCGTTGTTCTCGGGGTGTTCCATACTTCATTTATTTATCAGACGATTTCAGCCGGGCTTTCACACGGATGGTAATCATCGGTTGGTTAGGGTCATTGGTAATCATCAAGACACGTGGCGAACCTTTCACACGGGGAAGGTTCTGCGCCAACACGGTAATCTTCATTTTGGTAGATTCTCCCGGTTTCAGCACCCTCTTATTCAGCTTCACGGCCAAAGCCATACTGAACACCTGCATATCCTGAATATTCAAATCAGATTTACCCGTATTCGAAATGACAATGGTCTGCGACTTTTTCTGTTTGGGTTTCAGGTCTACAAATTCCAGTTCCTTGGCCGACAAGGTAATCTGAGGCGGATTATTCTTCTGCTGTTCTGTCAATTTGGAGAAATCGGGCAACAGGGCTACAGATACCGGAATTTCATTTTCACTTCCCACCTTATCACCCGGGAAACGGGACAGATACACAGAAGCACGCGTAATACCCAGTTTCGGAAGTTTCTCGGAGTCCAGTGTCACTCGGATTTTTCCCGTCTTTCCACGTCCCAGCTTTTCCGGCTCAGCCGTAGCTTCCAAGTAAGGAGGCAAATGCATCAATACAGGAGAATATGCTTTATTGGAAGTATTGGCAACCAGCAATTCAATCACCGGACGGTCGCCTTTGTTCACCGATTTAAAGTCCAGTTCATCCAGATTCAGGCGAATGGCTCCCACAGCATAAGGATGCGTAAACGAGAAGTTCTTCGCATCTGCCGTCACCTCTCCGTTGAAGTCGAGATAAATCGGCATAGGTGAAGCATTGCAGTACACACCCACATCTTTGTAGAAATGCCCGATGGCTTCTGCATCAAACACCACCGTAATCTCTCCTTTCCCTCCTGCCGGCACGGGGTCTTCCGTCCATTTCGCTTTGGCACAACCGCAAGAGGTCGTCACATTGGAAATGACCAGCGGCTTATTGCCTGTATTGGTAAACGAATAAATGACAGTGGCCGGATTTCTCCATAAGACATACCCCAAATCCTTTGTCTGCATGTCGAAAGTGATTTTGGGCTGTGCAAACAAAGAAAAACAGGCAGCCATACACAACAGGAAAAAAGTATATATACGTTTCATTGATTTTATTCTTTCTAAATTATGGAAACAAAGATAAAGAGAAAACAGGAACAAGCAAAATCAAGCCTGAAAATTTATTCTGTCCTGCTTTCTGCATAAAAAACCGGGCAGGACTTACCCACCCGGATTTGCTTATTCCACTTGAAGGCTACGCCCTTCCGTATGGCTTCCAAACTCCGGCGCATATACCGACTGTATGGTGGCCGTTCCGGCCTGATAGGTTCCTGCACGATCTACGTAGACCTCGTATTCTATCACGTAACTGCCTTTCCGCAAGTGGTCGATAAAGAATGAGGTAGCTGCATCTTCCGGAGCCTGATAATATCCCAGCCCATCTTTCCACACATAGCCGGACAATTGTTGCACAGGTTCCATGCAGGCAGCCCGTTCATCTTTCAGGCTGACAAAATCCATATCCCGGTCGGTACGGAAAGTCAATCGGACGGTCAACCGGTCACCCACATGCAAGAGAGACTTCCGGCTCAAGGTCTCACCTTTATATATATATTCACGTGACACCTTCAAGCCGTCTCCTTCAAACTGCTGAATCCGGTCCATATCTTCCAGGTATTGGGTATAAACGGCCCCCCATCCGGCTCCTTTTCCCGCATGACTTACTGTCAGATTCTTTACCTCTGTAGCTTTCCCTGTCCAAGTCTGACGGATATATCCCAGTCCGTCGTCCGGCGTCTCCAGCTGGATACCTGTCGCCTTTGCCTCCATCTTCCCTGTTTCTTGCAAGGCGGTTCCATCGGACAACAACGCATAGAGGGCATCTGCCGTAGCTAACGGGGTACTCCAGCATTGTACCTGCTTCTGCTTCAACAGCCAGTGCTTCATCTCGTTCAGCATCGTTTCATCCTTTTCCACCAGCTGAATGGCCTCCATGGCGGCCACCTGTGTCGGAATCCGATACCCGTTCCAGGCATACAAAGCTTTCGGTGTATCGAAATAACGTCCCATTTCTGGAGTTGCTACAGTATATTCCTTGATGGAATGTACCAAAACTTCCGCCTGCGACTTCTTTCCTTGCGCCTGCAGAATCCGGGCAATCAAAGCCTTCTCATAGATAGAGTATTCATTGGAACGGTTTTCCAGTTTTGCCACCATATATTCCTTGGCGGCCTGCTGTACCCGGCCAGCTGCCGCTTTATCCAGCGAAACAATATACAAGTATCTCACGGCCAGTTCACTGGGCAATTGAACTCCATTCTTTTTCGATTCATTCTCCTTGAGCTGCCGGTATTCCTCACAGAACGCTGCCTCCAAGTAATTTAAGGCTTTCAAGTACATATCCGACACACGTACCTCGCTCATCACTTGCATGAATTTCAGACGAGCCAGCAGTTCCGTCACCTGCGTGGTGACCATCCGGCTTCCCTGCATGCCGCCGAACCAGCTCCAGCCTCCATCCGACTTTTGCAAGGCCTTCAGCTTTGTTACGGCCTGATCCATACGATATTTCATCGTATTCAATTCGAACAGCAACCCAATCCGTTGCCGTTGTTCCTGCTCACTGGCCGCTTCCGCCAGCCAAGGAGTTTCTGCCAGCAACAGATTCTTCAAATCCGGATTCTGTTCCAGCTCACTCCAAAAAATCTCTTTCTTCATGCCCTGCTTCCGCCAGCTGTCAAACACCGTCTGAATCTGAGGATTCAATTCCACAATCTTCTGTGCCAGCGCCTGAGCATAATAAGCCGTAGCCCAAGAAAACGCATCGTCCTGCTGCGGATTGCTAACTACCGGAAGTGCCTGCACGGCATACCAGATCGGATTGGAAGTTAATTCAATGGTCAATCTGCGGTTTTCGGCCGTCTTGCTCTGCCCATTAAACCTGTCCTTCAGGTCCACCTGCTGAGACTGTCCGGCTTCCACCTGCAACGACTGCGTCTCAGTCATCCATTGCTTATCGGTCAGAACAGGCAGGTAGTGCTGTTCACCGTCACTGAACTCACCCGCTTCGGCCTGCATCCGACAAATCAAGACCTCACAATCCGTTTTCACTGGGAAAGCAAAACGTACACTGCCCGTTTCTCCGGCCTTTACTAAAAAATCCTGAGCCGACTGGTAAACCACGCTTCCATCCACCGGATTCACCAGCTCCAACCGGGCCTTTCCTTTTACCTCCTCGGTAGATAAATTTATCAACGAAGCTGCCAGTGAAGCCTCATCCCCCCGACGAAGGAAGCGAGGCAGGTTCGGCTGAACCATAAACGGTTTTTCGGTACGGGTTTCGGTCTGCATGAGTCCATAATCCATGTCCCGCGTATGGGCAAATCCCTGGAACTTCCACTGAGTCAACGCATCCGGTACGGTAAAGACCAACCGTACGGTACCGGTCGAATCGGTCCGCAAATCGGGATAGAAGAAAGCGGTTTCCGCGAAATTTTCCCGTAAAGTCAAATCCGGCTCTGCTTCCAATTCAAAATTCGCAAACTGAAGTTCCACTCTCTCTACACCATCATTTTGAGAAAATCCCTCTTCCGCCA
This sequence comes from Bacteroidaceae bacterium, assembly GCA_902362595.1. GTDB lineage: Bacteria > Bacteroidota > Bacteroidia > Bacteroidales > Bacteroidaceae > Phocaeicola > Phocaeicola fibrisolvens. The sequence goes on along the minus strand of CABIXF010000027.1, from coordinate 38,209 downwards.
AAGCCACATCTTCTTTCATCATCACATTCGGTACCGCTGCAGCTGCCTTCATCATGACTCCCGCACCTCGAATCATCTGCACATTACGTGTCAGACTTCTATACAGCTGCAAAGAAGGAATCCACAAGCGACTGTACAACTGCCAGTTATCCGGTACATAGACGGAAGACAGTGAATAGGTATAGAAGGGAGAGTAAGCCATTGCCACACTGTTCATCTGCTGGATGAATGGCATCACCGAGGGTGTATAACGCCTGAAAGTCAAATGGAAGTTCCATGGATTCTCCCACAAACGGTCGAGAGAAGCATCGTACAAAGTAGCCAACAGACGGGCATCTGCCGGCTTACCGGAGGCATCCAGAATCCGCATCGTCCAAGTTTCCTCCGTACCCGGACGCAGACGGTCGCGGAAAGTCTCCCATTTCAATGTCAGTTTCTTCTCGGGAACCGGACGCTTCAGAACCACCTGTTTGGAATACCAGATGCCCTCCTTCATAAATCCGAAGCTGACGGTGATTCCATCGCCATACTCCGGCCTCCAGGTATAGGAGAACGGGCGAATTTCCTCGTTCAACACCTGGGCCTCGGACACCAGCATCCGATTTCCGCTATATACATGATAAAACAGATGTACATTCTTCTCACTGCTGCCCACGTACAAAGTCACCGGCCGGTCGGCCTGCAGTTCCGTACCGTCTTGATAGAACCATTCCACAGTCTTTATCGGAGGAACGCTGTCACTCAAAGAGAAGAGTACCAATTCCTGTTCCGCGCGACAAAGACGTCCATGCGCATCACGGGCAGATACTTCCAGCACGTATTTCCCGGAAGCCAGCTGTTTCCACGCCTCCGGCAAGAAAGGCTGGCCCGACTTCACCGTATCCGACCATACCGTCTGCCCCTTCTTTCCAGTCTCCTCCAAGAGGTAAAGATGACAAGCCACCTCCAAGGCCACCGGCTGACGTTGCAGATTCAAGGCTTGCACCTGAATCTTCTCCAGCTTCTCACGAGCCACTTTTCCAGCCAATCCCTTTATCTGTAATCCAACAGCATGTTCACCCACCGGAAGTACCAGTACCCCTTGCTGGGTTTCTCCTGCCACATCCGTCACCTCCGCTTCTATCCGGTAATGGTAAAATCCGTCCCATCCCAAGGAAACCTCCGTATCCGGGCGCTCCAAGCAGACTTTCACCGCAAAGGTTCCGTCTGCCTGCGTCATCAGTTCCCCTTCCGCCAACAGCTTCTCTTCCGCATCCATACGCCAGAACCAAGCTTTCGAGCGAGTCAAAGTATAACGTATCTTACCGCCCTGTACCGGCGCACCCGAGAACTTCTTCGCCATTCCCTCCAACGTCAGAGAGTCTCCCATGGTATAGGCCTCCTGCACCTCCTTCCAAGTCACCTCAAACGTCGGATGTTTGTACTCTTCCACCCGAATAGCACAAGAAGTCTTGTCCGATTCAATGCGGAACGTTCCGGCCAATGTTTCCGTCGGCAACTGGAACTCTGTGGAGAATGCGCCAAAATCGTCGGTCGTCAACTCCTTTCGGGCGATTTCCTGATTGTGGGCATCCCGCAAAGCCAGCCACACAGTTGCCTCCTTACGTACCTGCACCTCATCCCCATTCTGCGTATAGGCCACTCCCGATACGTACACCGTCTGTCCTTTACGATAGAGTGCACGGTCTGTAAACAAATCCATCCGGTCGATAGCCTTCTGCGTGCTGCTTACGGTAGACAAGATTCTTCTGGACCAATAGGATACCTCCATAAAATCATCTTTCGCAGTCCGTGCATGCATCCACAACTGTGTATTCATATCCGGAACCACTACCTTCCCTTGCTTGTCTGTATGATACGTCTTGTATACCGTATAATTACCCGGCACCGGAATTGAATAGAACACCAGTTCGGCTCCTGCCACCGGCAACCCCGTTTTCCGGTCTACCACGTGACATTCGGTCTGCTTTCCTTCTATCGGGAAAGAAACTACCTGAAGCGAAGACAAATGCACCACATCGTATCCTGTCTTATCCTTATAACCATCGGGAATGGACTTCAACACATAAATTCCAGCTTCCGGTATCCGACAAGTCAAAATAGATACCGAGTCCTTATAATCAGGCGTCTCCGGCAAGTCCAACCGCACCTTATCCACCAGTGTGCCATATTTCTTAATTAACGCTGCATGGTCCACACTATTGGCAAACACAGAAGAAGAAGCCTTGAGATTCAATTTATACCATTCCAGCGTGGCCCCTGCCAGGTTCTTGCTAGTGACACGAAGTTCCGTTTCCACCTGCGGATAAGGCCGAGTCACCTGTACCGAAAGCGAAGGCATGCACACAATACGCTGCTTGTCTTCCAGGTCGGCTGCAAACTCCGAATCGGGATAACGCTTCAATCCCTCTTCAATCACCTTCATTTCAGACACAAAATCCTGCTTCCGGTGATAGAAATCTGCCCAGCAGATATATACCGCCGCACAGGCATCCAATCCAACATAGGTTTCCGCCCACGACTTCCACAAATCCACCGCCTGGGTGTCCGACACCGGTTGCGGATATCGCCATCCCCTGCGTTGCCAGCAGCTCAACCGATCCAAACGGGTCAGCAACTCGGCTTCACGATTGTGTACAGCCTTGTATTGTGCCAGCAACTTTTCATAATCTTCATACACGGCACATTGCACCTCCTTGCTGTCCTGCCCGTTCATCTTCAAGCGATAAATGACCTGCCGCAACAACAGGTCGTACATATTGTCACCGAAATAACGCTGGCTCCATTTTCCAATCTCCGTCATCGGACGAAAATCTACAGCCGATACAGACGACAAGGCCTCTTTTTCTTTTACTGCCTGATTGAAATAATACAGCACGCTATCCATCTTCTCAGGATAAAGCTCCAGTTTATAATATCCCGTAAGGAACATCAGTACGGCTTTCTGCAAAGGGTCGCTCTCCTTCATGGCCCAATCTTCCATATACTGAAGTTCCTTCTGCAAACTGTCCGGCGTAAGTTCTACCTGACATTCCACCCGTGAAAAATACGCCTTCAGCATCTGCGGAGTATTTTTCTCCTTCCTGGCCTTTTCATAAATCTGATTCACCTGCGCAATCAGTGTCTGCGGCAAATCCTTTTTCCGACTCTCTTCTACATTCTTCCACAAGCGTTCATAACTTTGGGCCACTCCAGCCAGTGGGAAAATAAAAGTCAGCCATACGATGGCACACAGTAAGAATAGTCTGTTCATATCCTTCAAATTAAAATTTCACTTCGGTTGTTTCTTATAAAGATAAAGTAGATTTCTTAAATTACTGCATAGTTTTTAATTAAAAGAAGCAAACGAGGTTACCTGAGGGCATAAAAAAAGAGAACCAAGTTCTCTACGAACCTGATTCTCTCCACATCGATATTTTTTAAATCTAAAAGTTATTTCTTCGGTGTATTTTCCAGTGTGGCAATCAAGAAATCATAGAATTTCTTCACCGACGGCACGTGGCAACGTTCTTCTGGAGTATGCGGACATTGCAACGTCGGACCAAATGAAATCATATCCAATCCCGGCACAATGGCACCAATGATACCACATTCCAGTCCGGCATGAATTACCTTCACTTCCGGTGCTTCTCCAAACTGTTCCTTGTAGGCATCCTTCATGGCATGCAGAATCGGAGAGTTCACATCCGGTTCCCAACCAGAATAGCTACCAGAGCGCTCTACATGCATTCCTGCCATAGAGAAGCAGCTTTCAATGGCTGTATTACGGTAATCCTTCATGGATTCGCGCGAACTACGTGTCAGCACTTTAATCGTAGCTTTTCCTTTGCCGATTTCCACAATAGCCAGGTTGGAAGAAGTCTCTACCGTATCTGGAATCGTCGGAATAAACCGTTCTACCCCATCCGGGCACGCATAAATGGCATCCACCAAGTTATCACGAATTTCATCAGGTACCATCATCTTCGGCAAGTCCACCCGTTCAGCCGTAAAGCTCAGGTTGTCTTCGATGGTGGCAAATTCATCGCGCCATACCTGCTCACATTCACCCACGAATGCCAGCACATCGTCTACTTCCGAAGCCGGTATGGTTATCACGACTTCACAATCACGCGGAATGGCATTGCGCATGTTTCCACCTTCCCATGATACCAGACAAGCCTCATCGTAGGCAATCACCTGGTTCATGAAACGTGCCATCAGCTTGTTGGCATTGGCATGTCCCCAGCCAATCTGAATACCGGAATGGCCACCCCGCAAGCCTTTCAAGGTCACTTTCAGTGCCACGTCTTCCGGATCGGTTTCTTCTTCCTTGTATTCCAATGTAGCAGTCAGGTCTTCCCCACCTGCGCAACCTATATAAAGTTCACCTTCTTCTTCCGAATCCAGGTTCAAAAGGATATCTCCTTCTACAGTGCCCTGCTTCAAACCGAAAGCACCATACATTCCTGTTTCCTCATCGGCTGTAATCAAGGCCATCAGCGGACCATGTTTCAACGACTTGTCTTCCATAACTGCCATGATGGCTGCCACTCCCATGCCGTTATCTGAGCCCAAAGTCGTACCTTTGGCCTTCACCCATTCACCGTCCACATAGACCGGAATAGGATCTTTCTCAAAATCATGCTGCGAATGTTTGTCTTTCTGAGGAACCATGTCCATGTGAGCTTGCAAGATAACCGCCTTCCGGTCTTCCATACCCGGAGCAGCCGGCTTGCGATAAATGATATTTCCGGCTTCATCCTGAAATGATTCCACACCCACCTGCTTACCGAAATCCAGCAAGAAGGCCTGAATTTTTTCCAAATGTCCCGACGGACGAGGAATTTGAGTCAACGAATAGAAATGCTTCCACACATTCTGCGGAGCCAAAGAAAGAATTTCGTTCATATTATTATCTGATTTTATCCGAAAAGCAAATCACTTCCCGGCTTGTTTCTTATTTACCAGCGGCAAAGCCACAAGGCCATAAATACCTAGCAAAATTAATAAAAAGGTTTGAATACCGTGCACCAACAGGGCAAATATTCCTGCATCATCCTTATCTACTCCGTACATCATCATCATGGTGATAACCGCAAAATGCCACGGACCGGCCCCATTGGGAGTGGGCACAGCCACCGCAATACTTCCTACTACGAACATCACCAGCCCCGGCATCCAGCCCAGCGAAGCAGAAAAGTCGAAACAATAGAAACTGACATAAAACTGCAAGAAGTAGCAAGCCCATATACCTATAGTATATAAGGTAAAGAGCCATGGCTTTTTCACATGACGGAGGGAGAGGCATCCGGCCCACACATCGTTCAAGATGCTCCGTACTTTCGTGAAAATAGCCAGTTTACGTATCAGGAAGAAAGCCAGCACTCCTGCGGCAAACAGGCAGGTCAGGGTGATGTAAAAATTAGTAGAAGTGAAAAGCCCCGTAAAGAATCCCATATTCGTACCCGTTTTCTCAAAGAAAGCCGCAAAAATACGCGACTGAAGCAACAAGGTTACCACCGTGATCAGTATCACACAAATACTGTCGATGAGCCGTTCGGTTACCACCGTACCCAAGGACTTGGAAAAAGAAACCCCGTCGTACTTGGCCAAAATACCACAGCGGGAGACCTCTCCCACACGAGGCACCACCAGATTGGCCGCATAGGAAATAAACACCGCGTACACGCTGTTCGACAATTTAGGGTATTCTCCCAAGGGGGCCAATGTCAGATTCCAGCGCCATCCACGAAACAGATGTCCAAACACGCCAAAGACCAGTGAAAAGGCCATCCAGCCGTAATTCATTCCTCCGTCGAGCACACTCCACACCCGTCGGAAATCGAAATCATGGTAAGTCCACCACAGAATGGCAGCTCCCAACACCAGTGGAAGCGCGATTTGGCAGGCTCTATTTATTATTTTTTTTAAACCTGTTCGTTCCAAAATCAATCGGTATATAAAGATTTATGTTTAACTTTGCAAGATACAAAGATAATACGAACATTTAAAACCTGAGGCATGAAATTAGTAAAACCTAAAAAGTTTTTAGGACAACACTTCCTGAAAGACCTGCAAGTGGCACAAGACATCGCCGACACGGTGGATGCCTGTCCGGCACTTCCCGTCCTCGAAGTAGGCCCCGGAATGGGAGTTCTCACCCAATATTTGCTAAAGAAAAACCGTCCGCTCAAAGTCGTGGAACTTGACTTTGAATCGGTAGCTTATCTGAGAGAGAATTTTCCGCAACTGGGAGACCACATCATTGAACAGGATTTCCTGAAGATGGATCTCCAGCAACTTTTCGACGGCCAGCCTTTCGTATTGACCGGAAACTATCCCTACAACATATCCAGCCAGATTTTCTTCAAGATGCTCGACTACAAGGACCTGATTCCCTGCTGCACCGGCATGATTCAAAAAGAAGTGGCCGAGCGTATTGCTGCTTCTCCGGGAAACAAGACCTACGGCATTCTGAGCGTACTGATACAAGCCTGGTATAGCGTAGAATACCTGTTTACCGTCCATGAACATGTGTTCAACCCACCCCCAAAAGTAAAGAGCGCCGTCATCCGCATGACACGTAACGAGACCAAGGAACTAGGTTGTAACGAAACACTCTTCAAACAAATAGTCAAAACTACGTTCAACCAGCGGCGCAAGACACTCCGCAATTCCATTTCGTCTATTTTGGACAAGGGAAACCCGCTCAGTGCCGACCCCATTTTCAACAAACGCCCGGAACAACTATCCGTTCAAGAATTCATCGACCTGACCAACCGGGTAGAGAAAGCATTGAAAGGCACGACAGAAAACGCCGGGTAAAGGTATACAAGAAATTACAGACTACGATAACAACCCTCATCAGGAGCTAAAAGGATGAACACCGAAGAACTAAAACTAGTCACAGAACTGATTGAGAAAAAAGACTCTGATCAGTTGAAGGAGGTCCTTAAAGATCTTCACCCGGCCGATATAGCCGAACTGTGCAACGAACTGGACGCAGAAGACGCCCGCTTCATCTACCTGCTGCTGGACAACGAAACTGCAGCCGACGTACTGATTGAAATGGACGAGGATGCGCGAAAGAAATTCCTCGAGATTCTCCCGTCGGAAACGATTGCCAAGCGCTTCGTCGACTACATGGATTCGGACGATGCCGTCGACATCATCCGAGAAATGGATGAAGATAAACAGGAAGAAGTGCTTTCACACATTGAAGACATCGAACAGGCAGGCGATATCGTCGACCTGCTGAAATACGACGAAGATACTGCCGGTGGTTTGATGGGTACGGAAATGGTGATTGTAAACGAAAACTGGAGTATGCCCGAATGCTTGCGAGAAATGCGTCTGCAAGCCGAAGATATGGACGAAATCTATTATGTGTATGTTGTAGACGACGACGAACGTCTGCGCGGCGTATTTCCTCTAAAAAAAATGATTACCAGTCCTTCGGTATCAAAAGTGAAGCACGTGATGAAAAAAGATCCGATATCCGTCCATGTGGACACTCCCATTGAGGAAGTGGTACAGACCATTGAAAAATACGACCTGGTAGCTGTACCGGTGGTCGACAGCATCGGCCGTCTGGTAGGGCGTATCACTGTCGACGACGTAATGGATGAAGTGCGTGAACAAGCCGAACGCGACTATCAGTTGGCATCCGGTTTGTCGCAGGATGTAGAAACTGATGACAACGTATTCCGCCAAACCACTGCCCGTCTGCCTTGGCTGCTAATCGGAATGCTCGGAGGTATCGGCAACTCCATGATTTTGGGAAATTTCGATACCACCTTTGCGGCTCACCCGGAGATGGCACTTTACATTCCCCTTATCGGAGGTACAGGAGGAAATGTGGGAACACAGTCATCCGCTTTAGTGGTACAAGGACTGGCCAACAGCTCACTGAATGCAGAAAACACTTTCAAGCAAGTACTAAAAGAGTCTGTGGTAGCCGTTATCAATGCGACCATCATCTCTATGCTGGTATACATCTACAATTTCATCCGCTTCGGAGCCACCGCCACAGTAAGCTATTCTGTGTCCATCAGTCTGTTTGCCGTAGTCATGTTTGCCTCCATATTCGGCACATTGGTTCCCATGACTTTAGAAAAACTGAAAATTGATCCAGCCATTGCAACCGGACCGTTTATCTCCATTACCAACGACATCATCGGTATGCTGATGTACATGGGAATCACCGTATTACTTTCTTAGACTTTTAAAGAAAAAGTACAAAGGCGTTTGAAGAAAAATGTGAAGATATTCTATTTCAAACGCCTTTATGTTTTCATCAACATAGCAAAACGTTTCCCTTGGCATCCAAAAGCATTTTTCTGATATCAAAAAACACTGAAAACCGTCTTTTCTCTTCTTTGTCAATCATAAAAAATCATCTTTTTTTTGCAGTTTTTGTCTGAAAAAGTATGAAAATCAGATTTTATTTCTTTAATTTGTAAGAGTCTTTTCTAAAATAGAGACATTAATATAAAAGAATTATACTCTTTAAAATCTATATACGATGGAAGTAAATGAAACCAACCGCCCATTAACCGAGGCTCCAATGGAAAACACTATTGAAACTCCGGTTCCTACTGTTGAAGAAACTGAAAAGGAGATGTACACACCTAAACAAACATTGGAAGAAGTGGTGCAACGCCTGAAGGAAATCAACGAAAAAAACGACCTGACAGACAAACAGGAAATCGATTCACTTAAACAAACATTCTACAAACTACAAAAAGCCAAAACAGAAGCGGCACGGAAAGCTTTCATCGACGGGGGAGGAAAGGCAGAAGACTTTATCCAGGAAGCAGAACCTGCAGAAGAGGAATTCAAAACTGTCATGAATGCCATCAAAGAAAAACGAAATGCCTTGGCAGCTGCACAAGAGAAAGAAAAGGAAGAAAATCTGACCAAGAAACTGGGTATCCTGGAAAGGATGAAATACTTGACAGAATCACAGGAAGATACCAACAAGATTTATGATGAGTTCAAGAAACTCCAACAGGAATGGAACGAAGTTGGACAGATACCTGTAGCCAAAGTCAACGAATTGTGGAAAACTTACCAACTCTACACAGAAAAATTTTACGACATGGTAAAGTTGAACAATGAGTTCCGCGAATATGACTTTAAAAAGAATCTAGAACAAAAAACACGCTTGTGTGAAGCTGCAGAAAAACTGGCTGAAGAACCCGATGTCATCTCAGCATTCCACCAGCTGCAAAAGCTACACCAAGAGTTCCGTGCCATCGGCCCTGTGGCCAAAGATTTGCGCGAAGCAATTTGGACACGCTTCAAAGCTGCTTCCACAGTAGTCAACAAACGTCATCAGCAGCACTTTGAAGAACTCAAGGAAAAAGAACAGCATAATCTTGACCAGAAGACCGTAATTTGCGAAATCGTGGAAGGCATGGAATACGATACGTTTACCACTTTTGCCGATTGGGAAGAAAAGACCCAGGAAATCCTGGCCCTACAAGCCAAATGGAAAACCATCGGTTATGCACCTCAGAAAATGAACGTCAAGATATTCGAGCGTTTCCGTGCAGCTTGCGATGAATTTTTCCGCCGAAAAGCCGCCTTCTTTAAATCCGTAAAGGAAACCATGGCAGCTAATCTGGAAAAAAAGAAAGCTCTCTGCGAAAAGGCTGAAGCCTTAAAAGACAGTACCAACTGGAAGGAAACTGCCGATATTCTGACCAAACTCCAGAAAGAATGGAAAACGATTGGACCGGTAGCTAAGAAACATTCTGATGCTGTATGGAAACGTTTCATCGGTGCTTGCGATTATTTCTTTGAACAAAAAAACAAAGCAACATCTTCACAACGGACAGAAGAAGTGGAAAATCAGGCTAAAAAAGAAGAGGTCATCAAGCGTATGGCCGCATTGGAAGCATCTGGAACCTCCGACGAAGCAACTGCGGAACAAGTACGTGCCTTGATGAAAGAATGGAATTCCATCGGCTTTGTACCTTTCAAGGAAAAGGACCGCTTGTACAAAGAATTCCACGGACTTGTGGATAAATTATTCGACCGTCTGCACATGTCGGCCACAGAAAAACGTTTGAGCAGTGTACGCACTGGAGGAAACAAAGAAAGTAACCTTTATCGTGACCGAGAACGATTGGTCCGCACGTATGAAGGATTGAAAAACGACATTCAGACATACGAAAACAATCTTGGCTTCCTGAATTCTTCTTCAAAGAAAGGAAGCACATTGGTAGCTGACATCACACGCAAAATTGAACGCCTGAAGAAAGACATGGAACTTGTATTGAACAAGATTAAGGCCATTGATGAAAGCCTGAAAGAAAAAGAATAATTACATAAAGGAGATAATTCCTTTTTTCATACTCCCGTTTCTGTTGATTGTTATAAACAGAAACGGGATTTTTTATATTCCACAAAAGACATAAATTATCTTTCACATTTATTTTCACATAAAGAATGACCAATCCCTCAAAGAAGACATCTCATCCTCTTTTCACTCAGATAAATCTTGAAAAATTATCAACTATAAATATCACATTTTACTCAATATTCATCATAGTGTCATAACTACATGAAAAAATTGATTTAAATAGCAATAAAACATGAACATTTTGAAAAAACCTCATTAAACATTTTCCTATTTCAAGAAAAAAGTCTAAATTAAACCCAAAATTTGGGAATAAATATCCACACAACACATGGCAAACAAATAAAATAGTAGCAAAACCTTATTCCGAATGATTAAAAACATAAAATAAACTATTCTTAATATGAAAATGAAATCATTACTAGGGATTATGCTTTCCCTAAGCATTCTGCCCGCTTGTCAGAATGACGAAACAAGTATCATCCAGAACGAAGTGAACAAGTATGGAATCACTTTCACTTCCATCATAGATGATTCCAATGCTTCACGAGCCTACGACGGATCATGGGAAACAAACGACGTGATCGGGCTTTTCATGCTTTCACACGAAGGACAGAATATGGTGAGTGGAAATGTGCCATATATTACGAAAAGTGGGAACGGTTATTTTACTGGACTGAACACTTCCATGAACTATCCGGAAGATGGAAGTGCAGTTGATTTCATTGCATATTACCCTTACAGTGAACAGGTCAGCGACTATAAAGCATACCCTATAGACTTGAGCAACCAAACTACACAAAATACCATCGACCTGATGACGGCTACAAACCTGACGGGACGCAACCAAACTTCTCCACAAGGAAACCTTCAATTCAAACACTTGCTGGCCAAAATGGTGTTGAACCTGAAATCTACAACCGGCAGTTCATTAAAAGGTATAAAAGCATCTATTAATGGGCTGAAAGTGAAAGGTACAGCCAATCTTTCCAGCGGTATCATTACGGCCACCAATGAAACTGCTACCATCTCTTTCTATATGAACGAAAACGGTACGCAGGCTGAAGCAATCCTACTTCCGCAACCCCTGACCGGGAAATTAAAAATTCAGCTGGAACTGAACGGACAGACTAAAGATATTGAAACAACGGTTACGGGAAACATCGAACAAGGAGCCAAATATATTTGCAATGTCAATATAAATTATAAAGGGGGAGAAATCACAACCGATCCTCAGGCAAAATATACAAGATGGACAGAAACACCATTGATTACCGAGTCTCAACTGGCCAAATCAAATATAAAATACATTACTCATTACACTGGAGAGTATTACCCCAGCAACACATTCAATGGAACTGAAATCCGAAATTACAGCATGCTTTATGATACCGATTTAAAGATAGCCTACTGGGTAGCTTATCCTCTGTGCAACTGGTACGTAAATGGAAGCGGAAAACGTACTGATGCATGGGACTATGACCCTCAATTATCTAAATCACTACAAGCCAACCTGTCAAGTTCATATCCTGCCAACGATTATGACCGAGGACACCAACTTCCAAGCGGTGACCGCCTGCGGTCAAACGCCATCAACAGCCAAACGTTTTACTACACCAACATGACTCCCCAAATAGGCAAAAAACTGAACCAGACTATTTGGGCAGATCTGGAAGATGCAGTCAGAGGATGGAGCAGCGCAACAGATACATTGTATGTCGTAACAGGAGCTATGCCTACAACCGCCACCGACCAGACTATCCAATATACTACTGACCGCGACGGAAATAAAATAGCCATACCTAAATACTATTTCAAGGCACTTGCACGAAAAGTAAACGGACAATATCAGACTGTAGGCTATAAGTTAGACAACATTTCGTACAGCGACAGAAACTTTAACATAGGACTTGTATCTGTCAAAGAATTGGAAGAAATGACTGGCTTTACATTTTTCCCAGATAAACCGGAAATCACTGAAAGCATAAAAAGCCAAAAGACTGCATGGAAATAATCTAATCATGTTCCTTATAAATATACAATTATGAAGATCTCGAATTTACTGTACATGGGGGCATTATCAACCCTAGCTCTAGTGAGCTGTACAAACAACGATGACAACAGCGAATGGTACGGAAGTGAAGGTATCGTCTTTACTACTGCCATTCAGTCAAGAGTATCCGGCAACACTTGGAATGCGAACGACGAAGTAGGTATCTACATGATGAACGCAGGAGGTACTATTGATGCAGCTACTGCACAAAACAAGAAGTACATTGCACAAACCAACGGTACACTGACAGCAGCTTCGGGCAATGGCATCTACCTTCCGGAAAGTGGAAGTGTAGACTTCATTGCATACTATCCTTATACCACAAGCGTAAGTGGTAACAAAATTGCAGTCAACGTATCAGACCAAAGTAAACCAGCCGCCATCGACTTGATTTACTCTAACGGAACTAAAGGAGTAGCAGCAACCACATCTTCCAACATCAGCCTGACGTTTACTCACAAATTGTCGAAAATGACCATCAACGTATCAAAAGACGCCACAATTGAGACTTTGAACGGACTGACTATCGACATGAACGGAATCAGTACAGAAGGAGAATTCAATTTAGGCAATGGAACGTTGACTGCTACCGCTGGCACCAACCAGAAAGACGTGGCCATGAATGTGAATGCAGAAGGTACAACCGCCACTGCAATCATTCTCCCAACCGCAGCCTCTACCGATCAGACTGCTGTGACTTTGAAATTCAACCTCGCAGGTAAATCATACACTTATACCCTAACTGATGCTTCAATCTTTGAAGAAGGCAAAAACGTTACCTTCAACGCCAACTTGTCCATCAACAATGGCAAACCAGTAGTAACTGTAGGTACAGCAACCATTGAAGATTGGACTGAAAAACCAGGTGGAGATATTAATGTAGATTTTGATGGTGAAGTTCAACCAGGTAAAGAAACCGTAGTATTAGATGAATCATTCGCTACCAGCCAAGGAAACTTTACCATTGAAGATAAACAACTTCCGGAAGGAGGAAGTTATGTTTGGAAACATGACGCAGGAACAACCACAGGAGGAACTCCTTATTACTATATGAAAGCCAGTGCATTTATCAGTGGTGCCAAAGCATCAGAAAGCTGGTTGATTTCTCCAGAAGTAGATTTGTCTACCGCTACTACTGCCACCCTGAGTTTCATGCATATCATTAACCATGCAGGTGATATGAAAACTCAACAGACCTTATGGGTTACCGAAACATCTACAGAGAACTGGCAACAAGTAGCGATTCCAAACTACCCTGCTGGAAACAACTGGGATAAAGTTTCTTCAGGAAATATAGACTTATCTGCTTATACTGGCAAAAAAATCAAGTTTGCCTTCAAGTATGTAAGTACAACTGCGGCTGCAGCTACATGGGAAGTTTATGATGTGAAAGTCATTGCCAACGGAGAAGGTGGCGGAACAGTTACACCAGAACCGGATCCAGAACCAGGGACGGAAACTGGAAATGCAGACTTATTTATTTCTGAATATGTAGAAGGGTCAAGCAACAACAAATACATTGAAATCTATAATCCGACTAACGAAGTAATCGATTTGTCTGCTTATGCAATTGATTTAAATACAAATGGAGGAGCATCGTGGAGTAAAGATGGCACAGGATATTCAAATTATAGCGAACTATCTGGAACCATTGCAGCAAAATCAACCATAGTTTACAAAAATAGTAACGCTACAATTTACCCAGGAGAAGCTACTGTTTGCAACGCAATCAATTTCAATGGAAACGACCCGGTTGGTTTATTCAAAAATGGAGTCCTTATCGATATTATTGGAACATTTAATGGCGGTAGCGCTGATTTTGCTAAAGATGTGACTTTACGTAGAAAGTCTAATGTGACAGCGCCTTCTTCTACGTATAATGCATCTCAATGGGAAACTCTTTCCAAAGATGATGTGAGTGGATTAGGAAATCACACTATGGACTAATATTTTCATTTTGAATTCCTCTAAAAAGAGAACATGAAAAAGCTTTATAAAACTTTTTCATGTTCTCTTTTAACCCCTTATAAATTACACTAAACTAACAATTAATTTTTTATGAAACACAAATTACTGTTCTTCATGGCATTCTTCCTTCCTTACCTTGCCTTTGCACAAGGAAATGTGAACGTGAAAGGAAGTGTGATCGGAGCAGTAAGCAATGACCCCGTTCCCGGAGTCATCGTGACGGTAAAAGGACAAAACCGTCAAGTTAGAACCGACGCGGATGGAAACTTTACCATCCGGGACATCAAGCCGGGAAAATACGTCATTCAGCTTAACTCCGTAATGATTACGCCCAAGAGTGTATCCATTGAAGTAGAAGACTTAGGCGTAACTGAACTAAAACCTATCCGAGTAACTGAACTGAACGCCAACGAAGATGTATCCATGATTGGTATCATTGATGCAGGCATGGTAGACGATGATGTAGAAACTTCCGGCCAGGATGTAAGTTCTACCGTTATTTTATCTAACGATATTTTCCTGAACAAGGCGGCTTATCAACTGTCACCAGCCCGTTTTTCTCCACGCGGCTACAACAGCACACAAGAAGTGAAATACATCAACGGAGTAGAATTCAACGACCAAAACCGAGGTGTCTTCAATTATGCATCAGTGGGAGCGTTGAACGATATGACCCGCAACGGAGACGTGACAAACTTCACCGCACCTTCTTCTTTTACTTTTGGAGAACTGGGAGGGACCGAAAACATCAACATGCGGGCTAGTACTTACACTCCAGGTGGAAAGTTAACTTTAAGCTACACGAACCGAAATTATTATCTCCGGGGTATGTTTACCTATTCTACCGGATTAAAAGACAACGGATGGGCGTTCACAACTTCCATCGGTGGACGTTATTCCAATGAAGGTAATATCGATGGTACATTCTACAAGAATGTTTCTTTCGCTTTTTCTGCCGAAAAGCAATGGCTGGGTGGAAAGCACAGCCTGTCTATGGTGGCTTTCGTTTCGCCTGTACAACGCGGACAGCAAGGAAGTTCCTACCGTGAAGTATATGAACTGACAGGAAACTACCTTTATAACCCGAACTGGGGATATCAGAACGGAAAGAAAAGAAATGCCAAGGTGGTAACGGCCTTCGACCCGACAGCTATTATTTCACACATTTGGAAAATCAATGACAACATGACGCTGACCACAGGCGTAGGAGCACACTATGCCCGTTATGGAAATACAGCATTGAACTGGTATAATGCCCCAGACCCACGACCGGATTATTACCGTTATTTGCCGTCATATTTCGAAAACGAGGAAACACAGGCTAGATACAAAGCCTTATGGAGCAGCAATCAAACGGATTTTACTCAGATTAACTGGAATGACTTGTACCTGGCTAATGCCAACAATATCCGTAATGGCAATGGAGCTGCTGTCTACATGGTAGAAGAACGCCGCAGTGATTTATTGGAAACCTCATTCAACTCTACCCTGAATGCACACATGAGCCGACACTTTGACATTACGGCTGGCATAGGGGCAAGATATACCCAGTCACGCCAATTTAAAACCGTAAACGACCTCTTGGGAGCCGAATACGTATTGGACATCGACAAGTTTGCAGAACAGGATTTCTCCGGAGACCCGGATAAAATACAAAATGACTTGAACCGTCCACAAAGAAAGGTGTATGAGGATGGCATCTTCGGTTACAACTACAACCTGAACATTTACTCATTGAACGCATGGGTAGTTAACCAGTATCATTCACGTTATTGGGACTACTATTATGGTATGAAACTGACTTATACCAGTTTCCAGCGTGACGGTAAAATGCGTAACGGACGTTATCCTGACAGCTCCTTCGGAAAAGGTGCACGCCACCAGTTTACCGACCTGACAGTAAAAGGAGGATTGACCTATAAATTCAACGGACGTCACATGATCAATGCCAATATCAGCTACGGAAGCGAAGCTCCTCTGCCCAACGAAGCGTACGTATCACCACGTATCACCGACCGTACAATCGATAATATGAAGAGCGGACGCATTCTCTCTGCTGATATCAACTACATCTTCTCTACTCCTCACCTGGCCGGACGTATCGGAGTATTCCAAACCAATTTCTACGACCAGATGGAACGTAGCAGCTACTACGATGGCATTGAAGGAACATTCATCAACCACGTGCTTTATGGAGTGAATCGGATCCACAGAGGAGTTGAACTGGGAGCTACTTATAAAGTAGATGACCACTGGAGCTTTGACTTGGCCGGCACCGTGGGTGAATATTACTATAGCAATAATCCGGACGGTATAAAGAATTCAGAAAACGGAAAAATTGTCGCACAAGAAAAAGTATACATGAAAGATGTATATGTGGGTGGAGTTCCACAAATAGCCGGTACATTCGGAATTCGTTACTTCATCAACTATTGGTTCCTGGGAGCCAACCTGAATGGATTTGCACGCAATTACATTGAAGCAGCACCACTCCGCCGCTTGGCATCAAGTTACACTTCTGTCACACCGTATAACCAATACTACGATGCTTTCAAACAACTGACTACACAAGAACGTTTCCCAGCAGCCTATACACTGGATTTATCTGTAGGAAAAATCTTTTATCTACCTGGAAAACAGTCTATCAACTTTAATCTCTCTCTAAACAATGTACTGAATAAAAAAGACATTTGTACTGGAGGATATGAACAAGGCCGTTTCGACCTTGAACATCCGGAACGCTTTGGAGGAAAATACTATTACATGCAGGGAATCAACTGCTTCTTGAATGTCAGCTACCGTTTTTAATCAATAACTTACATAAAACTCAGAATATATGAAACTCTTAAAAAATATCAGTCTGCCACTCATTGCTTCACTCGCTCTTTTTGCCTGTGAACGAGACTACGACGCTCCTCTCCTGACAGAACCTGAATATACAGGCCCGTCAGCTAATATTACGATTTCCGAACTTCGCACACAAACGGCTGCGGCTACTGAAGACACTCCTGTCATCATTTCGCAAGATCAGGTACTGAAAGCAGTAATCACCGGCAACGATGAATCGGGAAACATCTTCAAGAAAATCTACCTGCAGGATGAAACGGGTGCCATTGAAATGGAAGTAGACCAAAGCAGTGTATACAATTACTACCCGGTAGGTCAGACCGTTTATGTAGACCTGAACGGACTGAGCATCTCCGTATATGGTGACGAACAGCAATTGGGTCACCCGCAAGGCTATTTGTATCGAACTCCATGGGAAGATTTTGAGAAACACGTAAGTAAAGACGGATGGGCTAATCCCGAAAATGCAAAACCTCTTGTAATCGATGACATCAGCACCATCAATACAAACCCTGATGCATACAAATTCAAACTGATTCAATTTACTGGAGTAACTTTCCAAAACGGAGGAACTGGAATCTTCGCTCCTGAAAGCGGTTATGGTGAAGAAAACATTACCGACAGCCATGGAAATACACTCATGATTCGTACCAGCAACTATGCCAGCTTTGCTGGCAACAAACTGCCAACAGGAAAAGGTAACGTAACAGGTATTTTAGGACGATTCAGAGGTACATGGCAGCTCACGCTACGCACTGCCAGCGATGTCAGCGACTTTACTGGAAGCAGTGAAGAAGGTGGTAATGAAGGAGGAGAACAAACACCCAGCAGCGAAAAAGTGCTATTCCAGGAATCTTTTGGAACTCCTGAAAAGAGCGGGAACTACTGGCCTTACCTCAGCGATTATAAAGGATTTGACAATCCTGCCAGCATGTTTGAGAATACTTCGGAAGAAAAAGCCTCTGTTCGTATCGTCAGCAACCTTACCAATGTTTGGTTCCCAGGAAATAAGGACGTAGCTATTGCCATTAAAGGTATCAATGCACAAGGCAATACCTCTGCAACATTAGAATACCAGGTAGGCGCTAACGTATATAATGCTGGTGAGAAACAGGATTTGAACACACTGAAAGTCAAATGCAACGGACAAGAGTTGAGTATCCCGAGCAAAGAAGTTACAGGCGATGCCAAGCAAGGAAACACTCCTTTCAAGATGACTATCGAAAATGTCACAGTATCCGACAATACGACCTTGGAATTCTATTGCACAACTACTGACAACGCCTATGGATTGCGCCTATACAATGTAAAACTCTATGTTCCAGGTAGCAGCACCTCCGGCAACGAAGAAGGAACCACCATTGAACCCACACCCGAGCATTAATACCAAACAACAGAAGTTATGAATAAACGATTACTCATTTTCACTTTGTTCATCGCTTGTGTGTATACTCTCCGTCTGTCTGCACAAGACAGACTGGGAGTATATGCAGCCGCATTCTATAACTTGGAAAATCTTTGGGACACAATTGACGACCCCAACAATAAAGGTGACGATGATTTCACACCTGAAGGAAAATATGAATGGACTCAGTCCAAGTATGAACAAAAATTACAGAACATTGCCAAAGTGATTTCTCAGCTAGGAAAAGATTATTGCCCGGCTGGTCCTGCCATCATCGGCGTGGCTGAAGTAGAAAACCGAAAGGTATTGGAAGACTTGACCCACACAACTCCTATCGATGGAATGGGATATGAAATCGTACACTTTGAGTCACCCGACCACAGAGGTATCGACGTAGCAGCATTATACAACCCAAAATTGTTTAAGCTAATTGACGCACGTACTTATCCCTTCCACAAACCGGATATGCCCAACTACAAGACCCGTGATATCTTGTTGGTAAGCGGTATCTTGGCAGGAGAACCCTTCCACCTGATTGTCAATCACTGGCCTTCACGCTACGGCGGTGCTGCCTCCTCTCCGCTAAGAGAATTTGCAGCCAGCATCGTGAAGCATATCGGTGATTCCATCCATGCACAGAATCCGGAAGCCAAGGTGCTGATTGTGGGTGACTTGAACGATGACCCATATAACAAAAGTTGCAGTGAGGTACTGGGTGCCAAAAAAGATATCAAGAAAGTAAAAGCTAACGGATATTACAATGCCACATGGAAACTATACGACCAAGGTATCGGCTCTCTTTGCTATCAGAATCAGTGGAATCTGTTCGATCAGCAGATAATATCCGGCAACCTTATTGGAAAAGACCGTACTACACTGAAGTTCTGGAAAAGCGAAGTATTCAACCGTCCTTTCCTTATCCAACAGGAAGGAAAATACAAAGGCTATCCGCTCCGAACCTTCTCTGGTACAACTTTCCAAAACGGTTTCAGTGACCATCTTCCTACTCTGACTTACTTTGTCAAGATAATGAAATAAAATATTTACCATAAAAAAAGCCGTTCCAGACTTACTACTGGAGCGGCTTTTTTATTTCAGTAAACCTTCCTTTTATAACGACTTCCAAACTGGCCACGAAAACTCGCTTACTATTCCGCAGTAATTGCCCTCAAACAAACAACACTCTCTTACTGCCCTATAATATAATCTCCTCTAAATCATCCGGCACATATACCTTCCCGCTAAACTGTGAAGCAGCTTCTGCCGTATAACGTTCTTTTCGAGTAGCAAGCGTTTTATCCTCCGTATGATACAACAGCTGTTTTTTCACACCCAGTTGGGCTGCCAGCCGTCCGGCATCAAGTGCCGTGCTGTGATGTTTCTCGTAAGGCTTAAAACGCTCCCGGTCTTCATACAAACAGAAGGCCTCACACAACAACCAGTCGGCTTCTTCGACATAATGCCGGTTACATTCATTGTAGGGTTCGTCGCCCAGACAGACCAGCGACTGTCCGTCGGGCAAACAAGTACGAAAACCAAACTGCTTTTCTTTTGTAGAAGCAATATCAAAGCATTCTACCTCCAGACCAATGGCCTGAAATTTTCCTCCATTCTCTACTTCACACAACAGAATGTCCTCTCCCAAGCGGACTACAATCTTTTTCGGTAAAGTCATCCGACAAATCCAGTCGAGCACCTTCACCACCTTGTCATGGCCGTACACACGTAATTTTCCTTCGTACTCTCCTTTCTGCATGGCCTGTGCCACCACACGAATCATCCAAATCACTCCTAAAATATGATCGGTATGGGCATGCGTTACAAAAATCTCATGAATCCCATTCAAAGGTATATGGGCTTTCTGAAGCTGCTGCAAGATACCGTTGCCTCCTCCCGCATCCACCAGAAAAAAATTTTCTCCTCGACAAAGTGCGAAACACGTATTGTAACAGTTCACTACGGCAGCATTTCCCGTACCCAACATGATTAATTTCATTGAATTCTCCATAATTATTTCCTCTAAAAAACAATGCAAAGGTACATTTTTTCTCTTTTAGATTTTTAACACATAAAGAAAATTACCATTATCCCCCACTATTTCCCCGACAGCAACCCTATAAAATTCCTCAGGCGTAAAATACAATAAGTGACCTATCCTCGTTGCTTCATTCACACGACTTAAATCCTTGAATATTCGTTACTTCAATTCTACCATGATTTAAAAAAAATCCAAAAGGAAAATCACCCCGAATACATATTGTATGAGATACAAAAACAACAAATCATGATATTGTACGAAAGAAGATATTTATTCCATTGAACAATAAGCTTTTACAATTAGGATTTTCCTATTGCATAATTCAATTAAAAAGACGTTCTTTGCAAAGTAGACAGAAAAATGCTTATGGAATACACAAGACAATTGGCCAACAACCACATCTCAGTAGATTGCGTAGTCATCGGATTCGACGGAGAGAAATTAAAAGTGCTACTCGTCAAACGTATGGGAGAAGAAAGTGGAGAAGTTTTCCACGACATGAAGCTCCCAGGAAGCCTTATCTATATGGATGAAGACTTGGACGATGCGGCCAAACGGGTACTTCAGGATTTGACTGGCCTAAAAAATGTAGATCTGATGCAATTCAAGGCTTTCGGTTCTAAAGACCGTACCAAGAACCCGAAAGATGTACATTGGCTGGAAAGAGCGGAAAAAGCCAAGGTAGAACGAATTGTCACTATAGCCTATCTTGCTTTAGTAAAAATAGACAAGGCATTAAATAAAAATTTGAATGAATACAAAGCTGAATGGGTAGCGCTCGAAGAAGTAAAAGATCTGGCGTTTGACCATAACCTGATAATCGCAGAAGCCATGAGGCTCATCCGTCAGCACATAGAATTCAATCCATCGTGCATTTTTGAGCTGCTGCCAAGAAAATTCACAGCCTTGCAATTACGTATGCTCTACGAAGTGGTATACGGAAAACAACTGGATGTGCGAAACTTCCACAAAAAGATTTCCATGATGGAATACATCGTACCTTTGGAGGAATATGAACAAGGAGTATCTCATCGTGCCGCACGGTATTACCGCTTTGACCGGAAAATCTACAACAAGACAAGAAGATAATCAAAAAACAATATAAACATGTATTTATTAGGTTATGACATAGGAAGCTCGTCGGTCAAGGCGAGTCTGGTCAACGTAGAAACTGGAAAATGTGCAGCATCCGCCTTTTTCCCGAAGACAGAAGCACCCATCCTCGCCGTGAAACAAGGATGGGCTGAACAAGACCCACAAAGCTGGTGGGAAAATCTGAAACTGTCCACACAGGCTGTACTGTCCACTTCAGGAGCCAAACCAGAAGAAATCAAAGCCATCGGTATTTCTTACCAGATGCATGGACTGGTTTGTGTGGACAAGAACCAACAAGTGCTCCGCCCTTCTATCATCTGGTGTGACTCCAGAGCTGTACCTTACGGACAGAAAGCCTTTCAAGAGTTAGGAGAAGCACAGTGCCTTTCTCACCTGCTCAACTCACCGGGTAATTTCACGGCCTCCAAACTGGCATGGGTCAAAGAAAACGAACCTGACATATATGCAAAAATCTATAAAGTAATGCTTCCGGGCGACTACATCGCCATGCGCCTGACCGGAGAAATTTGTACCACTGTCTCTGGATTGTCGGAAGGAATGTTCTGGGATTTTAAAGAAAACAAGGTAGCCGATTTCTTGCTGAATTATTACGGTATTGATGCTTCCCTTTTGGCCGATATCCGCCCGACCTTCTCCGAACAAGGAAAACTGACCGAAAAGGTAGCAGCTGAACTGGGACTGAAAGCAGGCACTCCCGTAACCTACCGTGCGGGAGACCAGCCTAACAACGCCCTGTCACTGAACGTGTTCAACCCGGGAGAGATAGCTTCTACCGCGGGCACATCCGGAGTGGTATATGGTGTGAACGGCAGCGTAAACTACGACCCACAATCACGTGTCAATACCTTTGCACACGTCAATCACACCGCTTCACAAACCCGTTTGGGCGTCCTGCTCTGCATCAACGGCACAGGCATCCTGAACTCTTGGATGAAGCGTACGCTCGCTTCCGACCTGAACTATGCAGAAATGAACGAAGTGGCTGCACAAGCTCCTATTGGTGCAGACGGTATCAGTATCCTTCCGTTTGGAAACGGTGCAGAACGCATGTTGCAGAATCAGGAAACAGGCTGTTCCATCCAAGGTATCAACTTCAACCTGCACAACCGCAGTCACCTGCTGCGTGCCGCACAAGAAGGAATTGTGTTCTCCTTCCGTTATGGCATCGATATCATGAAAGGCATGGGCATGGATGTGAAAAAGATTCACGCAGGACATGCGAATATGTTCCTGAGCCCGCTCTTCCGTGACACCCTGGCCGGAGTAACCGGAGCCACCATTGAACTGTATGACACAGACGGTTCCGTAGGAGCAGCCAAAGGAGCAGGTATGGGAGCAGGCATCTACCGCGACCACGTAGAGGCTTTTGCTACTCTCGACAAACTGGCCGTCATCGAGCCGAAAGCATCCGATGAAGCAGCCTACGCCGACGCATACGCACGTTGGAAAGAATGTCTCGAAAAATCAACAAAAAATAAAATCATCCATTAACTTTTAAACGAAAATATTATGGCAACAAAAGAGTACTTTCCGGGTATCGGAAAAATCAAATTTGAAGGTGTAGAAAGCAAAAACCCGATGGCTTTCCGTTATTATGATGCAAACAAAATCATCATGGGCAAACCAATGAAAGAATGGTTGAAGTTTGCTATGGCTTGGTGGCATACCTTGTGTGCTGAAGGCGGCGACCAATTTGGTGGCGGTACAAAAACCTTCCCTTGGAAAGGAAATCCTGACAAAGTACAGGCTGCAAAAGACAAGGCTGATGCAGGTTTTGAATTCATGCAGAAAATCGGTATCGAATACTACTGCTTCCACGATGTAGACTTGTGCGACGAAGCTGCTACCATCGAAGAATACGAAGCAAACCTGAAAGAAGTCGTTGCTTATCTCAAGAAAAAACAGGAAGAAACAGGTATCAAACTGTTGTGGGGTACTGCCAACGTATTCGGTCACGCACGTTACATGAACGGTGCAGCTACCAATCCTGATTTCGACGTAGTAGCCCGTGCCGCCGTACAGATTAAAAATGCCATCGATGCAACCATCGAACTGGGTGGTACAAACTATGTATTCTGGGGTGGACGTGAAGGTTACATGTCACTGCTGAACACCGACCAGAAACGTGAAAAGGAACACCTGGCACAGATGCTGAAAATGGCTCGTGACTACGCCCGTGCCAAAGGCTTCAAAGGAACTTTCCTGGTTGAACCCAAACCGATGGAACCGACTAAACACCAGTATGATGTAGATACAGAAACCGTAATCGGCTTCTTGAGAGCACACGGATTGGACAAAGACTTCAAAGTAAACATTGAAGTAAACCACGCCACACTGGCCGGTCATACCTTTGAACACGAACTGGCTGTTGCTGTCGACAACGGCATGCTGGGTTCTATCGACGCCAACCGCGGTGACTATCAAAACGGATGGGATACCGACCAGTTCCCTATCGACAATTATGAACTGATTCAGGCCATGATGCAGATTATCCGTGGCGGTGGTCTGGGCAACGGCGGTACCAACTTCGATGCCAAGACACGCCGTAACTCTACCGACCTGGAAGACATCTTCATCGCACACATCGCCGGAATGGATGCCATGGCCCGTGCATTGGAAAATGCAGCCCGTCTGCTCGAAGAATCTCCTTACAAGAAAATGTTTGCTGAACGTTACGCTTCATTTGACAGCGGAAAAGGAAAAGACTTTGAAAAAGGCAAGCTGACTCTGGAAGATGTTGTAGCATACGCAAAGACCGCAGGCGAACCGAAACAGACCAGCGGAAAACAAGAATTGTACGAAGCTATTGTAAACATGTATTGCTAATGAGCTAAAAATTTAGCGCTCAACCGGCATGCCCGTCGGTGAAGTTTATCTTCCCCCCGACTGGGTATGCCGGTTTTGTTTTCCCTAAAAACTTATTCATTATGAATTACACAGAAAAAGGAAGCAGAGCCTATCTGTTTTCCATCGTACTTGTAGCCGTTCTCGGAGGGCTACTGTTCGGTTATGATACGGCTGTCATTTCTGGAGCAGAAAAAGGCCTCCAGGCTTTCTTCATTAGAGCAGACGATTTCATCTATACCGATACCTGGCACGGAATCACTTCCTCAAGTGCTCTATTGGGCTGTATTCTCGGCAGTGCGCTTTCCGGCTATTTTGCATCCCGTTTTGGAAGAAAGCTGTCTTTGCTGGCTGCGGGAGTGATGTTTTTCCTGTCCGCCTTGGGCTCATACTATCCGGAATTTCTTATATTTCCCTACGGAGACCCTTCCTACTCTTTGTTGGTAGCATTCAACTTTTATCGTGTAGTTGGAGGAATAGGTGTAGGATTGGCTTCGGCCATCTGCCCGATGTATATTGCCGAAATTGCGCCAAGTAACATCCGAGGAACATTAGTTTCCTGGAACCAGTTTGCCATCATCTTCGGCCAGCTGGTAGTCTATTTCGTCAACTTCCTCATCTTAGGCGACCATCTGAACCCGGTAGTCGAAATCGTAGACGGCGTGAACCGCATCATGAATCCAGAGGCTGCAGCCTGGAGTATTGAAACCGGATGGCGTCTGATGTTTGTCAGTGAAGCCGTACCTGCCGGTTTATTCACTCTTCTGGTATTATTCGTACCCGAGACTCCTCGCTACCTGGCCATGACCGGACGAGATGAAAGAGCCCTGTTCGTACTAAGCCGCATCAACGGACTGACACAAGCCAAAGCGATTCTCAATGACATCAAAGCCACAGCGAATGAAAAAACTGAAAAACTTTTCACTTACGGCTGGATGGTCATCTTCATCGGCATCATGCTGAGCGTATTCCAACAAGCAGTAGGCATCAACGCCGTACTCTATTTCGCTCCGCGTATTTTCGAAAGTATGGGCATGGGTAACCCAATGGTACAAACTGTATTCATGGGAATTATCAACATCCTGTTCACACTGTTAGCCGTCTTTACGGTAGAAAAATGGGGACGCAAGCCACTACTGATTTATGGTTCCATCGGCATGGCAGCAGGTGCCTTCGGAGTGGCTCTCAGCAACGCGGTTACAGGACTATCCCCCATGATACCAGTTATCAGCATCATGGTCTACAGTGCCTCGTTTATGTTCAGCTGGGGACCTATCTGCTGGGTACTTATTGCTGAAATCTTCCCCAATACCATTCGTGGAGCTGCCGTAGCCATCGCCGTAGCCTTCCAATGGATATTCAACTTCATTGTCTCCTCCACCTTCCTGCCCATGTATAACATGAGTGCCGGAGAGATGGGAGATAAATTCGGCCACATGTTCGTATATGGACTCTACGGAGCAATCTGTATCCTTGCTGCCCTCTTTGTATGGCGGCTGGTTCCAGAGACTAAGGGCAAAACACTGGAAGACATGACACGTTTATGGAAAGAAAAACAGAAATAAACGCCTATATGCACAAAAAAAAGACATTCAGTTAATTTCTGAATGTCTTTTTTTGTAGCGGGACCCGGGATTGAACCGGGGACCTCATGATTATGAATCATGCGCTCTAACCAGCTGAGCTATCCCGCCATTCATTAAAAAACCGCCAGGCGTGGAAGCCACCCAACGGCTAAATCATTCTTCGTAGCGGGACCCGGGATTGAACCGGGGACCTCATGATTATGAATCATGCGCTCTAACCAGCTGAGCTATCCCGCCATCATTTCGTGATTGCGGGTGCAAAGATAGAGCAAGTTTTTGAATTGCGCAAATTTATCGTCTCTTTTTTATGTTTTTTCCCGCAAAAACTCAAAATAAGAAAGGTTACACATCCAAGATAACAAACTATACACTTCTTCTCCTGCTACCTGAATGACCTAAATCAAAGCAAAGCCACAAAAAAAATCCTCCAATCATTATGGAGTGAACAAAAAAATACTTTAATTTGCCGCCGTTGCTGAAAAATACAAATAAAAACACTAGAAACGTCATGAAAAGAAAAACACAAATTGAATATCCACTAAACCCATCTTCGAGTATCATTATATGGAATGCCATCAGTACAACTGCCGGTCTGCAACGCTGGTTTGCCGATCAGGTCACCAAAGATGGCAAAACTTATACGTTCCGCTGGGGAAAAACTGAAACCCGCCAGGCCATTGTGGTCAACAGCCGACCAGAATTTTTCATCCGCTTTCACTGGCTGGACGACGAAGAATCCAAAAGCTATTTTGAAATGAAAATACACTATAATGAACTGACTACCGACCATAGCCTGGAAATCACAGACTTTGTGGAACCGGGTGAAGAAGATGACACACGCAGCCTCTGGGACTCGCAAATTGAAACTCTAAAAAGAGTTTTCGGGGTATAAATCTATAAAATATACAAAACTTTACTTTGCTGTCCGTTTTTTGTGCTACTTTTGCATGCTGATAATATAGGAAACGGAATGCTACGCATAAAAAAACTTGATATATTCGTCTTAAAGAGTTTTCTACTGCTCTTTTCGGGGACATTCTTTATCTGCCTCTTCATCTTCATGATGCAGTTTTTATGGAGATATGTCGACGAACTGGTAGGAAAGGGGCTGGAAATGAGTGTCCTTGCCCAGTTCTTCTTTCTATCGGCACTGACGCTGATTCCGTTGTCCCTTCCATTGGCTATTCTTCTGGCTGCCCTGATGACTTTCGGAAACTTTGGAGAACGATATGAACTGTTGTCCATGAAGGCAGCAGGTATTCCCTTGTTGCGCATTATTCGCCCAGTAGTACTTTTCTGTACCTTTCTAGGGGTCATGTCCTTTTTTTTTCAGAATGTAATCGGGCCTAAAGCACAAAAGGAACTTTGGACGCTGCTTGTTTCCATGAAGCAGAAATCACCGGAAGTAGATATCCCTGAAGGAGTGTTCTACAGCGACATCGAAGGATATAATATCTATGTCAAGAAAAAAGACCGGGATACAGGTATTCTGCAAGATGTACTTATCTATAATTTCTCTGATGGATTCGAAAATGCCCATATCATCTGGGCTGCAGAAGGTAAACTGGAACTGACTGCCGACAAAAAACATTTGTATCTGCATCTGTACAATGGTGAACAGTTCGAGAACCTGAAATCGCAGTCGGTCATTTCGCGCAATGTACCCTACCGTCGAGAAACATTCAAGGAAAAACATACCTTGATTGCTTTTGATACCAATTTTGAAATGGTAGACGGAAACTTCCTGAACCAGCGTTCAGACATTAAAAACATGCGTGAAATTTCATTGGCTATCGACTCGTTGAACATGTACGCCGACAGCGTAGGACAGGCCATGTATTCAGATGCCATGAAAACAACTTATCGGAAACCGATACTCTCAAAAAATGATTCCACAAAAATCAAGCAAGAGCATCTGACCATCATCAATACAGACAGCATTCTCAACAGTATGACGTCTGCCCAACGCCTAAAAGCGCTCAATACAACAGAAATGCGCCTTTCTTCTCTTATTTCGGACTGGAGCATGAAAAGTTATATGACAAGGGATGCAGACAATAACATCCGCCGCCATCAGTCGGACTGGCATAAAAAAATTACCTTGTCACTGGCTTGTATCATCTTCTTCTTTATCGGTGCCCCACTGGGTGCCATCATCCGAAAAGGAGGACTGGGTATGCCGGTCGTAATCTCTGTATTGATTTTCGTGCTCTACTACATCATCGACTCCGGAGCTACCCGTGTGGCCAAAAGTGGAGAAATGAACATCGTACTGGGAACATGGATGAGTACAATCATCCTGGCTCCACTGGGTGGATTCCTGACCTACAAATCCAACAAAGATTCTGTGGTATTCAATATTGATGTATATGCAGCCTTCTTCCGGAAGATACTGGGCATCAGAGTTTCACGTCATATATTCAAAAAAGAAGTCATTATCCATACACCAGACTATAATAGAATCAGCCACGATTTGGACACACTCTGCCAAGAATGTGAAGCTTACGAAAAGACTCACAAACTGCTGGGGCCACCAAACTATTATCAGATATTTACCAACAACAAGCACGACGATGCCATCAAAGAAATCAGCCAACAAATGGAAGGCCTGATTGAAGAACTGTCCAATACAAAAGACAGCGTATTGCTGAACTTATTGAACAATTATCCGTTCTTATCGATAAAGGCTCACAAGAGCGTATCGGACAACCGCTGGCTCAACCTCCTGATTGGCATCATTGTTCCTGCCGGAATACTTATTTGGCTGAATATCTGGCGTTACCGTGTGCGTCTGGACAAAGATTTAAAAACCATTGTCAAAACCAACCGTGACATACAAGAAAGAATCAAGAAATCATTCTAAACTATCATATCATTATGGAGAAAATCAAACTGAATACAATTGAAGAGGCAATCGAAGATTTCCGCAAAGGAGAATTCGTCATCATCGTAGACGACGAAGACCGCGAAAATGAAGGCGACCTGGTAGTGGCTGCAGAACTGATTACCCCGGAAAAAGTAAATTTCATGCTGAAACATGCAAGAGGTGTACTTTGCGCCCCTATCACTATATCTCGCTGCGAGGAACTGGACTTGCCCCATCAAGTGTCTAACAACACTTCCGTACTGGGTACTCCGTTTACTGTGACCATCGACAAGCTGGAAGGATGTACTACCGGTGTATCGGCAGCCGACCGTGCGGCTACCATCCGCGCACTGGCCGATCCTACTTCCAAACCGGAAACTTTCGGACGTCCGGGACACGTGAACCCGCTGTATGCACAAGACAAAGGTGTGCTCCGCCGTGCCGGACATACGGAAGCTTGTGTAGATATGGCCCGCTTGTCCGGACTCTATCCTGCCGCAGCCCTGATGGAAGTGATGAACGAAGACGGAACAATGGCCCGTCTGCCGGAATTGAAGAAGATGGCCGATGAATACGGCTTCAAACTGATTTCCATTGCCGACCTCATTGCTTACCGCCTGAAACAGGAGTCACTGGTAGAAAGAGGAGTGGAAGTAGACATGCCAACCGAATACGGCCACTTCCGTCTGATTCCTTTCCGCCAAAAGAGTAACGGACTGGAACATGTGGCCCTGATCAAAGGCACTTTCGCTGAAGATGAACCGGTGCTGGTACGTGTACACTCTTCCTGCGCCACGGGCGACATCTTCGGCTCCATGCGCTGCGACTGCGGAGAACAGTTGCACAAGGCCATGCAGCAAATCGAGAAAGAAGGAAAGGGAGCCATTATCTACCTGAACCAGGAAGGGCGCGGCATCGGCCTCATGGAAAAAATGAAAGCCTACAAGCTGCAGGAAGAAGGCATGGACACGGTAGACGCCAACCTTTGCCTGGGACATCAGGCCGACGAACGTGACTACGGAGTAGGCGCACAGATTCTTCGCGAAATCGGTATCCACAAGATGCGTCTGCTCACCAACAACCCGGTCAAGCGCGTGGGACTGGAAGCTTACGGACTGGAAATCGTAGAAAACGTGCCCATCGAAGTGACTCCCAACAAATACAACGAGCGCTACCTGCGTACCAAAAAAGACAGAATGGGACATACCTTACATTTCAACAAATAATCAAGACGTATGGAAACAAACAATTTAGTAAAAAGTTATGCCAGCAAGGCTGCGCAGACCGCTTTGTTTCGCAGTGTATACATTTGGATGACGCTGGCATTGGTCATTACGGGCTTTGTAGCCATGTATGTGGCCAAATCGTACACCCTCATTGAGGCCATGATGCAGAATTCCATCTTGTTCTGGGGCTTACTGATTGCCGAAGTGGCCTTGGTGATGTATCTTTCTGCCCGCATACATAAAATCAGCTTCACCACGGCTACCCTCCTGTTCATCGCCTATTCAGTTCTGAACGGGGTCACGATGTCTGTGCTCTTTCTGATTTATACCCTCAGTTCCATTGCCACGACCTTCTTTGTGACAGCCGGAACATTCGGAGTAACGGCCTTATACGGTTATATCACCAAGAAAGACCTTACCCGCATCGGCAGTCTTTGCCTGATGGGAGTAATCGGACTGATTATCGCCTCACTGGTGAACATCTTCCTGCACAACACGATGATGGACATGATTATTTCCTACATCGGCGTGCTGCTCTTTGTGGGACTTACAGCCTATGATTCACAGAAAATCAAGCAACTCCTGTCGCACGACGACATTGAAGTCAACGAAACCACACAGAAGATAGCCCTGATGGGAGCCTTGACTTTGTATCTCGACTTCATCAACTTGTTCATTTATCTCCTCCGGATACTTGGAGACAGAAAATAAACCTTTTTCGAAGCTAATTTCTTTTATATGTGAAAGAAATTAGCTTCTTTTGCAAAGAATTTCCAACTTTAATAACACAATAACATGAACCAACTTTCAGATCGTTTGAACAGCCTGTCGCCTTCGGCTACACTGGCTATGTCACAGAAAAGTAGTGAACTTAAAGCTCAGGGGGTTGACGTCATCAACCTGAGTGTGGGAGAACCGGATTTCAACACTCCTGACCACATCAAAGAAGCGGCCAAAAAGGCCATTGACGAAAACTACTCTCGTTATTCACCCGTAGCCGGCTATCCGGCACTGCGCAACGCCATCGTGGCAAAACTGAAAAATGAAAACGGTCTGGAATACACCGCCGCTCAAATCAGCTGTGCAAACGGTGCCAAGCAGTCTGTCTGCAACACCATCCTGGCACTGGTCAACAAAGGTGACGAAGTGATTGTTCCGGCTCCTTTCTGGGTAAGCTATCCGGAAATGGTGAAACTGGCTGAAGGTACTCCGGTCATCGTACGCGCAGGTATCGAACAAGACTTCAAAATCACTCCGGCCCAGTTGGAAGCTGCCATCACTCCCAAGACCCGTGCCCTGATTCTTTGCTCTCCGTCTAACCCGACAGGTTCTGTCTATTCAAAGGAAGAACTGAAAGGACTGGCAGAAGTCATCGCTAAACACGAACGTGTCATCGTCATTGCCGACGAAATCTACGAACATATCAACTACATCGGCAAACACCAAAGCATCGCTCAGTTTGCTGACATCAAAGACCGTGTAGTCATTGTCAACGGTGTATCAAAGGCATACGCTATGACGGGATGGCGTATCGGTTTCATCGCTGGTCCGGAATGGATTGTAAAAGGTGTGAACAAATTGCAGGGACAGTACACTTCAGGACCTTGCTCTGTATCACAGAAAGCCGCTGAAGCTGCTTACACAGGCACACAGGCTCCGGTAGAAGAAATGCGCAAGGCATTCGAACGCCGCCGCGACCTGATTGTGAAACTGGCAAAAGAAATCCCGGGATTCGAAGTGAACGTACCGCAGGGAGCCTTCTACCTATTCCCGAAATGTGATTCTTTCTTCGGAAAGAAAGACGGCGACCGCGTAATCAACAATGCCGATGACTTGGCTATGTACCTGCTGGAAGTAGGCCACGTGGCTTGCGTAGGCGGTACTTCTTTCGGAGCGCCTGAATGCATCCGTATGAGCTACGCCACTTCCGACGAAAACATCGTGGAATCTATGCGTCGCATCAAGGAAACTTTGGCCCGCCTGAAATAACATCGTCAGAATAATATGACAAAACAGCTCTGGGGAAAGATTTCCAGAGCTGTTTTTTTATGCCCTCCAAAACGCCTAAGCGTTTCAAGTAAAACGCTTTGACATTTGAAAGGAAACGCTTCGACGTTTGATCTAAAACGCTTTGACGTTTTGAATCAAACGTCGAAGCGTTTTACCCCGAACGCCCTTACGTTTTTTCACAGGTATCAAAAGTCTTCAAATGTCTTCTCAAAACCACAAAAAAAAATAAGGGAACCCGAAAAGAGTTCCCTTATTGTGTGTCATACAGACGATGCGATTATCCCAGGTGAATTGCTTCAGAAGGACAAACGTCAGCACAAGTTCCACATTCTGTGCAAGCGTCCGGATTGATTGAATATTTATCACCTTCTGAGATTGCTCCTACCGGGCATTCATCGATACAAGTACCGCAAGCGATACAATCGTCACTAATTACGTAAGCCATTGTTGTAAAAAAGTTAAGTTATTATTAGTCCTAATTTGATAGTGCAAAGTTAATCTTTTTCCAATCAGTTGTCACATCCAGTTTGCATTTTCTAGCCAATTTATATCCCGTCTAAATAACATCAACGCATTAAAGACTGGTACATTGCCTGTTGTATCCGTGTCCGGATATTATAGCGAACCAAATTGTTCGGTCCAAGTGCAGAAGGATACGTACGATTGCTCAAGAACACAAAAACCAATTCATGCTCCGGGTCCACCCAGACACAAGTACCCGTATATCCAGTATGTCCAAACACAGAAGCCGGAGCTTCAGGCGTACAAGGACTATTCTCCGGATGGTCCACATCGGGCTTGTCAAATCCCAGTCCCCGACGGCTGCTGCGGGATTTCAGAGTCATGAACAGTTCGCAAGTTGCCCGGCTCAAATACCTCCGGTCTCCACAGACTCCTTTATCCAACCACATCTGCGCAATTTTTGCCACATCGTGCGCTGTAGCAAACAAACCGGCATTTCCGGAAACCCCTCCCATGAAAGCTGCTGCCTCATCCTGCACAAAGCCTTGCAGCAGCCCCCCACGGAGATAATCCTCCTTTACTGAAGGGACAATCTCTTCCTTCGCAAACTTACGCAAAGGACGGAAAGCCGTATGTCTTAATCCCATCGGAGTATAAAATACACTGTCAAGATATAAATCCATCGGCATACCTGTTATTTTCTCTACCATCTCTTTGAGAAGCATGAAATTCAGGCAACTGTAGCGATAGGATTTTCCCTTCAGGGGAGCTTTCACAATCTGTTCCATGACGTGCTGGCTAAACTCCGGTTTCAAGAACAGGCTATCGGCCACCTGAAGCGAATATTCAGCCGACGGAGTATGTGATACCCACTCCGGATTATAACGAAAATCATTGCAAGCATACACATTCTCAGCCAATTTCAAAGTGTGATTCTTATCGGGCTTCTTCCGGAACAATTCTCCCTTGCACGACTTCATGTCGACAGCTTCTTCATAAAAAGGCAGATAAGCAGGAAGTCCAGACTCATGAAACAGCAAGTCTTGCACCGTAATACGCGATTTATCCGTCTTCTTTAAAACAGGCAAATAATCAGATACCCTATCGGTAAGTCCGAATTTACCTTCATCATACAACTTCATAACTGCCAGCAGAGTAGCTGTCACTTTCGTCAGTGAAGCCAAGTCATACAAACTGTTTTCCTTGACCGGATTCTTTCCTTCATACGTATAATATCCAAAACATTTGTTATACACGGGCAATCCTTCCCTCAGAACCATCACATGGCAACCTGGATAGGCTCCCAGCCGGATACCTTCCTCAGCAATGCTGTCAATATGTGCCAAAATGGAAGCATCCATTCCCAAATCTGCCGGACAATATTTTCGGGGAGCATCCGGATCGATTGTAATCCCACTGCCTGCCTTGAACATTCCAGCCAGTGGAATGGAAAGACGTCCGTTGGCACAAGCATTACCTAAAAACAGGTCGGCCACCTCACGCTGAAGGTAAGCCTCATCGGAATGAGCCAGAACAACCGTCGACGCATGACGGACCGCTTCTGGAATCTTCTCCAGCACCTTCATATCTTCAAAACATACTAGAGCCAACGGCTTGTCGGCAGCCAGATTTTCCAATAAAGAAGCATAGGGTTCTACCTCTTGCGAATGCAAGGCCACCAAAATCCGCTGCGCCGGACGCAAACGGGTAGCAATCACCTCCAGCGAATCGGCATCGGCATGTATCCAGCTGAGTGGAAAGCCCTGATGCAACTGATTATAAAATGGATAAGCTTCCGAAAGAGAAGAAGATACACTCAACAAGACAGTACCCGACACTGACAAATCGAGCGGGAGCAAGGCGGAAGAATCTTTTAAAACCGTTACTGCAGCCTTAGCCAATTCTTGCTGAAGTTCTGATAACTCCGGCGTCTGCAATTTTTCTTCAATGCCATCTTCTGCCACATCATGCCAGTCTGAAAGTCCCAGTGCATACTTAAAAGTCAACACCTTCCGACATTTCCTGTCAATTTCTTCCTTTGACAATGTTCCTTTTTTTAGAGCTGTCATCACTCCATCAATCTCTTTCTTCAAATTACGAGGAGCCAGCAGCATATCATTCCCAGCCATCAATGCAAGTGCACAGACATCGTCATGTCCTGCAATTCCTTTCATTTCCAACGCATCGGTCACCACCAACCCCTGAAAACGTAATTCCTCTATCAGAGTATGCATGATGACTTGCTGAGAAATAGACGCAGGTTCCTCTCCCAGCACCGGTGCATGAAGGTGCCCCACCATTACCCCTCCGATGCCAGCCTCTATAGCCTTACGAAAAGGATAAAGTTCGATACTATCCAAACGAGAACGGTCGAAACTCAATTCCGGCAAAGCCTTGTGCGAGTCGATTTCCGTATCTCCATGCCCGGGAAAATGTTTGCATACCGCCAGCACTCCCCCTTCTTCCAACCCTCTTGTATAGGATACCACCTTATCGGCCACCCGCTTTGGGTCACTACCGAACGAGCGAAAATTAATTACCGGGTTCTGAGGATTGTTGTCTACGTCTGCGACAGGGGCGAAATTCACCTGTACTCCTACTGTATGACACTGACGAGCCACTTCTTTTCCATAGGCATACAACAATGAATCATTCTGTATGCATCCTAGTACGCGATTGTAAGGGAACGAGGGGGTACCTTTCAACCGCATTCCCAGTCCCCACTCTCCATCGAAAGTCACCATCAGTGGTACAGAAGCATACGACTGGGCATAATTGGTCAGCTGTACCTGCTTCCGAGCCTCTCCACCGGTAAACAACAATCCACCCACAGCATAATCTTCAACTGCCTTACGCAACACATTTTTATTATACTGAGTAACGACCGGCTGAAGAGTATAGATAAACAACTGCCCGACCTTCTGTTTCAGGGTCATGCGTTCCATCTGCCTGTCTACCCATTTACGGCAAGCCGCAGTGTCCCGTATCCCGTTCAGGAGTGCAGGACCTTGCGCGGAAATCCCCGCTACGGCCAGCAAACACAGTACCACACTGCATAAAACTTGTCTCTTCATATTTTCTTCCTTTTAATTTTTCTGCATCTTAACCACCATCTTTCCGACGAAAGCTGCATGTTTCCCCATCTGCTGTACAGGCACTTCCACCCCGTCAAGATTCTTATAAAACTTGGGGCCGTCAAAGAAAGAATGAGAATGTCCTCCCAATACAATATCAATATTACGAGTATTTTCAACCAGTTCCACGTCAGAGTAGGGTTCTCCCTTCCAGCCCAGATGCGACAAACAAATCACCAAATCACAATGTTCCTGATTCTTCAACAAATCGGCCACACGCTGTCCTTCGGAAACCGGATCTTCAAACTTCACATTCCCATAATTAGCATGTGCCACAAGTCCGTCGAGTTCAGCACCCAGTCCAAAGACTCCGATACGGATACCGTTCCGCTCGATAATTGTATATTCTTTCACCAATCCTTCGAGTACTGTTCCGGTTACATCATAATTGGCACAAACTATCGGGAACTTCGCCATTTTGAACAAACGAGCCATGTTGTCCAGCCCAAAATCAAATTCATGATTGCCAATGGTGCCTGCATCATATCCCATTTCATTCATCATCTTGATTTCCACTTCTCCTTTGAACATATTATAATAAGGACTTCCTTGTGAAAAGTCACCCGAATCAAAAAGCAACAAATCCTTATGTTCTCTCCGTTGTTCCTTGACAAACGTTGCCCGACGTAACATACCCGCTTTCCCGGCCAACACTGAATCCGGGAAATAAGTCGCAAACGGTTCTATACGGCTATGCATATCGTTGGTGTGAAATATATACAATTCTTTTACCGACTGAGCCGCCACCACACCAGCCAACAGACACATCAGCCACAAGCAATATATTTTTTTCATATTTTTTCCCTTTCTATTCAATTGGATGCATTCACTTTTATTCTCCCTTCCACTTGTGAAGACACAAACTGTCCTTTCTGCTCACATTTCTTCACATAATCCAATAACAAACTTCTCAACAAGGCATCTTTCGGAAACAACTTCGACTGTGCATTCCGAAACGCTTCCATCTTATCGTTTCCTTCAGCCAGATAATCGATTGTCGCTACCGTATAAACTTTCTTTGCTTCCACCGGACGACCGTTTACCCTTGCCTCCAGCAAATGTCCTTGTTCATCAATCTGCAACGTAGCCCCGCTAAGTCCTTCACCGTGAACGGAAGCAATCTGCTTGAAAAGTTCTTCGAGCGTAGCACCATCCATGGTAAGCACACACAAGGCGTTTTCAAAAGGTGCAATTTCATATATTGTGCCAAACGTAATTTCCCCTTCGGGCATCGCATTCCGGATTCCTCCCATATTCATGACAGCTACATCCACCGGCTTGCCAACAGCCGTTTCTCCAGCCTGACGAAGCACATCGGCAATCAGGTTCGACAAAGGAGATTCAGGACGGAAAGCACTCATACTCATAGCCGAATGTCCGATAACAGGCGACATGATGCTATCCACCTTCTGCTGATACGGTCGCAATATATTGAATGCCTCCGCATCTGAGTGATTATCGTATTGACGGGTAATGGCCACACGTCCTCCTTCCACACCAACCAGCGAATAGCTGGAACTACAACTGCCCAACAGCCAACCAGCAAGCATACCGATGGCCATTCCTCTTACAATTTTAACTTTCAGGTAATTCATAAAATCATATTTATTTGAAGTCAAAAGTAGCGAAAAAAGAAAAACTCACAAAGGAATGGCAAATACGATACAATTCCGTTCTCATTTTTTAATAAAATAGCAGAGAAACATTTGGCTACCTCATGGAAAATCACTACTTTTGTCCCGCTTTCGCGCAATCGCTGTCAAAGAAGAGTTACTTGATATGTTGCGTTGTAACGATCAAACAATTTAATTTATTACAAAACATGGATTTAATTAAAATTGCAGAAGAAGCATTTGCTACTGGCAAACAGCATCCTTCATTCAAAGCTGGTGATACTATCACAGTAGCATACCGTATCGTTGAAGGTAGCAAGGAACGTGTACAGTTGTATCGCGGTGTTGTTATCAAAATTTCAGGTCACGGTGAAAAGAAACGTTTCACTGTTCGCAAGATGTCAGGAACAGTAGGAGTTGAACGTATCTTCCCGTTGGAATCTCCGGCTATCGACAGCATCACTGTCAACAAAGTGGGTAAAGTTCGCCGCGCTAAATTGTATTACCTGCGTGCACTTACCGGTAAGAAAGCCAGAATTCAGGAAAAACGTGCAAACGCGTAATTCAGTCTATTCCCTGAAAACAGACAAAATAAAAGAGGGTGTGTCAAAATGCATACCCTCTTTTTTTATGACAACGCCCCGACTTTCCCAAGCCGAGGCATTGTTATTACCTAAAGATTTTGTATCTTTA
>CABIXF010000026.1 GCA_902362595.1 Bacteroidaceae bacterium | reverse complement strand
TACGTACGGTTCGGAGGCAGGCTGTCGGAAACCTACCACCGTAAGGTGGCATGGCGCCGACAGCCGAGCCTACAAATCACCAACCAGAAAGTAAGCCGGGATTTGGCTGTATTGTCCGAAACGACCAAAGGCAAGTTCTCCTTGCCTGATGACGAGATGCCCTCACGTGTATTCAAATGTGGCAATTACAGCGGCTGGAAAAAGGAATGTAAACGAAATTCTGACAAATGAAAAATAATACAAACATGGAACGAGGAATCATTACAATTAGTGAAATAGGAATGGTCACGATACCGACCGATCCTGTTTGGATGACGATGCAGGAAATGGCAGACCTGTTTATGGTATTCTGCTGTGACATCCACAAGGCTATCCGTGATATTTATAAGAATCATGAACTGTTGGAAGAAACAACAATGTGCTACATCAGACAGGAAGACGGGACACGTTACGAGGTGTACAGCCTTGAAATGGTCATAGCTCTTGCGTTCAGGCTACGTAGCAGGGAATGTATGGCTTTCAGAATGTTCATTATGGAAAGGCTGTATGCCTCCAATCGGGAAAAGCCCATTCATTTGTTCTTTTCACTGTCCGAAGCCAATCCACGATACAAATGTTAATGTTGTCTGTATCTATAATGATAATAATGCAAGAAGCCGATGGCCGGGTAATTTACCTGTCGCCATCGGCTTCTGTTCCTTTCATACTTTACAAAATTACGTTTCCGTTCGGTAGGCGTTCCGATACCCGCCCATCACCAGCTTTTCGATGTCAGATTCCTTGTAGAGAATCTTACCACCCAACTGGTAATAGGACACTATCCCGTTGTTACGATAATCCTGCAAGGTGCGTCGGCTCACTTTGAGCCATGCCGACACCTCCTTGTCCGTCAGGAAGCGTTCATTACCGAATGAAGCCTTGCTTTTTTCGTTCATGCTTTCAATGCCGTTCAGCATAGAGTCCAGTTCCTTCATGAAGCCGACAGCCCATTCATCATTTGTTTTAATCGTTCCGTTCATTTGTTACAGTGGATTTAGTGGTACAATAGATTTGATTATATTCAGATAGTCTTTCCCCGACAGGTTGCATCCTTTCGTCTGTCCTCCACGAGCTGGACAATACGCAATACGTCTTCCGGCTTGTAGAAAATCTTATGCCCTATCTGGGAGTAAGCCAGCGTCCCGTTGTCGCGAAGCGTCTGCAAGGTTCTCGGACTGATACGAAGCTGCTGGCAGACATCCTGATTGTCCATCCAGCGGCTGAGCCGTCCTTCCTCTCTTTTGCCGAGGATTTCATTCACTCGGTCGGAGAAGTGGTTAAATTTTCCGACCATTTCTTCAAACACGTCTTTCGAGATAATCACAAATTCATTCATTGCATATACTGTTTTTATTGTTGGTAATCCTGTTTGTCTGCAAAGTAAAGCCAATACCAGTATCGGACAATGGCTTTACTACTGACTGGCAGCTTGTGGCGGCAAGTGGTAGGGATTGGCTTAATTCCATATTCCGCAACAGCCCTTCCGGTTGCCGACTGTACAAAGAAAAGCCAACTTCGGCAGATTACAACCAACCCGCAGCATCGTGGCAGCATTTGGCGCTGGTACGGTAGCCTGTGGCATATTTCGGATACCGTGTACTGCAAGATGATTTTCCAATCAAGTTCCTGAGAACATTCTTATTCTCGTCTTATCCGGTCGGATTAGGCCCTTAAATATGAAACAGCTATTTTTTACCTCTGTGGCAAATCGGTGAATTATCCACCACTAATCATTCATGAAAAATGCAAAATGCCACATTGTTGCCACTGCCAATCCAAGTATTTGATTTCCTGTATTATATCCATTTCCTTTGCTGCCGATAATCGGTCAAATGTGCGCACTACGACCACTATTGTTAAACATTTAATTCAAACAAGTATGAGAAAGAATGCAAGCAGCCGGACAATGGATGAAGAGTTGAAAATCTTTTTGGGAACCAAGCCGGAAGTGGAAGAACAGAAGCCTGCACCTGTGCCTGCCGGTATGCCGGCACAGGAGCACGAGGATGTACAGGCAGGTACGGATGAGAACATGGATGAACAAATAGGTGAAACCGTGCAGGAAAATACGGATGGAAGCCCGCAGGTGGTACACCGTGTCAGCGGCAAGCAACGCAGGGCATCGCTGGAGGAATACAAGGCAATGTTCCTCCCGGTACCGTCCATCGAAGACCGGAAACCCGTGTTCCTCAGCCGCGACACACGCGATGCCCTCGACCGCATCGTCAGCCTGTTCGGCAGTCGCAGGATGAGCGTGTCGGGACTGATGGAGAACATTGCCCGCCACCACCTTGCCACCTACGGGGAGAACATCGAGGCATGGCGTAAACTCTGAGAATTAAAGAACAGGTTTACGGGGTGTTATTGAGAGTTACTCTGAACCAATCCAACGGAGTTTTGAGGGGAGCAAGTTTGTGTTTCGGGCATACCGAAACCGCCTGCTTCCACTCTTTAAATTCGTGGGAAACGCATCCCGTTGGTCTATCAAGTAATTACATTTTAATCATTATAAATCAATGGAACAGAAACGAAAATTCGACAGAAGGAACAAGGGCGGTCGCCCCAAGAAGGAGGCGGCAGACAAGCTGAAATACCGTCTCACGGTGAAGATGGCGACATCGGACTACTACACCCTGAAAGGCAAGGCTCGGAGCGCAGGCATATCCGCCGGGGAATTCCTGCGCGAGTGTATGAGAAGCTGCCATGTAAAGGAACGGCTCACGCCGGAACATACGGATTATGTCCGCAAGCTGTGCGGTATGGCGAACAACCTGAACCAGCTTGCGCACAAGGCGAATGCCGCAGGCTTCGTCACGGTGAGGATGGAATGCCGTGTGCTCGTGGCACGTATCGAGGAACTGCTGAACCTTATCCTCCTATGATAGCCAAAATTGTCAAGGGAAGCAGCTTCAGGGGTGTGGTTAACTACATTCTTGACAAGGAAAAGGATGCCAAAATCCTTGTTTGCGACGGCTTGTTTTCCGAAGATAAGGACACAATAGTCATGAGTTTTGAGGCGCAGGCTGGGATGAATCCGAGGGTTATGAAGCCTGTCGGACATATCGCACTGGCATTCTCCAAGGAGGACGAGCACCGTCTTACCGACCGGACAATGGCAGGAATTGCATTGGAATACTTGGAGAGAATGGGTATAAAGGACACACAGGTTCTTGTCGTGCGCCACTTTGATAAGGAGCATCCGCACGTGCATATCGCATTCAACCGCATCGCTAATGACGGCAGGATAATCAGCGACCAGAACGAGCGGATACGTAGCACACGTATCTGCAAGGAACTGACACGGAAGTACGGTCTGTACGTATCCGAAGGCAAGGAAAAGGTGAAACTGCATCGGCTGAAAGAACCGGACAAGACTAAATACGAACTTTATTTTCTCCTTAAATCGGAAGTTTCAAGATACGGTAACTGGCGGCAGTTAGCCGTTAATCTGGAAAAACAAGGAGTGGAAATGCAGTTCAAGTACAAAGGCAAGTCGAACGAGGTACAGGGTGTCATATTCTCCAAGAACGGCTATTCGTTCAGCGGCTCCAAGATTGACAGGCGGTTCAGCTATTCCAAGATAGACGAGGCTATGAACGCCAACAGGCAGGAGGAACAGCAAAGGATAATGACGGGCAATCAGGTTTCCGAGCAGCCGACACTGCAATCTGAAGTGATGGGCAACGATGATTTGTACAGTGGTTCCATAGGCTTGCTCATGCCGAATGCTACAAACGGTCAGGCAGATGAGAACTATTTTGAGAAACAGTTAAAACGTAAGAAAAAGAAACAACGTAAAATCAGTTTATAAACATGGATAATAACGAAGTGTATGCGCTCTTTGAGGACATCAAAAGTGCCTTAAAGAGTATAAACAGCAAGTT
Organism: Bacteroidaceae bacterium; assembly: GCA_902362595.1. Taxonomy (GTDB): domain Bacteria; phylum Bacteroidota; class Bacteroidia; order Bacteroidales; family Bacteroidaceae; genus Phocaeicola; species Phocaeicola fibrisolvens. Next base: position 50,431 of record CABIXF010000026.1, on the reverse strand, counting down.
GGAGAATACTCCGAAAGTAAGCAACAACCAGTCAGACGGACAGCCTCCGGCAATGGATTTGGCTCCCATAAAGGAATTGCTGAATACTTCTGCCAGAGAAAACCGGGAACAGACTAAAGCCATACTGAACAAATTCGGAGAGGCGGAAGTCTACACGTCAAACCGGATTCTGAATCTGTTGCGTGATTTGAAAGAATCGTTTACTCGAAGTGCTAACGGACAGGTGAACGAACCGCAGGAACATATCCACCGCCACAGCTTCGACATCAAGTCAAGCAAGGTGTTTTCCTTTTTGGTCGTCATGGGTGTCGTTTGCGGTCTATCCATCTGGGGCAACATCGAACTTTGGCAGTCCAGATGTCAGTATGCGGACGATGCGCTGAAGTTCCGGATTATTCGTTCATGGGGAGGTTGCGATGCAAAGACTATCCTTTGGCTGAACGATGTGTTTGACATCCGGCGTGACGAGGAAACCATAGAGTGGTTGCGCCAAGAGGCTGACGATTATGACAGGGATTTGAAGGCTGTTTCCGACAGCCTGATGCAGGAGAAGTTGAAAGTGGAACAAATTACCAATAACAAAAAGTAACGTGGATGGCATCAGTAAAAGCAAAATTCCGTCCTTCTTCCATAGACGGCAAGGAGGGCAGCATTTATTATCAAGTGATACACAACCGCGTGGTCCGACACATCAGGACGGACTACCGGATATTTGAAAGCGAATGGAACGGGAAGTTGTCAATGATTGACATACCCACCATGCTTCCGGCAGAAAGGAAGCATCACCTTCGGTTGATTGTCCAGCAAGTGAACCGGGATGTGGGGAGGTTGGAATCCGTTATCAAAGAGTTGTCTTGTAAAGATAGTTGCTCCACAGATGCCATCATAAGCCGTTTCCGTGAAATATCTGAATTGCAGTCCTTCTACAGCTTCATGGAATCGGTCATCGCTCAGTTAAGGCGGTTAAACAGGGAACGGACATCAGAAACCTATTCGGCGGCATTATCCAGTTTCATGCGTTTCAGACGCAACAAGGATGTGCAGTTGGATGATATGGATGCGGACCTGATGATGGAATACGAGGCTTGGTTGAAGATGAAAAGCGTGTCTTTGAATACTATATCATTTTATATGCGCATCCTCCGTGCCGCCTACAACCGTGCCGTGGAAAAAGGGCTGACCGTGCAAAAGCATCCATTCAAGCATGTCTATACCGGAATGGACAAGACCCCAAAACGTGCCATCCATTTCAAGGACATCAAGCACATTAAGGAACTTAACCTGAGCGGGAAACCGCATTGGGAACTGGCGAGGGACATGTTCCTCTTTTCGTTTTACACCCGTGGCATGTCGTTCATTGACATGGCGTACCTCAAGAAGTCCGACCTGAAGAACGGGATATTGAGTTACCGCAGGCATAAGACGGGGCAGCAATTGCACATCAAATGGGAAAGCTGCATGGAAGCGATTGTCGCCCAATATGCGGCAGGCTGTTCCGAGGATTATCTGCTTCCCATCCTCAAGCTTCCATCTAACAATTTGCGCAGCCAATACAAGAGCACGATGTTCCGTATCAACAAGTATCTGAAGGAAATCGCCCGGCTGTGCGGAATAACGACACCGCTTACCATGTATGTGAGCCGGCATTCATGGGCAAGTATTGCCAAAAGCAAGAACATACCGATTTCAGTCATCAGCGAAGGTATGGGACATGATTCGGAAGAAACCACACGCATCTATCTCGCCTCCTTGGACGGTTCGGTGATAGACAAGGCGAACTCTATCATCCTAAAAGACTTATAGGCAGGGATTGTTTGAAAACAATGGCGGTGCTTCTGACGGGAGATACACTATCGGGTGCAAATTTACACATTTTTGCGAAAAATGAGCAGTTTGCACCCGGCTAAAATACACTTGACAAGCATAAAAGCAGCCTAAAAATAGCCTTTGTTTTACAAGCCAACAGGAAACAATCTGATTATCAGCCTTTATTCTCTCCCGTCAGGAGATACGCTTTGCCCCTAGCGTATCAAACATGCCAGACATAGCGGACATATTGGAGAACGACATCCTCCGGGCTTCTCCGGAACTGTTGGCGACCCTGCTCAAAGACCATACGACGAGCAGGGGCGATGCCGTGTGCAATATCTTCTGGGCAACTTCCGATTATGAACACCTCGGTGAAGGGTATGGCTACCATGACCCGATATTGCCGGAGCTTATTACGGGCGAAAACGGACAGGTCATCATGCCACGCATCCTGAAGCACAGGGACACCCAGTCGGCGCGTGTACGGGAAATGGCGGAGGTGTTCACCCCTTCATGGGTGTGCAACGCGCAGAACAACCTCATTGATGAAGCGTGGTTCGGCAGGAAAGACGTGTTCAACACGGAATACACGTCAGAGGATGGCACGTACGGATGGACAACGAATTCTGACAAGATAACTTTTCCCGAAGGAAAAACATGGAAGGACTATGTGCGTGACACCCGTCTTGAAATCACCTGTGGCGAAGCTCCCTATATAGTCAGCCGCTATGATACCACCACTGGGGCTGTCATTCCCATCGTCGAGCGTATAGGCCTGCTTGACCGGAAACTGCGGGTCGTCAGCGAGAATACAGACACTTCCGGCCAGTGGCTGGAAGCTGCACAGGAAGCCTACAAGAGTACATACGCTTACGAATGGCAGGGTGACAGCCTGCTCATCGCCCGTGAGTCCATGCTCTATTCTTTCATCGAGTATTACCGTGCCAAATTCGGCAAGAACCCTTTGCAAAAATCCATCAATTACATCGCCTATATCATCTCGTGGAACGTGTGGCAGATGGACGGGCTGAAAGGCGTTGTCCCCGGAAGTTGTAAGGACAAGGTACACACGGAAGTGTCCCTTTTCGGTGAAAGCAAGGAAATTGTCACTCCTTGCGAGGGATGCAGAACGGATAACATATTCAAGCACAACGGGACGTATTGCCTTATCAAGGACTGGCGGGCCAAAGATCCTCAGACCGGACGCAAAGGTAAGCGAATCAAATATATCGACCTCCTAAAATGAATGCCTATGAAATACTTCTCTTCCCTGAAACTGAAGCTGATATATGTGTTCCGCATCAACGATGCCGAACACGAGGGCTGTCTGAAAATAGGCGAGGCCACCTGTGACGACGGGAACGTCATCGGGCTGGCACCGAACAGCAAGCCCTTGAACGAGGCGGCAAGGAAACGCATCAACCAATACACGCAGACGGCAGGCATCCGCTATGAGTTGCTTTACACCGAGTTGGCTCTCTACAACCGGGGAGGCTTGCGTTCATTCAACGACAAGGAAGTCCATGTCGTATTGGAGCGTTCCGGCGTAAAGAAGAAAGTGTTTGACAAGGTGAACGGAGCCAACGAATGGTTCATCACCAACTTGGATGTTGTGAAACGTGCCATCGCAGCCGTCAAGGAGGGCAAGGAATCCCTTTTGCCGGGAGAGGTGGCATACGGGCGAAGCCCAATCATCTTCCGTCCCGAGCAGCGGGAAGCCATCGACAAGACCAAGCGGCAGTTCAAGAAAAGCAATCAGATGCTGTGGAACGCCAAGATGCGTTTCGGTAAGACCCTGTCCGCCTTGCAGGTGGTCAAGGACATGGATTTCCGGCGGACACTCATTCTGACCCACCGTCCCGTGGTAGACAGCGGATGGTTCGAGGACTTCGGCAAGATATTTTATGACCGGAGTGATTTTGCCTACGGCTCGAAGAACAACGGGGACAGTCACGAGAGCCTTGAACGGCGGACAAAGGCTAACGGTCTGCATTACGTTTATTTCGCTTCCATGCAGGACTTACGCGGCTCGGAACTGGTGGGCGGCAACTTCGATAAGAACAATGAAGTGTTCGCCACGCCTTGGGACTTGATTATCGTGGACGAGGCGCACGAGGGCACACAGACGGAACTGGGCAAGGCGGTGATGGTGGAACTGGTCAAGGACGATACAAAAGTCCTGCGCTTGTCAGGAACACCGTTCAACCTACTGGACGATTTCAAGGAGGACGAGATATACACCTGGGACTACGTGATGGAGCAACGCGCCAAACAGGAATGGGACAGGGTACATCAGGGTGACCCGAATCCCTACGCAGCACTGCCCGTCATGAACATCTATACCTACGACCTCGGACGCTTGCTCAAAGAGTTCGCCGATGAGGACGTAGCGTTCAATTTCCGCGAGTTCTTCCGCGTGAACGAGGATGGCGGCTTTGTCCACAAACGGGATGTTCCCGCTTTCCTCAACCTGCTGACCAAGGAGGACAAGGATAGCTGCTATCCTTTTGCCAACGAGGAATACCGGGGTATCTTCCGGCATACGCTGTGGATGCTTCCGGGGGTAAAGGAGGCCAAGGCACTCAGTGCGTTGTTACAGCGGCATCCAGTATTCCAGTATTTTAACATCGTCAACGTGGCTGGTGACGGCGATGAGGACGAGGAAAGCCGCGATGCCTTGGAAGCGGTGAACAACGCCATCGGCAAAGACCCGGATGCGACACGCACCATCACCCTGTCCTGCGGGCGTTTGACAACGGGTGTAAGTGTTCCTGCATGGACGGCTGTGTTCATGCTGTCCGGCTCATACAATACGGCGGCATCCAGTTATATGCAGACCATTTTCCGGGTGCAGACCCCTGCCACCATCAACGGGCGTGTGAAGGAGCAGTGTTACGTGTTCGACTTTGCCCCCGACCGCACCTTGCGTGTGCTTGCCGAGACCGCCAAGATTTCCGCTAAGGCGGGAAAGACCTCACAGAACGACCGCAAGATTATGGGCGACTTCCTCAACTTCTGTCCGGTCATTTCCATTGAAGGCTCCCGGATGGACAAGTTTGATGTGCCTCGTATGCTGGAGCAGCTCAAGAAAGTCTATGTGGAGCGCGTGGTACGCAACGGCTTCGAGGACAACAGCCTTTACAATGACGAACTGTTGAAACTGGGCGATTTGGAGTTGCAGGAGTTTGACGACCTGAAAAAGATAATCGGCCAGACCAAGGCGATGCCCAAGACCAATCAGGTGGACATCAACAACCAAGGGCTGACGGGCGAGGAATACGAGGAGAAGGAGAAACTGGAGAAGAAATCCAAGAAGGAACTTACCGAGGAAGAGAAGCGCAGACTGGAAGAACTGAAAAAGAAGACGAAAAACCGTGAGGCGGCCATTTCTATTCTCCGGGGCATTTCCATCCGTATGCCTTTGCTCATCTATGGTGCGGAGTTGGAGAACGAGGACGAGGAAATCACCATTGACAACTTCGCCGAGAAGATAGACCCGCGTTCGTGGCAAGAGTTTATGCCCAAGGGGGTGAGCAAGCAGAAGTTCAACACCTTCAAGAAATACTACGACCCAGACATCTTCCGTGCGGCAGGCAAGCGCATCCGTGCGATGGCCAAGGCTGCGGACAAGCTAAGTGTGGAAAAACGCATCGGACGCATCACGGACATTTTCAGCACCTTCCGCAATCCGGATAAGGAAACCGTGCTTACGCCGTGGCGCGTGGTGAACATGCACCTCGGCGACTGTCTGGGTGGCTACAACTTCTTTGATAAGGAATACGAGTACACGCTTTACGAGCCACGTTTCATTGACCACGGCAAGGTGACGGCTGAGGTATTCACTTCCGATGCACGGATATTGGAAATCAACTCCAAGTCCGGCCTGTATCCGCTTTACATGGCTTACGGCATCTATCGGGCGCGGCTGAAAGACAGCACCATTTCCGCCGACACGTTGGAGGAACAACAGGCGGTATGGGACAAGGTGGTGGCGGAGAACATCTTCGTGGTGTGCAAGACACCGATGGCAAAGAGTATCACCAAGCGGACGCTGGTAGGCTTCCGAAAAACCAAAGTAAACACACGTTATTTCGAGGATTTAATCAACCAAATCAAGAACAAACCCCAGAACTTCATCGAGAAGATGGCAAAGGGACGCTCGTTCTGGAAAGCTAATGATGACGACAATATGAAATTCAATGCGATAGTAGGAAATCCACCGTATCAGGTTATGGACGGAGGCACTGATAGAGGAGCCGTTCCTGTGTATCAATACTTTATGAATATTGCAAAACGAGTACATCCTGATTATATAAGTTTGATAATGCCTGCACGTTGGTATGCGGGTGGAAGAGGTTTGGATGAATTTCGTTCTGATATGATTTCTGATACTCATCTTTCTCAACTACATGACTACGAGCTAAGCAAAGACCTTTTTCCTACGGTTGATATTGCAGGCGGGCTTTGTACGTTCTTATGGGATGCGAATTATAATGGAACTTGTAAGGTAACAAATTATAATGCCTTAAAAGATATTACGGCAAACCGATACTTAAATCAATTTGATACACTTATTCGTTCAAATGCGGCTGTTTCTATCCTTGAAAAAATAACATCAAAATCCATATCATATCTGAATAGTCTTGTTCTTTCAATCAATCCATTTGGATTTAGAACATATTTTCGAGGAAGTGATAAAGGTGATGTGAAGATACTTACAAGCAAAGGATGGGCGAAAGTTTATCGCACAGACATATCTAAGGGTATTGAGTATATAGACCAATTTAAGATAATTGTTGGTCGTTTTGTTCCCAGCAATGGTGAAATGAGTGTTAAACCGGGTGAAGGATATCGGGTATTAACCGAGCCTCAAATACTATCCCCTGCTGAAATTAATACTGAAACTTACATTGATACAGCTGTCTTCTGTACATTGGAAGAAGCTACGAATTATAAAAAGTATCTTCTAACGAAATTTGCTCGTTTTTTTCTTCGGCAAGGGATAACTTCTGTAAATGTGACAAAGGAATGTTTTGCATTTGTTCCGATTCAAGATTTTACCATAAATGGTGATATTAATTGGAGTGGAACAATACCCGAAATAGACCAACAACTTTATATCAAATATCATCTAACCGATGAAGAAATTGCATTCATCGAAAAGATGATAAAACCAATGCAGTAAAAGTATAAATTAAAGCGAAGGTGGGGATAACTCGCCCACCTTCGCTATAAGCAATAATCATTTTTCTTTCCTTACGCCTTTGAATGGCGTACCATCTTTCTTAACATCCATAAAACGACCTGTTTCGGAATCTCGTTTTACCCATTGTTCTGTCTTGGGATTGAAAGTCTGTGAACGTCCTTTCACTGCCCCATTACGATGTCTGTCACCAGACGGTGGATTCGTTGCCATATGCTTAATCTCCTATGTTTTTATTCTTGAATTATATAGCCAAGAACACGCTATTCCTAAATACTCTTATTAAAAATCGGTTGAAGCCTTATAATTTTAGGTTGTGGTGCAAACCATTCTGCAAAATCATTCTTATTTATATGCATTATGCTCATCAAATCTTGGTCAGAATATCCAAGCTCATCTTTGTATAATCGTAATGTTTCTTTCAGAATTGTAGGTTGCTCAATTGGCAATTGTATTGGTTCTGATTTAGTGTATCCTTTCTTTGAAAAATAAATTTGCATATTGCGATATTGTTGATTACTAATAACTTCCAAATCTTTAGCTCTTCTCACTATTGCATGCATGGATACTCTCCATCTTCTTTTGAGTGTGGCTAAGGTTGAAATTGTTAAATCTTCCAACATCGGACGTATTTCAAGTTCGGGCATTAAAAACTCTGTTGCAAATTCATCCGCTTCTCTTTCAGCCTCTTCACTTGATTTTGGTGGATTTGCAATGTGCATAATAATATGTCCTAATTCATGAGCCATAGAAAACCGAATTCTATCATCAGGCATTTGGCTATTAATGAACATAACCTTCCTATTTTCATTTGTTATAGCTGAAACACCGTCAATTTTTTCGGTTCCGAAATCAAACCGAACTATCACAATTCCATTATTTTCCAATAAAGTACTTAAATTAGGAACAGGTCCATGAAATACTTTCAAAGAAAAGCGAATTTTATGCGCTATTTCTTTGGGAGATAAATCTTCGCTTGGTCTATAGTTGTCTAGGGTATAATCTGGAAGTTCAACTGATTGCATAAGAGAATCTATGATAGCCTTGAAAATTTGTACTTTCGCTATGAAAGAATCTATTATTTTGTTTGTTATAGTCAATTTCCGTCTATAATATAGATAACCTACAGGTGGAACCTCATACATTTCGGAAAAAAACTCAATAGGCATGTCGTAGTATTGGCTCAATTTCTGCATCATATCATCAGACAACTCCAATAACCCATGTTCAGCTTTAGATAAAGTTGATTGTGATATTCCAACATCTTTAACAACGTCTTTTTGGGTCTTTTGTCTGAGTAATCGAGCTATCTCTAACTTCTCATAATTAAATGGGTTCATATTTTACTTCGCTTTTTTCTTTGAAACCTTTAGTATTGGCTTCTTCACTTCTATTTTTATATCTTCCGATTGAGCTTCTTCTTGGATTTCAAAAGGTTGATACAATGGAACAGACATAATGTAAGTTGACGATTTACCCTTTTTATATTGGAAATATGCAGATTGTATTGATTCCCGCATGTCATCTAAGGTGTATTCCAAAGTGATAATATGCTTATCTGCTTCTTGATATTCAATACATCGTGACGGCTTGGTGTCATTAGTTTTTGCCCCAGTAATCTTAAGAATAAAGATATAGTCCCCAAATGTAAAGAACAACCTTTCAGAACCAATTTTATTGGTAGAAAAATTTACATTCCAAGTTGGCATATAGGTATCAATCTGAGTCCTTATACTATTAAAAATAGCCTCATGTAAAAAGTTGGATTCATTCCGCATTGACATATCACCTGCTGCAAAAGTTTCTCGCATTCTACGAAAGCCATTGTTTAATCCATTTTTTACGCATTCTAAAAATGGGGTACCATGGATTGCATTTTTGAACTCATCGGGTTTAAACTCTCCCTTCCTTGAAGGGAATAAAGATGTCTGAAATATCTCCATAATTTAATTTTTTAATCTGGTAACAAATATACGGAAAATATTCCGAATACAAGCAACAATATGTAGAAAAATATTCCATTTGCTCGTATTTTAACATTTCGCAATAATTTGTTTATATACATCTATCGTTTAAAAAGTGTTTTTATGGAACATTCTCAAATTTATTTCGTACCTTTGTTCCAGTTGATTGACTTATTGAAGATGAGCAGAATGGTGAAGTTCGGTGGTTTCCAAACCATTACCTATTCTCTTTTTGATTGAGGATAACTTTCTGATTTACAAGAATATTTCACTTAGCGCAACATTTGTGAAGCAACAAAACACAAAAATGTCACGAATACGCTCCAATCTTGGTATCGTTATTTTCTTTTGTCTGATACGTTTCAACTCATCGTTAGATAAAAAATCTACATTCACTTCTTCAGCTTTAAAACGAAGTCCAAAAAAAGGATCTCTTTTAATCCAATCATTACCTATAGCTATACGTATTACTTTACGGAAATTTTTTATATGCTTAAGAGCTGAGTTATTCTGACACGACTTCTCTGTTTTTAAGAAAAATTCGAAATCTCTAACAAATTCCTGATTTATCTCGGGAAGGGGAATGTCATCTTTACGATACCTCTGTTTAAGAAATTGCTTTAAATATAACAAAGTCGTATCAAATTTTCTGACCGTCCCTTCTACATATTCTTTACCAATAAGTGCACGACATTTATCATTGTGATCTTCGAAAACCTCCAACAACATTTTTACATCATTACCACAATATCGATTTATTATGGCATTTGCTGTAACTGGAGCAGACATGTCCAAAACTAATTCCCGATGTATCTGGTGCATTTTTAAACGGATAGCATCAAGATAACTATTCAGTTCTTTTGCAACTCTATCTTTTCCAAGAGCACATCCTTTAGCTGGACTCCAACGATTAACCAAGATACTGCGTTTAATTCGGATTTCTGCTATTTGCTTATTCAATGTCAAGCGCAAACAAATTGGTGCTTCACCATTTTTTAGAAGTTTTGTCTTCTTAATAAAGAACAAAATGCTCATTGTTTCTCTTTCTTCTCTTGCCATAAACCAATTTCTTTTGTTTCTACAAATTTAATTTATTTACCACAAGATGAATTCATGCAAAACACTGATAAATAATGAAATATAATCATATCCGTGGGACTTTTTTAGGGGCTAAAAAAAGTCCCACGAATAAGTCCTTTCTTTCTTTCCGAAAACCACCTTATTCTGCATAGTAAAAAACAAAAAAGTTCTGAAAACCACTTGATTTTCAGAACTTTTCTACTTTTTGCACTAATTTGTTGTACACCCTCAGGGATTCGAACCCTGGACCCACTGATTAAGAGTCAGTTGCTCTACCAACTGAGCTAAGAGTGCATCTTGTCGTCTGGAGGTTCCTGGCGGATTCGAACCGCCGTACACGGTTTTGCAGACCGCTGACTAAGCCACTCATCCAAGGAACCGAATGTGCTCTCTTTCCAATTTGCGAGGTTCCTGGCGGATTCGAACCGCCGTACACGGTTTTGCAGACCGCTGACTAAGCCACTCATCCAAGGAACCAAAATGTTCGCCGCACTTGTTTTTCTCAAATGCGTTGCAAAGGTACAACTATTTTTGAAACCTGCAATACCTTCGGAAAGGAATTTGTATTTTTCTTTACAAAAAGTATCCAGGATTTCTTTTCCACCTTAATGATAATGGTCAGAAACTTTGAGTTCTCACAAAAAACTTTTTTCTTTGCATCAAACTAATTAAAAACATACAACCATGAAAGGTATTGTTCTTGCAGGAGGGTCGGGCACTCGCCTCTACCCAATAACCAAAGGAGTCTCCAAACAGCTCCTTCCAATTTTCGACAAACCCATGATTTATTACCCGATATCTGTGCTGATGCTGGCAGGGATACGTGATATTCTGATTATTTCTACCCCATACGACCTTCCCGGATTCCGCCGACTGCTAGGAGACGGAAGTGATTTCGGTGTACATTTTGAATATGCAGAACAACCTTCCCCCGACGGACTGGCACAGGCATTCCTGATTGGAGAAGAATTTATCGGAAAGAATGCGGTCTGTCTGGTCTTGGGTGACAATATTTTCCATGGAAACAGCTTCACGGTGATGCTGAAAGAAGCAGTCCGTATGGCTGAAGAAGAAGGAAAAGCCACTGTTTTTGGTTACTGGGTGAGCGACCCGGAACGTTATGGAGTGGCTGAATTCGACAAGGAAGGAAATTGCCTGTCCATTGAAGAAAAGCCTCAGCACCCCAAGTCCAACTATGCCGTGACAGGCCTTTATTTCTATCCGAACAAGGTGGTGGAAGTAGCCAAACAAATCAAGCCTTCCGCCCGCGGTGAACTGGAAATCACTTCGGTGAACCAGCGTTTCCTGGCCGACGGAGAGCTGAAAGTCCAGACTTTGGGAAGAGGATTCGCCTGGCTGGACACCGGCACACACGACTCGCTGGCAGAGGCATCCACCTACATCGAGGTAATTGAAAAACGACAAGGACTGAAAGTGGCTTGCCTGGAAGGAATCGCCCTGCGACAAGGCTGGATTACCCCCGAAAAGATGAGAGAACTGGCCCAGCCCATGCTGAAAAACCAATACGGCCAATATTTACTGAAAGTCATCGACGAGTTGCAAAGAAACAATCGATAAATGAATCATTCAAAAATGGAAGTAATAAATACAGAGATTGAAGGGGTGGTCATTATTGAACCCCGCCTGTTCAAAGATGAGAGAGGATATTTTTTTGAATCTTTTTCACAAAGAGATTTCGACAAGCAAGTACGCACCATCCATTTCGTACAAGACAACGAGAGTAAATCCAGTTACGGAGTGTTACGCGGACTGCATTTTCAGAAACCACCGTTTGCTCAAAGCAAACTGGTAAGAGTCATCAAAGGTGCTGTACTCGACGTGGCGGTGGACATCCGAAAGGGTTCTCCCACTTTCGGACAACATGTAGCTGTGGAACTGACCGAAGACAATCACCGCCAGTTCTTCATTCCACGAGGCTTTGCCCACGGATTCAGCGTACTGAGCGACGAAGTCATCTTCCAGTATAAGTGCGACAATTTCTATGCCCCCCAAAGTGAAGGAGCCATCGCTTGGAACGACCCGGCTTTGAAGATTGACTGGAAGGTTCCTGCCGAAAAAGTCATCCTTTCGGAGAAAGACAAACACCATCCGCTACTGGCAGAAGCCGACTGGCTGTTCGACTACCACGAAGACCTTTACAAAAAATAAGACACAAAAAATCCCCGGATAACGAGATTGCCGTCCGGGGATTTTTTTATCAATTATTTTCCTGTGCGTTCTTTTTCATACGCAATTCATACAAATCATTCCGGCGGTCACGCAGGTTACGCACACTACCATAGGTGTGAAGTTCATTCAATAAGTCTAAATCCACATCGGAAACCAGAATCATTTCCGTATTCGGAGTAGCTTCCGCACGTTTTCCGTCGGTCGGGAAAGCAAAGTCGCACGGCGTAAAGACTCCCGACTGGGCATACTGGATATCCATGTTGTGCACACGAGGCAGGTTGCCCACACTTCCGGCAATCACCACGAAACATTCATTTTCAATGGCACGTGCCTGTGCACAGACCCGTACACGTGAATAACCGTTCTGCGTATCGGTTAGGAACGGCACAAACAGAATCTGCATGCCCTGATCGGCCATCAGTCTGGAAAGTTCCGGGAATTCCACATCGTAGCAAATCAGCACACCGATTTTGGCACAGTCGGTGTCAAAGGTCTGTACTTTCTTACCGCCGCTCAATCCCCAACTCTTCACTTCATCGGGAGTTACATGAATCTTCTCATACATTTCGTAAGTTCCATCACGACGGCAAAGGAAACCCACATTATAGAGTCCGCCGTCCTCTTTCACGTAAGGCGTACTTCCGGTGATAATATTGATGTTATGCTTAATAGCCAGGTTGATGAAACGTTCTCTGATATCTTCCGTATATTGAGCCAAAGCACGGATAGACTGGGCCTCTCCCATATTGTTGAATTTGGCCATCAACGGAGCGTTGAAATATTCCGGGAAAAGTACAAAGTCACTCTTATATCCGGCCACCGCATCGATGAAGAACTCCACTTGCTCAAACACGTCATCCAATGTCTGATAGGAACGCATCTGCCACTGTACCAACCCTACTCTGACTGTGGTCTTCTTGTCAATGTACGAATCTGTAGGCGGCTGATAGTAAATATTATCCCACTGCAACAACGTAGCGCAGTGCTTGGATTCCTCGTCGTTCGGCAGGTAATTACGCATCACACGACGTACGTGGAAATCATTCGAAAGCTGGAAGGTCAGCACCGGATCGTAGATTTCGCGCGAACGGACCTTCTCGATGTATTCCTTCGGACGCATCTGGTCGGCATATTTGTAATAGTTCGGAATACGTCCACCGAACATGATGGCTTTCAGGTTCAATTTTTCACACAACTCCTTGCGGTATTCATACATTCGGCGGGCCAGGCGCAATCCCCGGTATTCCGGATGGATAAACACTTCAATACCATAAAGGATATTTCCTTTCGGGTTGTGTGTACTGAAAGTCTCATCTCCTGTCACCTTCGCATACGTGTGGTCTCCCTTGACCAAATCATAATCCACGATGATAGAAAGTGCGCATCCCACAATCTTGTCATCCACGACGGTTACAATCTGTCCTTCGGGGAAAATACGAATCAGTTTTTCTATTTGTGCATGTGTCCAGAACACATCCTTGTCTGCATAAACACGAGTAAACGACTGGGCAAGCTGTGCATAGTCTTCAATCTGCAAATTTCGAAGCTCTACCTTGTTAATCTTCTTTTGAGTCGGTTCCATAATTTAACTAATTTTGTCCGTTATTTTTCTCGGGCACAAAAGTAATCATTTCCTCAGGTAGGGTGTATCGCTTATTCAGGATTATTATACTATCTTTGTGACAAAAACTAAACCCCATGAAAAAAATTAAACTAGGACTCCTTGCCCGCATCATCCTAGCTATCGCTCTGGGTATTGGTGCAGGTACAGTTTCGCCGGCACTTCCGGTACGCATTTTTGTGACATTCAACGCGCTTTTCAGCCAGTTTCTGAACTTCATCATTCCTCTGATTATTGTAGGACTGGTCACCCCGGCCATCGCCGACATCGGAAAAGGAGCCGGGAAAATGCTGGTAGCCACCGTGTTGCTGGCTTACGGAGCCACCCTGTTTTCCGGATTTCTTTCATTCGGCGTGGGAGAGACCTTCTTCCCCAGCCTCATCACCCGAAACATACCTTTGTCGGAAATCAGTGAGGCACAAGGAACCACCCCGTTCTTCACCGTAGCCATACCCGAACCGCTCAACGTTATGACCGCACTCGTCATGGCCTTCACTCTCGGACTCGGACTGGCTCACCTGGATACCACCTACCTGAAAAATGTCTGCAACGATTTCAAGGAAATTATCGTCAAGACCATACAAGCCGTGATACTTCCCCTGTTGCCGATTTATATCTTCGGCATTTTCTTCAACATGACTCACTCCGGACAAGTGTTCCACGTACTGGCAGTGTTTATCAAGATTATCGGTATCATCTTCCTGCTGCACATTTTCCTGCTGATATTCCAATACTGCATCGCGGGACTGTTTGTACGCAAGAATCCGTTCCGTCTGCTGGCAAGAATGATGCCGGCCTATTTCACTGCCTTAGGAACTCAGTCGTCTGCCGCCACCATTCCTGTCACCCTGAAACAGACCATACAAAACGGTGTACACGAAGGGATTGCCGGATTTGTCATCCCCTTGTGTGCCACCATCCACCTGTCGGGAAGTACCATGAAGATTGTGGCCTGCGCCCTGGCCCTGATGATGATGCAAGATATTCCCTACGATTTCCAAATGTTTGCCGGATTTATCTTTATATTGGGAATCACCATGGTAGCCGCCCCGGGTGTACCTGGAGGAGCCATTATGGCCTCGCTCGGCATCTTGTCGTCCATGCTGGGATTTGACGAGAATGCACAGGCCCTGATGATTGCCTTATACATCGCCATGGACAGTTTCGGCACAGCCTGCAACGTGACTGGCGACGGAGCCTTGGCATTGCTCATTGACAAATGGTTCGGCCCGTCGGAAGATAAAAAATAGGTTATTTCATACCACGCGCCTTGAAAATCCGCTCTTTGGCATCGTTGATGAGCTGGAGCTTTTCTTCGGCAGCCTTTCGGATGTCTTCTCCCAATGTGGCTACGCGGTCGGGATGGTGTTTCAGCACGAGACTGCGATAAACCTTGCGTACTTCTTCGTCCGAAGCGGTAGGTTCGATTTCCAGCACCTTGTAGGCATCCTCCAGTGAATCGCCCTTCAGGTTCAGCATGGAATCCACTTCCTGTAAAGACAACTGCATGGACTGAGCCACTTCCTTCAAGGCATCCACCTCTGCCTGACACACATTGCCGTCACTCTGGGCAATCTTTACCAGAAAATCGAGCAACTGCAGACGCTGTTCATAGGTTAAATTGGCCGCAATCTGCGCCCCACATTCCCGGATGGTACGACGAAACGCAGAAGGGTCATTCCGCTCCATCTGCTTGCGTTGTTCAAACAGATTCAACAAAATACGTTCGCCCTCGTCCACTGCATTGGCGCCAAAATTAACCCGCAGGAACTGACGTACAAATTCCATCTCACTGTGCATGATGCGACCGTCTGCACGAATAATATACGAAGCCATGACCAGCATGGAAAACAAGAAACTATTACGCTGCCCGGCATAGATATCTTCTTGTGCCGTACCGCCTGCTTCATCTATTTCATTCTGTGCAGCCACACTTTTATCAAACAAAGAACCGATGGCAAATCCTGCCAAGGCTCCCAAAGGTCCCATGGTCATGAATCCCATGATTCCCCCAATCCATTTTCCGTATCCCATAAACGATTGATTCTATTATTCTACTATCTTAAAACAATGTACACACTTCTGCCTGGCTCACTTTAATCAAATCGGCCGGAGCCAGCTTCACCTGCAAACCTCTCACTCCTGCACTGACGTAGATATAAGGAAAATCATTACAAGTGTGATGGATGTAAGTGGGGAAATGTTTCTTCATTCCGATGGGAGAGCATCCCCCACGGATGTAACCCGTAAGCGGAAGCAGTTCTTTCATGGGTATCAAGTCGCATTTCTTGTTTCCGGAAATCTTGGCCGCCATTTTCAGGTCGATTTCATGTTCCCCCGGAACTACACAAACAAAATATCCCGATTTATCTCCCTGCAAAACCAGTGTTTTGAACACCTGTTCGATATTCTCTCCCAATGTGGCAGCCACATGCACACAACTCAAGTCGTTCTCGTCCACCTCGTATGGAACCAGTTCGTATTTCACTTTGTCCCGATCCAACAGACGGGCTGCATTGGTCTTTGCAATCTTATCTTTTGCCATTTTTTATCGCTCCTTTCAATTCTTCCTTTAAGAAACCTGATGTATATCCTTTACCCGATTCGGCCACCTCTTCCGGAGTACCGCAAACCAGCAACTGGCCTCCTCCCTTTCCGCCTTCGGGGCCCATATCAATAATATAGTCTGCCATTTTAATGACATCCAGATTATGCTCTATCACGATAACCGTATTTCCTTTGTCCACCAAACGGTTCAGCACATTCATCAACACCCGAATATCCTCAAAGTGTAATCCGGTGGTCGGCTCGTCCAGAATGTACACGGTCTTACCCGTATCTCTCTTCGACAATTCCGTAGCCAGTTTCACGCGCTGGCTCTCCCCTCCCGACAAGGTCGTGGAAGGTTGCCCCAGTTTGATATAGCCAAGCCCCACTTCCTGCAACACCTTGATTTTATTCAGAATCTGCGGTACATTCTCAAAGAATTCCACCGCACGGTTGATGGTCATATCCAACACATCAGCAATGGACTTTCCCTTGTAGCGCACTTCCAGCGTCTCACGGTTGTAGCGCTTGCCGTGACACACCTCACACGGCACCAGCACATCCGGCAGGAAATTCATCTCGATAGTCTTGTAACCGTTTCCGCCACAAGCTTCACATCGTCCGCCAGACACATTAAACGAGAAACGTCCGGCCTTATAGCCGCGAATCTTCGCCTCCGGAAGGCCGACAAACAGGTTACGGATATCAGAAAACACACCCGTATATGTTGCCGGATTGGAACGGGGCGTTCTTCCCAGCGGAGACTGGTCCACATTCACCACTTTGTCAATGTATTCCAATCCTTCCACACTGTCATACGGCAAGGGGTCTTGCAACGAACGGTAGAAATGCTGGGAGAGAATCGGCTGCAACGTATCGTTTACCAACGTAGACTTTCCACTACCGGAAACGCCCGTCACGCAAATCAGCTTGCCCAACGGGAACTCCACATCATCGCCTTTCAGGTTGTTGCCACGGGCTCCTCGTAGAATCAAAGAATACCCATTGCCCTTTCTCCGCTCCGCCGGCACTTCAATGCTCATCTTCCCGTTCAAATATTGTGAGGTCAGCGTATCGGTTTTCAGCATTTCTGCCGGAGTACCGGAAAAGACTACCTCTCCTCCCAACCGACCGGCTTTCGGCCCCATGTCTACAATGTAGTCTGCGGCCAGCATCATATCCTTGTCATGCTCCACCACTATCACAGTATTTCCCAAATCCCGCAGTTCTTTCAAGGAATTGATTAACCGGATATTGTCACGCTGATGCAACCCGATGCTGGGCTCATCCAAGATATACAGCACATTGACCAACTGGGAACCAATCTGAGTGGCCAGACGGATACGCTGACTCTCTCCGCCCGACAAAGTGACCGAAGAACGGTTCAGAGAAAGATAATCCAGTCCCACATCCAGCAAGAACTTCAAGCGGGTACGTATTTCCTTCAAGATTTCCGTCGCAATCAGACGTTGCTTTTCTTCCAGAAAATCCTCCACATGACACACCCAGTCATACAGTTCACTGATATCCATGGTGGCCAGTTCGTAAATATTCTTGTCATGAATACGGAAATGCAAAGCCTCCTTGTTCAGACGTGCCCCCTTACATTCCGGGCACACATCCGTCTTAGCAAACTGTTCCGCCCATTTCTGTGCGGTAGCCGAAGCCTCCTTTTCCTGCATCATCTGGATATACTTGACAATCCCTTCATACACTACAAAATAATCGGAAGTGGTATGAATCAATGTACTCTTGATTTTCAGACGCTCATCGCATCCGTACAAGATTTCATTGATGGCATCTTCCGGCAATTCACTTACCGGCGTTTTCAGCGTGGCCTCATAACGTTCCAACAAGGCTTCCAGCTGCCAGAAAATCATCACATTCTTGTATTTTCCCAACGGGGCGACCGCTCCTTCATAGACAGACAACGAACGGTCGGGAATCACCTTGTCCTCGTCAATCAAATTGACGTACCCCAATCCCTTGCAACGCGGACATGCTCCCTGTGGCGAATTGAACGAAAAATTATGCGGTGCAGGTTCCTTATAGGACAATCCTGTCACCGGACACATCAGTCGCTTACTATAGTGACGTACACTCTCGGTCTGTGCATCCAATATCATGAGAAGGCCGTCGCCCTGCTGCATGGCTGTAGACACACTTTGCTTCAACCGGCTGTCTTCCTTGTCCGTCACCACCGTTTTGTCAATCACTACCTCAATGTCATGGTTCTTGTAACGGTCCAATTTCATGCCATGGACAATCTCCTTGATTTCCCCGTCTACCCGGACATAAAGGTAACCCTTCTTACGCACCTGCTCGAACAACTCTTTATAATGTCCTTTACGTGTCCGAACTAAAGGAGCCAGAATAAAAATTCGTTTTCCCTTATAATCCCGATGAATCAAATCCAAAATCTGCTCTTCGGTGTACTTCACCATCTTCTCTCCCGACAGATACGAATAAGCCGTGCCTGCCCGCGCGAACAACAAACGCAGATAATCATATATTTCTGTAGTGGTTCCTACCGTAGAACGTGGATTCTTATTGGTCGTCTTCTGCTCGATGGAAATCACCGGACTCAGTCCCGTAATCTTATCCACATCCGGACGTTCCATTCCTCCCAGGAAATTACGGGCATACGCCGAAAAGGTCTCGATATAACGCCGCTGTCCTTCCACAAACAAGGTGTCGAAGGCCAAGGAAGATTTTCCACTTCCACTTAATCCGGTAATCACCGTCAAACTATCACGGGGAATTTCTACATCTATATTTTTCAAGTTGTGTACCCGGGCCCCCTGCACACAAATCGTTTCAGTTCCTTCAGTCATATTATCCTTCAATGATATCTTTGCAAAGATAGAGATATTTACTTTTCCATTTTCATCCTACAATGCAATTTTTTTTGTACTTTTGCCACTCAATCAATCCATAAATGACCATGAGATTCTTTCAGATAGTTTGTCTTTCACTGGCTTTAACGATTGGAAGTGCCCAAACGGCTCTCCACGCACAAAACGGAAACAATTATTTTCTACATACAGTAAGTAAAGGCCAAAGCCTCTACTCCATTGCAAGCATGTATCATGTGACAGTGGATGATATCGTCCGCCTGAATCCGGGAAGCGACAAACAAATTCGCGCCGGAGAAGCACTGAAAATACCACAGACGAACAATGTTTCTTCCAACGAAAAAAATACGTTTCACACCATACAGGCTGGAGAAACCTTGTATCAGTTGACCGTAAAATACAATGTCAGTGCACAAGCCATCTGTGATGCCAACCCAGGACTAAGCGCCAGCAACTTCCGTATTGGCCAAGTTATTTCCATCCCGACAGAGAATGCTACAGCACCTGTTTCCCAACCAGCCGAGACTCGCCCTACCAGTTCCGCCATATCCCAAAAAGACTGGAAGGAAATGCACAAGGTAGAACGAAAAGAAACCATCTTCAGTATTTGCCAGGAATATAACATTTCACAAGAAGACCTTTTGGAGCTGAATCCGGAGTTAAAGACTGGAAAATTAAAGAAAGGAATGTACCTCTTCATCCCTTATCCTAAAAATACTCAGGCAAGCAAACAACAGCCCGTCGCCCCATCCACCAGTCCATCGAATGAAGAACTTTTTAATCAGACCAGACTGGCTCCCAAATCCTTTCATACTATCCAAGCTGCGGTCATGCTCCCGTTTACATCTGTCAACAATGCCAAATCGGACGAACAGACACGTATGGTGGAATATTACGAAGGATTCCTGATGGCTATGGACAGTTTGAAACGTCAAGGTGTATCCATTAATTTATACACATACGATACCAAAGGAAGTTCCAGCGTCATTTCCGGTATTTTAAACCAGCCGGAAATGAAAAACATGGACATAATTTTCGGACCTGTCCATACAGCCCAGATTGGACAGTTATCCGACTTTGCCAAACGCAATAAAATCCGCCTGGTCATTCCTTTTGCTCCGAAAGTGGACCAAGTGTTCAACAATCCGATGATTTATCAAATAAACACTCCACAATCTTACTTCTATTCCGAAGTGTATGAACATTTCCTCCGAAAATTCAGTCGGACAAACATTGTATTCATCGATGTGGCCAACGGAGATAAAGAGAAGACAGAATTTATCAATGGAATGAAAAATGAGCTGAAAGACAATCGTATCGGATTCAAACAGATACAGCTGGGCACAAACCTTGCCCCTGAAAAAATCATTGCCGCCATGGATACGCTACGGGAAAATATTTTCATCCCGACTTCCGGGCGAAGCAGTGCCCTGACCAGAATACTTCCTCAATTGAGCAATGTATTGCGGTCGCACCCGAACTTCAACATGCACTTATTCGGTTATCCGGAATGGCAGACTTATACGCAAGAACATCTTGCCAGCTTCTATGAGCTGGATACGTATTTCTATTCATCCTTCTATACCAACAATCTGTTTCCAGAAGCAGTACGCTTTGCCCAAAACTACCGCCGTTGGTATAGCAAAGACATGGCCAATACCTTCCCCAAATATGGCATGCTGGGATTTGATACAGGATATTTTTTCCTGAAAGGTCTCTCACAGCAAGGCAACAAACTGGAAGACAACCTGAATAAAGTGAACGTCACCCCCATACAGACCGGATTCAAATTTGAACGAGTAAACAACTGGGGAGGCTTTATCAACCAGAAAGTATTCTTTGTCCACCTGACCAAAGACTACGAACTGATTAAACTTGATTTTGAATAAGATGAAAAGATTTCGGCAAATCCTATTCGTGTGTAGTCTGCTCTGCCTGATTCCACAATTCATTCATGCCCAGCTGCAAGACGAACGGCATAATCTGTCAGTAGGAATCAACGGAGGAGTCAACCTGAACTCTGTCAGCTTTACTCCCAGCATCAAACAGACCAACTTCATTGCTCCGGAATTCGGACTCACCGTCCGCTATATCTCCGAAAAATACTTCAAGATGATTTGTGGTATCCAAGGCGAAATCAACTTCTCCCAACGAGGATGGAAAGAAGTGATTGAGGATGGCAGTAACAACACCTACCACCGGGCCATGAACTACATAGAAATTCCTCTACTGGCACATCTTGCCTTCGGAAAAGACCAAGGTAACGGAGCCCGATTCATCTTGAACCTCGGCCCGCAAATCGGATTTCTGATGGGAGAAAAAGAATTTTATAGTGACCCATCCACCTGGAATACATCCAACCGTCCGCAAGGTACCATTGAACAGTATGGGAAATTTGCCGACCGGAAATTCGACTACGGAATCGTAGGAGGCGGAGGCGTGGAAATACGCACCGGTATCGGACACTTCCTGCTGGAAGCCCGCTACTATTTCGGACTGAGCGATTTTTATAATAACACTAAAAAAGATTATTTCTCACGTTCCGCACATTCATATATCGGCGGACGTCTCACCTATTTATTTGACTTGAAAAAATAACTCGTATGATTAAACTGATATCCTGGAACGTAAACGGGCTGCGTGCCTGCTGCGACAAAGGTTTCCGAGAAGTGTTTAACCAGCTTGATGCCGACTTTTTCTGCCTGCAGGAAACAAAAATGCAGGAAGGACAACTTGACCTTTCTTTTGAAGGCTATACTTCCTATTGGAACTATGCCGAAAAAAAAGGCTATTCCGGTACGGCCATCTTTACCCGGCATCAACCTTTACAAGTAACCTATGGGCTGGGACTCGAAGAACATGACCGTGAAGGACGTGTCATTACTTTGGAAATGGAAAAATTTTTCCTGGTAACGGTTTATACCCCCAATTCACAAGATGGTCTGAAACGACTGGACTACCGTATGACATGGGATGATGACTTCCGGAACTATTTAAAGAAACTCGACCAAATCAAACCGGTTCTGGTATGCGGAGACTTGAATGTGGCTCACAAGGAAATTGACCTGAAGAATCCAAAAACGAACCGAATGAATGCCGGATTCACCGACCAGGAACGTGAAAAGTTTCAACAGCTGCTCGATGCAGGATTCATTGACACCTTCCGCCATTTCTACCCTGACCAGACCAACATCTATTCTTGGTGGTCTTATCGTTTCAAGGCACGCGAAAAGAATGCAGGGTGGCGTATTGATTATTTCCTGGCTTCAGCCAGCCTTTCTGACAAATTGAAGGGAGCTAAAATTCACACTGAAATATTCGGTTCCGACCATTGCCCGGTAGAAGTTACGGTAGAAATTTAAGTTTTTGAAGATGAAGAACGAAGGATTCACCTTACGGAAACGGCTCCGAAGCTTCAAGTTTGCAGGCAACGGCATCCGTTTGCTCGTTACTCGCGAACACAATGCCTGGATTCACTGCTTTGCAGCCGGATGCGCCATAATAGCCGGATGTGTAACCGGACTATCTCCTATCGAATGGATTGCCATCGTATTCGCCATCGCCATGGTATTGGCTGCAGAAGCTGTCAATTCCTCGATTGAGGCCTTGGCTGATTTGGTTTCTCCCGGCTACAACGAAGCAATCAAGCGAACCAAAGACCTGGCGGCCGGAGCCGTACTGATACTGGCTATCGGTGCCGCAACCATTGGATGCATTATCTTTCTACCCAAATTTCTTGCCCTGTAATGAAACAGATTCTATTTTTTCTGGCAGTTCTCTGCCTCACCCTGCCTCTTCAAGCCCAGCAACTTGAAATCAGCAGTCAACGGAAGGCTGTTCGTACTTCCGGCGACATTGGAGCAGTCCTGCTACCCGTAGCCGGACTGACAGCCATTCTCATTCAAAAAGACTGGGAAGGACTGAAACAAGGAGCACTGGCCGGAGTTACGACACTGGGGGTAACCTACGCCCTGAAATATGCCGTCAAAAAAGAACGGCCTGACTACAGCGACAATCATTCATTTCCCTCCATGCATACTTCCGTATCTTTCGCAGCTGCTTCTTTCATCCAACGACGTTATGGATGGAAATGGGGACTGCCCGCTTATGTGGTATCCACTTACGTAGGCTGGAGCCGGGTATATGGAAAAAAACACGACTGGTGGGATGTAGCAGCTGGCGCTGCCATCGGAGCAGGAAGTTCTTATATCTTTACCCGCCCATTTGCAAAGAAACATGACCTATCCCTCAGTCCGGTAGCAGGCGATGGCTATTGCGGTTTCTATGCTTCACTGAAATTCTAAAAAAAAAAGCCGGAAGTAAGTCCTCAGCTCATAGATACGCCCGGCTCACTTCCGACATTTTTCCTCTCTACAATAAAAATAAAAACATCAATTGAAATAATACAGGAAAGTAGCTATACCTTCCAGTGCTTTCTTCTTCTGATCCTTGATTTCAATAGAAAATTTTATTTCGGCTTTTGCTACTCCGCGCAGATTGACCAGTGAATGCAGACTTGCTACCAGTCTTACGCTTTGTCCCGACAAAACTGCCTGACCGAATTTCATTTTATCCATCCCGTAATTGACCATCATCTTCAGATTATTAACTTCAATAATCTGATTCCACAAATAAGGAAGCAGAGACAACGTCAGGTAACCATGCACAATGGTACTCTTATAAGGACTTTCCATCTTGGCACGTTCTATATCTACGTGAATCCACTGATGGTCCAATGTGGCATCAGCAAATTGATTAATACGCTCCTGTGGAATTTCCAGCCAGTCGGATACTCCAATCTGCTGACCTACCAACTTTTCAAACTCTTCGTACGAGTTAATAATTACTTTTTCCATACTTATCTTTGTTCTTTAAAAAGCATAAAATATAGACAAAGATAAGTATATTTTTTTATTTCACCTTTTTTCTTTTCCAAATAAACTAGACTATAACTCACGATAAATAGACTATTCTTCAGATTTCATCATATATCCAGGCCAAAGGGCTGAAAGTTCAATACTTTACCAAACGTTTAGGTGAACCATGCCACGAGCAACCCAGACAAAAGACTTCTTCCAGGTTGAAGCCCACAAGCGATTCATCTTCCTTCTTAGGAACGACTTCTCCTTCTGAAGTCACATACACCAGCCGACGTTCCCCAGCTGCATTCTTTACATACATTGCGGCAATCTTACATTGCGGACATACCATTTTTTTCATGACTTTATCTCTTTGATTTGCTGCAAAGATAATAGTTTCCGTCAAAATCGCCTCATCTTCTTTCCACATCCGACTTCTGCTGCAACCAGGTTGTTATTGTCACCTCCCTGGTACAAGATGCCACAAAAGCACTTAACTTCGCGGCAGAAACAAAAACAAATACTTATGTCACACATTCATTCACATGCCCACGCACATCATCACGTCATACAATCCGTGAGCACCACCTTCATTGTCTGTATCCTGCTGAACCTGCTGTTTGTCATTGTAGAAGCGGGTATCGGATTTATCTATCATTCACTGGGACTGCTCTCTGACGCCGGACATAACCTGAGCGACGTATTCAGTCTCCTGCTTTCACTCTTTGCCATCCGAATGGCTGCCCGAAAAGGGAACCGACACTTCACTTATGGATATAAAAAAAGTACTGTCCTGGTTTCACTGGTCAATGCTGTTATCCTGCTCATCTCCGTAGGAGGCATTCTGATTGAAAGTATCTACAAACTTAGAAGTACGGCCCCCATCTCTGGTGAGGCGATTTCCTGGACAGCCGGCATAGGCATCCTGGTCAACGGGGCCACAGCTCTCCTCCTGATGAAAGGCCAGAAAAACGACCTGAACATAAAGGGAGCGTTTCTGCACATGGCAATGGATACCCTGGTTTCGGTGGGAGTAGTCCTTTCCGGAATTCTCATCAGTTTTACACAATGCTACGTCATTGATGCCTTTATCGGAATGGCTATCGCCATCATTATTCTGTTGTCTACCTGGAAACTGCTCAGAGAAAGTCTGTATTTGTGTTTGGATGCTGTCCCCGAACAGATTCAATTGGAAAAACTGGAAACAGAAATCAACCGGGTTCCCGGAGTGGAAAGCTGGCATCACTTGCATATATGGGCTGTCAGCACCACTGAAAATGCAGCTACTCTCCATATCGTAATCCCCAAACTTTCGGACATGGAGAACACCAAACATCAACTGAAACAGCTGCTTTCCGCACATGGTATTTCGCATTCTACCATCGAGTTCGAAACATCGGATACACCTTGTGAGGAAACCGCCGAAGGATGCTATAAACAAGCTTCCCACTAAAACAAAAAAAGTGCGCTCACCCGGACTTCCATCCCAGCCAGCGCACTTTTCTATTTTCTTAAAGAATTATTTCAATTTTACAAACAATTCCCCATCCACTTCACTTGTTTCAATTTTATCCTCTCTCAGCAACCAACCCAATCCCAAGAACAAGTCCTTGTCTGCTTTCAATTTGGCTTCTTTTTTAAGCTGCTTCTGAGTTTTGCCTTCTGTTTCATTCAGTGCCTCCCAGATTTGTCCGGCAATGACACCTGCTTTTTCTTTTAACATAGTCTTTTTGCTTTTATAATTATACATCTAAAATTGACGCGCATCAAACTGTGGCAAAATTAACAAAAAACAAGATAAATGCATACAGAAAAACTGGAAACTTTCATTTTAAAATTGAGAAAAGCGTATCTTATTACAATTTTCCTTCATTTTCCAAGAAATCTCCCCAAATTTTCGCTGCAGTTTCCACCATTCGAGCACATGGTCGCTTGGCATAATACTGAGGAGTACGGGCTTCCGGCGTAGAAACAATAGGTTCTTTTTTAGACAGTCCCAACAAATCGGCGCAACGAAGCGACCCGCACTCCTCCTTGAACTTTCCGGCCAGTTCCTGTACCAGCTTGTAATTGGCTGCCTTCCCTTCACGGTCGGCTCCATCCTTGGCACACCGTTCCAACCCGGCCAACAGAAACATACCACAAGCCGCTCCACAAGTTTCACGCATCCTTCCAATGCCTCCACCAAACGAAGCTGAAATATGCATCGCCTGTTCAAACGTAAACCCATACAAATCGGCGTATGCTCCTACCACCGATTGTGAACAATTATATCCTTCCTTAAACAGGCCGACCGCCTTTTCTATACGTTCTTCCTTTGTCATACGTCACTCCCTGTTTATCTTGATACCACATTTACCGGACAACCTTCCACGAAAGCCTTCAGGTTGTTTACAGCGAGATTCATCAACCGGACACGCGCCTCGCTGGTGGCCCAAGCCTGATGAGGAGTTATGTAACAATTACGTGCCTTCAGCAACGGATTATCGGCACGAGGTGGTTCAGAAGAAAGCACATCCAAACCGGCAGCTGCAATCTTCCCCCCGTTCAAGGCATCTGCCAAATCCTGCTCGTTGACCAGTCCGCCACGGCCTGTATTAATCAGAATGGCAGTCGGCTTCATCAAACTCAGCTTACGGGCATCTACCAGTTCACGGGTATCTTCTGCCAACGGACAATGCAGGCTTACAATGTCACATTTCCGGAACAGTTCGTCCAATGAAGGACATTTATGCACTTCGGGAGGAAGTTCCATGGCCGATTTGCTGGTATAGGCATACACATCCAGTCCGAAACTGACGGCAATGCGAGCTGTGGCCCGACCAGTATTGCCGAAACCGATGATTCCCATCTTCTTTCCGTCGAGTTCATGCAGCGGTGTATCCCAGAAACAAAAGTCCGCCTGACCACTCCACCTTCCATTCCTCACTTCCTCGGCATAATGTCCTGTCCGCTGTACAATGTTCAAGATATGGGCAAATGCCATCTGAGCCACCGACTTCGTACTATACGCCGGAATGTTCGTCACGACCACTCCCCGGCGGGATGCCGCTTCTATGTCAACAATATTATATCCAGTAGCCAGCACGCCGATGTATTTCAAATCCGGCAACTTTTCAATCGTATCCGCATCCAATACCACTTTATTGGTAAACAGCACTTCCGCACCGGCAGCACGCTTCAACACCTCTTTGGGAGCCGTCCGTTCGTACACGGTGAGTTCTCCCCACTCTTTCAAAGCATCCCAAGACAAATCGCCCGGGTTCAATGTATATCCATCTAATACGACAATCTTCATCTTTTATCCTCCTTAGATTATTATATGTTATTCTTTAAAACGTTCTCCCCACAGTCCGACCATCCGATCCTTCATTTTCTGCTCTGAAGGATTCTCCTGCGCATGCCATAAACGCTGTGTACGGATTTCTTCCGGCAGAAAGTCCTGCTTCACGAAATTTCCCTTATACGCATGCGCATACTTATAGTCTTTTCCGTAACCCAGCTGTTTCATCAGCTTCGTCGGAGCATTACGCAAATGAAGCGGAACCGGCAGATTGCCTGTATCGCGCACCAGTTGCAAAGCCGAATTGATTCCCTCGTATGCCGAATTACTTTTCGGACTGGTTGCCAGATACACCGTTGCCTCTGCCAAAGGAATCCGTCCCTCAGGCCAGCCGATTTTCATCACCGCCTCAAAAGCCGCATTGGCCAGCAGCAACGCGTTGGGATTGGCCAGACCGATATCTTCCGCAGCCGAAATCACCAGACGCCGGGCTATGAAAGCCGGGTCTTCCCCTCCTTCCACCATCCGGGCCAGCCAGTACAAGGCTCCGTCGGGATCGCTCCCCCGGATCGACTTGATGAAAGCAGAGATAATGTCATAATGCATTTCTCCCTCCTTATCATACGCCAGCGGATTCTGTTGCAGATTTGCCACCACTTTCTCATCCGTAATAACTACGGGATCCTCAGCTTCCGACTCGATGACCAGCTCCAAAATGTTCAACAACTTGCGGGCATCGCCTCCCGAATAACGAAGCATGGCATCCGTCTCCTTCAGCTCCACCTTCCGCTCTTTCAGCACCGCGTCTTTTTCCAAAGCATGGTGTATCAGTTCCAGCAAATCCTCCTTTTCCAGTGGTTTTAATACATAAAGCTGACAGCGAGACAATAACGGCCGGATGACTTCGAACGAGGGATTTTCGGTAGTAGCTCCTATCAGGGTCACCGTACCTGTCTCTACAGCTCCCAGCAGTGAATCCTGCTGTGATTTGCTGAACCGGTGAATCTCATCGATAAACAGAATAGGACTCTGCTGAGAGAAAAACCAGTTCGCCTTGGCCTTTTCAATGACTTCGCGCACTTCCTTCACTCCCGAAGTAACTGCACTCAATGTATAAAAAGGTACCTCCAGCCGGTTGGCTATAATCTGAGCCAAAGTGGTTTTCCCTACTCCCGGAGGTCCCCACAGGATAAATGAGGAGATCCGTCCCGATTCAATCATTCTACGCAACACAGCCCCTTCTCCCACCAAGTGTTTCTGACCTATATATTCATCCAGCGTCTTCGGACGCATTCTTTCAGCCAATGGTTGTGACATACACTATCAATTTAAATATCGTTCAAAGATAGTGAAAGCCAAGCGCAGAGCCAAACAGAAAATACAGTTTTCTTGACTTTGGCTATGGCGTATCCTAAATCTTTGTAAAGATAGCCAAAGTTTATGACAAAACGGTACAATACCCCCATTCGAGAACCTAAAAAGAAATGAAGAAACAAAAATGAAACAGAAATGTAAGGACAAAAAAAAAGGCGCTTTTCACAAAGGGCCTTTTTAAGTTTTCAATAGGTATTAGTTTTTTTTCTTAAGGTAAAAAGATTGTTTTCAGGATAACGGCACAAAGATGCGGCGTTTTTTTCAGGTAACCAAATAAAAAAACATGTCATAAAACACATTCTGCGTTTTTTTTCATTTTCTTTCATTTGCCATTATTAACAACATACATCCGTGTGCTCTTACAAAGATAAGCAAAATTAAGTAAAACGCATCCATTTGCAGAAATATTTTCCGCATTTATTCACACGGCGATTATTTTTACTATTTTTGCAACCATAAAAGAAAAAATAAAAAGTTTCCGTATGACAGAGATAAATACGACTGAAAATTCAGAAAAGAAGAGTCTGAATTTCATTGAGCAAATTGTAGAGAAAGACTTACAGGAAGGTAAAAACGGCGGAAGAATACAGACCCGTTTCCCGCCTGAGCCCAACGGATACCTGCACATCGGACATGCAAAGGCCATCTGCCTGGACTTCGGAATTGCCCAGCGCTACGGCGGCGTATGCAACCTGCGTTTTGATGACACCAACCCCACCAAGGAAGATGTGGAATATGTAGAAGCCATCAAGGAAGACATCCAGTGGCTTGGATTCCAGTGGGGACACGAATATTATGCATCTGATTATTTCCAGCAACTTTGGGACTTCGCCATCCGTCTGATTAAGGAAGGAAAAGCATACGTGGATGAGCAGACTTCAGAAGAAATCGCCGCCCAGAAAGGTACTCCTACCCAACCTGGAACGGAAAGTCCTTACCGCAACCGTCCGATTGAAGAAAGCCTGGAACTGTTCCAGAAAATGAATGCCGGAGAAATTGAAGAGGGCAAGATGGTGTTGCGTGCCAAGATTGACATGGCCAACCCGAACATGCACTTCCGCGATCCGATTATCTACCGTGTGGTAAAAACGCCACACCACCGTACGGGTGACAAATGGAAGGCTTATCCGATGTACGACTTCGCACACGGACAGAGCGACTATTTTGAAGGCGTAACCCACTCACTGTGTACACTGGAATTCGTGGTACACCGCCCGCTGTACGACTTGTTCGTCGACTGGGTAAAAGAGGGCAAAGACCTGAACGACAACCGCCCACACCAGTATGAGTTCAACAAACTGAACCTGAGCTATACGCTGATGAGCAAGCGTAACCTGCTGACGCTGGTGAAAGAAGGACTGGTAGACGGATGGGATGACCCCCGAATGCCGACCATCTGTGCATTCCGTCGCCGTGGTTATTCTCCGGAATCCATCCGCAAGTTCATCGACAAAATCGGTTATACCACTTACGACGCGTTGAACGATTTCGCCCTGCTGGAAAGTGCCGTACGTGAAGACCTGAACGTACGTTCCACCCGTGTGTCTGCCGTGCTGAATCCAGTGAAACTGATTCTGACCAACTATCCGGAAGGAAAAGTGGAAGAAATGGAAGCCATCAACAATCCGGAAGACCTGAGCGCCGGCACACATACCATTGAATTCAGCCGTGAACTCTGGATGGAACGCGACGACTTCATGGAAAATGCACCGAAAAAATACTTCCGTATGACTCCAGGACAGGAAGTCCGCCTGAAAAATGCCTACATCGTGAAATGTACGGGCTGCAAGAAAGACGAAAACGGAAACGTGGTGGAAGTCTATGCAGAATACGACCCGAACACAAAGAGCGGAATGCCGGAAGCCAACCGCAAGGTGAAAGGAACCCTCCACTGGGTAAGCTGCAACCACTGCCTGAAAGCAGAAGTACGTTTGTACGACCGCTTGTGGAAGGTAGAAAATCCACGCGACGAAATGGCTGCCATCCGCGAAGCCAAAGGATGCTCCGCACTGGAAGCAATGCAGGAAATGATCAATCCGGATTCATTGAAGGTACTGCACGAATGTTACGTCGAGAAATTCCTGGCCGATGCCAAACCGCTCGACTACCTGCAGTTCCAGCGTATCGGTTACTTCAACGTAGATAAAGATTCTACTCCGGAACACTTGGTGTTCAACCGTACCGTATCATTAAAAGATACATGGAGTAAAATCAATAAATAAATCCGCCTTTGCAAAAGCTGAAAAACGCTTGTTTTAAGAAATTCTAAGAAAGAATTACACCGCTTTTTGACGGTTGACGAAAACGCCTTTGTGTTTGGACTAAAACGCAAAGGCGTTTTACTTTAAACGCTTCGACGTTTCAGACAAAACACTTCGACGTTTTATCAATCTTTCTATCCTACAAGAAAAGGTCGCTGTACTCCCTTAGAAAAGAGAGTTCAACGACCTTCTCACCACTTTATAAAAGCCTTAACGCACCGGCGTCTTGGCAGACAATTTTTCCAAAAAATACACAAGAAAGAATCCTACAACCATTAGCACAACGGCCTCAGCTACATAGGCATTGGGAAGAATATTATGTTCCACCAATGGTTTCACTTCCCCGTGGCTATCCACGAAAGTTTCCACCACTTCTTTCCAGGGCCATACCTTATTCAAAGAACCCAGCATAAAACCAGTCAGTACAGCAAGGGTGATGTTACGGAAATGTGCCAACGCATACGACAAAATCCGTGAGAAAGAAGTGATTCCGATGCAGGCACCCGCTCCAAATACAGCTATCACCACCACATCCAACGTCTTGACGGCATCCATGATGAAAAAGTATTTTCCCAACAGAACCAAAATAAAACTACCGGAAATACCCGGGAGAATCATGGCACAAATGGCAATGGCTCCGCACAGAAAAATAAAAAGCAAATTCGACGGCGTCTCAGCAGGAGTAGCCACCGTAATATAAAACGCTATCACTACACCAATGACAAAAGCTACCCACGTTTTCCAGCTCTTCCATTCCTTAATATCCTTTGAAACGAACCAAGTGGAAGCCAGTACCAGCCCGAAAAAGAACGACCACACCAATACCGGATGGTCAACCAACAGCCAGGTTATGAGCTTAGCCAACGAAAAGACACTGATGCCAATGCCTGCCAGCAAGAAAAACAAGAAGTTTCCATTGATTTTCTTCCAAAACGCCCCCCATTTTCCCGTAAAGAAAAGTTTCAGGCTTTCCAAGTTGATACTTTTAATTGAATTGATCAGTTCGTCATAAATGCCTACGATAAAGGCAATGGTTCCTCCCGACACTCCGGGCACTACGTCGGCGGCTCCCATCCCCATTCCTTTTAAAACAAGAACCGCATAGTCTTTCAGTTTTCGTTCCATCAATTTTATCTATAAATAGTTAGCGGATGCAAAGTAAATAAAAAAAAGTCTCTGCGCTATCATTCTCCAAAACATTTTATGGTTTTTATTGTTATATTTATGACGATTATTCAAAAATAGATTCATTATGGCTACAACTTTATTTCAAGGAGCTCCCGTCACACTGGCCGGAGAGTTTATACAAAAAGGAGCACAGGCTCCCGATTTTTCATTGGTAAGAGGTGATCTCAGCTCATTTACCCTGGCAGATGCCAAAGGTAAATTCGTGGTGCTGAACATTTTCCCAAGTATGGATACCGGCGTATGTGCCGCTTCTGTCCGCACGTTCAACCAGCTGGCTGCCGGTATGGAAAACACACTGGTGCTGGCTATTTCCAAAGACCTGCCGTTTGCACAAGGACGTTTCTGCACGGCTGAAGGTATCGAACGCGTCATCCCGCTGTCAGACTACCGTTACACTTCTACTTTCGGAAAAGATTATGGCGTACTGATGACAGACGGTCCTTTGTGTGGACTGCTGGCTCGCGCCGTAGTTATCATAAACCCGGAAGGAAAAGTCATCTACACGCAGCTGGTACCGGAAATTGTAGAAGAACCCGATTACGAAGCTGCACTGGCGGCTCTCAAGTAACGACCCATCCATAACCCATATTAATAAAGAAAAAGGGACAACCACCGACACATGCGGGTTGTCCCTTTTCTGCTATATATAACCTTCCTTATTCTGTAGAGAATTCCTTGATACGCTGCTCTTCCGTCAGACGGCATACCAGCAATGTATTGTTCTTTTCAGCTACAATATATCCGTCCAACCCTTGTATGACGACTTTCTTCTCCTGAGTGGCATGCACTACGCAGTTACGTGATTCATACATCTTTATATCAGGACCGATGCATACATTGTTGTGTGCATCACGCTTGGAATTTTCATGAAGCGAACCCCACGTGCCTAAATCACTCCAGCCGAAAGAGGCCGGGAAGACATAAATCTCATCCGCCTTTTCCATAATAGCGTAGTCTACTGAAATGTTTTCGCACGACGGGAACAGTTCGTTTACCATCTCCTGTTCTTTATCCGTATAAAAATAAGGAAGCAAACGTTCGAATATCTTGGCCATTACCGGCTGATAAACCCGTATGGCATTGACAATTGTATTTACATTCCATACAAAAATCCCCGCATTCCAGAAATAATTGCTCCGCTGCAAGTAACGTTCAGCCGTAGCAAGGTCTGGTTTCTCACGGAAAGCGTCAACACGATATATTTCCTTATTTGAAGGACAGGCCATCGACAAGTCAGCCTCAATGTATCCATAACCTGTTTCCGGACGGTTGGCCTTCATTCCCAAGGTCACGATAGCGTCCGAATCAGCAGTAAACTTCATGGCGGAAGTCACCACACGGGCAAACTCACGCACATTCATTACAATATGATCGCTGGGAGTCACCACGATATTGGCCTTTGGATTACGGGCCTTGATTTTCCAGCTTACATACGCAATGCAAGGGGCCGTATTACGGCGGCACGGTTCAAGCAAAATATGATCTTCAGCCACTTTGGGAAGCTGTTCCTTTACAATATCCGCATACTTGGCTGAAGTCACGATCCAAATATTCTCCGGCAGGCATACAGCTTTAAAACGGTCGACTGTCAATTGAATGAGCGTACGTCCGCAACCCAGCACGTCAATGAACTGCTTGGGCATTTCCGGACTGCTCATCGGCCAAAAGCGACTGCCTATGCCTCCGGCCATAATGACCACATGATTATTCGTTGGATTCATAACAAACTTTTCTTGGTAACTACGCAAAGTTAAATGATTAATTTTGAATATTTCCTATCTTTGTAAAAAATTATCTACTGAAAATGAGAACTTACCCCTGTATATTGACCATCGCCGGTTCCGACTGTAGCGGTGGAGCGGGCATCCAAGCCGACATCAAAGCCATTTCTGCACTGGGAGCCTACGCGGCCAGTGCCATTACCGCCATCACTGTACAAAACACTTGCGGAGTGACAGGCATTCATCCTGTTCCTCCTGCCTATGTGAAAGGACAAATAGAGGCTGTCATGGAGGACATCCACCCGCAAGCCATCAAAATTGGGATGATTAATGATACGGAAATCGTAGAGGTCATCGCAGGATCACTCCAGAAATACCGTCCACGGTTTGTGGTCTTCGACCCTGTCATGGTATCCACCAGTGGATGCAAGCTGATGGAAGATGAAGCCATAGAAGCCATCACGACCCGGTTAATCCCTTTGGCCACCCTCATCACGCCGAACCTGAGTGAGGCCGAAATACTGGCCGGACAAAAAATCAATACCGTCGAAGACATGCAACGCCAGGCTAAAAAGATGCTGGAACTGGGCTGTAAAGGCGTACTTATCAAGGGAGGACACCTGGACGGCGGACAAATGTGCGATGTACTTCAGACAGCCGATGATGACGCCCCCCATCTGTTCACGGCCCCGAAGGTAGAAAGCCGTAACACCCACGGCACGGGCTGTACACTGTCCTCGGCCATCGCCACGTATCTGGCTCTGGGTGAGCCTGTTGCCAGTGCCGTAGAAAAAGCCAAACAATATGTCTATTTAGGCATCGAATCCGGAAAAGACGTCTGCATCGGACACGGACATGGCCCGTTGAACCACTTCTATTCGCCTGTGCCTATGCACATTTTCGACAAAAATGAGTAATATGTCAAAATAATCATTACCTTTGCAGGCAATAACTTAAACAACGAAGAAAATATGAAAGCATTTGTATTTCCCGGACAAGGAGCCCAGTTCGTATGTATGGGAAAAGACCTGTACGAAACGTCTCCACTTGCCAAAGAATTATTTGAGAAAGCCAATGATATTTTGGGTTACCGCATCACCGACATCATGTTCGAAGGTACCGACGAAGATTTGCGTCAGACAAAGGTAACTCAGCCCGCCGTATTCCTTCACTCTGTCATCTCTGCCTTGTGCATGGGAGATGCTTTCCAGCCGGAAATGACCGCCGGACACTCCTTGGGTGAATTCTCTGCCTTGGTCGCAGCCGGAGCCTTGTCATTCGAAGACGGACTGAAACTGGTGTACGCACGTGCCATGGCCATGCAGAAAGCCTGCGAAGCCCAGCCTTCTACCATGGCGGCCATCATTGCTTTGCCGGATGAAAAGGTAGAAGAAATCTGCGCTTCGGTTGCTGCTGAAGGAGAAGTCTGCGTGGCAGCCAACTACAACTGCCCGGGACAGATTGTCATTTCAGGAAGCATCGAAGGTATCAACAAGGCTTGCGAACTGATGAAAGCCGCCGGTGCCAAGCGTGCGCTTCCGTTGAAAGTGGGCGGTGCTTTCCACTCTCCACTCATGGACCCTGCCAAGGTGGAACTGGAAGCAGCCATCAACGCCACGGAGTTCCACACCCCGAAATGTCCGATTTACCAGAATGTAGACGCTCTTCCTCATACAGACCCGGCTGAAATCAAGAAGAATCTGGTAGCACAGCTCACGGCTTCTGTACGCTGGACACAGACCGTACAACACATGATTGCCGACGGAGCGGACGACTTTACAGAATGTGGTCCGGGCGCCGTACTGCAGGGACTGATCAAGAAAATCAACAAAGAAGTCAACGCACACGGAATAGCATAAGCAGACTCAAAGTCTGACACAAGGCACGAATTATACGAAACAGGCGGATCCTTTCCATACATCCGTGCTAAAGCGTATAATTCGTGCTTTTTATTTTTATCAATATACGAAATAAAGATTCACTATGGAGACGACAAAGAAAATCATTATTTACCAAGTATTTACAAGACTGTTCGGCAACCAAAACAAAACTTGCCAGCCGGACGGAGACATCGAGACAAACGGATGTGGAAAAATGAACGACTTCACCAAACAAGCCTTGCATGAAATCAAAAAGCTGGGAGCCACTCACATCTGGTATACAGGCCTGCTGGCCCATGCCTCACAAACAGACTACACAGCCTACGGCATACCTAAAAACCATCCTTCCATCGTGAAAGGAAAAGCCGGTTCTCCCTACGCTATCCGGGATTACTACGATGTCGACCCCGATCTGGCTGAACATGTGGACAAACGCATGGAAGAATTCGAGGAGCTGGTGAAACGTACCCATGAATGTGGACTGAAAATGATTATCGATTTCGTACCCAACCACGTGGCACGCCAGTATCATTCCATCGCCAAGCCACAGGGAGTCAAAGATTTGGGAGAAAACGACGACTGCACACAGGCTTTCAACCCGCAAAACAATTTCTACTACATTCCCGGACAGAAACTGGAAGGGGAAATTGATTTCTACAACCCTGCAATGGGGACCTACGAAGAGATGCCGGCAAAGGCTACCGGCAACGACCGCTTTGACCCGTGGCCTAACCGGAACGACTGGTACGAAACGGTCAAACTGAACTATGGAGTGGATTACATCAACCATACGGGAGGACACTTCGACCCGATTCCCGACACCTGGTATAAAATGGAGCAGATACTGAGCTACTGGGCCGAAAAAGGAATCGACGGTTTCCGCTGTGATATGGCAGAGATGGTGCCCTGCGAATTCTGGGGATGGGTCATCCCGCGCATCAAAGCTGCTTACCCGAATATTATCTTTATTGCCGAAGTATATAATCCGAACGAATACCGGAACTATATCCACAATGGACACTTTGATTACTTGTACGACAAAGTGGGCCTTTATGACACGCTGAGAAACATCACCTGCGACTATGCCTCAGCCACCGGCATTACGCATTGCTGGCAGAGCGTGGACGACATCCAGGACCACATGCTGAACTTCCTGGAGAACCACGACGAACAACGCATCGCCTCCGGCTTCTTTGCCGAAGACCCATTCAAGGCTATCCCGGCCTTCATCGTTTCGGCTTGTCTGCGGAAAAATCCGGTCATGGTCTATTTCGGTCAGGAACTGGGCGAAAAAGGCATGGACAGTGAAGGATTCAGCGGACGCGACGGAAGGACAACTATTTTCGACTATTGGTGCGTGGACAGCATTTTCCGCTGGAACAACCACGGACGCTGGAACACACATCTGCTGAATGAAAGAGAAAAGGAATTGCGGCATTTCTATGAAACCGTGCTGCACATCTGCCAGAATGAACCGGCCATCAGTGACGGTGACTTTTTCGATTTGATGTATGTCAATCTGAACGGATGGCAAATGAACGAACACAAGCAGTATGCCTTCCTACGGAAATTTGCCAATGAAGTATTACTGGTTATGGTAAACTTCGGAGATGCTCCCGCACAGATTGGGGTCAACATCCCTACGCATGCATTCGATTACCTGAAAATGACTCCCTCCCCGAAATGCAAATGCAAGGACCTGCTCTCAGGGAAACAGGAAACCATCTGCTTCTCTCCGGACAGTCCGGTCTGCACGGAACTTCCAGCCTACGGAGGAAAGATTCTGAAATTCAAGGTAAAATAATCCTTTTCCTTACGAAAAGCATACCAAACAGCATAGTTTTATTTTATTTTGTTTGGTAACTTGAAACAAAACGGTATCTTTGCACAAATGAGCCAACTTTGTGCAAACAATAAATACGATTATATGGAAAAAAGTTTTCTGGCCTTCATCGAAGACAGCATCAAGAAAAACTGGGACCTTGACGCCCTGACAGACTACAAAGGCGCCACCTTGCAATACAAGGACGTAGCACGAAAAATAGAAAAACTACATATCCTGCTGGAAGAAAGCGGTATCAAGCCAGGCGACAAAGTGGCCTTGTGCGGACGTAACAGTTCGCACTGGGGAGTCGCTTTTCTGGCCATTCTGACCTACGGAGCCGTGGCTGTTCCCATTCTGCATGAGTTCAAGGCAGACAACATTCACAATATCGTGAACCATTCCGATGCCCGCCTGCTTTTTGTGGGCGATGTGGTATGGGAGTCGTTGAACGAAAGCGAAATGCCCAATCTGGAAGGAATCATCTTGATGACCGATTTCACCTTACTGGTCTGCCGCAGCAAACAACTGGAATATGCCCGCGAGCACCTGAATGAGATGTTCGGAAAAAAATTCCCGCGTAATTTCCGGAAAGAACATGTCAGCTATCGGAGAGACACGCCGGAAGAACTGGCCTTAATCAACTATACATCGGGAACGACGAGTTTCTCAAAAGGTGTCATGATTCCTTACCGCAGCCTGTGGTCCAACACGCAATTTGCCTTCGAGGTACTGCACATGCAGCCCGGCAACAAAGTAATCTCCATCCTTCCGATGGCACACATGTACGGACTGGCTTTCGAGTTTATCTATGAAGTTTGTGCAGGCTGTCATGTATATTTCCTAACCCGTATGCCAAGCCCCAAAATTATCTTCCAGGCATTCACGGAAGTCAAACCTCATATTGTGATTTCGGTTCCACTTATTATTGAAAAAATCATTAAGAAGAATGTACTTCCTAAGCTGGAAACACTGAAGATGAAAATTCTATTGAGAGTTCCACTTATTAATGATAAAATCAAAGAAGCTGTACGCGAACACATGGTACAAGCATTTGGAGGAAACTTCTATGAAGTCATTATTGGAGGAGCGGCATTCAATCAAGATGTGGAACGCCTGTTGAGGAGCTTGGATTTCCCCTACACAGTAGGTTATGGAATGACAGAGTGTGGGCCGATTATCTGTTACGAAGACTGGAAGCGCTACAAACCGGGGTCTTGCGGAAAAGCTGCCCCCCGCATGGAAGTTAAAATTGACAGTCCAGATCCGCAACGCATTGTCGGAGAGATTCTCACCCGAGGCGAAAATGTCATGCTGGGATACTACAAGAATCCAGAATCGACCGCCCAAGCCATTGATGCGGACGGCTGGCTGCATACCGGAGATTTAGGAATCATGGACAAGGATGGAAATGTCACAATCAAAGGAAGAAGCAAAAATATGCTACTTGGCCCTTCCGGACAAAATATTTACCCGGAAGAGATTGAGGAAAAGCTGAGCAATCTGCCTTATGTATGTGAAAACATCGTTATCCAACAGAGTGACAATAAACTGGCGGCACTGATTTATCCAGACTTCGATGAAGCATTCAAACAAGGACTGACAAAGGAAGATATCGAAAGAATTATGGAAGAAAACCGAGTGGCCGTAAATGCAGAACTTCCTGCCTACTCTCAGATTGCCCGTGTCAAAATCTACCCGGAAGAATTTGAGAAAACGCCGAAGAAGAGCATTAAACGTTTCCTTTATCAAGATGTCAAATAACACTATGAGATTTAAAGTTATATCGGTGTTCCTGTGGGGAAGTCTCCTCGCAGGAACACATCTCTTTGCTCAGCAAACAGAACAGAAAAGCGTACTGAAAAAAGGACCGAATGTGTCACTGAATATTACCAACAAAAAGAAATTTCCTCAAAGAACGTACCTGAACGTTGGATTATTCACCAATTCGCCCTGTCTGAATGGGTTGGGAATCAATGTCATATCAAGTTTACAACATTACAATTCCTACGGACTCCAATTATCCGGACTGACCAACGTGTCTGGACTGAAAGCTACCGGTGTCCAGATTTCGGGCATTGCCAATGTAACAGGAAAAAGAGCGTGTGGCTTTATTCTTTCCGGACTGACCAATGTAACAGGAACTTCCACATACGGTTTGTCAGTTGCCGGACTGGGCAATATTTCCGGAGGAGATATTAAAGGAATGGGTATCGCCGGGCTGGTGAATGTCAGTGAAGATCTCAGAGGCATGGCCATCGCCGGACTGGCGAACGTCAACAAAGACATACAAGCCGGACTGATTATCGGAGGCCTCATGAACGTTTCCGGAAATTCTTCCAGAGGGGTACAATTGACTTCCTTGCTCAATGTCACCGGAAAATCCAATCAAGGATGGCAGATTGCGGCTTTAGGAAATGTCAGTGTGGAAAATA
Source organism: Bacteroidaceae bacterium (assembly GCA_902362595.1). GTDB lineage: Bacteria > Bacteroidota > Bacteroidia > Bacteroidales > Bacteroidaceae > Phocaeicola > Phocaeicola fibrisolvens. The sequence continues at coordinate 10,339 of CABIXF010000026.1, read as the reverse complement.
GAGGTGTACAAAGCGCGTTGCTCAACTATAGCGTAGAGAACAAAGGTGTTCAGTTAGGAATCGGGAATGTCAACACCAAAAGCAATTCGAGAGGCTATCAAATAGGAATCATCAATGTAAGTACAGACAGTACGGCACACCAGATAGGATGCATCAACCTGAAGCCTGACACACGTGTGCAAATGATTGTTTCAGGAGGTAATGCCAATAAAGGCAGTGTTTCAATCCGCTTCAAAAACCGGTTTACTTATACACAAATCGGTGCAGGAGCCTATTATTTGGGAACAAACCATCCATTCTCTGTCAGTGGATTTTATCGTGCTGGCGTATACCACAGCCTCACGAAGAAACTGGACCTCAGTGCCGATATCGGATACTATCACATTGAGTCATTAGACAACAAGAATCAAGGATTTCCGGCCCGCCTGTATGCATTGGAACCCCGCATCAGCCTGGAATACAGCCTTACAAAGAAATTCGGCCTTTTTGTTTCCGGCGGATACGGATGGACACGTACCTACAAAGGAAATCAGGCCTTCGACAAGAAAATGGTAATAGAAGCTGGAATGGTTCTGTTCTGACACAGACCATTCCATTCTTTTTTCAATTTTGACGTCAACTGTTCAGACTAGCCGAACGTACTCTACTCAGTGTCTCCGGCGTCATCTGCAACAAAGAAGCAATATAAACCAGCGGCGTACGCTTCAAAATCTCAGGATGCAGCTGAAGCAGTTTGGTATAACGTTCGTGGGCAGGCTCAAAACGCAATGTATCGGCTTTCACCTGCGACTCAATCAACGACAGTTCGAATATTCTACGGTACCATGCCCCTATTGCCGCATCTTCCAGTGAAAGTTGCTCCATTTTGCTTTTAGGGATTTCCCACAATACCGTCGGTTCCAACGTTTCAATCATCAACCGGGTAGGTTCTTCCTTCAAATAACTTTCCAAACAGATTACCACTCCGCCTTCATAAGCAATATGTTCTGTCAGGTCTTTATCATATTTGAAATAAAACTGACGCGTCAATCCTTTTTCAATATAGAGCATAGAACGACACACATCACCTTCATCCAATATCCGCTCCCCTTTTTTATATTTCTTGCAAGTCAGTATCTCTGCCAACCCATGAATCTGCTCCCGGTTGAGAAGACAATTCATCCCGGAAACCATCATCTTGGCAGCCTCTATATTTGTTGTCATATTATTCAATTTAACGTTAGAATTTATTTAACCTTAATACGATCGAACCCTTCACCAAACACACCAATCACCGCACTTTGTGACACAAAGGCTTTCGGGTCAATATCTTTAATCAACCGGAAAATTACGCTCGACTCACTCTTTTTAGCCAAAACAAACATCATCTTCACGCCATTATGAGTATAACAACCCACTCCATCTATAAATGTCACTCCACGGTGCAGATCCTTGTTGATGCGCGCTCCAATTTCTTCGTATTTACTGGAAATGATGAAAAACTGCACCGACTGACGAGCACTGTTCACTACTTGGTCAAGCACAAAACTGGAAATAAACAGCACTACATAACCATACACCACTTTTTCCCAATTATGCAACACCAAATAACTGGAAGATATAATGATTATATCACAAATCAAGATGACTCTTCCTAAAGTAATATCACGATATTTGTTGACAATAGCCGCAATAATATCCGTTCCTCCTGTACTTCCATTGGCCGAGAATGCGACTCCAATACCCGCTCCACAAAAAGAAGCTCCCAGTACACACGACATGAAAGGTTGGTCATGAATCAACGGCCCTGATACAAACTTTTGGATGACACTTAATATGAAAGTCAATGTGAAAACCGCAAAAATAGTTTTCAAACAAAACCTAAGTCCCAAAATCTTGAGGGCAAGCAAAAGCAACAGAAAATTTATAATCAAATAGGTATACTGCACCGGAAAACCCGTTCCCCAATACACAATGGATGCAATTCCGGGTACCGCTCCCGAAGGAATGTCACTTGGCAACAAAAACACGGTCCATCCGATACCATACATAATCATTCCCAAAGCAATCATTAAATAATCCTTGGTCTCTCTCAATAATTTCTGCTTTTTAGTAGCAGGCAAAGCTGGATTCATTTTATGGATAATCTTTAAAATTCAACTGCAAAAGTAAGAAAAAAATCCAAATAATTGACTTATATCAAGTCCAAAAATACGAAAATAAGAGAGCACATACTTTTAAAAATGACATGATTTTCGTACTTTTGCCGGCAAATAGAATAATAAATGGCATTAGTCAACGAACACCTGCTCAAATTACCGGAAAACTACTTGTTTACCGATATTGTAAAAAGAGTAAATTCTTTTAAAGTGACACATCCCCAGGCCCGCATCATTCATCTGGGAATCGGCGATGTGACCCTTCCTATCCCCAAAGCATGTGTAGAAGCAATGCAAAAAGCTGCCGGAGAACTAGGCAATCCGGAAACGTTCAGGGGATATGGTCCCGAACAAGGCTACGATTTTTTAATCGAGGCTATCCTAAAACATGATTATGCCGCCCACGGTATCAACTTCGACGCCAATGAAATATTCATCAGCGACGGTTCAAAGTCGGACACAGGAAACATCGGCGACATCCTGCGACATGACAACAGCATTGGAGTAACCGATCCCATTTATCCGGCTTATATTGACTCGAACGTTTCCTGCGGAAGAGCCGGCGTACTGGAAAAAGACGGCAAATGGAGCAATGTCGTATACATGCCTTGCCGGATAGAAAACAAATTTGTACCCGAAATTCCCAAACAACGCATAGACATCATTTATTTATGTTACCCCAACAATCCCACCGGAGCCGTCCTTACGAAAAGCGAGCTCAAAAAATGGGTGAATTATGCCATTGAAAACGATGCCCTTATTATTTTTGACGCGGCATACGAAGCATATATACAAGACCCGGATATTCCCCACTCCATATATGAAATAAAAGGAGCCAAAAAGGTAGCCATCGAATTCCGGAGTTTTTCAAAAACCGCAGGATTCACCGGAGTGCGTTGCGGATACATGGTCATACCCAAAGAAGTGACGGCCGCCACACTGGAAGGCGAACGGATACAATTAAACAAACTGTGGCTCAGACGCCAGTCCACCAAATTCAATGGAGTTTCCTATATCACCCAACGGGGAGCCGAAGCCATCTATACGCCGGAAGGGAAGGAACAAGTGAAAAAAATGGTAAGCTATTACATGGACAACGCCAAAATCATGAAAAAAATGCTGTCGAAAACTGGAATCCAGTTCTTTGGAGGAGACAATGCCCCTTACTTATGGGTAAAAGCACCGGGGAACCAGACAGCATGGAAATTCTTCGACAAATTGCTTTACGAAGCCCACGTAGTAAGTACTCCGGGAGTTGGATTCGGTCCTAGCGGTGAAGGATATGTACGCCTCACTTCTTTCGGAGACCGTCACCAATGTGAAGAAGGCATCCGGAGAATTTGCCAGTGTTTATAAACATCCATACATCAAATAAAAACCAAACAACTTAAAATAAGAAATAAGGTAGTATGTCAAAATTAAGATTCAGAGTAGTGGAAAAGGCATTCCACAAAAAACCGGTAGACGTACCTTCACCCGCTGAACGTCCGAGTGAGTATTTTGCGAAATACGTGTTCAACCGGGAAAAAATGTTCAAGTATCTGCCGAGCAATGTCTATGCCAAACTGATTGACGTAATTGACAACGGTGCTTCTCTCGACCGTAGCATCGCCAATGCCGTAGCCGACGGAATGAAAAAATGGGCCATTGAACTGGGAGTTACTCACTACACTCACTGGTTCCAGCCTTTGACAGAAGGAACGGCTGAAAAGCACGATGCTTTCGTGGAACACGACGGAAAAGGCGGCATGCTGGAAGAATTCTCCGGCAAACTGCTGGTACAGCAGGAATCAGATGGTTCTTCATTCCCGAACGGAGGTATCCGTAACACATTCGAAGCCCGCGGTTACAGTGCATGGGATCCTTCTTCACCCGTATTTGTGGTAGACGACACCTTGTGTATTCCCACAGTGTTCATCGCCTACACCGGAGAATCACTCGACTACAAAGCTCCGCTGCTGAAAGCTCTCCGCGCAGTCAACAAAGCTGCCTTGGACGTCATGCATTACTTCGATCCATCTGTCAAAAAAATTGTCTCCTACCTGGGCTGGGAACAGGAATATTTCCTGGTAGACGAAGGTTTGTATGCCGCCCGTCCGGACCTGCTGCTGACAGGACGTACGCTGATGGGGCACGAGGCTTCAAAGAACCAGCAGTTGGAAGACCACTATTTCGGTGCTATCCCTACCCGTGTGGCCGCTTTCATGAAAGAACTTGAAATCCAGTCGCTCGAATTGGGTATTCCAGTCAAGACACGTCACAACGAGGTAGCTCCGAACCAGTTTGAGCTAGCCCCCATTTATGAAGAATGCAACCTGGCTGTCGACCACAACATGCTGGTCATGTCGCTCATGCGAAAAATTGCACGCAACCACGGATTCCGTGTACTGCTGCATGAAAAGCCGTTCAAAGGTGTCAACGGTTCCGGTAAGCACAACAACTGGTCGCTCGGTACAGATACCGGCACCCTGCTGATGGCTCCGGGAAAAACTTCTGAAGAAAATCTGCGCTTCATTACATTTGTGGTCAACACACTGATGGCTGTATACCGTCACAACGGACTGCTGAAGGCTTCTATCATGAGCGCTACCAACGCACACCGTCTGGGAGCCAACGAAGCACCTCCTGCCATCATCTCTTCTTTCCTGGGTACACAGCTCAGCAAGGTACTCGACCACCTGGAAGAAAGTACCAACGACGACCTCGTTTCTTTAGGGGGAAAACAAGGAATGAAACTCGATATTCCGCAGATTCCGGAACTGCTGATTGATAACACCGACCGTAACCGTACTTCTCCGTTCGCCTTCACCGGCAACCGTTTCGAATTCCGTGCACCAGGTTCTGAAGCCAACTGCGCCAGTGCCATGATTGCGTTGAATGCTGCTGTAGCCGAACAACTTATTGAATTCAAGAAAGAAGTCGACGAACTGATTGAAAGAGGAGAACCCAAAATTTCAGCCATCATCCAGATTGTACGCAAATGCATCAAAGAATGCAAACCAATCCGCTTCGACGGAAACGGCTACAGTGAAGAATGGAAGGAAGAAGCCGCCCGCCGCGGACTGGACTGCGAAACCAGCTGTCCGGTTATCTTTGACAACTACCTGAAACCGGAAAGTATCCGTATGTTCGAATTTACCGGTGTCATGACACGCAAGGAACTGGAGGCCCGCAATGAAGTGAAATGGGAAATGTACACCAAGAAAATCCAGATTGAAGCCCGTGTATTGGGCGACTTGGTGATGAACCACGTCGTTCCAGTAGCCATTGAATACCAGACCAAACTGATTGACAATGCCTACAAGATGAAATCACTGTTCCCGGAAGACGAAGCTCACGCATTGTCAGCCGAAAATTTGGCCATCATCAAGGCAATTTCTGAACATACTTCATTCATCAAGAAACATGTAGACGAAATGATAGAAGCCCGCAAGGTTGCCAACCGCATTGCCAGCGAACGTGAAAAAGCCATTGCTTATCATGACACGGTAGCTCCGATGTTGGAACAGATCCGTTACCATATCGACAAACTGGAACTGATTGTCGACGACCAGATGTGGACACTTCCGAAATACCGCGAACTGCTGTTCGTTCGGTAACCCACAAGTTCCACCTCGCAATTATTTTATCATCCCCGAAGGCTTTTCTGTGGCTACATTCCGCCCGGAAACCCTTCGGGGATTTGTTATCGGTGCACTTTTCTAACATTTTGTCGGGCACAGAAGATTTATTTTCGCCAAAGTATATATCTTTGCAGCATGGAATGGTTAATTAATTTATTTGTGGAACAATCCGCACTACAGGCGGTCGTCATACTTTCCCTGATTACAGCCATCGGGTTAGGACTGGGAAAAATTCATGTTTGCGGAATTTCTCTCGGAGTTACATTTGTTTTCTTTACTGGCATTCTGGCCGGACATCTCGGTTTTTCCATCGACCCACAGATGCTGAGTTACGCAGAAAGTTTCGGACTGGTACTTTTTGTGTATGCACTCGGGCTGCAGGTGGGTCCCGGCTTCTTCAGTTCTTTCCAGCGGGGCGGATACCGTCTGAACATGCTGGGGCTGGGAGTTATTTTTCTAGGTACAATAATGGCCGTAATACTGAGTCTGACCACCCCCATCGGATTACCTGACATGATTGGTATCCTGTGTGGTGCCACCACCAATACCCCTGCACTTGGAGCGGCTCAACAGACCCTGAAACAGTTGGGAGAACCCACCAGTGGAGCAGCCCTCAGCTGTGCAGTAACTTATCCGCTAGGTGTGGTAGGTGTCATTTTCGCGATTCTGGTCATTAAAAAATTCTTTGTCCGCCCGTCCGATATGCAGGAACATGAACACGATGACCCGAATCACACCTACATCGCTACTTTTCAGGTACACAATCCTGCTATCTTCAATAAAAGCATACAAGATATCGCTCAAGCCGGCTATCCCAAATTCGTCATTTCCCGTCTTTGGAGAGAAGGCATGGTCAGTATTCCTACTTCCGAAAAGATACTGAAGGAAAACGACCGTATCCTAGTAATCACCACCGAAAAAGATGCACCGACACTGACCATTCTTTTCGGCGAACAGGAGAAACGGGATTGGAACAAGGAGGACATCGATTGGAATGCCATCGACAGCAAGTTGATATCCAAGCACATCATCGTGTCGCGCCCGGAAATCAACGGAAAGAAGCTGGGCTCACTCCGACTGAGAAATACTTACGGAATCAACATCAGCCGGGTACTCCGAAGCGGTGTACAACTGCTGGCTACCCCCGGACTGGTATTGCAATTGGGCGACCGACTGACCGTAGTAGGTGAAGCTGCAGCCATCCAAAACGTAGAAAAAGTATTGGGGAATACCGTCAAAACACTGAAAGACCCTAACCTGGCTTCCATTTTTATCGGTATCGTACTGGGACTGGTGGTCGGTTCCATTCCCATCGCCATTCCAGGAATCAGTTCTCCCGTCAAACTGGGACTGGCAGGAGGTCCCATCGTCATGGGTATTCTGATAGGTGCATACGGGCCTCGTCTGCACCTGGTGACTTATACTACCCGAAGTGCCAACCTCATGCTGAGAGGTATCGGGCTTTCTCTCTACCTGGCCTGCCTCGGACTGGATGCCGGAGCCCATTTCTTTGAAACCGTCATGCGACCGGAAGGAGCCTTGTGGGTCGGAATTGGTTTCCTGATTACCTTCATCCCGGTTGTCATCATGGCCATAGTGGCCCTCCGTCTGTGCAAGATGGACTTTGGAAATACCTGCGGCATGCTGTGCGGAAGCATGGCCAACCCCATGGCACTGAATTATGCCAACGACATCATACCCGGTGATGAACCATCCGTAAGTTATGCCACCGTATATCCGCTCGGCATGTTTACCCGCGTCATCATTGCCCAGTTGGTACTGATGCTATTCTTATAAACAAAATCTTAACTCAAGCCATATCATGGAAACGTACAAACAAATCACTCCCGAAATGATACAAGAGGACATCCGTTACCTGGAACTCCTCTCCCACGATTTTCCCAGCCTGGCAGCTGCCAGTACGGAAATCATCAACCTGGAAGCTATCCTCAATCTGCCGAAAGGTACAGAACACTTTCTGGCCGACCTACACGGGGAATACGAAGCTTTTCAACATGTGCTCCGCAACGCCTCTGGAGCCATCAAGCGAAAAGTCAACGAAATATTTGGCAACAACCTCCGCGAAATGGAGAAAAAAGAGCTTTGTACGCTGATTTATTATCCCGAACAAAAGCTGCAACTGGTAAAGGAAGTGGAAAAAGATTTGGTAGACTGGTATGTCATCACCCTGAACCAGCTTGTCAAAGTCTGCCAGAACGTTTCGTCTAAATATACCCGCTCAAAGGTCCGCAAGGCACTGCCTGAAGAATTTTCCTACATTATTCAGGAATTGCTTCACGAAAGCTCCATGGACCCCAACAAGCAGGCCTATATCAATGTCATCATCCGTACCATCATTGACACACGACGTGCCGATGACTTCATCATTGCCTTGTGCAACCTTATCCAACGGCTGACTATCGATTCCCTGCACATTTTGGGAGATATCTTCGACCGCGGTCCCGGTCCGCACATCATCATGGACACACTTTGCGACTATCATAACTTTGACATCCAGTGGGGTAATCACGATATCCTGTGGATGGGAGCCGCTTCCGGCAACGACTGCTGCATCGCCAACGTGCTCCGTCTGGCCATGCGCTACGGCAATCTCTCGGCCTTGGAAGACGGATACGGAATCAATCTGCTTCCGCTGGCCACTTTTGCCATGGAGGCATACGCCAACGACCCATGCCAGTATTTTGCGCCCAAAATTGCGCCGGAAAGCAGCACCTACAACGACAAGACCTTACGGCTCATCGCACAGATGCATAAGGCCATCACCATCATACAGTTCAAGCTGGAAGCAGCCGCCATTCTCCGCCATCCGGAGTTTGACATGAACAGCCGACTGCTCCTGCATCACATTGACTTCAAACGGAAAGTATTCCAGCTTGATGGAAAAGATTATGAGATGCGCGACTGTCTGTTCCCCACCGTCGACCCGGAAAACCCGTACCAGCTGACGGAAGAAGAACAGGAAATCGTGCTGAAACTGCACAATTCCTTTACGGGCAGTGAGAAATTGCGCAAACACATGAAATGCATCTTCCGTTACGGCTGCATGTACAATGTCTGCAATTCCAACCTGCTTTTCCATGCTTCCATGCCGATGAACGCCGACGGAACCTTGAAAGAAGTAGAAATACTGGGTAACAAATATAAAGGTGAGGCCCTACTGAAACGGGTAGGACAACTTATTCGTACGGCCTATTTCGCAGAAGACGACCATCCGGAGAAAGCTTTTGCCAAAGATTTCATCTGGTATCTGTGGTGCGGAAAAGATTCTCCCGCTTTCGACAAGAGCAAGATGGCTACTTTTGAACGATACTTCCTGACCGACAAGGAGACACACAAGGAGGTGAAAGGATACTATTATACCCTACGCGACCGGGAAGATATCTGCGACATGATTATGGATGAGTTTGGAGTGGAAGGCGAGCACCGCCACATCATCAACGGACATGTACCCGTGAAAGCCGTGAAGGGAGAAAAACCCATCAAAGCCAACGGAAAACTGATGGTCATCGACGGAGGATTCTCCAAAGCTTACCAGCCGGAAACAGGTATTGCAGGCTATACACTGGTATATCACTCCCGCGGTTTCCAACTCGTACAACATGAACCGTTCACTTCCACCCAGAAAGCAATCGAAGAAGGACTCGATATCAAGTCGACCACCCAAATCGTAGAGCTGAGCAGCAAACGAATGATGGTGAAAGACACCGACAAGGGACGAGAACTGATGGTCCAGATTGAAGACCTGAAAAAATTGCTGGTGGCTTATCAGAATGGTATTATCAAGGAAAAAGGTATTTAATTTGAAAATTCTCTATCGATTTTTCAGTCGTTAAGATACCCCTTAAAAAACGCAAGGACGTTTGCAATAAAACGCCCTTGCGTTTTATGTAAAACGTCTAAGCGTTTTGTAGAAAACGTTTCGGCGTTTGAAGCAAAACGCTTAGACGTTTTCCGTTATACATAAAATTGACCCAATATGCATCTTTTTTTCATAAAACGCTTGCAAATTCAAAAATAATGCGTACCTTTGCACCCGTGATTGAGAAACGCCTCAACACAAAGCCAGGATGGCCCGTTCGTCTATCGGTTAGGACGCAAGATTTTCATTCTTGAAAGGGGGGTTCGATTCCCCCACGGGCTACTGAAAAAGAAATAACACACACGGAAATCCGGTGCAAAAGGATGGCCCGTTCGTCTATCGGTTAGGACGCAAGATTTTCATTCTTGAAAGGGGGGTTCGATTCCCCCACGGGCTACTCTCAGAAAGCTGTTTCAAAGAAATTTGAAACGGCTTTTTTGTTTTAGCCTTACCAAGAGAGGTAGTTGCACAAAAAAAGGCTCAACGTAAAAATCTGAGGGATTCGTTGATTAAGCATAAATTTTAGCCAGCCTGAACAAAAAGAAAGCCTTGTCCTTTACTCCCCTGAACTGTGAACGGAAGCTCTTTATTTTTGCATTGAAGGATTCAGATGCAGCGTTTGTGGAACGCTTCTCAAAGAAGTTGATGATTTCCAGATAATGTGTCTGTATGGATCTTGCCACTCTTCCAAAGGCAAG
>CABIXF010000025.1 GCA_902362595.1 Bacteroidaceae bacterium | reverse complement strand
CAGGAATAGATATTGTTCATATAGGCATACAAAACAGCTTTGAGCATCATTCGTGGGTGATAGGGAGAACGGCCGAACTCCTTATACAATTTATGGAACGAACTAAGGTCAAGATTGTCAACCATAGCATTCAGAATACGTACAGGATCGTCCGATGGAATATTCTCATCTATTCTTTGTGGGAAAAGGACGATTTGATTGGGATTGGAAACAGCATGGATAATTTTGATAAAATGCATAATCTGACGGGTATGGTAAATATGCAATATCCAGTGAAGTGGTGGATGCCTTCGCTTACGCTGACCTGCATGAAGACCTTCTTCAGTTATCCGGGGCCGAACGAAAGTGTCCTAAAAGCCGGGCGTCCATTGGTGATGGTGAACTTCAACAACAGTTTCACACTTCCTTCCGGATTCCTGTTGTCTGCTGATTTTAATTATGGTTCCAGAGGCTATTATCAGTTGTACGAAGCGAAGAGTTATACCTCCTTCAACTTGAGTTTGAAGAAATCGTTCCTGAAAGACAAGCTTCAACTTTCATTGGATGCTTACGACATTTTCAATAAGAACAATACGCGTGCTTCAGCCCGTCTGAATGATATTATCATGCACAGTGTCGGAAAGGAGGAAACCCGAAAAGTCGGTTTCACGATTACTTATCGCTTCCGCACGGAAAAGAAGATGAAGAATCAGAGTGCGGCCGAGACGGAAATGTCGCGGTTGAATATGGACAATCAGTAAAGAATACTGAATGAAGGGTTTTGAGGAAGTGTAAAGCCATATTTTTCACTCCCCAAAAGAATGAAATAGAAATGAGTAAGAATAATTTTGTGATACTTTTGGGTAAAGAATTCTTTGTTTTATTTCAGCTGTCAGCAAGGATTTTTATTCATTTACATTGAATTCATATCAATTAAATTAAGTAAAATTACCCCCAAAGTTACACGTAAAACTATTGGGGGTATTTATGAATTGAGTCGTTCTTACTGGCAGGTTTAGTCTGTTTCTTTTCCCCAAAGTTCAATATCTGTGGGAGCCCGATAAATGGATATGAGGGTAAAGAAAAAGCAAATAATGCTTACGATTAGGTATTCAAGTATGATTTGTATCATAGTCTTTGTTGTTTAGATTTATTATTTCTATTTTATTTATTCTTCTATGTATTCATATTTCTGATGATTGGTAATCAATACCGCATTGCGATGATTCAGAAGTTGCCATTCTGTTTGTCCGTCTGTATAGATTGCCGTCTTGGCGGAAGCTTCAGTCTGAGGTAGTGTATAACAGTTTGAAAGCGTGGAATGAAGCAGTTTTACAAAGGCCTGTTGTCCGTCATTGTAATAGATGACGTCCAATATGTTTGGAAGAACATTTTCCTCCTTTTCATCAGTTATACGGTAGATATTGTTGCAAGGTGTCAATAGGGTAAAGGTGTATGCAGCAGTATCATTCTTGAAAGTCAGTTCTTGTAATGAAGAAAGCCGTGGTACAGGTAGAGAAAGCTTTATGTGTTTTCCTGCATCGGCATATTCTTTTATGGAATCATTTTGTGAACTCTCCTCCAAGTTGTATTTGTTATCTCTGAAATAAAAATCAGCAAACTGCTTTCCTTTCCGGCTGTATACTTTGAGAAGGGCATCTTCTCCGCTTTGGTTTTCCTTGAGTGACTGTGAGATGAAAATCTCAGGTAGTGAGTTTTGGGTAGAAACTTGTCTTAAACTTATATTTTTATATGACAGGTGATTGGAATCACATGTAAATTCCATTTGATTGTCCAAATGAAGCGTTTGTCCTTGTTGTTTGATATCTCCATAAGTGACAAATGTTTCAGGCCGTGTAAGATACTTTTCCAGCAGTTCGTATTTGTTTCCATCGATTGTCAGCATGATGTAAATGCCGGGACAATCTGCAGCCGGCAGTATACCTTCGTAGGTTCCGTCATGCGTGTGAGAGACCGAGCATGCAGATAAGGGAAAAATGATACAGATAAGTATCAGTTGTAAAATCTGGTTTGTTTTCATGATGTTTGTTTAGGTATGGTTAATGAATTTTTTTTATTATATCTTTGGAGAATAATTTACTCATTGTTGGTAAGATAGTGTACGGAGGTTTATTGAAATTGTAATTGTATTGATAGGGGAAGAATAGCTTGCTCAGACGCAATGGTTTCAAGGTAAGTTTTCTTAACTAGTTTTCTCGTTTGTGGGTAGTGAGTAAATATAAATATTTATGGTAATTGTATAGAAAACAAATAGGAGCGGAAAAGGTTCAATAAAATGGGAAGATTTGAAGAATTTAGTATTTTTACAAGTTCGTGAAATAGATTTAATCTTTAGGAGAAAAGTGTCAAAGTTACCTCAGCATAAAGTTTCCAATCTTTTGGAAATGGGAATTTATCTTCGCCGATTTTTGCCAGGTGTGTCGCAAGATACCCCTGTGACGTATACGCATCAGGACGATTATTATATGTTTGGTTTTGTGGAAGCTGGTGAGTATGAGATATGTATTGACTTTAAGACTTATCAGATAACCGCAGGGACAGTAATGATGACACAGCCTGGACAGGTATATGAACTTCTAAATTCTTCAGGTCTGTCAGCCTATGTTCTCTTTGTGGACAGCACGTTTGTGGAGGAAATTCAGAAAAGAGTCTTTGGGTAATATATATTAAGTTCTCAAACCGTTATGTTGCCCGTTTCACTGCGGAGAGATATGGAGTAGTTATTCCGTATGTTGGCTGAAAGAGAAAAAGACAAAGAGATGTTCAAATCATTTATTCAGCGTCTTGCGCTTTCCATTCTGGAGCTTGTGGGCTATGCCATGCGGGGGAATTTGCCTCTCCAAAACAACCTGCATCGGTATATAGAGCATACCATTGCCTTCAAAGAATTACTTCGATTGTATGTAGAGAAAGTCATAGGCGATACCAGACGGAATACACTCAGCTTGATGCTCATCGGTGTATAGGGTGTATTGACTGCATGAAAGTATGCCCTGAGCAGGTGATAGGTAAAATTCAGCTGTTGTGGCACAAGCATGCTGTAATCAGGAATACTGACCGTTGTATCGGTTGTCTGAAATGTATGAAGGTTTGTCGGCATCAGGCAATTTTAAAAAGGAAAGAATATGAATAGAAAGTGGCTTTATCGCACTGACATTACGTTGAGGCGTTTGTTTCTGCTGACACTGCTTAGCGGCTTGAGTATGCATGCCGTCGGACATGGCTGTGACAGCAAGGGAATCGGTTATGGACAGCTGTGCATCTGTTGTGTGCCTGGTCGTTTTTAGTATGTTCTTGGATACATATAAAAGCGCATTGGGGATGGTATCGGAATTTGGGGAAAGGTTTTGGAAGGCACAGTAAAGTGACCTGCTTTCTTTCTGTTATGTATTTGCTGACCGTGGTTTCCGGAATTATGCTTCTGACATTGAAAGGGACTGGAAATACTCATTGGGGAATATGCCATTTCCAGACAGGCCTTTTCTTTGAGGTATTGGGAGTTTGGCACTTGTGCAGTTGGTTGAGGCAGCTTCGAAAGTTGCGGTGAAAGTATTGGAAGTATTACCACATCAAGATGAATGAAGCAGAAAGACTCTCTTTCAGCAAGGTGAAAAACAACGTGAAAGAGAGTCTTTTTCTTATTCTGATATGCATAAGAGATTTACCATCTGACGGACAATGTAGGGTTTCCATTCTGTCAGTAAATCTTCGAAGTTTTCATCTTCATCCAGCATAGTCGTATTCACCAGATTGCGTGAAATAAAGGGAAATATCAGTGCGCTGTAGAATGTGAAAAAAACCATGCGTGATGGTACTTTCCGTAGTTTTCCACTGTTCATCTCTTCCTGTAGGCAGTCTTTCAGATTTTCAAAGAAATGGGATATGTTTAAGTTTTGGAAAGCTGTAAGCATAAAGTTCATGTCGCGGTGCATTTCCCTTACTACGAACAATGGCAGATAAGGATTCTGCAGCCACATGCGGTAATACACGTCTACTACTTGTTCAATCCGTTCAGGAAAGGACCGGTCCTTTTGTTGTATGATGTTTTGGAGCTGGGGGATGATGGATTGGATAATCATGCCGAAGACAGCATGAAACATTTTATCTTTTGTTCTGAAATAATAATGTAATCCCGGACGATTGATGCCTACTCGTTCGGCAATCTCGCTCATGCTGGTATCAGAGTAGCCTTTTTCCATGAACAAGGATTTGGCAGTTTGCAGAATTTTGTTTTCTAGGTTGAGTTTTTTTTCTTCAGTCATGGTATTCGTTATTTTAAGTGGTCAATGAACAATAGCAGGCGGTTGGTAACGTTGACGTCACTGACTCCGCTGTCAAAATCCAGGGAAAGGATGTTCATTTCGGGGTAGAAATGTTTGATACGTTTTTCTATGCCTTTCGATACGATGTGGTTGGCAATACAGCCAAAAGGTTGCAGGCTGACCACATTGTAGATTCCTTGGCGGGCATACGACATGATTTCTGCCGGAAGCAGCCAGCCTTCGCCGAATTGAGCGTTTAATGAGATAACCTTCTGGGCTTCCTCTGCTTCTTCAAAGATGTCCTTGAAGGGGACGAAGTAGCGGAATTCCTTTCCAATCCGGTTGGCTTTTTCAATCTGTTTCTTGATCAGCAGGTAGGCCGACTTGTAGACGAAAACGGGGAGTGTTTCTTTCTGAATATGCGATTCTATCCGGGCTTTCCGGTTGACGAAGTTTTGCATGAAGAAATCGGTCAGGACGGAAGGTACCACTTCAATGCCCTGTTCCGTCAGCCACTCAATGATGTTTTTCTGTGCGAAAGGGTTGAATTTCAGGAAAATTTCTCCTACCACTCCCACTTTGGGACAGTCGATGTTGCGGGAAATGGAATTGAATTCTTCGGCGGCCTGCGACATCAGCTTCCATAATTCTTTGCTCCGGCTGGCCAGTAGCAGTTTTTCGGCCTGCTTCAGGTATTTATCCCGAAGTAGTTTAGCCTGTCCGGGTTCCTTCTCACGCACGGCAGCCGCGTAATAGAATTTAGCGATGCAGTCACTGTAAAGAATACTGCGGAGCGCTACCGGCAAGATTTTTATCCAGTTTATCTTGAAACCGGGCTGCCCGGTTTCCATCGAACGTCCGAAAGTCAATGATATGACCGGGGTGGACGGATAGCCTGCTTCTTCCAATGCTTTCTGAATGAGCGGCAGGTAGTTGCTGGCACGACACTGCCCGCCGGTTTGGGTCATGGCGACGATGGTCTGTTCCGGGTTGTATTTTCCGCTCTTGAAAGCTTTGATGACATCGCCCACAATCAAGGTAGCTGGATAGCATACCTCATTGTTGGCATACTTCAATCCCCATTCACACGATTCCGTATTACTGAGTGCCAGGTTCTCCGTGTCGTATCCGGCTAAATGCATGATGGCGGGAATTAGTGGAGAAATGAATGGCGTGAAGAACGGCAACAGAATTTTTTTGTGACGAAGGTCACTCTCACTGACTACAGGAGTCGTGGAAACAGGTGTTTCCTTTCTGTCCATTTCAGTTTCATGAAAGAGCTTCATACTTTCTGTCAGTGAACGGATACGGAGTTTCATGGAGCCCACGTTGCTGATGTCGTCCAGTTTGAGAAGGGTGAAGGGCTTTCCTTTTCGAATCAGTATGTCGCGAACTTCGTCTGTTAGAAAAGCATCAGGTCCGCATCCGAAAGACGTCATTTCGATGAACTGCACGTCTGTCCCTTGTGTAGCACACCATTGTGCAGCTTTCAGAATCCGGTTGGGATAAGACCATTGTGCCAAAAAATGCGTATGATTCATGTCTTGAGGCAAGTTACGTACGATGTCGTCTGTGATGACATCGATTCCCATGTCTGCCAGTATATCGGAAATTTTATGTTGAATCAGCATGTCGGTATGATAAGGTCGTCCGGCCAGAAGAATTATCGGATGATGTTGTTTCCGGGCTTTTTCCAGCAATTGCAGATTATACTTGGTCAGTGACTGCTGGAATTTGTCTTGTGCTTGCTCTGCTTGAGCAAAGGCTTTTCGGATACAGGATTCTTCCACTCCCAGTTCTTTCAGGTAATAGGCACATTGTGTATATAGCAAATCTCTTTCTTTGAAGGAGATGGATGGCGAGTCGATGGGGATTCCCATGTTTTGTACACTTTTGATAACTTCTGCATATCCAGTCACGATGGGGCAGTTGTAGCTGTTTTGTTCATTGCCTTTCTTCTCGAAAATGACGAAAGGCATGAAGATTCGGTCTACTTTTTGGTCTATTAATTGTTGTATATGAGCATGTACCAGTTTGGCTGGGAAGCAGATATTGTCGGACATGACTTTCCGGGCATTCTGTTCGTAATCTTTAAAGTCTGACTTTCCAGATAGCAAGACCCGTATGCCACATGTCGTGAACAGAGTGTGCCAGAAAGGAAAATCCTCATACATATTCAGGCTTCTGGGGATACCGATGGTCATTCGGGGAGTCGGGACTTCAAACTGAGTGCGTTGAAACAGTTGCTGGTTCTTGAAGTGATATGCGTTTTCACCGGCTTCTTCCTTGGAACCGTTTGTGAAAATTTTTTCACATCGATTACCAGAGTAATAATTCTTTCCGTTGTCGAATCGATAGCGGAACACTTGGCAGTGGTTGTCGCATCCTTTGCAATGCAGGGTGTGAGTCGTATAATGGGCTTTTGAAAGAATATCTTCTAGCGAGAGTGAAGTCTGGCTGTGGCGGCGGGCATATAAAGCACAACCGAAAGCTCCCATCAGTTCTGGTTTGTTACACCGGATGACTTCTGTTCCGGTCAATCGTTCCAGGGCACGTACTACGGCATCGTTTCGCATGGTTCCTCCTTGTACTACAATGTGGTTGCCAAGTTCGGCTGCATCTTTTAATTTCAGGACCTTATACAGGCAGTTTTTCATCACGGAATAAGCCAGTCCGGCTGCGATGTCATCTATGGTTGCGCCTTCCCGCAGGACTTGTTTTACTTTTGAGTTCATAAAAACAGTACATCTGGATCCTAAATCGCAGGGCTCGGAAGCACGGCAGGCAGCCTGTGAGAATTCTTGAGCTGTATATCCCAGTGTGTGGGCAAATGTCTCGATGAAAGAGCCGCATCCGGAAGAGCAGGCTTCGTTGATTTCAATCCGGTCGATGATTCCCTGATGAACGAAGATGGCTTTCATGTCTTGCCCACCGATGTCAAGAATGAATGAGACCTCTGGGTCCAGGTAATGAGCAGCTACGTAATGTGCAATAGTTTCTACGATTCCTGCATTTAACTGGAAAGCCGCTTTGATCAGGTCTTCCCCATAGCCGGTGGAACAGCTTCCTTTAATACAGAGGGTTGTGTGATGTGCTTCACATTGCGTTTTCAGTAAATTCAGTCCTTCGGATACGGTTTCGATGGCATGTCCGCCGTTGGGTTGGTAATAGGTGAACAGTATTTGGTCATCTGGGTCAGTTACAACAATCTTTGTGGTGGTGGAACCGGAATCAATTCCAATGTAAACATCTTGTATTCCTGATTTCCAGTGAGTTGCTTTTAATTGATGTGTGGAGATTCTGTTTTCCCATTTTTTGTGCTCGTCGGCTGTGGAGAAAATCGGAGGTAGTCCTTGTGATGAGCGATTGGAATATCCGGGGATACGCAGTTGGTCTGTCAATTGGGAAAGTTTGTATGTTGAAGCTTTTTGTGTAGATGAAAGTGCTGCACCCAAAGCAGGTAGCAGAGTGCCGTTTTCAGGCAGCACGATGTCTTCTGCTTGTAAGTGAAGATATTCTATGAAAGCTTTTCGAAGGGCAGGAATAAAGGTTAACGGGCCACCACAGAAAAGAACCGGTGCTTTGATATCCCATCCATGTGCTAGAGTGACTACGGTTTGTACGGCTACAGCATGAAAGATGGAAGCAGCGATGTCTTCTCTGCTTACGTTTCTAGCCACCAGATTCTGGATATCTGTCTTGCAAAATACACCGCATCGGGATGCTATCGGATATATGCGGGTAGCCTTAAGCGCGAGTTTGTTCAGCTCTTCCACATCTGTGCCGAGAATTACGGCCATTTGGTCGATGAATGCTCCTGTTCCTCCAGCACAATTTCCGTTCATTCTTAAATCAGTAGGCTGGCCATGAGTGAAGAAGACGATTTTTGCATCTTCTCCACCAATGTCAATCATGGAAGTGATTTGTGGATAATGTTGCTGGATGGCTTTGGTGGCTGCTACAACCTCTTGGACAAAGGGCAATGAATATTGTTCTGACAAACCCATACCTACTGAGCCGGTGAGACAAAGATACACATCTGCGTCACCGATTTTATTCAGCAGCTCTTGGAGGATATTTGTTACGGTCTCTTTTGCTTTTGCATGATGTCGTTTGTATTTTGAAAATATGAGGTTTCCTTTTTCATCGATGGTTACCACTTTGACTGTGGTAGAGCCCATGTCAATCCCTATTTTATACATGTTTTTATAAGTTTTACACTATTGTCAAACGCAAAAGTAAAGAACATAAATTGATTTAGGAAGGGGATGAGATAAGAAATTAACATAAATTATTCGGAACGTTAAAAGTCGATTCTTGATGACATTGGAAGCCTTTAGAAAACTTGGAGCAAAACGCCCGGACATTTTGTTTCAGATGCGAAAGTGTTTTTCAGTCGGATTGATTTCCCTTTTATTTTTGCCTCTTGTTTAAGGGACATTTAAATAGCTTGAAAAGATATTCGGCTCTTTCTCATATCTCATTCTTTTTTGTAAATTTGCATTTCGTTTCGTCGCATAATGAAAAGAATTAAGAATGAATTATAAAGAATTGTTTCATAAAATGGCATTTTTGCTTTCTTCGCCCGGACGTTTTTGGGAAAAAGAGGCATCCGAAGGAGAAGGAAACCGAATGATGTCAGAATATGTTTATCCGTTGATCGGATTGTGCGGTTTATCGGAATTTATTGGTACCTTTATCGGACGTGATGTCAGTACGGAATTTTTTCAATGGGCACTGACTCGTTGCTGTGCCGTAGCCGTGGCCTTGTTTGGAGGTTTTTTCCTGGCTGCATACCTGCTCGACAAAATCAGTTGGAGGTGGTTTGACAAATATCTTCCGAAAGATAAGCTGCAGGTGTTCGTAGGGTATTCCATGACAGTCTTGTTTGTGCTTGACATAGTGAACGGACTGGTTTCCATTGAAATCCTGCACTGGATATTGCAGTTGTATACGGTGTTGGTTGTGTTTGAAGGGGCACGGCGCTTTTTAGGTATTGCGGAAAGCAAGCTGACGTCGTATACGGTGGTAGCTTCCATCTTGATTCTGCTTTCTCCGATAGTGATAGAATCTGTGTTTAATAAATTGTCTGTAATTTTGAATTGATGAGACCAGTTGCAAATAATATTAATATCAAGAACAAGCGGGCATCGTTCGATTATGAATTCATCGATACGTACACCGCAGGAATCGTGCTGACCGGTACGGAAATCAAGTCCATCCGGCAAGGGAAGGCGAGTCTGGTAGATACGTTCTGCTTCTTCTCCCGTGGGGAACTGTGGGTGAAGAACATGCACATTGCCGAGTATTTTTACGGTTCGTACAACAACCATACGGCGCGGCGCGACCGTAAGCTGCTGCTGACCAAGAAGGAACTGCGGAAACTGCAGCGCACCTCCGAGGAGCCGGGCTTTACCATTGTGCCTACCCGCATGTATATCAACGAGCGTGGACTGGCCAAGGTGGTCATTGCGCTGGCCAAGGGTAAGAAACAGTATGACAAACGTCAGACATTGAAAGAGAAAGAAGACCGGCGGATGATGGACCGCATGTTCAAACGCTAAACCAAACGATTAAAGGGTAGGCATGCCTATGCAGACAAAGACAATACCACAACTGATACGGGAACGTATCCTGGTGCTCGACGGGGCAATGGGTACGATGATACAGCAATATAATTTGTCGGAAGCGGATTTCCGTGGGGAACGTTTCAAGGAGGCAAAGGGACAGCTGAAAGGAAACAACGACCTGCTGTGCCTCACGCGTCCGGAGGTGATAGAAGACATTCACCGGAAATACCTTGAAGCGGGAGCCGACATTATTGAAACCAATACGTTTAATGCCACTTCGGTGTCGATGGCCGACTATCATGTGGAGGCCTATTGCCGGGAAATCAATCTGGCAGCTGCCCGTTTGGCCCGTCGGATAGCCGATGAGTTTACAGCTTTGAATCCGGAGAAGCCTCGTTTTGTGGCGGGGTCTGTGGGGCCGACCAACAAGACGTGCTCCATGAGTCCGGATGTGAACAATCCGGCTTTCCGGGCATTGACCTTCGATGAATTGCAGGAGGCTTATTGCGAGCAGATGGAAGCCTTGCTGGAAGGCGGGGTGGATGCCTTGCTCATCGAAACCATTTTCGATACGCTGAATGCCAAGGCGGCGATTCGGGCGGCGGAACTTTCGATGGAAAAAACGGGTCGGAAGGTTCCTCTGATGCTGTCGGTTACGGTATCGGATGTGGGTGGACGTACGTTGTCGGGACAGACACTGGATGCGTTTCTGGCTTCAGTGGAACATGCGGATATTTTCTCTATCGGACTGAACTGTTCGTTCGGGGCCCGTCAGTTGAAGCCTTTTTTGGAAAGACTGGCTGCCCGTGCACCTTATTATGTCAGTGCGTATCCGAATGCCGGATTGCCGAACACACTGGGACAGTATGACCAGACGCCGGAAGATATGGCGGCCGAGGTGAAGGAATATATCGACGAAGGACTGGTCAACATCATTGGTGGATGTTGTGGTACCACGGAAAAATATATAGCCAAATATCAGGATTTGATTCGGGGGGTGCAGCCTCGTGTGCCGGTGCAGCCGCACAAGTATATGTGGCTGTCGGGACTGGAACTGCTGGAAGTGTCACCCGAAATCAATTTCGTGAATGTGGGGGAACGCTGCAACGTGGCAGGTTCGCGGAAGTTCCTCCGGCTCATCAACGAGAAGAAATACGAGGAGGCTTTGTCCATCGCCCGCAAGCAGGTGGAAGACGGGGCATTGATTCTCGATGTCAATATGGACGACGGACTGCTGGATGCGGCAGAAGAGATGACCACCTTCCTGAACCTGGTGGCTTCGGAACCGGAAATCGCCCGTGTGCCCCTCATGATTGACTCTTCCAAATGGGAAGTGATTCGTGCGGGACTGAAGTGTGTGCAGGGTAAATGCATTGTCAACTCCATCTCCTTGAAGGAAGGGGAGGACGTGTTTGTGGCACATGCCCGTGAGGTAAAAGAGCTCGGGGCGGCTGTCATTGTCATGGCTTTCGACGAGAAGGGGCAGGCCGATACCTTCAGCCGCAAGATTGAGGTCTGTGAACGGGCTTACCGTATTCTGGTGGACAAGGTAGGATTTAATCCACACGATATTATTTTCGACCCCAACGTGCTGGCCGTGGCTACGGGTATCGAAGAACACAACAATTACGCGGTCGATTTCATTCAGGCTACCGGATGGATACGCAAGCATCTGCCGGGAGCACATGTGAGCGGAGGAGTGAGCAACTTGTCGTTCTCTTTCCGCGGCAACAATTATATCCGTGAGGCCATGCATGCGGTGTTCCTCTATCATGCCATTCAGCAGGGTATGGATATGGGCATTGTGAATCCGGCCACTTCCGTGCTTTATACGGACATTCCGCAGGATATCCTGGAACGGATTGAAGATGTGGTGTTGAACCGCCGGTCCGATGCGGCGGAACGGCTGATTGAAACGGCGGAACGGCTGAAGCGGGAAAAGGAAGGAACGGCTTCGCAGGAAGGACATGAGGCTCAGTTGCTGTGGCGTAAAGATACCACGGTGGAAGAACGGTTGCAGTATGCATTGGTGAAAGGACTTTCAGACTATCTGGAAGAGGACTTGCAGGAAGCGCTTTCCCGTTACCCGAATGCAGTGAGCATCATTGAAGGTCCGCTGATGGCGGGCATGAACCATGTGGGCGATTTGTTCGGTTCGGGTAAGATGTTCTTGCCGCAGGTAGTCAAAACGGCGCGTACCATGAAGAAGGCCGTAGCCATTCTCCAGCCTTATATCGAGGCGGAAAAGGAGGAGGGTGCCCGCAGTGCCGGAAAGGTGCTGGTGGCCACGGTGAAGGGCGACGTGCACGACATCGGAAAGAACATCGTATCGGTGGTCATGGCGTGCAACAACTATGAGATTATCGACTTGGGTGTGATGGTACCGGCAGAGACAATTGTGGAGACGGCCATCCGGGAAAAAGTGGATATCGTAGGGTTGAGCGGACTGATTACACCTTCATTGGAGGAAATGGTGCATGTGGTGACGGAACTGCAGCGTGCGGGAGTGGATGTGCCGGTGATGATTGGAGGGGCAACCACCTCGAAATTGCACACGGCTTTGAAGATTGCGCCCGTATATCACGCGCCGGTGGTGTACATGAAAGATGCTTCGCAGAATGCGCTGGTGGCTGCCAAACTGCTGAATCCGGAACAGCGTCCGGCTTTTGTAGAGGCGTTGAACGAGGAGTATCAGGCTTTGCGTGACAAGAACAAGCAGAAAGTGGTGAAGACGGTGTCACTGGAAGAAGCGAAGAAAAACAAGTTGAATCTTTGGGATTAATCATTTAATCAGGATAGTATGAATGTACAGATAGAAGAAGGATGGAAAAAGGCGTTGGCCTCAGAGTTTGAAAAGGATTATTTTGTCCGGTTGACGGATTTTGTCCGCCAGGAATACAAGCAGACCACGGTATATCCTCCCGGACGGCTGATTTTCAATGCGTTCAATCTTTGCCCTTTTGATAAGGTGAAGGTGGTGATTATCGGGCAGGACCCGTATCACGGACCGGGACAGGCGCATGGGTTGTGCTTTTCGGTCAACGATGGGGTACCGTTTCCGCCTTCTTTGCAGAATATATTCAAGGAGATTCATGACGATTTGGGCACTCCGATGCCTGCGAGCGGGAATCTGACCCGGTGGGCAGAGCAGGGGGTACTGCTGTTGAACGCTACGTTGACGGTACGGGCGCATCAGGCGGGTTCCCATCAGCGGAGAGGGTGGGAAGAGTTTACGGATGCGGCCATTCGGGCACTGGCCGAGCAGAAAGAACATCTGGTATTTATCTTGTGGGGTTCTTATGCCCAGAAGAAGGGAGCTTTTATTGACCGCAACAAGCATCTGGTGTTGACTTCCGTACATCCTTCGCCTTTGTCGGCCTACAACGGGTTCTTTGGCAACAAGCATTTCAGCCGTACCAATGAGTATCTGGTGGCTCATGGCGAGACACCCATCAATTGGTAGAAACAGTCCGAACGGCTTTTTCTGAAAAAATGAATCCCCTTGCTTCTGCTCTCCGTGGAGTGGAAACAAGGGGATGGTTATAATAGTGTGTGTTTGTATCAGATAAGCTGCATGCCCAGTTCCGCGCATTCTTTGCGCATCTCTTCCGGCCAGATGCTGGCTTGAATTTCTCCGATGTGGGCTTTTTTCAGGTAAAGCATGCACAGACGTGACTGTCCGATACCTCCTCCGATGGTGAGCGGCAATGTATCGTTCAGCAGGCGCTGGTGGAAATAAAGTTTGGTACGTTCTTCTTTTCCGGCCAGTTCCAGTTGCTTGAGCATGGCAGCTTTGTCCACACGGATACCCATGGAAGAAATTTCGAAAGCGCGCTGTAGTACGTCGTTCCATACCAGCAAGTCTCCGTTCAGTCCCGGCAGTCCGGTCTTCGGGTCGATGGTGGTGTAGTCGTCATAGTCGGGAGCGCGCAGGTCGTGCGGTTGTCCGTTGCTCAGCTTGTTGCCGATACCGATGATGAATACAGCCCCGAAACGTTCGGTAATCAGGTTCTCACGCTCCTTGGCGGTCTTGTCGGGGTACATCTGCAGCAAATCTTCAGAGTGGATGAAATGCACGTCGTGCGGCAGGAAGGATTTGATTTGCGGATACATTTCACAAATCATGTATTCCGTGCGTCGCATGGCCGCATAGATGCGGGTCACGATGCTTTTCAGGAAATCTACTGTCCGCTGTTCCGGCGTGATGACCCTTTCCCAATCCCACTGGTCTACATACAGGGAGTGGATGTTACCCAGTTCCTCGTCGGCACGAATCGCGTTCATGTCGGTATAGATACCGTAGCCCGGTTCAATCTGGTAGTCGGCCAAAGTCAGTCGCTTCCATTTGGCCAGTGAATGAACCACTTCTGCCTGCTGGTCGCCCAAGTCTTTTATCGGGAAGGTGACCGGACGTTCCGTACCGTTCAAGTCGTCGTTGATACCCATTCCTTTCAGAACAAACAATGGAGCGGTTACACGCCGCAAGCGAAGTTCGGAAGAAAGGTTCTGCTGGAAAAATTCTTTAATCTGCTTGATACCCAGTTCGGTTTGCTTCATGTCAAGCAACGGCTTGTAGCCGACAGGTTTTATAAGGTAACTCATTTGTTTATTTCTTTAATTGTTTGTTTTGCTTGCAAAGATAGGTGTATTTTGTAAATATGCAAGCGAAATGTGAAATAACTTATCAAAATGATTTTGTTTTATTTGTATGCATAGATAAAATGAAAACAAATAAAGGGAAATAAAAAATGTCATTCTGGAAACTGCTTTCTGGAATGACATTCTATGAAGTGATAAAGAAATTGCTTTTCAGCGATTCTTGTACATGTTGTCGTAGTAATTCTGGTATTCTCCGCTGGTAACATTCTTCACCCATGCCTGATGGTCAAGATACCATTTGATGGTTTTGACGATACCGTCTTCAAACTTGGTTTCGGGTGTCCATCCCAATTCACGGGTAATCTTGGTTGGGTCGATGGCGTAACGTTGGTCGTGTCCCAAGCGGTCTTTGACAAAGGTAATCAGTGAATCGTTGATCCAGTCAATGCTGATTTGTCCGTCGGCAGTCATTTCCTTCTTTTTGAGCACGTTCCGGTATTCGGGTTGCTCGGTCATTATCCGATGAATGGTAGCGATGGTCAGTTTGACAATTTCGATATTCTGTTTCTCGTTGTGTCCGCCTACATTGTAGATTTCTCCGTCTTTACCTTTGTTGATAATCATATCGATGGCCTTGCAGTGGTCTTCCACATACAGCCAGTCGCGCACATTGGTTCCGTTGCCATATACGGGAAGTCTTTTCCCTTCCAGAATGTTCTTGATGATCAGTGGAATCAGTTTTTCCGGGAAATGATACGGGCCGTAGTTGTTGGAACAGCGGCTGATGGTCACCGGCATCTTGTAAGTATCCCGATAAGCCATGACAATTAAGTCGGCACTGGTTTTGGAAGCACTGTATGGGCTGTGTGGGCAAAGAGGAGTTTCTTCTGTGAAATAGCCTTCCGGTCCTAAGGAACCATATACTTCATCGGTCGAAACTTGGTGGAAACGCACTCCCTTTCTCCAGGTGGGATAACCGTTTTCATCCTTTCCCGTCACCCATGCACGGCGGGCAGCATCCAGTAGGTTCTGTGTGCCTAGAATGTTTGTCTGTAAAAAGAGTTGTGGATTTTCGATGCTGCGGTCTACGTGACTTTCGGCGGCAAAGTTTACGATGTAGTCAAATTTGTAATCGGCAAATAACTGGTCGGCCAGGTTGCGGTCGCAAATATTGCCTTTTACAAAGAAGCAGCGTTCATTGTCGATATCGTGGGAAATTGTTTCCAGGTTTCCTGCATACGTTAAGGCGTCAAGTATGATGATTTTGATGTCGTCGTGCTTGGCCAGGATGTATTTTATGTAATTAGCCCCAATGAATCCGGCAGCTCCCGTAACTAAATATGTTTTCATATATGGTTTCTATTTTTGCTGCAAATTTCGGAAAGATTTTCGAATGCAACAAGATTTTTTTGCTTTAATCATTTAATTCTATTACTTCTAAATTGGAGAAACTTCCCTCTGTGATGGAGAAACGTATCAGTGTACGTACTTGATGGAAACCATATTTTCCAGCAGCTCCCGGATTGATGTGCAACAGGTGCAGGTGAGGGTCATATTTTACTTTTAGGATGTGGGAGTGTCCGCTGATAAACAGTTGCGGGGGTTGCGTGGCGAGAATCTGCCGGACGGAAGGGTCGTACTTCCCCGGATATCCCCCAATATGTTTCATCAGTACGTCGGCTCCTTCTAGTTGGAAGCGGTTGATTTCCGGAAAACGGAGACGCATGTCCTGACCGTCGATATTTCCATATACGGCCCGGAGGGGGCGGAAGGCGGCCAACCGGTCGGCCACTTCTTGTGAGCCGATGTCTCCGGCATGCCATATTTCATCGCAGGTGTCAAAATATTTCAGGTAACGTTCGTCCCAATAGCCATGGGTATCGGACAGAAGTCCTATTCTTTTCATTTTTCTGTTGTTTTTGTCCGACAAAGATAGTACATTTGACCAAACCTTGAAGAATTCTATTATGGAAAGCCACTATAAATATTTTAATCGCGACATCAGCTGGTTGTCGTTCAATCATCGTGTATTGTTGGAAGCGGATGACGATACTCTTCCTTTGTATGAAAGAATTAATTTTATAGCCATTTACTCATCCAATTTAGAAGAATTTTATCAGGTGCGTGTGGCGGAACACAAGGCCGTAGCTTCTGGAGGAAAGAGTGAAGACATGACGGTAGGAGAGGCTCATGCCTTGATTCAGCGGATTACGGAAGTGGTGAACCACCAGCTGGAGGATCGTGTACGTATTTATGAGCAAAAGATACTTCCCGAACTGCGGCGGAACCATGTCGTCTTTTATCAGAGTAAAAATGAGGTAGAGGATTTCCACAAGGAGTTTGTGCACCGTTTTTTTATCGAAGAAGTTTTTCCTTATCTTCAACCGATGAAAATAGAACCGGAGAATGTTCGTTTCTTTTTGCGTGACAAGCGCTTGTATCTGGCGGTGAAAGTCCGGAAAATCGGGGCGGATAACTCGGAATATTATCTTATCAAGATGCCGTATAGCAAGGTGCCCCGTTTTGTGGAATTACCTTTTCATGAGGGGAACTATTATCTGATGTTTCTGGAGGATATCATCAAAGCGAACTTGCAAGAGATGTTTGTGGGGTACGACGTAGAATGCAGCTATTGTTGCAAGATTTCGCGGGATGCCGATGTGTTTGTAGATGATGTGCCGGCAGAATGCATGGTAGAAAAACTGAAGGAGAAAGTGAAGAAGCGGAAGATTGGAGCAATTTGTCGTTTTGTGTACGACCGGAAAATGCCGGTAGATTTTTTGGAGGCACTGGTAAAAGCGTTGGGCATCAACCGGGAGGAACTCGTGCCGGGCGACAAGCATTTGAATCTGGAAAACCTGTCCTTCCTGCCGAACCCGAATCCGGCTATCCCACAGATGGTCAAGCCGCAGCCGATGTGTTTGCCAGGGATGAACGAAAAGCATTTCATGTACCGACGGATAGCTAAACGCGACATGCTGCTTTATTATCCTTATCATGGTTTTGAACATTTTATTCGTTTCCTGTATGAGGCCGTACGTGACCCGTTCTGCCGGGAAATCATGATTACGCAGTATCGGGTGGCAGAACATTCGGAGGTAATCAATGCCTTGATTGCAGCCGCCCGGAACGGAAAGCATGTCACGGTGTTCGTGGAATTGAAGGCCCGTTTTGATGAAGAGAATAATCTGGCAACCGCAGAGCTGATGCGGAAGGCGGGGATTGACATCATTTTCAGCATCCCGGGGTTGAAGGTACACGCGAAGGTGGCGTTGGTGCTTCGGGAGAACGACAAGGGAGAACGTTTGCGAAGCTATGCGTATGTCAGTACGGGGAACTTCAACGAGAAAACCGCGAAAATTTATGCGGATATTGCCTTGTACACGTGCAACAAGCAGATTGTGGAGGACATGTATACCTTGTTCCGTGTGTTGAGAAAAGAGCTGAAGGAACCTCATTTCAAACGTCTGCTGATTGCCCGCTTTAACTTGTTGCCGGAACTTAAACAGTTGATTCAAAAAGAAATCAATTTAGTGCATAAAGGAAAGCCTGGGCGAATCATCTTGAAGATGAACGCCCTACAGGATACGGCCATGATTGACGAACTGTATCGGGCCAGTGAGGCGGGGGTACAGATTGACTTGATTGTTCGAGGAATTTGTTGTCTGGTGCCCGGAGAGTCGTTCAGTCGGAATATTCGGGTCACCCGCATCGTGGATACGTTTCTGGAGCATGCCCGTGTGTGGTATTTCGGTAACGGGGGCGACCCAAAGGTGTTTATCGGTTCACCCGACTGGATGCGTCGCAATTTGTATCGCCGCATCGAGGCGGTCACTCCCATTTTGGACGGGAAGCTCCGGCAGGAACTGACCGATATGCTGAACCTGCAGCTTTCGGCCAACCGGAAGGCTTGCTGGGTGGACAATCATTTGCAGAATGTCTTTAAACGGAAACCGGGGAATGACGACGTGCGGGCACAATATGATTTTTATGAATACTTGAAACGCAAGCTGGCTGAGGATTAATCAGCCGGCTTGTGTTCGTTTTCGGAAATGAGCAGCAGCTTGTCTCCCGGCTTCAGTTCCATTTGCCCGTTGGGGATGAGAAACTCACTGCCGCGTTTCACCAGCATGACCAGCGTACCTTTCGGAATCTGCATGTCGGCCAGCTTGTTCTGGGTGGCCAGCATTTCCGGTGTCAGGGTGAGGTCGTTCAGGCGGGTGTCGATTTCGTCTGGCAGTTCCACTCCAAATTCATTGCCTTCCTTGGGAGCCGGCAAGTCTAAGTGTAGCAGTTTGGCGGCCTTCGTGATGGTCATTCCCTGAATGACCAGTGACACGAGGGTGATGAAAAAGACAATGTTGAACAGCTGTTGGGAACCCTCGATTTCGGCCAGTACGGGGTAGGTGGCGAAAATGATGGGGGTAGCTCCTCTCAACCCGACCCATGAGACAAACAATTTGCCTTTGGCGGTGATGTTCCGGAATGGAAGCAGGCAGAGGAATACGCTGAGCGGACGTGCCACGATAATCATGAAGGCACCAATCAGCAAGGCCACTGCGGCCAGGTCGAGCATTTCGTGCGGGTTGACCAGCAATCCCAACGTGAGGAACATGATAATCTGGAAGAGCCAGGTCAGTCCACTCATGAACGTATTGATTTCTTTCCGGAAAGCCAGTTTGGTGTTTCCCAGAATCACGCCCATGATGTACACAGCCAGGTAGGCATTTCCCTTCAGCTGGTCGGTAATGGTAAAGGTGATGAAGACCAGACTGAGCAGAAGGATGGAGTAGAGAGAACTGTTCGACAGGTTGATGCGGTTGATGAGCCATACGCTGAAGCGTCCCATGGCATAACCGATGACCCCTCCGAAAAAGAACTGTACCAGCAAATCTTTCGTGATGAGCAGAAAGTCGGGATGGCTTCCGCTGGAGATGACTTGTATCAGTACGATGGTCAGCATGTAGGCCATCGGGTCGTTACTTCCACTTTCCAATTCCAGCATCGGGCGGAGATGCTGCTTCAGGTTCATCCGCTGCGAACGGAGCAGGTTGAACACAGACGCCGAGTCGGTAGACGACATGGTGGCGGCCAGCAGCAGGGATGTGAGCAAGGTCAGCTCGATGTTGGTCTGGTTCCAGTCGGAAATATAAAAGATGAACACACCAGTCAGCAAGGTGGTGAGCAGGACGCCGGCAGTCGACAGAACAATTCCCGGAGTGAGTACCGGCTTGATGTCGCCGTATTTCGTGTCCATACCTCCGGAAAAAAGGATGATGCTCAATGCCATCATACCAATAAACTGTGCATCCGAAGCACTGTTGAACTGCAATCCCAATCCGTCGCTTCCGAAAAGCATTCCCACCACCAGAAAGAGTAAGAGGGTAGGGATTCCAAACCGGTATCCGGTCTTGCTGATAAGAATACTGGAAAAAATCAGGATTGACCCAATCATCAAAATATTTTCTGCCGTAAAAATCATAATGCCTTAAGTGATTAATAAAAGTAAAGGTTTGTGTAAATATTAATGTCCGAAGGTAAGAAAATGTTTTGTAGATAAGGGCTTTTCATGAAAATTTTTGTGGATTTTTTATTTTGGTTCGTCCTTATCATTTTTTTCAGACATCCTTGTGTAAAAATGGAAATTACTGGATATTTTCTCTGTCCCACAGTGTGGGATATAAAAACCACAGTGTGGGATATATATTTCACAGTGTGAAATACAAAAACCAAACAGTGGAACAGAGAATTTATGGAAGTGTTTTGAAGAATATCTGAGGGAGTTTCAAAGAATGTGTAAGGAAGAAAAGGATTGTCCTATAATTTTGTAGAAATTTATTCTTGTTTTTCAAGAAAACCGTATATTTGCAATGTTTTGTTCCGTTTGGATTTCCGTTTGGCGAAATCACGGATGAAAAGGGAATCGGGTGAAAATCCCGGACAGTCCCGCTGCTGTGAACTCCAGCGTTTCGACGTTTGTCTACCGACTACCAGGCCACTGTCTTTCAATGAAAGATGGGAAGGCAAGACAAACGGGAGTAAGTCAGAAGACCTGCAAAACAAAGTCATGCTTGCATTCTCGAGGAAAGGATGGCAAGAACGTGCGTAATGTAGAATTACAATTAGAATTTTGGATGAAAAGATGGAATGAACCGGCCTTTGTAGTCGGCTATCGTTTTTTTATACTCGTGTGTCTGTGTGTCCTTGCAGGAGAGGGCAGTGTTTTTGCGCAACAGACCGATTCGGACAGCATTACGGGAAAAGTGCATCAGATTCCGGATGTGACGGTGAGTGTACGGAGGGCGACGAATAAAATCTCCTCCGTGGTTCCGGTACAACGTTTGGGAAAAGACATAATGGACGATTTGGGAATCCAGAACATGGCCGATGCGGTCCGTCGCTTTGCGGGAACGGATGTGCGTGATTATGGGGGTACGGGAGGACTGAAAACGGTTTCTGTCCGTAACATGGGAGCGGCCCATACGGCCATCAGCTATGATGGGGTGGCTGTCAGTAACTGTCAGGCGGGACAGATAGATATCGGACGTTTTTCGTTGGATAATGTACAGTCTTTGTCGTTGAGCGTAGGGCAGAATGAAGATATGCTTCAATCGGCCCGGTTGTATGCGTCGGCTGGTGTATTGAACATAGAGACTTCGCGTCCGGAGTTTCTGGGAGACCGGAAATGGCAGTTGCTGTTTCAGGCAAAGGGAGGCTCTTTCGGGCTGGTCAATCCTTATTTTCGTTATGGACAGCAGTTGGGTAAGCGGACGGTATTGTCGGTCGACGGGGATTATTTACGGTCGGACGGACAGTATCCTTTTCTGTTGAAAAACGGGAAATATACGCAGACTGAAAAAAGAAGCAATTCAGAGGTAAATTCCTGGCACACGGAGTGGAACTTGTTTCATGACTTCCAGGAGAATCAGAAACTGAGTGTCAAGGCTTATTATTACCAATCGGAACGAGGACTTCCGGGGGCTGTGATTTTCTATAACCCGGTTTCGAATGAACGCTTGTGGGACAAGAATGCGTTTGTGCAGGCCAAGTATCAGGACAAGATTTCCGAGAAATGGTCGTTGCAGGTGCAGGCAAAATACAATTATGCGTGGAACAAATACCAGGATAAGGGAGTACAGTATGAGGGAGGGGTGTCTACCGACCATTATACCCAGCATGAATATTATGTATCGGGAGCGGTTTTGTATCAGCTCTTCGCAGGCTTTTCCTTGTCATTGGCACAGGATTTGGCGGTGAATACCCTCGATAGTAATCTGCCGGATTGCCCGTTTCCTACCCGTCTGACTTCGCTGACAGCCTTGCATGCCCGTTATCAATGGGGGAGCGTACAGATGGATGCTTCCTTAGTCAACACCTACCTCAATGAGCATGTAGAGAGTGGAGAAAAACCCGCGGATCTGAAGAAACTGTCTCCTTCTTTTTCGGTGAATTGGAAGCCTTTCAGCGAGCAGGATTTTTTTCTGCGTGCGATGTATAAAAGTACATTCCGTACGCCGACCTTCAATGACTTGTATTATTATCGGCTGGGAAACCGTTCCCTTCGTCCGGAAAAAGCCAAGGAATATAATGTGGGCGTGACATGGGGAGCGAAAAAGAATGCAATTTGGGATTATCTGACATTTACGGGAGATGTCTATTTCAATCAGGTGACAGACAAGATTGTGGCTTTTCCTTCCACTTATGTATGGAAGATGGCCAATTATGGAAAAGCGCATGTATGGGGAGCGGATGTCACGCTTTCCATGGGAATTCCGTTGGGAAGTGGATTCAGAGCCGATGTGTCGGGCAGTTATACCTGGCAGAAAGCGATTGATTTGACAGACCCGACTTCCAAGAGCTACAAAGACCAGTTGCCTTACACGCCGGAACACAATGGCAATGGTTCCGTGATTTTGGAGACTCCTTGGGTGAAACTGGGGTATAGTGTGATTGGAGTTGGAAAAAGATATTATTTCTCACAGAATATTCCGGAAAATGAAATTGAAGGCTATGTGGAGCAGACGTTGACGCTTTCCCGGCAGTTTTCATTCTCTACATGTAGGCTGAGATTGCAGGCCGATTTGATTAATTTCATGAATGAGCAATACGAGGTGATAAAGTATTATCCGATGCCGGGACGTTCATGGAAACTGACAGCTGCTATTCATTTTTAATTTTAAATAATTATGCAATTTAGAAAGTTATTTTTCAGTTTGTGCTGCACGGTGGCATTGGGGGCTTCATTGGCAGCTTGTAGTGAAGATGAGGAGTTATTTGATGACAGTGGCTCACAAGTAACCCTTCCTGCACACCGGGCATTTATTTTGAACGAAGGAACGCAGGGGGCGAATAACGCGACCTTGTCTTTTTATGCACCGGATAAGGATGCCGATTTTATCAAGGATATTTTTTATACGCAGAATCAGGCTAAGTTAGGGGATACCGGTCAGACCATGATTGAATATAACAATGACCTTTATGCTATCATTTCCGGTTCCAGGTACCTGATTCGAATGAATACGGCTGGAGTGGAAAAGCAGCGTTATGAGATTCCTGCCTCGGAAGGTGATCCTCGTTACCTGGCAGCTGAAAATGGCTACATTTATATGACACAATATGGTGGACAGGTTACGAAACTGGATGCAAATACTTTACAAGTTGTGGCTACATTCAAGGGAGGAGCTAATCTGGAAGGTATTGCAGAATGTGACGGCAAGCTGTATGTAGCTAATTCCTATACTAAGAATGATGCAGGATATCAGTATCATACAGATTTGTTTGTCATCAATGAGGCTACCATGCAATTGGAAACTACGTTGACAGTAGATATCAATCCGAATCAGGTGTTGGAAGAGGATGGAAAGATTTTTCTGATTTCTTGGGGAAATTATGCTGACAAGGGATATTCTGCTCAGATGATTGATCCGAAAGACAATTATAAATCCACTTCATTGGGAGTGGCTACCAATATGACCGTAGGCGATGATATGGTCTATTTCGTAAATTCGGAAACGGATTATTCGAATTGGCCCCATACGAGCACGACCAATACTTTCTTCTCTTATGATGTGAAGACGGCTACTGTCAATTCGTCTTCTTTTTTGAAAAATGCACCCGCTGAACTAGCCACTTCAAGTGTGTATATGATGAGTGTGGACGACGAGAATGGAGACATTTACATTGGCGTGACTTTCTATTCAAATTCAGATGGTACGATGTACCGCTTTGACCGTAACGGAAATTTTATCGAAAAGTTTGATTGCGGCGGCCAGAACCCGAAAACCATCGTTTTTATTGATTGAGTTTTATGAAACAAATCTTACTATCTGCCCATATAGTAACTTTAGTCTTGCTTCTCTTTGCCTGTGGCGGAGGAAGCAAGACTTCTTCTGTTCAGGAGGGAGGAGATACCCTGAAAATGAAGTATGCCACCAACTTGTCGGTGGTGAAGTTTCCGGATTATACGATGGTTTCTATCCGTAATCCATGGGATACGCTGAAAACGCTGCATACCTACCTGCTGACGGACAAGACACGGCCGGTGCCGGAAAATCTGCCGGAAGGTACCGTGGTGCGTGTGCCTTTGGGACAGGCAGTAGTTTATTCGGTGGTACATGGAAGTGTGCTGAAGGAGCTGGGTTGCGAAAAGAGTATCAAGGGCGTCTGCAACCTGGAATATTTCAAGATGCCGGAAATACAGGACGGATGCCGGAAGGGTACAGTGGTAGACTGTGGAAACAGTATGAATCCGGATATCGAAAAAATCATTGACCTGCATCCGGATGCCATCCTGCTTTCTCCGTTTGAAAACAGTGGCGGTTACGGACGGGTAGGGAAGCTGGGCGTGCCTGTGATAGAATGTGCGGACTATATGGAGACTTCTCCGTTGGGCCGTGCCGAATGGCTGCGCTTTTATGGCTTGCTGGTGGGGCAGGCGCAGAAAGGTGATTCCCTTTTTGCACAGATAGAAAAGGAATACTTGGCGGTGAAGGCTTTGGCTGCCAAAGCAACCTTTCATCCTACGGTATTGAGTGACTTGAAATACGGTTCTGCCTGGTATATCGCCGGTGGGCAGAGCACGACGGGATGTTTGTATGCGGATGCCGGGGCAGCCTATGTCTTTGCTGCATTGCCGAACAGTGGTTCGGTGCCCATGGCTTTTGAAACAGTGTTCGACAAAGGAGAAAATGCAGATTTCTGGCTGATAAAGTACAACCAGTCGCACGACAAAACTTATCGGGAATTGCAGAAAGACTATTCGTTGTATGCCCGCTTCAAGGCATTTCGGGAACGTCGGATTTACGGATGTAACACTCATCGGATTCCGTTCTACGAAGAATCGCCTTTTCATCCCGAGGTCTTGTTGAAAGATATGGTAAAAATCTTCCATCCGGAATTGCTGGAGGGATATGAACCGAAATATTTTAGTAAATTAGCGGAATGATAGTTTCGGACAAAAAGAATTATGTGGTATTTATCAGTCTGGCCTTCCTGATTGTTCTTTTGGTGGCGGCCAATTTGTTTCTAGGTTCGGTGGATATACCGGCACGGGAAGTGGTGCGCATTTTGGGAGGAGAAGAGGCAGCGAAAGCCAGTTGGACTTACATTGTATGGGAGTCACGTTTTCCACAGTGTGTGACGGCCTTGCTCTGTGGGGCGGCACTCTCGGCCTCCGGACTGATGTTACAGACGGTGTTCAGCAACCCGTTGGCCGATTCCTCTATCCTGGGAATCAGTTCAGGAGCCAGTCTGGGAGTGGCGTTGGTGATGCTGGCCGGAGGAGGTACTGTTGCGACGGGCGTGTTTACGCTTTCCGGTTTCTTTTCAGTCATCCTGGGAGCCTTTCTGGGGGCTGTGGCGGTGTTGTTCCTGATTCTGTTTTTGTCTTCTTTGATTAAAAGTAACATCATGTTGCTTATTGCCGGCATCATGATTGGTTATATTGCCTCGTCCCTGATTTCACTGTTGAATTTCTTTGCTACGGCAGAAGGGGTGCAATCGTATATGGTGTGGGGAATGGGAAATTTCGGAGGTGTTTCCTTGGAGCAGCTCCCTGCTTTTTCGCTGCTGACTTTGGTCGGACTGGTGGCGGCGGTTTTGTTAATCAAACCGTTGAATGCCTTGCTTTTGGGGCCGCGTTATGCCGAGAATCTGGGCATAAATATCCGTCGGGTACGTAATTGGCTGTTACTCGCCACAGGATTGTTGACCGCCGTAACCACGTCTTTTTGTGGCCCTGTGGCTTTTATCGGGCTGGCCGTTCCTCATTTGGCACGTCTGATGCTGGGCACCTCCAATCATAACTCCTTGATGCCGGTCACCTTGCTTTCCGGTGGGGCTTTGGCTTTGTTGTGCAATTTGCTTTGTGTGCTTCCGGGCGAATCGGGAGTCATTCCTTTGAATGCGGTCACACCTATTCTGGGGGCTCCGGTTATTATTTATGTCATTATAAACCAACGTCGAATCCAATATTTTAACTGATGAGGCAATCGGAAATTGTAGTAGAGGGAGAAAACCTGACCATTGGGTATCAGGTGGGAAAGAAGCGGACAGAAGTGCATGCCGGGTTGAACTTTCAGCTTTTCCGTGGAGAATTGACCTGTCTGTTAGGGGCCAACGGGGCTGGAAAATCAACTCTGCTCCGCACATTGGCTGCTGCCCAGCCTTCCTTGTCGGGTGGGTTGAGGTTGTTAGGGCGTGATTTGTCGGACTATTCCGAACGGGAACTGTCGAGAACCATCGGAGTGGTATTGACCGACCGCACACAGGCCGGAGGACTTACAGTTTATGAACTTGTGGCCTTGGGGCGTCAGCCTTATACGGGATTTTTCGGGCGGTTGGATAGAAAGGACAAACAGCTGGTGGAGCACGCGCTTCAGGCAGTGGAGATTGCGCATAAGGCCCGGTGTTACATGGCGGAACTTTCGGATGGAGAGCGGCAGAAAGTGATGATAGCCAAAGCGCTGGTACAGGAATGTCCGTTGATTCTGTTGGATGAGCCGACGGCTTTCCTGGATGTGGTGAGTCGGATTGAAATCATGAATCTTTTGCATCGGCTGGCTGTGGAAGAAAACAGAGCCATTCTTTTATCCACGCACGACATTGAGCAGGCGCTTGTGCTGGCCGACCGCCTGTGGCTTCTTTCCTCGTCGGGTGGATTGGAGTGTGGCGTGACGGAAGATCTGATATTGGGCAACCGGATGGATACTTTGTTCTGTGAGCGTCCGCACATCAAGTTTGATTTGATGCATGGAGGTTTTTCTCCCGAAGTGTCGGGGGAGAAATTTATCGTATTGAGGGCCGCCGATGAGATACTGCGGCATTGGGCACAGAATGCACTGAACCGGCATCATTATTTCTGTTTGGATACATCACCTGCAGGGCAAAAACTTCCATTGTTGGAAATCATTTCTCCCGATAGCCTTTCCTATACAGAAGTCTGTGGACAAACAGTTTGTTATACTTCCTTTAAAGACTTGTTGGAAAATATATAATTGTTCGGGAGAGAATTTCTGAAAGAATTTTCTATTTTTGCTAGGACTTATTTTTAAACTAGGCATTTATGTTGAAGGTAATAAAAATGGCAGGTACATCTCAAGAACTGTATAAATGTGTAGCTCCTTTGGTGATGAATCCAGACATCCTCAAATACAATCATAACTATCCGTTTAAGACCAGTGAGTCATTTATTTGGTTTGTGGCTTTTTACGAAAAAAAAGTGTTGGGCTTTTTTCCTGTAGAAGTGCGAAAAAAAACAATTGTCATCAACAATTATTATGTGGAGAATGATGATGAGTCGGTGTTTGCGGGTTTGCTGGAAGCTGTGATAGACGAATTTCAAGATACGAATAAGATATTGGAAGCCGTGGTGCAGAAAATTCATGAATCGTTTTTCTCGGTTCAGAATTTTGAAATAGAACGTATGTGGAGTACCTATCTTAAAATGAGAATGAAGAATGAAAAAAACTGAAAATGGGAAAAATGTGTATGAGTTAGCTCAGGAGCGCTTATCAGTTTTATTTAAGGAATTTGATAATGTCTATGTGTCATTTTCTGGGGGAAAGGATAGTGGGGTGTTGCTTAATCTGTGTATAGACTATATTCGTAGACACCAATTGAACATCAAGCTTGGTGTATTCTTTATGGATTATGAGGTGCAGTATGTCCATACGATTGAGTTTGTTAACCGGATGTTGGAACAGAATAAGGATATACTTGAGGTATATCGGATTTGTGTGCCTTTTAAGGTGAGGACTTGTACATCCATGTATCAGCATTATTGGCGTCCGTGGGATGAGAAATTACAGGATATTTGGGTTCGCGAGATGCCCGACGGAGTGATGAAAGCCGATGATTTTCCTTTTTTTCATGACAATATGTGGGATTATGAATTCCAGTTACGCTTTGCCGCATGGTTGCATGAAAAGAAAAAGGCAGTGCGTACGGCTTGTTTGGTGGGTATCCGCACACAGGAAAGTTACAATCGTTGGCGTACAATTTATGGAGGGTTGAAGCAGCAACTTTATCATAAATACCAATGGAGTTCCAGGATTGCGAATGATGTATATAATCTTTATCCCATTTACGATTGGAAGACCACGGACGTCTGGACGGCAAATGGAAAGTTTGGATGGGATTATAACCGCTTATATGATTTGTATTATTATGCAGGAGTCAGTCTGGAACGACAACGTGTGGCCAGTCCGTTTATTAGCGAAGCAATCGAAAGTTTACGCTTGTATAAAGTCATTGAGCCTGACACTTGGGGTAAGATGATAGGGCGTGTAAACGGAGTGAATTTTTCTGCATTATATGGTGGAACGCGGGCCATGGGGCATGGAGGGATCAAATTACCGGAAGGACATACGTGGAAGTCGTTTATGGAGTTTCTGCTTTCCACGCTTCCGGAAGAAACCCGTAGAGGATATTTGAGTAAGTTGCATACAAGTATCAAGTTTTGGAGAACCAAGGGAGGATGCTTGAGCGATGAAACCATTGCCAAACTGGAAGAAATGAAAATTCCGATAACGGTTCGTGGCAAAAGTAATTATAAAACAACGAAGCGTCCGGTGATGATGGAATATCTGGATGACATCGATATTGCAGAATTTCGGGAAATTCCAACCTACAAACGAATGTGCCTTTGCATTCTTCGAAATGATTATGCGTGCAAATACATGGGATTTGCTGTAAGCAAGGAAGAAAAGAAAATGAAAGATTATATTTTACAACAATATAAAAAGATATGGACGTAAAAGAAGAGAAAAGTCCGGTATACCACGTGAAAGCTGTACCGGTTGAAAAGGTGTGTGCCAATGATTACAATCCGAACGTGGTGGCACCTCCCGAGATGAAATTGTTGGAATTGTCCATTTGGGAGGATGGGTTTACCATGCCTTGTGTATGCTATTATGACAAGGAGAATGACAAATACATCATTGTGGATGGTTTTCACCGTTATCAGGTATTGAAAACTTCCAAGCGTATTTATGAGCGAGAAAAAGGGATGCTGCCGATTGTGGTGATCAACAAAGATTTGTCTCATCGCATGGGATCTACTATCCGCCATAATCGTGCCCGTGGTTCACACGATATAGGGCTTATGACACATATTGTGGCTGAACTGACTCGTGCCGGTATGTCGGATAAATGGATAATGAAGAACATTGGTATGGACAAGGATGAACTGCTTCGTCTGAAACAGATTTCCGGTTTGGCTTCTTTGTTTGCCGACCATGATTTTTCCATCCCCACTCCCCAGTCTATTTTGCCGGAGAATGAGGATGAATAAAGTTTAGTATAAAAAATACCCTGCAATGCCGCTGCATACAATCAGTAGAATTGGATTGACTTTATATCGGTGAGAAGCGATAAATGCCGCAAGGAAGAGCAGAATACTTATCACAATCTGGTAGGTATCTGTTCCGAAGTTCTCTCCATTCATCAGTACCAATGCAGCGGCAGCCAGCAGACCGACTACTCCTGGGCGGAGTCCTTGAAATACAGCTTCTACTGCTGGGTGGCGTTGATATTTTAGAAAAAAACGGCTGATGAAAACCATCAGAATAAATGAGGGAAGCACCACGGAAATGGTGGCTATCGTAGATCCTAAAATACCTATACTATGTGAGTAGCCGGCGTTGACCATGGCGGTATATCCCACGTAGGTTGCCGAATTGATACCGATAGGACCAGGGGTCATCTGGCTGATGGCGATGATGTCGGTAAAGTCGGAAGAACTGAGCCACCCGTAGCGAGTTACCACTTCTCCTTGTATCATGGAAATCATGGCATATCCTCCTCCAAATCCGAATAAGCCTATTTTAAAGAACGTATAGAATAGTTTTAATAGTAATAAAGCCATATATCTTATTTTATGTATTAGTTATATCTTTTTTGGTAGCGTCCGTAAAGGTATCCTCCTACTCCGCTGAGGATAATGACATAGATAGGTGAAAAGCCGATGAGCCATATCAGCAATGCGGAGGCCACTGGAATCCAGGCATTGTAGCGGTTAATGCGCGCTGATTTGGCCATCTTGAAAGTGGGAGCGGCAATCAAGGCTACTACGGCTGGACGAATTCCCTTAAAAATGTGTTCTACGGTTTCTACATGTTGGAATTGGCGGAAGAAGAGAGCAATGGCCAAGATGATGAAGAATGACGGGAGAATGGTACCTAGTGCCATCCAGAAGGCTCCCCAAAATCCTTTCAGTTTATACCCGATGAAGATAGCGATGTTGACCGCAAAAATTCCCGGTACAGTTTGTGCCAAGGCCATTAAGTCCAGGAAGTCTTCTTTGCTTACCCATTTTCGTTTGTCTACCAGGTCGGCCTCAATCAGCGGTACCATGGCGTATCCTCCTCCAATGGTGAAAATCCCGATACGGAAAAAGATGAGAAATGATTTTAAATAAAAATTCATATTGTTCGTTTTTAATTTTTCTTCATGTATGTACTGGGTGGGACCCCATAAAATTTTTTGAAGGTATCTGTAAAATATTTAGGATCGGCAAATCCCATCTTGTCTGATACTTCAGCTACTGTATAACGTTGGCTTTTTAACATCAATGCTGCTTCCTGCATGCGGATATTCCGGATAAATTCGGCAGGAGCAATACCTGTCAGGGCTTTGATTTTATTATAGAAACTGGTACGGCTCATGTTGACAGAAGCGCACAAGGTATCTACGTTGAAATTTTTTCCCAATCCTTCTTTAACCAGTTCTGTAACCTTTTGGATAAATTCATCGTCCAGACTGCTAGGTAGTTCAATAGGAGCAGCTTCTTCCGGAAGGGCTGTAACTGCGGATTTAAATCGGTTACGCAGCATTTTGCGGTTCTCGATTAACGTGTGGATGGTAGCCTTCAGGATATGTATGTCAAAAGGTTTCACCAGATATTGGTCGGCTTTGATTTCCAGTCCCTCCAAGATATGCTCCTTGTCTCCCAAAGCTGTAAGCAGGATGATGGGGATATGACTGGTTTCCATGTGGCTTTTCAGGTACAGACACATTTCTCTTCCGTCCATTACTGGCATCATGATGTCCGAAAGAATTAGATCGGGCTGTTTCTCTTGGACAAAATCAAGTGCTTCTCTTCCATTGCCTACCCCTTCTGTGCGGTAAATATCCGACAGGCTTTGCAAGATAAACGAGCGTAGCGATACATTGTCTTCCACTACTAAAATCAAAGGTCTCTGTTCATCGGATTGTGATGAAGCGGTAACTTCAAATCCGGGGATTGTATTACTTGCCTTTTTTCCCTCCATGGTTGGATGGAGAGTATTTGTGGATTGTTTGTCTTCTTTCTTGTACTGATAGTTCTTGCTGCGGATGGGGAAACTCAGTTGAAAACTTGTTCCTACGTTTTCGGTGCTGTTGAAAGAAATCTTTCCTTCGTGGTTTTCAATCAAACGGTAGGTCAGTAACATTCCGATACCGCATCCTGTGTTTGTCTGATTGGCGGCATTGTAGCCCCGGAATAAATATTTGAACAGTTTCTTCTGGTCTTCTTTACTCATTCCGATGCCTGTATCAGTAATGGTAAGCATCCATGTATTCTTGTTGGTGTCTGCTTTCAGGGATACACTTCCTCCTTGTGGGGTGTATTTTAGCGCATTGGACAGCAGGTTCCGCAGGATAGAGTCCATTTTACTCACATCAATCCAGACGGGAAGAGATTCGAATGTACTTTTGTAGGTAAGCTCGACCCCTTTTTGTTGGGCGAAGCTTTCAAACTGATGCAGGTAGCTGCTTAAATAATGGTTCAGTTCGTGTTCTGTCACAATCGTTTGTGAGGAATACAACTCTTCTTTTTGGAAGTTTATCAGGTTATTGGCCAGTTCTGCCAGGTTTTCTGTACTTTCCATGGCCAGTCGGATATTTTTCTGTCCGTTTTCGCTTAGTTTTTCTTTTTCCATAATCTCTCCAAGAGGAGCTTTTATCATGGTAAGCGGCGTACGGATATCGTGTGCTGCATGCGTGAAGAAATTGATTTTCTCTTCCGATGTTTTTCGTTCCCGTTTGATAATTTGGTATCGCAGGAATGTGTAGGCCGCTCCGATGATCAGCATGGCATAAATAAGGAAGGCCCAGAATGTAAGCCAGAAGGGACGTTCAACCAAGATCTGTATCTCCCTTTCTTCGAGAACTTGGTGGTTGTCGAGCAAAATGGAGCGTATTTTCAAGGTGTAGTTTCCTGGCGAAAGATTGGTGTAACGTATGGTTCCGTTATCCGTTGGAGGAGTCCACTGGTCGTAGAATCCTTCCAGTTTCCAACTGTAAAGAATGCTCGAAGGATTATCGAAGTTGATGGAGGATACTTCCATGGAGAAAGTATTTTGGTCATATTTTAGCTGGATAAAGTTGGTCTCATCCAATACTTTGGTCAGAGGAGAGTTCTTTTCCATTGGATGTACAGGGTGATACATGATGTTCAGATTGGAGAACACCATGTGGCTGGAGAAGCTGGAGGGTAGTTCCAGGTTGTCCGACAAGATTATGATTCCTTCATTACTACCGAAAATAAGATGGCCGTCACGTGTGTGAATTCCCGCTGTAGAGTTGAAATTGGCAGCCTGGAGTCCTTGTTCTCGGGTCCAGTTGGTGAACGTGTGTTCTTTTCTGTTATAAAGTGAAAGCCCATTTTCAGTACCTAGAAACAGGTTCTCATTCTTATCTGGTACGATGCTGTAAATATTGTTGGTCTGCAGTCCGCTGTTATTGGCTACACAGTGTGTAATCTCTTTGGTTTCGTTGTCTATGATGAACAAACCGTTTCCATAGGTTGCCACATACGTCTTCTTGCCGTCTGAAGTGTTGTAAATAGCATTCACACAGCCAATTTCCTCTTTTTCCTTGTAAGGATAAAGTTTTTCTTTCTTTTTGTCGAATACATACAATCCATGGATTGTTCCTATCCATAATGAATGTGTGTTTCTTTCCAGCAGGAAAGTAATCGGGTAGGCAATGTTGTATTCTTTTTTTTCGAATGTGGTGGTATCAAAACTTTTCAAGCTGTAAAATCCACCGCTCCAGATAACTTCATTTCTGTCTTTAATGATTCCACGGATATACTTATCAGGAGCTTCTCTTTCCTGTGATTTCCCTTGCTGGTGGAAGGTGACGCTTCCTGTTTTCTTTTCTATTCGGAAGATTCCGGACATGTAACCTCCCGCCAGGATAACTCCAGGCTTTATTTCACAGAGCGATAGGAATATATGATTTTCATATTGGGGAAGTTCCTTTGTGGTACAATAGTTTCTCCATTTTTTTTCACTTGTGTCAAAACAGCTGACTCCGTTGCTGGTGGCATACCATATATCGCCTTCCGAATCTTCCATGATTCCATTGATACAATCGTTAGGCAATGTGTTGGGATTATTGGGTGCATACTTGAACCATTCATATTGCGGATATCTTTCAGAGTAGATAGTAATTCCAATAGGATAAATCACGTTCCATATTCTGTTGGTACGGTCCATGTAGATATCCTTGATGATACTTCCATTCATTTTGTTCAGGCTCTCATTGTCTTCTTGCAGAAAGTGGGAGAGTTCTTTTTTGGTGATATTCAATTTGTAGACTCCGTCGCCATCGGTTGCGATAAATACTTCGTCACAATTTTTCCGGTTAGGAATAATCGTGTTCACTCCAATATCTTTCAGGTGTTTTCCCAGATCGGTCAGTTCGCCTGTAGTAGGAGTGTAAATAAACAGCTTGTCAAGCAAAGCATTTACAATCAGTTTGTTAGTTGGCTTATGGTAGTATATGTAATCAATAATGTGGATAGGTGCGATACGTATTTTTTGCACATTCTCCAGTTTTCCTTGGTGAAGAGT
This sequence comes from Bacteroidaceae bacterium, assembly GCA_902362595.1. Lineage (GTDB taxonomy): Bacteria > Bacteroidota > Bacteroidia > Bacteroidales > Bacteroidaceae > Phocaeicola > Phocaeicola fibrisolvens. Next base: position 22,209 of record CABIXF010000025.1, on the reverse strand, counting down.
GGCTGTATACAGATTTTGTTCGGTAGAGATATAGTATTTGTTTCCGTGTGCTTGTGTGATACAGGTCACTTTCCCCGGAATCTTCTGGCTTATCTTGAAGGTTTCTTTTGTCTCTCCGTTGTATATATATTGGGTGTTTTCAATGCAGAACCATATATTTTTTTCTTCGTCCAGGTAAATACAAGTGATTGGTTTGTCTTTCGTGTCGGAAAAATGTGCATGCAAGTCAAATATCAGTTGGAAAGAATCTTTGGCTTCGTTGAAGTTAAAGACCAGTCCGTCTTTTCCTATTTCCCATAATTTCTGTTCTTTGTCCGTTTTCAGTGTGTTCAGGTTGGGGAAACAGCTTACAGCCGTTCCATTTTTGATAAGAGGATAGTGAGTGAATTGCTTTCCGTTGTAACGGTCCACTCCTTTATGCGTAAGAATCCAAATATAATCATGATTGCTTTGTTGAAGAGAAAGAACTCTTCGACTGCTAAGTCCGTCATCAATACCTATGTATTGAAATATTTGTGCCTCCAGTGGGGTAAAAGTGACAGCTAAAATCAGACAGAGGGTATAAAGGTATTTATGCATAATACTTTTGTTGAGTGTTTGCAAATGTCGCAAAAAACAATTTCTTATCAAAATAATACGGAGGCTTTAATTGGGAAAATAAAAAGGCATGACTTCTGCAAGTCATGCCTTTTTGAGAGTATTTGTTATAAAGAACAATCTTTATTTGTCACCGCGGATTGCAGCGATACCCGGAAGAACTTTACCTTCGATAGCTTCCAGCAAAGCACCACCACCTGTAGAGATGTAAGAAACCTGATCGGCCATACCGAATTTGTTGATGCAAGCTACAGAGTCACCACCACCAATCAGTGAGAAGGCGCCTTCTTTAGTTGCTTCAGCGATAGCTTCAGCGATTGCCTTAGAACCACCGGCGAAGTTGTCGAATTCGAATACACCGGCAGGACCGTTCCACAGGATAGTCTTAGCGCCTTTGATTGCCTGTTTGAATTCTTCGCGAGTTTTAGGACCTGCATCCAAACCCATCCATCCGTCAGGAATGTTCTTGTCGTCACAAACCTGAGTGTTGGCGTCGTTAGCAAACTTGTCGGCAGCGATACAGTCGCAACCCAGAACCAAGTTTACACCTTTTGCTTTTGCTTTTGCGATGATGTCCAAAGCCAGATCCAGCTTGTCATCTTCTACTAATGAGTTACCGATTTTACCGCCCTGAGCTTTAGCAAAAGTAAATGCCATACCACCGCAGAGAATCAGGTTGTCTACCTTGTCCATCAAGTTTTCGATGATACCGATTTTAGTAGATACCTTAGAACCACCCATGATGGCAGTGAACGGACGTTTGATGTCTTTCAATACGTTGTCAACAGCTTTTACTTCTTTTTCCATCAGGTAACCCAGCATCTTGTGGTCTGCATCGAAGTAGTCAGCGATAACAGCTGTAGAAGCATGTTTACGGTGAGCAGTACCGAATGCATCCATTACATAGCAGTCAGCGTAAGAAGCCAGAGTCTTGGCGAATTCTTTCTGACGAGCTTTCATTTCTTTCTTTGCATCTTCGTATGCAGGATCTTCTTTTTCGATGCCTACAGGTTTACCTTCTTCTTCAGGATAGAAACGCAGGTTTTCCAGCAACAGCACTTCACCCGGTTTCAGTGCAGCAGCAGCGTCCTGAGCTTTTGCGCAGTCCGGAGCAAATTTCACCGGAGTACCCAGTGCAGCAGCTACAGCGTCTACAATCTGGCTCAAAGAATATTTAGCGTTTACTTTGCCTTTGGGCTTACCCATGTGTGACATGATAATCAAAGCGCCACCGTCTGCCAAGATTTTCTTCAAAGTAGGCAGTGCACCACGGATACGAGTATCGTCAGTAATTTTACCTTCTTCGTTCAAAGGTACATTGAAGTCCACACGAACGATTGCCTTTTTTCCGGCAAAGTTGAATTTGTCAATAGTCATCATAATCTCTAATATTTTTTGTTTAAAGTGTTTCTGTTGTTACAGACATCCTCTTGAAAGGATGCACCGCAAAGGTAAGAAAAAAAATAAAAAAGAAAGAATAAGGGGTGGATTTTTGCATACTTAAAGGCTGTTTTGTAGGTCGTTAAAAAACGCAAGTACGTCTTGTGAAAAATGTACTTGCGTTTCAAGTCAAGCGTAAGTGCGTTTCAGGTAAGATATCGAAGTGTTTTCGATTAAACGCACTTATGTTTTTGGGTAAGTTGTAATTCGTTGATTATTAGTGTGCTATTCGCTTGTTGACAAATCCTCTTCCGTTTCAAACCGCAGGGAATCTCTCAAGGCTATGTAGATGGAATCACTGTCGCTATAATGTGGATAATAATCGTTGCAGTCCCACGAGCGGTCTAGTTTTTCTTTCGGTTGCGGGAACTTTGCTACATAGAGTGGGGCCAGCTTGGGGTCGGCCAACACTTTTTCCATGAAGTAGCCGAACACCGGAAGTGCCGTGCGGCTGCCTTGTCCCAGTTCTCCTGTGCGGAAATGGATGCTGCGGTATTCTCCGCCTACCCAGGCACCTCCCACCAAGTTGGGGCTGACGCCCACGAACCAGGCATCGGAGTGGTTGGACGAAGTACCGGTCTTCCCGCCGAATTCCGTCCCTTTGTCAAAGATACGGAAACGCCAGAGAGCCTGTGAAGTACCTCTCGGACAAGTCAGTCCTCCTCTCAGCATCTGTTGCATGAGGTAAGCACTGGCGTAGGGGATAGCCTGCGTTTTTTCCGGTTCTTCTTCGTAAATGACGTGTCCGTCTTTGTCTTCCACCCGGGTGATGAGTATCGGGCGGATGGCTTCTCCGTCGTTGACTACCGTGCCATAAGCAGAAACCAGTTCCAGCAGCGACACATCGGAAGCGCCCAGACTCAGTGCTGGAGTCTCTTCCAGTTGGGTGCGGATACCCATTTTGCGGGCAGTAGTGGCTATTTGATGAATACCCACTTCGTGAGCCACATTGGCCGCGATGGTATTAACCGACTGGGCAAACGCCATTTTCAGCGACATGGTATCGAGTGTGGCACCTCCGTTGGCATTGTGCGGCATCCAGAGTTTCTTCTCTCCGTTTTCTTCCACTTCCCACGGTATGTTTTCGTCTACGCGTAAATCGCAGGGGGAAAGTCCCTGGTTCATAGCCTCTGTATAGACAAACAATTTGAAGGTGGAACCCGGTTGGCGTCGGGAAAGCACCTTGTCGTATTTCCATGATTGGAAATTGATGTCGCCTACCCAGGCTTTTACTTCTCCGGTATGCGGGGCGATGGCCACGAAACCGCAGTGCATGAAGCGTTCCATGTAGCGGATGGAGTCCATGGTGCTAAAGGTCGTATCCTTTTGTCCCAGTTGGTAGTCGAACACCTTGCAACGATGAGGCTGGTTCAGGTAATAGAAAATGGAGTCGGTCTGGCTGCCGTATTTGTGCGACAGATATTGGTAGGCCGGTGTCTTTTCGGCCAAATCCTCGATAAAGTGTGGAATTTCTTCCCCGCTTCGGTCTCTCCATGGAGCTTGTGTGCCCCAGTGCGCATCGAATTTTTTCTGTACTTCCTGCATCTGCCGGTCGACGGCCTCTTCCGCATAACGCTGCATCCGGCTGTCGATGGTGGTATAGATTTTCAGTCCGTCTCCATATAGGTCGATGTCATTCTCCTTGCACCAGCTTTTCAGTTCGTTGGCCACAGCTTCGCGGAAGTAGAGAGCCAGTCCGGTGTTGTAGCTTTCCTGCCGGAATTTCAAGATTGTGGGCAACTGCCGGATAGAGTCAAGCTGGTGTTTGTTCAGAAAATGGTGTTCGTACAGTTTGCCCAACACCACATTCCGTCGCGAAAGACTGTTTTTCGGATTGATACGGGGGTTGTAATAAGTGGTGGCTTTCAGCAATCCAATTAGGGTCGCCGCTTGTTCCACGGTGATTTTGTCGGGTGTGGTATTAAAATAGGTATGGCAGGCCGTTTTGATACCGAAAGCGTTGCTGCCGAAGTCCACGGTATTGAAATACATGGTCAGGATGTCTTCCTTGCTGTACAGCATCTCAATCTTGACGGCAGTGACCCATTCCTTGGCTTTCATGATGAGCAGTTTTACGCCGGGGATATAGCCCAAAAGTCCTGTAGAATACTGTGAGCGGACTTTGAACAGGTTTTTCACCAGCTGCTGGGTGATGGTGCTGGCACCTCGCGCTTCCCCGTGGGCAATATAGTCTTTTGCGGCTGCGAAGACTCCTTCGAAGTCGATACCGAAATGCTTGTAGAAACGTTCGTCTTCCGTATAGACCAGTGTCTTGACCAGAATGGAAGAGATATCTTTGTATTCCACCGGTGTACGGTTCTCTGAATAGAATTTTCCAATCAGCTTCCCGTCGGCACTGTAGATTTCCGACGCAATGTGCTGTATCGGTTCCTTGATGTTGAACATGCTGGGTGATTTGCCGAACAGCCACAGGAAATTGAGGTCAATCATAATCAGCAGCATAATCAGCGAACAGATACCTGTCAGGATGGCCATGCCGGTACGTCCATACCACGGCAATTTACGGAAAGTACGTGTATACCATTGGATGGCTTGTTTTCCCGCCTTGAGAATGCGGTGGACTGTTTTTCCTAAGAATTGAGTAAGGTAAAGGATGTATTTTTTCATATTTCGTTGTTTAACCATGCATCAATCAGTTTTCGGGCAATGCTCAGTTTCTTGGGTATTTCGGGCAGGTGGTCGCGGCTGTAGAAGTCGCCTGCACTTAACTCTTCGTCTTGCAGTTTGATGGTGCCGCTCTCATATTCCGCATAATAGCCTACCATGATGCCGCTGGGGTAAGGCCAGGGCTGACTGCCGAAATAGGTCAGGTTCTTGATGCGGATGCCTGTTTCTTCCCTCACTTCGCGGAGAACGCATTCTTCCAGGGTTTCTCCCGGTTCCAGAAAACCGGCCACCAGGCCTTTGAATGTACCCCGGAAATTACGGGCGTGAACCAACAATATGCTGTCTCCTTTCTTAATCAGTACGATGACAGCCGGAGAGATGCGCGGATAGATTTCCAGTCCGCAGTGAGGACAGCGTTTGGTGATGGGCCCTGTCTGTTCCGTGGGCGTACCGCAGGCCGGACAGAAACGGCTTTGTTTGTCCCAGGTCAATATTTGGGAAGCCTTTCCGGCACACTGGTATTCTTCCAGCGGGAGGATGTCATAAGACGCCCGTAAGTCGGTCGGAATAAAGGAATCCTCCTTTCCGTTCAGCTCCTCAAGGGGGAGGGCGTACGCCTTGGCCGGGTGTCCCTGGATTTCTCCGATGGCATGTATCGTCGTATCGGCAGTGACTCTTACCGGAGGTTCGGTGGCATAAGGAATGTGAAACCTGTCACCTTCCTTTACGACCAAAAGCTGCTGGCCTTGACAGAAAATAAACCAGCCGCACAGTTCTTTATTATCTTGTTTCATGTTGTTGTGTACTTATTTGTTTAATCCTTTCATGGTGAGCTGGATGCGTTTTCGTTCACGGTCGATGCTCAGCACTTTTACCCGTACATGCTGGTGGATGCGAACCACTTCGGTCGGGTCGCTGACAAAACGGTCGGCCAGTTGAGAAACATGCACCAACCCGTTTTCCTTGATACCGATATCGACGAAACAGCCGAAGTTGGTGATGTTGGTCACGATGCCGGGCAGTTCCATGCCTTCCTGTAAGTCGTCCAGCGTGCGTACATTTTTGTCGAATTCAAATACCTGGATTTTCTGGCGTGGGTCTCGGCCGGGCTTGTCCAGTTCCTGAAGAATATCTGTCAGGGTAGGGAGGCCCACGGTATCGGTGATGTATTTCTTCAAGTCAATTTTGCTGTGCAGCTCCTTGTCCTTCATCAGGTCGTTCACACTGCAATGCAAATCCTTTGCCATCTGTTCCACGATGGGGTAGCTTTCCGGATGTACCGCCGAATTGTCCAGTGGGTTGGGGGCCTGTGGAATGCGGAGGAATCCGGCGCACTGTTCGTAGGCCTTTGCTCCCATTCTCGGAACCTTGAGCAGTTGCTTGCGGGATTCGAACGGGCCGTTTGCCGTGCGGTAGTCTACGATGTTCTGTGCCAGTGTGGGGCCTAAACCGGACACATACGTCAGCAAGTGCTTGCTGGCCGTATTGACATTCACACCTACCAGATTGACACAGCTTTCCACTGTATGGTCGAGGGCCGCCTTCAGTTTGGTCTGGTCTACGTCGTGCTGGTACTGTCCCACTCCGATGGATTTGGCATCAATCTTGACCAGTTCGGCCAGCGGGTCCATCAGGCGGCGGCCGATGGAGACGGCACCACGGACTGTGACATCGTAGTTCGGAAATTCTTCGCGGGCTGTTTTCGACGCCGAATAAATGGAAGCTCCGTCTTCACTGACCACGAATACCTGTGCTTCCCGGTCGTAGCGCTGACTGGTGACAAACTGTTCCGTTTCGCGGCTGGCCGTACCGTTTCCAATGGCGATGGCTTCAATTTTATATTGTTCCACCAGTTTCACGAGCTTGCGTGCAGCCTGTGCATATTCCGATTTGGGAGGGTGGGGATAAATGGCTTCGTTGTGCAGAAGTGTACCTTGGGCATCCAGACAGACCACTTTGCAGCCGGTACGGAATCCGGGGTCGATACCCATGACCCGTTTTTGTCCCAACGGAGGGGCCAGCAGCAACTGACGGAGATTCTCTGCAAATACACGAATGGCCTCTTCGTCGGCTTTTTCCTTGCTGAGGGCTGCAAATTCAGTCTCGATGGCAGGTTTCAGCAGCCGTTTATAGGCATCGGATACCGCTTCCTCCACTTGACGGCCACATTCATTGTTCGTCCGTACGAATAGCCTTTGCAGTCGGTCGTGGCAGCTTTCTTCGTCTTCCGGGAAGATGGACACCTTCAACACGCCTTCTGCTTCTCCGCGGCGGAGCGCCAGCAGGCGATGGGAAGAGCATTTTTTGAGCGGTTCACTGAAATCAAAATAGTCACGGTACTTGGCGGAGGCTTCTTCCGATTCTTTTCCTTTCACCACTTTGGCTTGGATAATCGCCTGTCGCTGGAACTGGTTGCGCATCAGGTGGCGCGAACGTTCGTCTTCACTGACTTGTTCGGCCAGGATGTCGCGGGCCCCTTTCAGGGCATCTTCCTCGTCTCTCACGTCGCCTTTCACAAAAGTACGCACTTTGGTGCTGAGGTTGTTTTCTTTCTGCATCATCAGCAGCAGGGCCAGCGGTTCCAGTCCTTTGGCCCGTGCGGCCTCTGCCCTGGTTTTCCGTTTGGGCTTGAAAGGAAGGTAAATGTCTTCCAGTTCAGTCGCGTTCCAGCAGGCGGTGATGCGCGCTTTCAGTTCCGGTGTCAGTTTCCCTTGTTCCTCAATGGTGGAAAGTACGGTCTCTTTCCGCTTGGACAGGTCACACAGTTTTTCATATCTTGTTTGAATGTCTCCTATCTGTACTTCATCCAACCCTCCGGTAGCTTCTTTCCGGTAGCGGCTGATAAATGGAATGGTAGCTCCTCCCTGGAGCAGCTTGAGTGTGTGGGCGATGCGATGTTCCGGCAGTTTAAGCTCGGCGGCAATCATCCGACTGAAATCTTCCATGTAAAATGTGGTTGAGTTATATTGTTTGCAAAAGTAGTGAAAAAATGGGAAAATCGTAGTGTGGAACGGCCTTTCGTTTTTTAGTATTTTAGGAAGTATTCTGGTGGAATATCGGGAAGTTCTCGTATCTTTGCAACAGTTATGACCAATGTCAGATAAAATGAAGACTAGACCAATCTATTTTATTATTAGCCTGATCACTTTGTGGGGCATGAGTCACTTGCAGTTGTGTGCAGCCGACAGTCAGACCGTGACACTGAAATTTTTGGAAACCAGTGATGTGCATGGTTGTTATTTTCCTTATGATTTTATTCAGAATAAACAGATGAAGGGCAGCCTGGCTCGTGTGTTTTCCTACGTGAAGGAGCAGCGGGAACAATACGGGCAGAATGTCATCCTGATGGATAACGGTGATATTCTTCAGGGACAGCCGGTGGCCTATTACTATAATTATATGGATACTACCTCGGTGCATGTATGCGCCGCCATGTTGAACTATATGCGTTACGATGTGGGCAACATGGGTAACCATGATGTGGAAACTGGGCACGCCGTGTACGACCGTTGGGTGAAACAGTGTGAGTTTCCGGTGTTGGGTGCCAACATTATCGATGTTAAGACAGGTCGTCCGTATCTGAAGCCTTATCAGGTGATGGAACGGGACGGGGTGAAGATTGCCATCCTCGGCATGATTACTCCGGCCATACCTTCCTGGCTGCCCGAACAGCTGTGGAGCGGGTTGCGTTTTGAAAGCATGAGGGCTTGTGCGGAAAAATGGGTAAAGGAAATCCAGGAAAAGGAACATCCGGACATCCTGATTGGTTTGTTCCATGCGGGACCGGAAGGAAACCGTTTGGACAATGCCATTGAAAATGAATCGGCCGAAGTGGCTAAAAACGTACCAGGGTTTGACGTGATTTTCATGGGACATGACCATACCCGCTGGAATGAAAGGGTGGCCAATGTGAAAGGCGATTCTGTGCTGTTGATAGACCCGGCCAATACGGCAAAAGTGCTTTCAGAGGTAACCTTTACGGTGCAGAAGCAGGATGGAAAAGTGGTCTCCAAACAAGTGGAAGGTAAGCTGGTGAATATGAATGCGTATGCAGTGGATTCAGATTTCATGAATACATTCCAGGAGCAGTATGAGACTACCTTGAATTTTGTTTCGCGGAAAATCGGACGGATAGAACATACTATTTCTTCGAAGGATGCCTTCTTTGGTCCTTCTGCCTTTATCGACCTGATTCATCAGTTGCAGCTGGATATTACCGGGGCAGATATTTCTTTCTGTGCCCCGCTGTCGGCTTATGCGGAAATCCAGAAAGGAGATATCTGTGTGAGCGACATGTTCAACTTGTATAAGTTTGAGAACATGCTGTATACCATGTTGCTTTCCGGAAAAGAGGTGAAGAACTTCCTGGAAATGTCGTACGATCTCTGGGTGAACCAGATGAAATCGGCTGATGACCATTTGTTGCTGCTGAACGAGAAGGACAATGGATTCGGGCGTTTCCGGAATCCCAGCTTCAACTTTGATTCTGCGGCAGGCATTATTTATACGGTGGATGTGACTAAACCGCGTGGCGAAAGAATTACCATCGAGCGTATGGCCGACGGAAAGCCTTTTGATTTGGATAAGCAATACAAGGTGGCAGTCAATTCTTACCGTGGAAACGGGGGAGGTGATTTGCTGACCAAAGGGGCGGGTATTCCCAAAGCAGAACTGTCAAAGCGCATTATTTTCTCTACCGATAAGGATTTGCGTTATTACTTGATGAAACGGATTGAGGAAGTTAAGGTGCTGGATCCGAAGCCGCTGAACCAGTGGAAGTTTATTCCGGAAGAATGGACCGTTCCGGCAGCACGGCGCGATTACAAGCTTTTGTTTGGAACTGATAAAAATTAATATTCATAATTAATCGATAGGGAAATGTATAGAGGTCTCCGCAGGTATCTACGGACAGTGGCATGTGGACTGGCAATCTTGTTTGCCTCCTATTATGCCACCACGGCCCTGTTTGCCCATGTGCATGTGGTGAACGGGGTGATACTTGTGCACTCGCATCCTTTTACGAAATCCCACTCTCATAATGCCGGCCAGGCGCTGGCCCTTCATTTTCTTTCCGGTTTTCACTCTCTGGAAGCAGGGCAGACAGACTTGGAACTTCCGAATCTGTATGTGCTTTATTCATTGGTGGAAAAACTGGAAATCTCTCCTGTCGTGTCTTCTTATGCGGCAGGAATTTATCTCCGTGCTCCTCCCATACGATAGTTCTATTGGAGATTTGAAGAACTTAGTATGAATATTTTAGGAGCAATTAATGAAAAAATATATCAATTTGTGGATGGGAGTGGTATGCACTCTCGTCAGCTATGCGTATGCTTACGCAGAAGGTCCCGTCAAAGAGGGAAATGCCATTGTGGGGCATGTGATTGAAAAGGGTTCGGAGGCAGGTTTGCCTTATGCGGCCGTGTTGGTAGTGGAAACCGGTGAAGGTACCGTGACAGACGGAGAAGGTTATTTCCGTTTCAAGAAAGTTCCGGAAGGAGAATATTCCGTGAAGGTGCAGATAATGGGTTATGCCACGCAGATAAAGAAGGTGACGGTCAGCAAGGATTTCGTGGTCGACATGCATTTTGTCATGGAAGAAGAATCCATTATGACGGATGAGGTGGTGGTTTCGGCCAACCGGAATGAAACCAGCCGGAAAGTGGCTCCGGTGGTGGTCAATGTGATGAACAACAAACTGTTTGAGATTGTCAACTCGACCAACCTGGCTAAATCATTGAGTTATCAGTCGGGATTGCGGGTAGAAAACAATTGTCAGAATTGCGGTTTCCCTCAGGTGCGTATCAATGGGCTGGAGGGACCTTATTCACAGATTCTGATTAACAGTCGTCCGGTGATGAGTGCGTTGTCGGGGGTGTATGGACTGGAACAGATACCGACCAACATGATTGAGCGGGTGGAAGTGGTACGTGGCGGAGGTTCTGCCTTGTTCGGGGCCAATGCCGTGGGAGGTACCATCAACATCATTACCAAAGATCCGGTACGCAATTCGTTTCAGGTGGCTTCTACGATGTCGAACCTGAACGGAAAGGTATGGGAGCAATACATGGGAGCCAATGCCTCACTCGTTTCGTCCGATAACTCGTACGGTATTGCGCTGTATCAGTCGTACCGTAACCGTAATCCGTATGATGCGGATGGAGACGGGTTCTCTGAATTGGGAAAACTTAATATGAATACTTTCGGGTTGCGGGCTTATTATCGTCCCACTCAGTTCAGCCGCATCAGTCTGGAATATCACACGACGAACGAGTTCCGTCGTGGCGGTAATAAGTTCGATTTGCAGCCGCACGAAACGGACATCACGGAGCAGACCAAGCACATCATCAACAGTGGAGGTTTGACGTACGATGTGTTTTTCAACGAATACAAGCATAAACTTTCTATCTATGCTTCGGCTCAGCATATCGACCGCAACAGTTATTATGGGGCAGAGGAGGCTTTGAATGCATACGGAAAAACTAAGGACTTGACAGCCGTGGGAGGAGCCATGTATGTGGGCAATATGGATAACTGTCTGTTTTCTCCGGCTACTTTTACGGGAGGAGTGGAATATCAGTATAATTCCTTGCACGATGTGATGACGGGTTACCAGCGTGACTTGCGGCAGGATGTCAAGATTGCCAGTGGATTTGTGCAGAATGAATGGAAACTGGACTATTTCACGATTCTGGCCGGATTCCGGTTGGACAAGCATAATTTGGTAGACAAGGTGATTTTCAGTCCGCGCGTCAATGCGCTTTGGAAACCTTCCGACAAGCTTCAGGGACGTTTGACTTGGTCGACAGGTTTCCGTGCCCCTCAGGCTTACGATGAAGATTTGCACGTGGCAGCCGTGGGAGGTGAAGCGATGGAAGTCCGGTTGGCCAAAGGCCTGAAGCCTGAACATTCCAACAGCTTCAGCGGATCGATTGACTGGACAGCCAATTTTGGACATTTCCAGTCGAACCTGCTTATAGAAGGGTTTTACACGGCTTTGAATGATGTGTTCTATTTGGAAAGTATAGGGACAGATCCTGTTTCAGGTACTTCCGTGCAGGAACGCCGGAATGGAAACGGTGCCCGGGTGTATGGAGCCAATATTGACTATAAGATTGCACATGGTAAGGAAGCCCAGTTGCAGTTAGGCTTTACTGTACAGCGCAGCCGTTATACGGAGGCTGTGAGATGGAGTGAGGATGAAGATGTGGCAGCCATCAAGCGTATGCCGCGTACACCGGACTATTACGGATATTTCACCTTCAGTTCTGCACCCTGTAAGAATTTTGATTTCTCTCTTTCGGGCGTCTATACAGGCCGGATGATTGTGCCTCACTTTGCAGGGTATATTGAAAAGGACCGCTTGGAGCGCACGCCCGATTTCATGGACTTCAATCTGAAGTTGAACTATACGTTTGTATTGAACGATCATCTGAAGTTGCAGTTGAACGGAGGGGTACAGAACATCTTCAATGCGTTCCAGAAAGATTTGGACAAGGGAGGAAAGCGTGATTCGAAGTATTTCTATGGTCCTACTCAGCCTCGTACCTACTTTATTGGCATCAAGTTCTTCAATTGATGAACGGATAAAATAGTCTTTTCAGCGGTGTCTTTTGTCAAGGCACCGCTTTTTTTGTATGAAAGCTCGCTTTCTTGTTACAAGAATTGTGTGAAATAAGACAAATCGCTATTTTTGTGGGAAAAATTGAAGATATATGAAAAAGACACTATGGATTCTCACACTTGGATTGTCACTTTGCGGAAATGCTTTCGCACAGAATTTCGATGATTATTTTATTGATAAAACCCTTCGGTTGGATTATATATTTATGGGGAATGCCGACAAGCAGGATATCTGCTTGGATGAGTTGTCTTCGCTTCCTCAGTGGGCGGGCCGACATACACATTTGTCAGAACTTCCGTTGGCGGGAAATGGCGAAATCACCATGAAAGACAAGGCCACGGGAAAGGTTATTTACCGGACTTCTTTTTCCAGTCTGTTTCAGGAATGGCTTGGAGAGCAGGAAGCCAAGGTCGTGACTCGCGGATTTGAGAATACGTTCTTGGTGCCTTATCCCAAACAGCCGGCCGAGATTACCGTGACTTTGAAAGATGTGTACCAAAAGCCCAGTGCGACCTTGACACACGAGGTCAATCCAAAGGATATTCTGATTCACCAGCGGGGCACAGGTAATTTGACGCCTCACCGTTATTTATGGAAAGGTGGTTCTTCAGAGAAATGTATCGATGTGGCCATTATGGCGGAGGGTTATTCGGCAAAGGATGAAGAATTGTTCTACAAGGATGCCGAGATAGCCTGCGAGTCTTTGTTCGATCATGAACCGTTCAAGAAACTGAAAGACCGGTTTAATATTGTGGCTGTTTTCAGTGAGTCGAAAGACAGCGGGGTCAGCATTCCGCGAAACAATGAGTGGAAGACCACGGCAGTCAGCTCGCATTTTGATACCTTCTATTCCGACCGTTACCTGACTACACGGAGTGTGAAAGCCATTCACAACTGGCTGGCGGGTATTCCTTATGAGCATATCATCATCCTGGCCAATACAGATACGTATGGGGGAGGAGGAATCTATAATTCCTATACATTGACTACGGCGCATCATTCCATGTTCCGCCCGGTAGTCGTGCATGAGTTTGGACACAGCTTCGGAGGCTTGGCCGACGAATATGCATACGATGAGGCACCGAGTCCGTTGTATCCTTACAGTGTGGAGCCGTGGGAACCGAATATCACTACACTGGTACACTTTGAGGACAAGTGGAAAGACATGGTAGAACCGGGAACTCCCATTCCGACGAAACCACAGACGGACGAGAAGCTGATTTATACCAAAGTCGGTGTGTATGAAGGAGGCGGTTATACGAAAAAAGGAATTTATCGTCCCACTACGGAATGTCGGATGAAAATCAATGAAGCTCCGGTGTTCTGTCCGGTATGTCAGCGTTCTTTGGAACGTACCATTCGTTTTTACACGGAATAGTCATCTTTAAATTTATAGGTATGCTTCAATTTATTTCCCTTCATACGACGGATCAGGCGTATGTGTTTGTAGAGAATCTGTGGCATGAATCTTTCCCGGAATCGGAGCGGAGAGAGGATGAGCCCCAGCGTGACAATGTAGACCATAACGATGCGTTTACTTGTTATCTGATTGCGGAGGATACGCTTCAGATAGGGTTTATAACCGTATGGACATTGGATGGCTTCTCTTATGTGGAGCACCTGGCTACTTCGCCGTTGGTGCGCAACAAAGGATATGGCCGGAAGATTATGGAAGAACTCCAGAATCAGTTTCCGGGACTCTTGGTTCTAGAGGTAGAGAAACCGGTGGACGAAATGAGCCGACGGCGTATCGGTTTTTATCAGCGATGCGGGTTCCGGCTGTGTGAAAAAGACTATGTACAGCCTCCTTATAGAAAAGGTGGTGAAAGTCTGCCCATGTTTTTGATGTACGCGGGCACAGATGATATTACAGCCGGTTTTGCATCCATCAGGGATGAGATATATGAGAAAGTATATGGCGTAACATCCGTATGAGTAAAGAAAAAATGCGGAAGCTGGGGGGATGATTCCAGTTTCCGCATTTTTTTATGTGTTATATGAGGATTATTCTTTCCAGCCGCCTCCCAAGGCTTTGTAGAGGTTGACCAGCGTAATCTGTTTGTCACGTACGGCGTTGCTCAGGCTGATTTGTGCATCCAGGTATCCACGCTGTGCATCCAGCAAATCCATGTATCCGATGACTCCATTGATGTATTGCAGCTGGGCCAGATCCAGTGTGATTTTGGACGACTGTTCCAAGCGCAGGCGGGTTTCGTAGATTTCTTTCACCTTATTATATTCTGCAATGGCATTGTAGGCATCTTTGAAAGCGTTCAATACGGCTTTTTCGTATGCGTATGCAGCTTGTTCGCACGCTGCTCTCTTGGCTTTCAGGATAGCGCGGTTTTTGCCCATGGCAAAAAGAGGCTGGAGGATGGTTCCGGCCAACAGGTAGTGAGGTGACTTGAAGATGTGTGAAAGATCTTCATTTTCAGAACCGTGAGTGGCCGTCAAGGTCAGTTTGGGGAACATGTTGGTAAAGGCAATTCCCACTGCAGCATTGGCTGCAATAACGGCCTGTTCAGCTTGGCGTACATCCGGTCGGCGTTCCAGCAAGGAAGAAGGAAGTCCTACGGGAAGTGAAGCGGAATGAACGACATCTTCCGGCAAGGTGGCCCGCTTGATTTCATGAGGATATTCTCCTGCCAGAAATGTAATCTCATTCTGTTTCAACGTGATTTTCCGTTCCAGGTCGGGGACGAGGGTTGCCGTACGGGCCAATTCCACTTGAGCCTGCCGATAAGCAGTTTCGGAAGTCAATCCGCCTTCGTAGCGGATACGTGCCAGGTGCAAGCTTTCCCGGCGGGCATCTACGGTCTTTCTCACGATAGAAAGTTCGTTGTCGAGGGCTACCAGTTCGAAATAAGACTGTGCTACTTGTGCTACCAGGCTCATTCGGAGGGCCCGTTGGTTCTCGATGGAACCCATAAATTCGGCCATGCTCTTGTCTTTTGCCCAACGCAGGTTACCCCACAGGTCAATTTCCCATGTGATTCCCAGTTTGATATCGTACTGGTTGTCTTTTTTATAGTTGTTTCCCCCATAGTCTTCCCCTTCTTCTTCTGCATAGAGCTTCAATCCTAACTGAGGGAAGAGGTTGGCATAATCAATCCGTTTCATGGCAGCCAATTCCTTGACCCTGGCAGCTGCAATCAGCATATCCTTGTTGTAGTCCAGCGTCTTCTGGATGAGCTGTTGGAGGATGGTATCGGTGTACATCTGTTCCCAGGGATAGTCACCGATGGATGTGGAGTCTACGCTGGTGCTGTCAAGGGTGACAGGCAGTTCCATTTTGGGGCGGGTATATTGTTTCCCGATTTTGCAGCCCCCCATCAGAAGGGCTGCTACGGAAATGAGTAAAAGGCGGTATAATTTGTTAGTCGGTTTCATAAGTTACATCTGTAAGTTTACTTTTTCACTTTCATTTTATGAGTGGCTTTGTAAATCATTACAAAGAAGAACGGTACGAGCAGGATACCTACGGTAACTGCCACAATCATTCCAAAGAAGACACCTGTACCGATGGCCTGTCGGCTGGCAGAACCCGGCCCGGTGGCAAGCACCATCGGAAGCATACCGAGGATAAAGGCCAGTGAGGTCATCAGAATCGGACGGAAACGCAGGCTGGCTGCATGGAGAGCCGATTCTACGATGTCGCGTCCCTTGTCCACCTCGTCCTTGGCGAATTCTACAATCAGGATGGCGTTCTTGGCGGCCAGACCAATCAACATAACCAGACCAATCTGGAAGTAGGTATCGTTTTCCAATCCGCAGAGGGTAATACCTGCATAGGCTCCCAACACGGCTACCGGAAGTGAAATCAATACGGCAATGGGGACGGTCCAGCTTTCATAAAGGGCAGCCAGGAACAGGAATACGAACAGGAATACCAGTGCCAGTATAAGTCCGGTTTGTCCGCCAGCCTGCTTTTCCTGGTAGGAAAGACCACTCCATTCCACTCCGATGTTTTCGGGCAGTTTTTCACGGGCAATCTGTTCCAACAGTTCCATCACCTGTCCGGAACTGGCCCCGTTGGCGGTAGTACCTCGAATGATGGAAGTATTGAACATGTTGAAACGTTTGATGCTTCCTGGTCCGGTAGTATAATCCGTGTTGCCCAAAGCTGTCAGCGGAATCATGTTGCCGTCCGAACCGCGTACGAAGAACAAGCCGATGTTGTCACGTTCACGGCGGTAAGGCGCTTCTGCCTGAATGTACACACGGTAGATGCGGTTGAACATGTTGAAGTCGTTCACATATACTGAACCAGTGTATGCTTTCATGGTTGAGAACACATCCGCCATCGGCACTCCAGAGAGTTTTACTTTATCCCGGTCTACATCGAAGTAGAGCTGAGGAATCTCAGCCTGCAGAGAGGAAGAAAGTCCTGTAATCTCTTTTCGTTGGGAGGCATAATACATCAAGGTATCGGTAGCCCGTACCAGGTCGTCGTAAGTGGCGTCACCACGAGCTTCCAGCTGCATCTCGAAACCGCCGGCCGTACCCAGACCCGGAATGACCGGAGGCGTAGAAAGGTAGACCTTACTTTCTGGATAAGTCTCCAGTTCTTTCTGTATTCTGTCCATCACTTCGTCAATAGTCGTATTGTCACGTTCTTTCCATTCCTTCAGGATGACGGTCAGCTGGCTTCTGGCCTGACTGGTTCCTACACGTGGGCTGCTACCAGTTACGTTCTGTACGTATTCCACGGCCGGATCCTTCATGATGAAATCTACAGCCCGGTCGGTCACAGCGCGGGTCCTTTCCAAAGTGGCGGTTTCCGGAAGCTCCAGTTCCACGGTGAAATAACCTTGGTCTTCAACCGGAAGGAAGCTGGTGGGCACCAACCGGTGGAACATATAGATGAAAATCAATACCATTCCGAAACCGACCATTACACGGCGCGGATTCTTGATGACACGCTTGATATAGACAATGTATTTGTTGTTTCCGATGGCCAGCCATTTGTTGATGAAGTGGAACACTCTGTTCTTGGGTTTGTTCGGATCAACCGGGCGCAGGATGAGTGAACACATTACCGGACTCAACGTCAAGGCTACTACCGTAGAAAGAAGCACTGAAACCACAATGGTGACCGTAAATTGACGGTACAGCTGTCCGGTGATACCGGAAAGGAAGCTAACCGGAACGAATACGGCAGCCAGTACCAATGAGGTGGCGATGATGGCACCCACCAGTCCCTCCATGGCTTTCTTGGTAGCTTCATACGGGCTGAGTTTTTCTTCATCCATAATACGCTCCACGTTTTCCACTACCACGATGGCATCGTCCACCACAATACCGATGGCAAGTACCAGTCCCAGCAAGGTCAGGATGTTGAGCGAGAAACCGAATATCAGCATGAAGCCGAAAGTACCAATCAAAGAAATCGGTACGGCTACTACCGGAATCAGTGTGGCACGCCAGTTCTGCAAAGAAAGGAATACCACGACAATCACCAGGAACAAGGCCTCGAACAGCGTTTTGTACACTTCGTGTATGGATTCCGAGATATAATCCGTCATGTCGAACGGGAAGTTGTATTCCATTCCTTCCGGGAAACTCTTGCTGATTTCTTTCATGGCGTCTTTCACGCTCTGGGCCACCTCCATGGCGTTGGCTCCCGGAAGCATGTAAATACCCAGAATGGCTGCGTTTCCGCCGTTGATACCACTTTCCGTGCTGTAGGAAGAAGCTTCCAAAGACACACGGGCCACATCGCGCATACGGATGAGTGAGCCGTCCGGATTGGCACGCAGCACGATTTCCTCAAACTGGGAGGCCGATGACAAACGTCCTTGTGCTGTGATGGGAACGGTGATGTCCACTCCGTTCATGGGTTGCTGTCCGAGCACACCGGCGGCCGATTCACGGTTCTGGTCTTTCAGGGCATTCTGCACATCCTGTACGGTAAGTCCGAAGTTGGCCAGCTTGGCAGGGTCTACCCAGATTTGCATGGCATAGTAACGGCTACCGATATTGGAAATACGTCCTACTCCCGGAATACGGCGGAGCAAATCAAGTACGTTCAACGTGGCGAAGTTACTCAGGTAGATTTCGTCAAACTTCGGGTCGTTGGAAGTCAAGCAGAGAGTCATCAGCTGGCTTGGAGCCTGCTTCTCCACCGAAATACCATTCTGAATCACTTCTGCGGGCAGTCGGGATTCCGCCAGTTTGATACGGTTCTGGATTTCCACGGCTGCCAAGTCTGGGTCGGCAGAGATGTCGAAAGTAACTGTGGCAGAGAAACCTCCGGAGTTGGAACTGCTGGATTCCATGTAAAGCATGCCCGGTGTTCCGTTGAGTTCCTGTTCGATAGGGGTAGCTACTGCCTGCGATACGGTCACGGCACTGGCTCCCGGATAGGAAGCACTGATTTTGACTACGGGGGGAGTAATCTGCGGGTACTGGTCGATAGGCAGCATCATCAGGCCAATGATACCTACGATTACAATCAATATGGAGATGACGGCCGAGAATACGGGCCTGTCAATGAAAAAGCTGACTTTCATGCGTAATTTCGTTTAGGTGGATTATTCTTCCTCTTTTTTCGCTTCGTTTTCAAGTTGGGCGGGGTCTTGCACACGGACCTTCATTCCCGGAGCCAGTTTGTGGAAACCTTCGTACACAATCATTTCTCCGGCAGACAATCCACGTTCCACTACCACGTCGTTTCCGAATTCAGGGCCAAGCTCGATGAAACGTCTTTCCACGGTCGAGTCTTTCCGCATGACGAAAATATGGGCTCCTCCCTTTTCAATAATCAGGGCTTTTTGGGGAACGACGGTGGCATTTTCACGTACGTCGAGCAACACTTTTACTTTGGTGAACTGTCCCGGCAGTAATACATGGTCCGGATTGGCCAGTTCGGCACGTACGGAGAAAGTTCCTGTTTTCGGGTTTACCTGAGGAGCGGCAAAGTCTACCAGTCCTTTGTGTTCATAGACGCTGTTGTCCGGCAAGGTGATGGTGACGGTGGGCTGCCAAGAACGGGTAGAATCTTTCTGTCCGAAAGTCACGTTTCTTTCCTTGCTTTTCAGGTAATCAAGTGCGGTCATGCTGAAGTCTACGAGGATGGTATCGCTCTTTACGATGGTAGCCAACAGGGATTTTCCGCTGCTGCCGACTAATGTACCCAAATCGACGTGACGTTCACTGATTTGTCCGGAGATAGGGGAGCGTACCACTGTGTAGCCCAGTTCCTGTTCGGCCTGTTCCAAGTCGGCCTTACTCATTCCTACACTGGCGACGGCTGTCTCATACGCTGCTACCGCATTGTCCAGGTCCAGTTGGCTGGCTGCGTTCTGTTCGTAAAGCGGGCGGATACGCTCCAGGTCACGTTTGGCTTTCTGTGCCTGTGCTTCATCTTTCTTCAGCTGGGCGCGTACTTTGTCTGCTTTGGCGCGATATTGGTCTTGGTTGATGATGAACAATACCTGATTCCGCTTGACTGAGGTACCCTCTTCAAACAGCATCTGTTCCAGAAATCCTTCTACACGTGCACGTACTTCCACAAACTGCTGCGCACGGACTCGTCCTACATATTCACCGAATATTTGTACGTTCTGCCGGCTGGCAGGCATGACGGAAACAACAGGGATTTCAGCTACGGGTTTCTTTTCTCGGGTAAAAATAAAATAGATGGATAAAATGACTGCGATGCCAATAACCATGTAAATCATTTCCTTTCTTTTTACCTTTAATTCTTTCCTAGTCAAAAAGCGTTTCATAAGTTCAATTTTTTTATAGTTTTAGATGCCATTATCTCTAAAATGGCCGACAAGATTCGTGCCAAAGTTACAAAAATGTTTTATAAGCTGAAAATCAGTAGACTCCCTTCCCTTTCTGATAAGGAAGTATTGGGGAATTTTACAGATTATTGTGGAAAAAATCCACACATTGGGTGTGGTCACCGCTCTCTCCACAAATGTTTGAGGGTCCAGATTGGGTGATGCCAAAGCATGCGGGGACCTGCGTATCGCATGACTTCCTTTATTTTCTGTTTCATTTGCGGGCGGTAGCAGTGGACAGGGCATTGCCGGCAAGTTTTCTTCTGTTCCCCGAAAGGACAATGCGACAATCTCTGGTGGGCATACTCCAATAGCTCTTTGCAGTCTTTGCAGAGGGTAGTATTCCCTTCTTTATGTCTGCAATAGAAGCGAATCATCTGTTCTACGGTCTGTTTCTCTTCTTCTCTCCGTGAAAGTTTATTCATATTAACATGGAACTTCGATTTACAAAGGTACGAATAGAATTGATATTTTTCGTAACTTTGCGCCCGAAATAATCTTTAAACAAAATGATATTAGAGGAACATTTAGAGACGACTGTAAAGGCTCACGATCAGTTGCTGCATCGTAGAGTGGATTTATTGTTGCGTACGGGTAAATTATTGGTAGAGAGTCTGGCCGATACGAACCGTATTGTAAGAAACATGAAACGTACGGCTGCTTACCTTGGCATCCCTGAAGAGAAGCTCCATATCAATGTCAGTTTTACGATGCTGATGGTGAATGTGAGTGACGGAGATTATTCTTTCACCAAGTTTCAGCGGATTGAAGGTCACGGTGTGAATATGACGGCCATTTCGGAGGTGAGCAAACTTTCATGGCGTGCCATTGAGCAGGATTACACGCTGGACCAGTATGAAGAAGAACTGGAGAATATTCGTAAGAAGAAACGTAATTACACTCCCTGGCAGGTGGCTGTCGGTGCAGGTTTTGCGTGTGGCGGATTCTGTATTCAGTTCGGTTGTGACTGGATGGCATTCCTGTATGCTTCCATCGCGGCTATATTGGGTATGCGTCTTCGTCAGATATGTAATGAATCTGGTTTGAACCACTATATGGGTATCGCCATTTCTGCCTTTGTGGCTACCATCATTGCTTGGGCTTCTACTTTGTTGCCGGCTGAATGGACGTCTACTCCCTGGCATCCGTTGCTGGCTTGTGCGCTCTTTATTGTGCCGGGTGTTCCTTTGATTAATTTTGTGGACGATATGCTCGACAATTACATTCAGGTAGGTATTGTACGGGCGGTGAACACCCTTTTGATGGTGGCGGCCATGGCATTCGGTATCGCGTTTGCGGTGAAGCTCTGCCATATCGATAATTTCTTCCCTACCATCAGTATGGTTCCTCATCATAAATATTGGGAATATGCCATTGCAGCGGCTATTTCGGCCATGGGCTTCTCGATGATATTCAATATCCAGCGTCGCCTGTTGTGGGTGGTAGCCATTGGAGGTATCATTGCGGTTTGTACCCGAAATTTTGTAAATTTGGGACCGAGTACCAATAATATCGGTTTGGACATGGGACTTGTTATCGGTTCCTTTTCCGGCTCTGTACTCGTCAGCCTGATTGCCATCAAGGCCGTACACTGGTTCCATGTGCCGAATCACGTGCTGACCATTCCGTCGGTTATTCCGATGATTCCGGGGGTACTGATGTATCGTATGCTGTTTGGATTGATAAATATGAATGTACAATCCATCGATCAGGTTACTCCATTGATGAAAGCCATTGAGAGTGGAGTGAATTCTGGTTTAGTTATTATGTGCATTGCCTTGGGGGTTGCTATTCCTAATATTTTTGGTCGTCGTTTTATTGCGGCATCCAAGAATAAGCGTTTGGCTGCGATATTGAAAGAACGTCGCGCACGTGGTAAGTTTGTGGAATGGTAATTGAAAAGTTCGTTCATCTTATTCTATAAAAGGAGCCGGGAGGCTTCTGACAACAAAGAGGGTGTGTCAAAAAGCATACCCTCTTTTTTTATGACAACGCCCCGACTTTCCCAAGCCGAGGCGTTGTTATTACCTAAAGATTTTGTATCTTTAGGCATAAGCAAAGTAATATGGCAAAGATACATTTTCGTTCTTACAATCCCAATCAAATCGTCCTTTTCCCACAAAGAATAGATGA
>CABIXF010000024.1 GCA_902362595.1 Bacteroidaceae bacterium | reverse complement strand
GCATCTATGAGGTTCTTCAAATTCTCGGAATATCATTGACGGACAAAACACACTTTAGTGACTTGTTCGACAAATCGAATTTCAAAAATGTCAAAGACCGATATGGTTCAAGTGAACCGAATTTATTTAACTTTTAACCTTGTCCATTTTTAGTGGACAGTAGTGGGCTTGATTATAAAAAGAAAGAGTCCGGCATAAAACCGGACTCTTTCTTTGAGTCTCTATGATGCAATATGATGGATCTTAGGGTTAGAATCCCAGTCCGGCTGCGTGGTTGAGTAGGTCGTACACTCCACTGCAAAGTCCCAGGATGATGACTCCAATGAGGCAGATGAACAATCCCGTACGGGCTAGGGCCGGTGTACGGAAGGTAGCAATCGGCGTATCGTTGGGAGTGATATACATGGCTTTCACAATCAGCAGGTAGTAGTAGAGAGAAATGATGGTGTTCACCAAGGCCAGGAATACTACCAGCCAGTGGCCGCTGTGGAAGGCAGAAGCAAATACGAAGAATTTGGAGAAGAATCCGGCAAACGGCGGGATTCCGGCCAAAGAGAACAAGGCCAGCGTCATGAGGAAGCTCAGGTGTGGGTTGGTTTTATAGAGTCCATTGTACGCGCTGCGGTCTACTTTTCCTCCGGTATGTTGTTCAATGACACTGATTACACCGAATACAGCCAGGTTGGCAGCGATGTACACTACGAGGTAGTACACCAGTGAAGCCATTCCCTGTTCGTTTCCTCCCAATACGGCCAGCATGATGTAGCCGGCCTGTGAGATACTACTATAGGCCATGAATCGTTTCAGGTCTTCCTGCAGGATGGCGAAGATATTGGCAATGGTAATGGTCAGTACGATGACGATGCTCAGCAGCAGACTCCAGTTGGCCACCATCTGTCCGAATACTTTCACTAGGATGCTCATCAGTGCAAAAGCAGCTGCACCTTTGGAGATGACAGACAGGTAGGCCGACACTGTGGTTGGAGCTCCCTGGTAAGTATCGGGTGTCCACATGTGGAACGGAACCAAGCTCAGCTTGAATCCCAGTCCGGCAAAGAAGAACACCATGGCCATAATCTGGAGCGGTGTGCCGGTCAGTGCGGTCGTTACATCGGCAAAATAAGTGGTTCCGGTAGTACCGTACACCATAGAGATACCGTACAGCATCAGGGCAGAAGAGAACATGGAGTTCAGAATGAATTTTGCTCCGGCTTCGGCACTGTGATGACGGAACTTGTCGAAAGCCACCAGACAAGCCATCGGGATGCTGGCCAGTTCCAATCCTACATAGAACAGGATAAAGCTTCCGGCGCTCACCATGAAATACATTCCCAGCAGCGTACTCAGGGTCAGCATGTAGAATTCACCGGCTTTGTGGCGGGTATCTTCGCGTGACAACCATTCGCCCGACTGCAGGAACACGAGCAGGGTACCGGCGGTCAGGATGGTTTTTACGATAGATGCCATTTGAGTGGCATGATACATTCCTCCGAATGCTTCACCGCTGGTCGGAACGATGTTCAGGGCCAGTTGTACGACCATCAGCACGCAAGCCATGTACTGGAGCGGCTTGTGGCTGGGCGTCTTCATAATCAAGTCGGCCAGCAGCATGAGGAGGATGATAGCGACCAGGCTTATTTCAGCCTGCATAGTAAATAATTCGCTCATATAATTTCTTTTTATTTATTCGGGTTATCGGATAAGTTGGCTGATAATAGGTTCTACGCTTCCGCTGATGACGTTGCTCACCCAATAAGGAGCAAGTCCCAGTCCGGCTACGGCCACAATCAGGCAGATTACAGCCAGACGTTCGTCCCAGGTGGCATCGGTCAGTTTCAGGTGTTCCGGGTTATGGCAGGTGCCATACAGGATTTTTCCGACCACGCGTAGGATATACACTGCCGTAATCACAATACTCATCGTAGCGATGACGGTGCAGGTGCGGTGGAACAAGTCCGGATTCTGGAAAGAACCGACGAAGACGGTCATTTCGGCAATGAATCCGCTCAGGCCCGGCAGACCCAAGTTGGCCAGACCGGCAATGACATAGCCGACAGACAGGAACGGCATGATTTTCATCAGTCCGCTCAACTGACGGATGTCACGGGTGTGGGTACGTCCGTAAATCATACCGATGAGGGCGAAGAACAGGGCGGTCATCAATCCGTGGCTCAGCATCTGCAGGATGGCACCCGTCGCACTGACGCGGGTCATCATCAGCAAAGCAAACAACACCAGTCCGCAGTGGCTTACGGAAGAGTAGGCGTTGATGTATTTCAAGTCGGTCTGTACCACGGCACTGAAGGCACCGTATACGACAGAGATGGTCGTCAGCACCAGGAAGAAGTCACCCCAAATGGCAGCTCCGGTCGGCATCAGGTACATGGCGATACGGAAGCATCCGTAACCTCCCAGTTTCATCAATACACCGGCGTGCAGCATACTTACGGCCGTCGGGGCAGAAGCATGACCGTCGGGGCTCCATGTATGGAAGGGGAAGAGGGCGCCCAGTACACCAAATCCCAGGAAGACCATCGGGAAGAAGATGCGCTGCATCTCGGTCGGTATCTGGTGTTTCACGATTTCTAGAATGTTCATGGTTTCTGCGCCGGCTCCGTAGTAGATGCCCAGGATACCAATCAACAGGAAGGCGGAACCACCCATCAGCATCAGGGTCAGTTTCATGGCGGCATATTCCTTGCGGCCGCTTCCCCATACACCAATCAGCAGGTACATCGGAATCAAGGCTACTTCATAGAACATGAACATGGTGAACAGGTCGGTAGAGATGAAGAAACCGAATACACCGGTGCTCAGCAGGGTGAACCACAAGAAGTATTCCTTGGTGAGCGGCTTCAGTTTCCAGGAGGCAAATGTACCGGTAAATACGATGATGGAACTCAGCAGCAGCATGACCACCGAGATACCGTCTACTCCCACCGAGTAGCAGATGTGAAGCGGGGCATACCACGTGATGCTGTCCATGAAAAGCATCTCAGTCGTGGCTCCGGCATGGCGCTGTCCGATATAAGACACCGTGAGGTAGGCGGCAAGCACCAGCAGGATGGACGAGCCAGCCACCATCACTCCTCTGACCTGATTGACGTTGCGGGCAATCCACAGTCCCAGCAGCATCAGCAGAGGTATCAATACGAAAAGACTTAATATATTCATACGTTATAGATTCTTCTTTGTTAGTTCAGCAGCAAGATGATTGTCAGTACAATAATACCTGCCAGGAAATAATGAGTGTACGTCTGGATTTTACCATTCTGTATCGGCTGTACGGTTTCTCCAGCGGCGTTGGTGCTCCATGCCATGAAATTCATGAACTGGTCGATGACGTGGCGGTCGAACCATGCCAGCGGAGTGGATACGCAGCGGAAGATGATTTTCTTGGTAACGAACAACCAGATCTCATCCATGTAGAAGCGCTTGTAGGCTGCACGGTGCAGGGTACTGAAGCGCTGTGCCAGCATCTCGGGTACAGGCTGTTTTTCGCGGGCATACATCCAAGTGGCCAGGGCGATGGCGATGACGGCAATGACGATGCTGGTGCCGGCTACTCCCCAGTCGAGGTGAATGTCGTAGGCATGTCCATTGGAAGAAACGAAGTGTCCGAAAGGAATGAATCCGGCTACGATGGTAACCAGTGCCAGGAACATTAGCGGGAAAGTCATGGCCAGCGGACTTTCATGCGGTACATGATGTGCATGCAGTTCCTTGTTTTCCTTGCCCCAGAAGATGCAGTAGTACAGACGGAACATATAGAAAGCGGTCATTCCGGCGATAATCGTCATAATCCATCCGATGACCGGGCTGTACTGGAAGCAGGCCGTCAGAATCTCGTCCTTGGAGAAGAATCCGGAGAACGGAGGAATACCGGCGATGGCCAGGCAGGCAATCAGGAAGGTGATGTGGGTAATCGGCATGTATTTGTGCAGGCCGCCCATGGTTTCCATTTCGTTGCTGTGTACGGCATGGATGATGCATCCGGCACCCAGGAAAAGCAAGGCCTTGAACATGGCGTGAGTGAACAGGTGGAACATGCCGGCCATGTAACCCAGACCGCCTTCGTGTGGGTCGGCTGCGGTGCAGACACCCAGTGCCACCATCATGAAACCAATCTGCGAGATGGTAGAGAAGGCAAGTACACGTTTGATATCACTCTGTGCGCAGGCTACGCTGGCTGCGTAGAAGGCAGTGAAAGCACCTACCCAGGCCACGATGTGCAGGGTGTGAGGCGCATAACCGATGAACAGCGGGAACATGCGGGCTACCAGGTACACACCGGCTACCACCATGGTGGCGGCATGAATCAAGGCAGATACCGGAGTCGGACCTTCCATGGCATCCGGCAACCAGATGTGCAACGGGAACATGGCACTCTTACCGGCACCACCCACGAACATCAGTCCCAGTGCGAGGGGAAGTACCATTCCGGCCTGCATCAGACGTTCCGTGCCCGGAGTGAAGGTAAAGGTCTGCATGTAATATCCGTAAATCAGGATACCGATTAGGAAGCCCAGGTCGGCAAAACGGGTTACGATAAACGCTTTCTTGCTGGCGGCAATGGCTTCCGGTTTGGTGTAATAGAAACCGATGAGCAGGTAAGAAGACACACCCACCAGCTCCCAGAACACATACATCTGGAAGATATTGGTTGCAACGACCAGTCCCAGCATGGAGAAAGTAAACAATGACAGGAAGGCGTAATACCGCTGGAAACCGACCTCTCCTTTCATGTAACCGAAAGAGTAGATGTGTACCATCAGGGAAACGGTGGAAATGACCACCAGCATCATGACGGAAATCGGGTCCAGCAGGATACCCATGTCAATATGAAGAGACGAAGTGAACGGCAGCCATTCAATGTTCCACGGAGTCAGCGTGGGGTAGAGGCCTTCCGCAGTACGTGGAGCCGTGAAATAGCTGAATGCCGTCAGATAGCTCAGTACGGCTACCACTCCCAGTGAAAGTGTGCCGATGGCGCCCGCTACACGATGAGGCATTTTCATGCCGGCCAGTGCCAGGAGCAGGAAGCTCAGCATCGGGAGGGCAAGTATCAGAATTGTATAATCCATAAGCAATTTAATAATGTATAAGAAAGTTATCCTTTCAAATCGGTTATATCATCGGTAAGCACCTGTTTCAGGTTGCGATACACATTAATAATGATGGCAATGGCCACGGCGGTTTCGGCTGCAGCGATGGCTATTCCGAACAGGCTGAAGAAATGCCCCTCCAGTTGCCCGGGGAAAAGATAACGGTTGAATACCGCGAAATTGATGTTGGTCGCATTGAGCATCAATTCTACTGAAATCAGCAGTGCCAGCAGGTTCTTGCGGGTAAAGAAACCATAGATGCCGCAGAAAAGCATGACGGTGCTGATGACGAGGTAGTGAACTACATGAATTTCTATTTCCATAATTTTACTGTGTTATTTTTCTTTGCGTGCAATCAATATCGCACCAATCATACAAGCTAATAACAATACGCTGACGGCCTCAAACGGCAGGACGAACTGGTATTTGTCGGTACCAATCAACGCGTGTCCAATCTGGTCGACTGGAAGTTCCACTCCCTGTGGAATCAAGTTCAGGGCAAATCCGTTGGTCATGACCAGGAAGAGTACCAGTACAGCTCCCACCACGGTGGTAATCAGTACGCTGATAAGTTTGGCCTGGTTTTGTTTGTATTTCATATTCTTGTCCGACTGGGTCAGCAAGATAGAGAACACATACAATACCACGATACCTCCGGCATACACCATCAACTGGACCGCACTCAGGAAGGTGTAGCCCAGGATTCCGTAGATGGCGCCTGTGCCGAAGAGCACGAACAGCAGGTAAGTGGCTGCACGCAGAAGTCTTCCTGTAGTGACAGCCAGAATGGAGCTGACGATGATACAGGCACCTACGATATAAAATACGATTTCTTGAAGTGATATATTCATATCCGTTTCGTTTTATTTATTTCTTGTTCAGTGTCATTACGAGTTTTTCTTTCTGGAACACCGCATTCTCGAAGTCGTTCGTGAATCGGATGGCGTCGTGCGGGCAGGCATTGACGCACAGCATGCAGAACATGCAGGATCCCAGGTTATACTCATATTTCACCAGTACTTTTTTCTTTTTGCCGTCTTCGGTTTCCCGCATTTCCGTGGTCAGGTGGATGGTTCCGTTCGGACAGTTCATCTGGCACAGTCCGCAAGCAATGCAACGGTTGTTTCCGTTCTCATCGACCGGCATTTCGAGCATGGCTCTGTGGCGTTCCGGAATATGGAGAGTCGTGTGGCGGTTTTCCGGATATTGTTCGGTTATCTTCTTCTGGCAAAACACCTTCATGGAGGTACGCATACCTACCAGCAGGCTCTTTACTCCACCGACATATCCTTTCAAATATTCTTCCAATGCATTCATATTCAAAAAAATTTAATCAAAATGTCAGGCCGCATACTTTGCATACGGTCATCAGTAACAAAACCACCAGTGAAAGCGGCATCAAGTATTTCCATTCCAGTGTCAGTACCTGGTCGATACGCAGGCGCGGGAAAGTCCAGCGAATCCACATCAGCAGGAAGACGATGAGGAAGGTTTTTCCCATAAACCAAACAAATCCGGGGATGTAGTCCATCACCAGGTTCAACCCGTCGAGACCGGCAATGTGCAAAGGCATCCATCCGCCCAGGAACAGGGTGGTGGCGATACCGGCTGTAATGAACAAGTTCAGGTATTCGGCTAGATAGAAGAACCCGAAGTGCATACCGGAATATTCTGTATGGTATCCGGCTGTCAGTTCCTGTTCTGCTTCTGCCAAGTCGAACGGGCCACGGTTGGCCTCCGCATTACCTGCAATCAGGTAAATGATGAACGCCATGATGGCTGGAATGTGTCCCTTGAAAATGTTCCATCCGTTGGCTTGACCCTCTACAATGGTCTGGATGTCCATGGCACCGCTCATGACCACCATGGTCAATACGCTGAGGCCGATGGAAAGTTCATAACTGATAATCATGGCACCACTTCGTACAGCACCAATCAGCGTATATTTGCTGTTACTACTCCATCCGGCCAGCAGGATACCCAGCACGCCGATGGAAGAAGCTGCCAGCACGAAGA
The DNA here is from genome assembly GCA_902362595.1 of Bacteroidaceae bacterium. Classification (GTDB taxonomy): domain Bacteria; phylum Bacteroidota; class Bacteroidia; order Bacteroidales; family Bacteroidaceae; genus Phocaeicola; species Phocaeicola fibrisolvens. The sequence continues at coordinate 50,847 of CABIXF010000024.1, read as the reverse complement.
AGATACCGATGTTCATGTGCAGGATTTCCCCTCCTTTGTTCCACGGCAAGCAGGAGAAGGTAAGGATAGAAGCCAAGATGACGAGGAACGGAGCCAGGTTGTACAGAAAATGGTCGGAGTTCTTCAGGCTGATGATTTCCTTGGTCAGGATTTTCAACACGTCGGCTGGAACCTGCAACAGTCCGCCCTTTCCTCCTACACGGTTCGGACCGATACGGCACTGGAAAGCCGCACAGACTTTACGCTCCATATAGATAAGGATGATGGCCAGTACGGCGTACATGACGAGAATGAACACGCCGACCACGAGGCCTTCAAGGGTAAGTGCCAGCCACTCGGGCATCAGGCCGCACAGAAAGGCATGAATCTGCATGAGCAGCGGGCTGAAATTATAATAATCTAAAAACATATTTCTTTTAATTTTTCAGTTTTACTGTGATGATTGTCCACTTGTTTCATCGGGAGATTATCGGTCAATGTCGGGAATGACAAAGTCGAGTGTACCTCCAATGGCAATTAAGTCCGCAATCTTTGTTCCGCGGCAGATTGTATCCATGGCATGTACCAATGGAATTCCCGTAGAGCGATAGTGCAGACGGTAAGGCACCTTGTCTCCGTGGCTTTCAAGCACTACGTCGAATTCTCCACGGCTGGTTTCTACTGAGGAAGTGAACACGCCTTCCGGCAACTTGATGATGGGTTTGGTCTTTACCCGGAATTCACCTTCCGGAATATTGTCAATCAGCTGTTCGATGATGTGGCAAGATTCCATGATTTCATCCATACGTACCATATAACGGGCAAAGGAGTCTCCTTCTGTATAAGTGATTTCCTTGAAGTCCACTTTGTCATACAAAGCATACGGATGATGCTTGCGCACGTCGTTGGCCCATCCGGAAGCACGTCCGGTACCTCCTGTACAGCCCAGTGAGATGGCATCCTCCTTTGACAGGATTCCCACGCCTTTCAGACGGGTGTCGGCGATGACGTTGGAAGTGAAGATGTCGTGATAATCTTGGATAACACTGCGCAGGTGTTTGATGAATTCTTTTACTTTCTGTTGGAAAGTGGGATGGATATCAGCCTGCACGCCACCAATCATGTTATAGTTCTGAATCAGACGTCCTCCAGTGGTTTCTTCAAAGATGTCCAGAATCATTTCACGTTCACGGAAACCATAGAAGAACGGAGTCAGTCCACCCATATCCATTACCAGGCAAGAATAGAACAGCAGGTGAGAATCGATACGTTGCAGTTCGTCCATGATGGTACGGATATACAAGGCACGTTCCGGGATTTCGATTCCAGCAGCCTTTTCGATGCACATACACAAGGCGTGGCGATTCTGATGAGCACTCAGGTAATCTAGACGGTCGGTCAGTGCCAGCGTCTGTGGATAAGTCAGGCTTTCGTTCATTTTCTCGATGCCTCGGTGGATGTATCCCAGAATCGGGTCAATTTTACGGATGTTTTCACCGTCGAGTGAGGTACGCATACGCAATACACCGTGAGTAGAAGGGTGCTGCGGACCGATGTTTACGACGAAGTCATCTTCTCCAAACACAACATTCTTGTGTCCCTCGAGTGTACCGTCCGGACGGAGGAAGTATTCGTCGGTAAGGTCGGCATTCTCTTCATTGTCCATCTGCAGCGGATTGGAGTTCATGTCATAATCCTTGCGCATTGGATAGCCTTTCCAGTCTTCACGCAGGAAGATGCGGCGCATGTCCGGATGGTTCAGGAAGACGATGCCGAAAAAGTCGTACACTTCACGTTCTTTGATGAGTGCCGTTTTCCACAAATCGCTGACAGTCGGTAAAAATGCCTTTTCCCGGTCGGCTGCTACTGATTTGAGGATGATTCTAGCTCCTGTGTGCGTAGATTCCAAGAGGTAGAGCGCTCCCAATCCCTCTTCTCCCCAGTCCATTCCTACGATGTCACGCAGGAAATCCATAGATTCCTCTTTATCGTCATGCAAGGCTTTGGCCGTGGCATGCAGTTTGTCTGCCGGTATTTTGATCACCGTTTCGCCAGCCTGACTGATTTCCGCTTCAGGAGTAATGCGTTTTATTTTTTCAATTTCCATTTGTATTTCTTTTTTTACTTGGTTGATTCCTCTTTTTCTTTTCGGTTGACGCCTCCTAAGAAACGTTCCACTTTGATTTTACGTTGGAGTTGCATCATTCCGTAGAAGAAGGCTTCCGGCCGTGGAGGACATCCCGGAATATATACGTCGACCGGAATGATTTTGTCAATACCGTTTACTACGTGATAGGATTTGATGAACGGACCACCGGAAATGGTACATCCGCCTACTGCTACCACATATTTGGGTTCGGCCATCTGGTCGTACAGACGCTTCAATACCGGGGCCATCTTGTAAGTGATGGTTCCCAATACCATGATCATGTCTGCCTGACGAGGAGAGTTTCGGGTTACTTCAAATCCGAAACGGGCCATGTCATAGCGGGCTGCTCCCAATGCCATGAATTCGATGGCGCAACAACTGGTACCGAAAGTAAGACTCCACAGAGAGTTGCTACGGCCCCAGTTAATCAGTTCGTCTACTGTTCCCAATACGATGCCTGCACCGTCCATGTTCAAACGGCGCACCATGTCTTCCAGATAATCATTGTTCTTGAAGTCCTCATACTTCATAGAACGGATGGAGGTGGCTTTTTTTACTTCCATTCAAGAGCTCCTTTCCGCCAGGCGTATGCCAGGCCTAAAATTAAGACAACCAAGAAGAATCCTACACTGACCAGTGCATATACTCCTACCTGACTTGCCACTACGGCCCATGGGAAGAGGAACACCGTTTCGATGTCGAACATCAGGAACAGGATGGCAAACAAGTAATAGCCAGCTCTGAATTGTACCCATGATTGTCCGCGCGTGGGAATACCACATTCATACGGTTCTCCTTTCTGTGGGTTGAATGACCGTGGAGCAAGTAATCTTGCAATGGTCATCGCCGCAACGACAAGAACGACAGCTGTCAGAATAACGACAATAATAAATGTAAAAAACATATATCTAAGAATTTTTGATGATACATAAGTTGATATGGTTTCCGATACATTAAACCTCTGTTTATTAAGAATGTGTTCGGATACTTGTGCGAATGAATCTTAGATAGTATTAAATCAGGATTTTTTTGAGGGTATATAAATAATATGTACGGTTTAAATGTGTATAAGGGTGTTTAGAATGTGTCGAATGAGATAAATTCAGGCTCAAAGGAGGTCTGTGGAAAAAATCTTCTCCCATATTAAAGCCGATGAGGAAGAACTTTCCATCGAGGCTTTTCTGTGTCTGTATGAATAAAATGGTTTGAGGTATGAGGGCTTTCCTGTTGGAAATCAGGTAGTCGATGGCTTTGGAGGCTGTATGTTCAGCATGTGGGGAAACACAATAGCTAACCTCTTTCTCCACAGAATTTTCTGCTTGAAGAAGATGGGGACAAAGGGTACAAAGGCCTGCTCTTACGAATAATGTCATAAGAGTGATAATTGATAGAAAAGCAAAAATCTTCCACTTATTCATTCTAAAACCTTAATACCTTCAAAAAACGCTGCAAAGGTAGGCATTTATTTTGATACCGTCTCTGTATTTGCCTTAAATTTTCTTGTCGAATTGCAAGGGCTTTTTTAGAATGGATAGCCAATGGCAAAGTGGATTCCCATACCGTCTTTAAATCTGGGAATGTTGTAATATCCGCTTTTTCCGGTTTCGTAGGGTACGTGAAGAGCTATTCCAAAGTCCAGACGTAGAATCAGAAAAGAGAGGTCATAGCGCAATCCAACTCCTGTGCCCACGGCAATGCTGTCGAAGAAATTGTGAAGACTGAATTCAGCTTCCGGTCGTGCTTCGTCTTTCCGCATCAACCACACGTTACCCGCATCCAAGAACGTGGCTCCGTTCAGGTTTCCTCCCAGAAAATTGGACAAGATGCGGAACCTGTACTCCAGGTTGGCTTCCAGCTTGATGTCTCCGGTTTCATCTACGTATGAGTAACTGGCATTATTGGCTGGATGGAATCGTCCCGGTCCAATGGAACGGACGGTAAAGGCACGTATACTGTTGGCACCTCCTACGTAGAACTGCTCACTGTAAGGCGCAATCGTTTTGTTTCCGTAGGCCCAGATTACCCCTCCCATGAGACGGGCAGCCACTTGCTGCTTTTCACTGATGTTATGCAGGAAGCGGACTTCTGATGAGTATTTCAGAAACTGTGCGAACGGGGTTCCCAGCAGTTTTTTTTCTTTGGTACTGAATTTCTGTCCGAAAGCCGCGTAAATCATGGAGGTGACGTTGCCGGCTGAAGTCAGCGAGTTTTCCCACCACACCTGATTCTTTTTCTTCCGGTAACTGTTGTCGTAGGTTACAGTGTAAGTCAGTGAAGGAATAAACTGGTCGTCCAAACTGTGAAATAACATTGGATTGGCATTGGCTATGGAATCAAAGCGTGCCGTACGGTGTTGCAGTGTATTGAAAGCCAGGTGTAGCGGAGTGACTGTATGTTTGATGCTGCGCTTAGGCTGGAAGCTGTAGGATACGGTTCCACCAAATGACAGCATCTTGAAATAACGGGCACGATTGATTTGTTCTGCATAAATTTTGAAGTTTGTTTCAGAGGGGAAGCGGAACGGGTCTATCCGATTGCGTATCCAGGGAAGAATCAGTCGTGGAAAGTTCAATGACAAGGCTGTTCCCAATTCGTATGAGTTCATGACAGAACTTTCTCCGTCGACGGTAGAACTGGTTTGCCATTCGTACGATCCTTTGAGTTCCAGATTCAGTGAGGCCCCCATTCTTCGGAAATTCTTTCGTGCGAGGTTGAATTTTGCTCCCGGACCTGTTTGTTTGGTACTTTTGGTGGTGATATTCAATTCCAGTTCGCTGTCGTACGGAAGGTCGAACATGGCATTGACCGTAATGTCCAGCGTGTCTTTTCCAGGCCGGGGGGTGTATTTAAAGTCATTGAACTTAAATACGCCCAGTCGGGATAAAGCTTGTTGGGTGTAGTTCTGGCGTGTTTGAGAATAAATCTCTCCACTTTTATAGAGGAAACGTCGGCGAAGCACTCCGTATCGAATACCCGGTTTGTTGCCTGCATAGCCAATGGTAAAGTTATGGAAATTCAGCGAATCATTCGGTTGCTCCCCGTTGTATCCAATCAGGTTGATACGGGTTTTCCCGATATAGTAGGTGCGCAAGCCTTCTTCCGGTATGTTTTGTTTCTGTACCACTTTCAGGTTGACGTATCCCGGATGCATCAGTGTATCTGCCAGAAAGGTGATAAAATCAGAACGATAGAAGTAGTATCCGTTGTTACGGAACAGTTCCACCAGACGGTCTCTTTCTGCATTGAGTGTGTTGACACTGAATGCCTCTTCTTTCTTGAGCAGTCGTTTGTCATAGGTCTTTTGAATCAGACTGTCGGCCTTCTTAGAGAAGCCTACATAGCTTATGGAATCCAGTTTGTAACGTTGTCCTGTGTAAATGGTATAGCGGAGCTTGGCCTTTTTAGGGTTTTTGGCCGTGTCTACCTTTACGGTGACATTTCCTTGGAAAAAACCGTTTTCTCGTAAGAGGTTACTGGCTATTTTCGTGCGAGTTTCCGGATTCACCGTCGAAATATAAATCGGGTCAGCTGCCAGTTTTTTGAAAATCCATTTTCCGATACCTTTTTCATAGCGCTCGAAACCGTTGTATACCCATAGTCCGAGAGGGAAGGGGATACGGAAGTTTGGGTGGCCAAAGAATGAGTTGTTCGGCGCCACATTGAGTGCTCCTTTTACTTCTTCGAGAGTAGCTTCTCCTTCATCTTCTGGGTTGTATCCTGTAATTTGGGGAGAAGGAGTTCCAGTATACAGCAATTCCTCTTCCGGGAGATGCTTGGTGGTGGAGCATGCTGCCGTAATCAGCAGTAATCCTGTCAGCAACCAATTAGTTATTTGGGTTTTCATTTTCGTTTTCATCTTCCTCTTTTTTTTCTGCTTCAACGGGTGCTTTCTTCTTTCTCCTGAAAATAAACAGTTCACCCACTTTGCTTACTTTCTTACGTAATACGATACCTGCGCCTGTTTCAATGACTTCTCCATCAAGGACACTTTCATAGTTCTTGTCGTGGAAAAGTTTTACGTAGCGTGTGCCACTGTTGTCCAGACGGTATTCCAGCGAGATGTTGTCAATGAAAGAATCATCTTGCTGCACATTGTTTCCGGTAGAGACCTTTCCACCAATGACAACCCGGATGCGGTTGTTCCAAAATCGTTTGGCAAACTGGAAGTTATAGTCCGTGCTTGATTGTCCGGTTTCTTCTCCATTATTGGTTTCTATGCCGAAGTTCACGTCAATGGTTTTGAGTGCGCTTCCAGCTACTTTTGAAATTTGGTCTTGCAAGAATGAGTTCATTACGCTGCTTCCGCCTCCTCCTCCCAGGGTACCCCCTTCTGTCAGGTACATTCCTGTGACAAGCATGGTGACAGCTACTTTATTCTTTTCTTCGGTCGACATGGAAGCCAGTTCGTTCTGCATGGTTCCGTCTTCCGGGGCATCGATGATGAAGGTAAATCCCAGATCTTCCAGTGTGTTGGTGATATTTACTCCTACATCAAAGTTGACCATGCGGGAAGCTTGTCCTTCTTGCGCCACGGAGGAACGTATCCTTTCTGTAGCTTTGATATTCAGTAGCGGATTCATGGCATTGCCGCTCCATTGAATATAGCTCCCACCTTGGATGTAGAAGGTTTTCAGCGGAATAATGGGGAGCTGATATTTCATTTCTCCGCTTAGAAGAGAATATTTTCCGCTTAAGATGATGTTTCCTTCCTGAGTATATTGGAAAGAAAGGTCGCCTCCTCCTTCGAAATACATATAGTTGCTGCCTTTTTCATCCATATTGACGCGGCATTGCACTCCTTCATCGATGTGTAGAGTCATCAGCATATCAATGCCACCTAATGATAAGGCGGGCAGTATTCTCCGGTTGACAGAAGTCGTATCGTTGAAGTTCATGAATGTGACAGTCTCTCCCAGCTTGTCTTCCACGGTGAGCGGTGAATCTTGTAGAATATAAGTGAAATCACTGTTACCCAATATGTTCATATTCCCACGTATGCTCATGTCATCTGGTGTACCTTTTAAGGTGGAGTGGAAATCTACATATAGTTTTCCAAACACAAGCGATTGTTTGGTTTGTTTGGCATTTAGCAGCTCAAAGTTGTTGGCATCCATTTTCAAATCCATTTTCATTTGGCTGAAGTCTGCCATATCTACGTTACCGTCGATAGTAAAAGGTGTCTTTCCTTTTGTGAATATCTTGAAGCGATTGAAAAGCAGTTTGCTGTCTTTTACTTCCACCGGTCTGTCATCGAAACGCAGATTCATGGAGGCTTGTGGAATGTAGATGTTCACACTATCCAGGTTGATTTGTCCGTTCATTAAAGGGCTGGTACTGCTTCCCGATACCTTCATGGTGCCGTCAATGTCTCCGCTCAGTGTTGCCATTCTTCCTGGAATAAACGAATTGGCTATTTCCAGTGGGAAATGGTGCAGGTCCATATTGGCATTTATGCGGTCGTTGTTATCTCCTTTGTCTGAAGGGAAATAAGATCCGTCTATGCTGGCAATCTCCTGTTTGTTGCGGGTAATAAAGCCATTGATACTTTGTTCTCCGCTTTGTTTGGGAAGATAAACGGCACTCAGTGTCCAGTCGCCCAATGCAATCCCGTTGTATGCCAGTTGGTCTACACTGTTTTCCAGTGAAATCATATCTGTTTGCCCTGTTTGCACATAATGCGCTTCTGCATTGATGATGCCGTTAATGTCGGGCATATAAGGGATGACCCGTTTGAATTCGCCGATGTTAATCTGGCTTAAGGTAAGGGTCAAATCTTGTTGTGCCGTAGAGTCTGGGGTAGAATACAGGCTAAGTCCTGTCTGCATTTCATCGTGGATAGACAAGTCGGCCATAATACGCCCATCGTCTCTCAGGTAAATGTAGTTGTTCGGATTTACCGTAAATTTACGATACACCAGGATTGGGTCAAAAGGAGCGATATGCAGACTGATTCCACCTTTTTGTAATCCGGCTGTCATACCAATGTTGACTCCACATTCTTTTTTCCCGTTCAGATATTCAATGGTTGTATTGATTTTATCAGCTTCTATTTCTCCGTTAAGGGTAATATCGAATGCTTCTTGGAAAGGCTTGTCGTTGGCAATGACTCCACTGCTGAGCTTTATATTTTCGGTTTGTTGTATCGCTTGGAAATAAATGGTGTCGAAAGCCAGGCTGTCGGTCCTCAATCCGTATAGATTCATGGCCGCGTTCAATCCGTTCTCCGGAGAAGTCTGTACGTCCACATTCATTCGGTCGAAATTTATTTTCCGGATGGATAAAGCATTGGAAATCGGATTATCTTTTCCGGCAAAAATACGTAATCTGGCATTTGGAAGCAATTTTTTCAGGACGGCCTGGTCAATATGTTTTTGTTTCCACTGCATGTCTAAAGCATGGGTCAGTTGAGTTATCTGACTGCCCAGTTCATCTATGCCTCCCTGGCTTCGGAACAGGAAGGTCAAGTCGCCTGCATTTACATAGCTGCGTATAGAGTCGCGTGCCGTATTGAATCCCACATGCAGGTCTTTGGTCTTGTAGGTCTGGCTTTCAGTAAGCAGTTGAATGTGAGTGACGGATACTTGCACCCCATGATTTCTTTTCATATCTGTGTGCAGGTGCAAATCCACGTTCCCCATGGTTTTCAGGGGAGAAGCCGTCAGTCCCATATCGTACAAGTCTATCCCGCCCACCTGAATCTGTCCGTCGGCCTTGATGCGTGACGGGTGTAAAAGTGCGTTCAGTTGGGAAGAAATCTGCATGGAATTGTCTTTGACATTTAAGTTTATGCCTGCCTGCGAGGCTTTCAAATTTGCCTGTAATTGTACTCCCGACAGTATACGTGAGCCCCATTGCAGGTGGTCGAGTCCGGCATCAGCCTTCAGGCGAGTATGCGGTGAGAAGAAATCGAATCCTTTTCCTTCGATGTTCGCATGCGCAGAAAGTCCGAACAAAGAATCGGTAGGCATGAATTTATGCAGGTTCAACTCATTAATATGCAGGTTGGCCTGATAAGCCTCTTCCAGAAGATTGTACTTTCCGTCCAGTTCTACGAGTCCTTCACCCGGATTCAATTGTGCTTTGGCCTGCAGGTCGTTTCCTTTCATCTGGGCTTTTCCTTGGAACTTTGTTCCCTGTGGAATCAAAATTCCTCCTGTCAGACTTTCCAGAAAGTTCATCCGATAGAAATCTGAGTGAAGTTGAACCGTAGCTTCACGTGAGATACTGTCGAGCAGATGCTTGACTGTACCGTTTGCTTCCATTCGAAAATAGTCGGTAATTTTGATCTGGCAGGTCTTCAGCTGCAGATTATTCAGGTTTCCGTTTATGCCGATACGGATTTGTAGCGGTGCAGAGGGAAATTCCTGAACGAATTTTTCTGGCATATCGGGTAGCAGTTTGAACAAGTCGCCTTTCCCAATTTCAGCCATGAGTTGTCCGTTCAGTGTTCCGTCCTGGTTTTGTTCCGTTACCGACCAGTCGATGGTTGCATTAAAAGCTAAGAATGAATTGGCTGTCTTGATTTGCAGGGCAGGTATTCGGATGGCTTTTTCGTCGGCTTGCAATTGTCCTTCGGAAGAAGTGATTTCCAGTCCTGAACGTTCTTTTAGTTCAAACTGATGCAACAAGGCCCGGATGTTGTTTCCTTGATAATAAAGTGAATCCAGTTGTAAATTAATGTCAGACAGGGCAATATGTGAAGGATCGAGACCTTTTTCCAGTGGAGCGGAATTGCCAGAGTTATAGAACATCTGGCTGTTCAGTAGCTTGAAAGTACGAACCGAATAAGCTTCTTTGTGCAGGTCGATAAATCCATTGCGCAAAGAAGCATCCTTGATATGGATGCCAAAATTCAATGTGTCGAGCGGCATATCCATCTGGAAATTTACGTTGCTCAGGTCTATTTTTCTCAAATCAAACTTCCAGAAAGTGGGGGTACTTTGGGTCGTATCCTGTGCGGTCGTATCAGCCAGACACATTTTCAAGTCGGCGTTCTTGAGGGTGAGTTCGTTTAACACGGCTGTTTCCGGAGTGAGGTCCACACCGTGCGATTTCAGAAATAGTTCCCCCAGCTTTCCCTGCAGTGACATGCCGTCAATCAGATTTCCAGTATGGACGGATGCATTTTTCAGTCCTATGCCGTCTACTTCTATCTGTTTTTTTATCAGCGGAAGTAATTGAATCTTTACAGTCAGCTCTTCTACGTTCAGCAAAGTGTCTTTCTGATTTGTCACGCTTGTTTCGTGCACCACCAGGTTCAGGGGAAAGGACAATGAGATGCGTTGTATATGAATGTGCATGCCAGTAGCCTGTGACGCATACGAAGCCGCCTTGTCGACAATAAAATTCTGGACAGGGGGAATGTAAATCAATATGCATAATATGATGAAAAGGATGACTGGACTTGCCAGAACGATTCCTCCCCATTTGATATATTTTTTCATACGCTGTAGAGCTGTTAGTTCTTGCGAATATACAAAAAAGAACCAAAAGTTGATACATTTTGTTTACGAACTATGGTTTCAAATCACATTATTTGTTTACCTTTGTGGAGTTACTAAATTTATATACAACTTTATGAAACCAACTTTATTTGTATTGGCTGCCGGTATGGGGAGTCGTTACGGCGGCTTGAAGCAACTCGATGGACTGGGTCCTAACGGTGAAACAATCATGGATTATTCAATTTTTGATGCAATTCGTGGTGGTTTCGGGAAATTGGTCTTTGTAATCCGTCGTGATTTTGAAAAAGATTTCCGTGAAAAAATTGTAAGCAAATATGAAAACCATATTCCTGTAGAAGTTGTGTTCCAGGATTTGACAAACCTGCCTGCTGGCTTTACTTCTCCGGAAGGACGTGTAAAACCTTGGGGTACAAACCATGCTGTATTGATGGGTAAGGATGTAATTAAAGAACCGTTTGCCGTAATCAATGCAGATGATTTCTATGGTCGTGACAGTTTTGCTGTAATTGGCAAATATTTGTCAGAGCTTCCTGAAGGAGCGAAGAACGATTACTGTATGGTTGGTTTCCGTGTAGGAAATACATTGTCTGACAGTGGCTCTGTAGCTCGCGGTATCTGCTCTACCGATGAAAATGCTCATTTGACTACTGTAGTAGAACGTACTGAAATTATGCGTGTAAACGGTGTCGTTTCTTATAAGGACGAAAAAGGCGAATGGGTAGGTATCGAAGACAATACTCCGGTTTCAATGAACATGTGGGGATTCACTCCAGACTATTTCAAGTATTCTGAAGACTATTTCGTAGAATTCCTGAAAGCTAACATTGAAAACCTGAAATGCGAATACTTCATTCCGTTGATGGTCAACAAGCTGATCAATGAAGGTACTGCTACTGTAAAAGTGTTGGATACTACTTCTAAATGGTTTGGCGTGACTTACGCTGCCGACCGTCAGAGTGTGGTAGACAAGATTCAGGCTTTGGTGGATGCAGGTGAATATCCTTCTAAATTGTTTTGATAACAATCGCATAGCTATATAATATAAAAGGAAGCCGGGACTGCAGAAAACTGTGGTCCCGGCTTTTTTGTTATAACTAAGATAATCCAATGGGGATGATGGTGTTACTATTAGCTTGAGCAAAAAAAAGAGAGAGGTTGCCCTCTCTCTTAAATATGAAATGTATTAGAATAGCTTATCAATAAGCAGGATTCTGAACCATGTTCGGGTTGGCGTTCATTTCTGAAGCCGGAATCAACGGAAGAGCTTTCTTTGAATTACGGTCGAAAGTCTTGGCTTCATCTGTCAATACATCGTGCCATCCACGATCAGCTTCTGAAGTGTAACGTACGATCGTTTCACCACGTCTCATTGCGTCGAAGTAACGTTGTCCTTCTCCAACAAGTTCTTTGCGGCGTTCCACATAGATACGGTCCAGTGTAATATTGGAAGCTGTTACTTCTTTTGACGTATCTGTTGTACGGTTCTTGATGATGTCATTCAGCAAGCTGGCTGCTTTGGTGAGGTCACCAGTCTGGAAGGCAGCTTCTGCTGCTGACAGATATACTTCAGACAGACGCAATACCGGAACATCTGCATAACGAACATCATTTCCTACTGCAGGCATCTTATTGATATAAATCTTATATCCTTTATACGGTGACTTTGGATCCAAAGACTCCAGTAAGACATTATTTCTTACATCCTGAGGGTCAGAAGTCAGCATATCAGAGAAGGCTTTGGATACAATTACGTCTCCATATCCGCCACCTTGGGTTGCAGGGTCAGAATAAAGATAAGCAATACCTTCACGGTCGGTCCAGTCGGTTGTGTCATCAATCACCAGTTCAAACAAGATTTCTTTTGAGTGAGCAATGCTGGATTCTGACCATGCTCCTGCATATTCAGAAGTACTCCACAAAGAATAAGGAGCGTTCTTAATGATATCTTCGGCTACAGACAATGCTTTGTCAAATTCTCCTTTAGTCATATATACACGAACCTGCAAAGCTTTAGCAGTCCATACAGTAACATAACCTTTGGAATATTCATCATTCGTTGTCATCAAAGCACCTGAAGAGATAGCATCGTTCAAATCTTTTTCAACAGTTGTATAACACTCAGCAACAGTACTACGGGCCGGTTTTATATCGGGATCAACCGATGAAGTGACAATAGGCACACCTAGAGAAGCCCCCTGATCCATAGTATACGGTTTTCCGTAAATACGGGTTAAATCGAACAACGCCATTGCACGTAATACTCTTGCTTCAGCTGCATACTGTGCAATTTCAGCCTGTGCTTCTTCTGCATCAGAGAGTTGACCGCCTTCAGCTGCTTCAATCACCCGATTGGCACGGGCGATTACTATATACGGAGTCTGCCAGACTGCGGACGAAGAACTGAAATCATCAGCTGTAGAATAGTTCATATAATAATAGAACTGGGCACGACCGCTACCGCTGTTATTTTCATACTGTACATCCTCGCCTCTCATATCGCCATAAACAAACATCAGTCGACCATAATAATCAACCAAAGAACTGTTTCCTTTCACTGCTGCATAGATACCAGTTCGTGCATTTGAAAGAGCAGAACTTGACTGGATAGCAGTTTCCGCTTCGATACCATCAGCTGGAGTTTGTTCCAACCAATTATTGAGGCAAGATGACAAACTAGCGGTCATTGCCACACCAAGCGTAGCTTTAAATATATGTCTAAATATTCTCATTTGTCTTAATTCTAAGCGTTAAAATGTTAATTCAATACCGAAAGTAAAGGTTCTCAGAGCCGGAGTTTCGAATGTACATACACCACTAACCGGCATTTCTGGATCAACAGTCAAGTCTTTAGACTTCCAAGTCAACAGGTTTGATCCTGAGAAATAGATACGTGCATTACTCATGCCGACTTTGTTAGACCAACTTTGCGGCATACGAATACCGAAGGTCAAGTTCTTCAAGCGCAGATAGTCGGTAGACATCAGCCAGCGTGAAGACATAGACTGAGAGTTCTTACCATACTGGAACGCTGGCAGTTTAGCTGATGTATCACCAGGACCTGTCCACATATCGTCCAGTTTGTAATAAGCAGGAACAGCACCATTATATAGATAAGTACCACCATCGGTATGCTGCCATGTAGCATAATCAAATGCATCTCCACCCAAAGAGTAAGTGAAAGTAAAGCCCAAATCGAACCACTTCCATCTCAGATTGTTGGTCAAACCACCTTCCACCTTGGCATCATGTTTGCCTACAATAGTTTTGTTGGCTTCAGAGATGTTTGTCGTAGTTTGGCGTGCGTCAGCTGTACCATCATTTTTATAAAACATTTCCTTACCAGTTTGCGGATCCACCCCAGCATATTCATATAAATAGTAAGAATAATAAGACTCACCGACACGATGAATCAACGGTCCGGAAACGATTTCATCCTGTTCACCGTTCAATTTCAACAATGTATTAGTGTTATGCCCAATGTTGAAAGAGGTCGTCCATGTGAAATCATCTGTCTGGAAATTGGTAGTCTGAATCGTTACTTCCACACCGCTATTCTTCAAGGCACCAATGTTCACAGGTTTATACGGATAATAGCTAGAGTTGTAGTAACCACCAACCTGAGAAATCGGAAGGTCGTAAATCAAGTCACTGGTTTTACGCTGATAGTAGTCGAATGTCAAAGAGAAGCGGTTCAGGAAGGTCAAATCTAATCCTATGTTGAACGTTTTGTTCTTTTCCCATTTCAAATCAGGATTAACAATGCCGATGATACCCATACCTGAAATACCATTATATTTCTGTCCGAACTTGTACAGATTCATATAAGCATAATAATCAGAAGGCTGCGTACCGTTCACACCGTATGACAAACGCAACTTACCGTCAGACAAAATATCCTTTATAGATTCCATGAAGTTTTCGTGAGTGAATCTCCATGCACCGGATACAGACCAGAAGCTACCCCAACGATTGTCTCTGGCCAAGCGAGAGCTACCGTCAGTACGATAACTTCCACTCAAGTAATACTTGCCACCGAAGTCATAGTTCAGACGCCCTAAGAAAGAGGTCAGACGATAAGACTGTTTGTTGCTCTCTGCAGAAGTAGAGCCAGCCACAGTAAGTTCATACAAGTCATCTGGATAATCTTGTCCAGACATATAATTATAAGCGTAAATGTTATCTTCCGTTTCAAAACCCAGCAAAGCATCAATGTTATGCTCTCCGAATGACTTGTTGTAAGTCAGCTGAGTCTGAGTATTCAACTGTTCATTCTTACTGATAATACGCTGCATAACACCACCCGGGCCACCATTGTTAGAATATCTATCCCAAAGCACGTCGTTGGTGTTGTTCATATAGTCGTATGAAATCTTTTCACTCAAGTTCAAGTTATCCCAAATGTTATAAGTAGCCTTAACCGTATTAAAAGCCTTGATAATTGTAGCACGGTCTGAACTGTGATTGAATTCAAACAACGGGTTTACTCCAAACATACCGCAACCATTATTCAAGGTACCATCTTCATTATACGGAGTAGAAGAAGGGCTCTGGAAGAATGCGTAGTTGGCAACGGCACCGTCATAAGAAGCTCCTTCATTTGTTTTCTTTTGAATCATCTTAGAGAACTGGCTGGTTACTTGGACAGTCAGTCTTTTGAAGGTGTGAGTCAAGTTTGCATTTCCAGTGAATCGTTCCAATCCTTGATTTTGAATGATACCATCCTGTTTAGTATAAGACAATGAAGTATAGAATTGAGTATTCTGTCCTCCACCTGATACACTTACCTGATAGTTTTGGTGGCCACCCGTCTTGAACAGTTCATCTTTCCAGTTAGTCCATCCAGTAGAAGGTTTTGCAGCGAAACTGTCAATGTTTGAATCTGCGAATGCAGCAGCATCTGTATCAGACAGTCCTTGGCTGTATAAACCATAATTTTTTAAACCGGTCCATAACAGTTCACGACGTTCGTCACCATTCAATTGCGGACGATAGTCGATTGCCATGTTTGAGAAACCCCAGTCACTACGGAAGTTTACTTTTGTCTTACCTTGGCTACCACTCTTGGTGGTGATTACAATCACACCGTTGGCTGCACGTGAACCGTAAAGTGAAGCAGCTGCCGCATCTTTAATGACAGTGATAGATTCAATATCATTGGTATTCAGTGTAGCTAAAATACTTGTACCTGCATCGCTGTAATCAAATTCACTAACATTACCACTAGTCACAGGGGTACCATCAATGACATAAAGAGGGTCGTTTCCTGCATTGATAGAACCCATACCACGGATTCGGATACTGCTTACGGCACCCGGGTTACTAGAAGATGAACTGAGTGATACGCCCGGTACACTTCCTGATAATTTTTCTTCTACAGAAATAACCGGTACGTCTTCAAGTTTACCTGTATTTACTGTGGAAGCAGCACCTGTAAATGAGGCTTTTTTAAAGTTACCATATCCTGTTACTACTACTTCGTCAAGTACTTCAGTATCAGATTTTAAAACTACTTTAACCATCGGAGCAATTTTCACTTCCTGTGACTGCATTCCAATGAAAGAAATGACCAAAGTTCCCGCGGAACTGGAATTACATATAAATAACTAATAAACAGCTTATTATAGAAATACTAATTTATCTATAGATTCCTCTCAACCTTTGTAACGATGAAAATTAGACAGGTTTTCTACCCTGTTTTTACTGATATAAATAAAAATCTAACGATATTAATTCATAACCAGTTCATTGTATTTTATGTTTCGCATGTGAGAAACGTATGTTTCCCAGTGCAGAAACATACGTTCCCCTATAGGAAAACATACGTTTCTGTATCAGGAAACATAGAATGTAACAAGGCGTTGTTCTATTACTGCCTATGTTTTTTCACGTTTGCTTATCTTCCGATAAAATAGCCATATACCTTAATATATAGAAATACTAGAATTTACACCTCTTCAAATCCTTGATGATTGTACCGGAAAATATATCGCTATAACCCTGCGTCGTTTTCACACTTTGATGACCTAATAATTTTTGAACTGTAGTTATCTGTGCTCCATTATATATCAAAAGCGTAGCATTCGTATGTCGGGCAGTATGAAATGAAAAGTGTTTATCGATTTTTGCCATTGTCCCGATTTTCATCAAATCTTTATTTACTGATGAATTTGATTTCAAACGGAAAAAAGAATTCAAATCATGCTTATATTCCTGCAAAAGAAGAAGCGCCTTTCCTTGGAATAGCAAATACAATGGAATGCTCACCTCCGTATCGGTTTTTACCGTTTTAAACATAAGCCATTTTTCGCCTTTCACTTTTACTATATTTTTTTCATTGAGACGTATAAAATCAGAATATCGAACCCCTGTATAGCAACAGAACAGAAATGCTTTTAAACTATGGGTCAAAGATTCAGGAAAAGATGACAGATTCAACTGCTCCAACTTCCGGATTTCTTCAGGCAACAAAAATGTATGTTTGCTTTGTACCGTTTTTATCTGATAATTTCTGAAGGGATAGCTTTCAGCTGTCATATAACCTCTTTTTATTGCTTCATTGACAAAGGTTCTTAATTGTCTCATGTGTTTGGCTATCGTGTTCGTTTCATAAAATTTCTGGTGCATGAAATTTTCAAAATCCTGAAGAAATGAGTAAGTGATATCTTCAAAGTCAATGGAAGAATGGAAGTGACTCAGCAAATCAAGTGTAGTTAGTAAGTTCTTTTTTGTGTTTTCTTTGCGTGACGATTGTTCTACCCAGTTTCTACCAAAGTGTAAAAATGTCATTTTCCCAGCATCCGAATGTACTTTTAACTTTCGAAAAACAGATAGGCTGACAGGAATGCCACGTTTCCAATATTTCAATTCTTCCCATTGTAATTCCAGTATAAATTCCTCCAACATTCTATTCAGTTCTTCCGCATGTGGATGGTGAATAATCCTACTATGTGAATTGTCCCATTGTTGCGGATTTACATAGATTCCTGACGAAATGTAAATCTTTTTACGGTTTTGATATACTTCCACCTGAATAAGGGCTTTTCCACACTTGTTTAACTTCTTTTTGCGATTATACACTAATCGGAAATGGATTTTGTTCATAATAGTTGATTTTTAAAAGAATATGCAAATAATATTCATTTATGCAAGAGTTTATAACATATAAACGGTCTGTTTGATTTAAATTTGAAGAAAAATACAGTCTACAAAAAAGATTTATATTACATTATGACAAAAAACTCAAAGACGAAGAAAACACATAAATTATTTTATAAAAACATACTTTTGCACTGAAGTTCCTCCGAAAAGTGTTAAAAAGCAACCTTTTGAGCGTTTTTTCTTGAAAATGGTATAAATATTTAAAAATATATCACTACTTTTGCCTGCTGTTAGAGTGAATGAATTTTTATTAATGTAAAGTTAAACTTTAAGAGAGATTTTTATGAAAAGAAAATTGATGCTGTTAATGACCTGCCTGATGATAGGTATCGGTCTGGTAAACGCTCAAATCTCGAAGGTAACTGGTAATGTTACTTCTGAAGAAGACGGTTTACCTGTAGTGGGCGCATCAGTATTGGTAAAAGGTACCACTGTAGGTACTGTTACCGACATTGATGGTAATTTTACGTTGACTAACGTACCAAGTTCCGCGGGAACTTTGGTCATTTCTTTCATTGGAATGCAGTCACAGGAAGTGAAAATTGCTCCGATGGTGAAAGTGGTGTTAAAGTCTGATGCAGAGCAACTTGATGAGGTGATGGTCGTTGCATACGGTACGGCAAAAAAATCAGCTTTCACAGGTTCTGCATCTACAATCAAAAATGAAAAGATTACTTCTCGTCAGACGTCAAATGTGACGAATGCCTTGGCTGGTCAGGTCGCTGGTGTACAGACTACAAGTAGTACAGGTCAGCCGGGTAAGGATGCTACCGTACGTATTCGTGGTATCGGGTCTATTTCAGCAAGCAATACGCCGTTGTATGTAGTGGATGGAGTGCCTTATGATGGGGAAATCTCTGCTATCAACTCTTCTGATATCGAGTCTATGACTGTATTGAAGGATGCGGCTTCTAATGCATTGTATGGTGCCCGTGGTGCAAATGGCGTCATTTTGATTACTACCAAGCGTGGTAAAACAGGGGATGCACGTGTGACATTCGATGCAAAATGGGGTGTCAACAAGCGTGGAGTTCCTTCTTATGAGACTGTACAGGATCCGGGCAAGTTCTATGAAATGGCTTATTCTGCCATTTACAATGGTGACCTGAAAGGATATGCAGCTGCGGGTGATTTGGTAGCGGCCAATAAATATGCTAATCAGGCTATGTTGTCTTCATCTTATTTAGGATATCAGGTTTTCACTGTACCTAATGGAGAACAGTTGATTGGCATGGATGGCAAATTGAATCCAAACGCTACTTTGGGTTATTCTGACGGTACATATTATTATAGACCGGATAACTGGAGTGATGAATTGTTTGAAAACAACATGCGTCAGGAATACAATCTGAGTGTCAGTGGTGCTACTGAGAAAATGAACTATTACATGTCTGCCGGTTACTTGGACGATCAAGGTATCGTTCCGAACTCTGGATTCCAACGTTATTCAGCCCGCTTGAAGGCAGATTATCAAGTGAAACCTTGGTTGAAACTGGGAGGTAATGTGTCATTTACTCATTATGACAGCCGTGAACAAGATACAGAAGGAGGTTCATCCAATGCCAATGCATTCTATGCAGCCAATATCATGGGTGCTATCTATCCGATGTATATTCGCGACGCAGAAGGCAATATCATGATAGATGAAAGAGGATACAAACGTTATGACTACGGTTCTGATACGAACTTCTCTCGTGACAATGTGATTCCGAATGCCAACCCGCTGGCCAGCTACATGCTGGATATGATGCGATATGCCGGTGATGTAATCAGTGGCAAATGGTTTGCTGATATTGACATCTGGGGTGGAATTAAGGCTAAAATCAATGTAGGTGTAGATGCAAATAACGTGCGCTATACCAATATGGTCAATCCATATTATGGACAGTACTCAGAAACCAGTGGTGTGGGTGGTATTGTAAGTGTAGCTTCTCAACGTACATTCAGCACCAACTTGCAGTATTTGCTGACCTATAACAAGACATTCAATAATGTACATAATTTGGATGTGTTGGCCGGTTATGAAAACTATAACTACAAATATCAATATTTGTATGGTTCACGCGAAAAAATCTATAACCCGGATGTGCCGGAACTGAACAATGGTATCTTGAACCAGAATAACTCTTCTTACACCAACAATTATGCTACTGAAGGATGGTTGTTCCGTGTGCAGTATGATTATGATGGAAAATACTTTGTTTCCGGATCTTATCGTCGTGATGCTTCTTCAGTGTTCCATCCGGATAATCGTTGGGGTAACTTCTGGTCAATCGGTGCAGGTTGGCTGATGAACAAGGAATCCTTCCTGGCAGACCAGACTTGGATTGACATGTTGAAATTCAAGATTAGTTACGGTTTGCAAGGTAACGATAACCTGATGTATGAAGGTGGTTTGTATCGTAACTATTATCCTTACATGGACCAATATACACTGTCCAACAGTAACAGTGACTTTGCTACTTCTTTGTATTATAAAGGTAATCCGGAAATCACATGGGAAACTTCTCATAGTTTCAATACCGGTTTTGACTTTACTTTCTGGGGTGGCAAATTGAGTGGTACGGTAGAGTACTTCTCACGTAAGACGACTGACATGCTTTACTTTAAGCCGGTGTCTCCGTCTATGGGATATTCTCGTTTCCCGGAAAATGTCGGTTCTATGATTAACCGTGGTGTGGAATTGGATTTGAACTCTAATATCTTCAGTACAAAAGACTTTACTTGGGATGTGAACTTTAACCTGACTCACTTCAAGAATGAAGTGCTGGAGCTGGCTCCTGAACTGAATGGTCAGTTGATTGACGGATCACGTATTTACCGTGAAGGTGAATCTATGTACCAGTTGTATTTGCCGAAGTATGCAGGGGTGAATCCTGAAACAGGTGAGAGCCAATGGGCTTTGCTGAAACCGAATAAAGCAGGTGAGACTGTAACCACATCTTATACTGAAGCATCTTCTAACCGTTTTGCTACAGGTGACATCCTGCCGAAAGTATATGGTGGATTTGGTACAAGCTTGACTTTCAAAGGCTTTGATTTCTCTATTGCATTTGCTTATCAGTTGGGTGGACGTATTTTGGATTATACTTACCAAAGCTTGATGAGTACGGATGCACAGGGAGCAGCATGGCATGTGGATATGTTGAGAGCATGGACTCCGGAAAACAAGAATACAGATGTTCCGCGTATGAATGTGCAGGACTTGTACACATCTAATCTGTCTGACCGTTGGTTGACAAGTTCTGATTATTTGAGCTTGCAGAATATTACGTTTGGTTATACGTTACCGAAGTCTTTGACTCGTAAGATTAAGATTGATGGTATCCGTTTGTATTTCGTAGCAGATAATGTAGCTTTACTGACTGCCCGTAAAGGTCTCGATCCACGTCAGGGTTATGTAGCTGCGGATAATGTGTACTCACCGATTCGTACAATTTCCGGTGGTATCTCATTGAATTTCTAATTTATTAAATGTTTTAGAACGTATGAAAAAGACAAATAAATATTTGGTATTCGTAGGTGCTGCCTTATGTCTGGCTTCCTGTGACCTGGATAAGCTTCCGGAAGGCCAGTATGTAGGAGATGGGCAGAACGAGGAGATTATAAGTAAGCGTCCGAATATGGTTGTGGCAGGTGTCAATGCGATGGCTGCGAAATTGAATACATTCGGTACAATTTCAGATGATGCTAATACCTATCATAATGACTATGGAGTAGCTGCTGTAAGTCAGTTCCTGGAACAGGGTGGACAGGATATGCCTTGTACGACTTCAGGTTATAACTGGTTTGCAACGGCGCAGAATTACTCAGACCGTCTTTATACAAGTGCAGGAGATGAATTGATTTGGAAAACTTTCTATAATCACATGAAAACTGCCAATGATGTGCTTGTGCTGACGGAAGGTACGAAAGATGAAACCATGTTGGTTTATCGTGGGCAGGCCTTGGCGGCTCGTGCATACGATTTAATGAATTTGGCTCAGATTTATCAGTTTACTTATAAAGGGCATGAAGATGCATTGTGTGTGCCTATCATTACTGAGAATATGACAGAAGAGGAGATGCAGAACAATCCTCGTGCTACAGTTCAGCAGGTTTATGACCAGATTATGAAAGATTTGAATGAGGCGGTTACTTTGTTGTCTGGTTATGACAATGGTTCATCAAAGGATAAAATAGATGAAGCTACGGCCTATGGTTTGCGAGCTCGTGCAAACTTGTTGATGCAGAATTGGGCAGAGGCGGCGAAGGATGCAGCAAAAGCCATTGAAGGTGGAACACCTCAGTCGCTCAGTGAAGTGTCTAGTCCGACATTCAATTCAGCTTCTGCCGATTCTTGGTTGTGGGGAGTGCTGATTACTCCAGATAATGATGTGGTTACCACAGGTATTATCAACTGGCCTTCTCACTTGTGTTCACTGACTGGAAACGGTTATACTACACTGACGGGTTCTTTCCGTTATGTAAGCTCTGCATTGTATGATCAGATTCCTGCTACAGATATCCGCAAACAGTGGTTTATTTCTCCGGATACAACTTCTACTTTGGTGGACAATAAAACGGTGGGAGGTATTCCTGTGATTGATTATTTTGGTTTGACTCCTTATACCAATGTGAAATTTGGTCCGTATCAGGATGTAATGGGTAATACCACTAACTCACAAGACTGGCCACTGATGCGTGTGGAAGAAATGTATCTGATTAAGGCGGAAGGTGAAGCAATGTCTGGGGACCTGCCTACGGCCAAACAGACATTGGAGAATTTCGTGAAAACTTATCGTAATCCGTCATATGTATGCAACGCTTCTTCTGCAGAAGCTATGCAGGATGAAATCTGGTTGCAGCGTCGTATGGAGTTATGGGGTGAAGGCTTTGCTCTATTTGATATTTTGCGTCTCAAGAAGCCTATTATTCGTAAAGGAACAAACTATGCGGCTATTGTTCAGTTCAATTTGGAGCCAGAGTCTCAGATTATGATTTATCGTATTCCACAATGTGAAATGGAAACCAACAAGGGTATTACGGAAGCCGACAATAATCCGGCAGCTCCGCAACCTTCAGTTTAATTCGTAGGATAGACTAATATTGAGAAGGAGGTATATCTTTTGATGGATATACCTCTTTTTTTGTCTTGATTTTATTAAAATATGGTCTATTTTTCTGAAACTTCTTGTTAATAATGCAAAATATATGCAATTTTATTCTATTTATATTCGTTTTGTATAAATATAGGTAAATATATACAAGTCGTTAAGAATCATTTATTTATCTCTTTTTAATATTGTTTCATCTCCAGCCTGTGGAATAAGTGTAAGAATACCCTCTGTTTGCCTTATTCTCTTTGGTTTATTATTTTAGCAACCCGTTTGTGAAAACATACTTGTTTAACTTAACTAAACTAAAGAGAGATTTTATGAAGAAAAAAATCACGTGGTTCGTGACCTTTCTCCTGATAGGGATTGGTCTGTCTAATGCCCAGATTTCTCAAGTGACCGGTAATGTGACGTCCGATGAAGACGGACTGCCGGTAGTGGGCGCATCGGTATTGGTAAAGGGTACGACTGTAGGGACAGTGACCGATATCGACGGAAATTTTACAATTACCGGAGTGCCGGCCTCGGCAAAAGTTCTGGTGGTTTCTTTTATCGGTTTGCAGAGCCAGGAAGTGCCTGTGAAATCGGTGGTAAATGTAGTGCTGAAGTCGGATGCCAAGCAGCTGGATGAAGTAATGGTTGTGGCGTATGGTACAGCCAAGAAGGAGTCGTTTACCGGTTCGGCGTCGGTGGTTAAGGCCGACAAAATCACGTCAAGACCGGTAGCCAATGTCACGAAGGCTTTGGATGGACTGGTGGCCGGTGTGCAGACCACTTCCGGATCTGGACAGCCGGGTTCGGGAGTTTCGGTCGTGGTACGCGGTTATGGTTCTATCAATTCGGCTCAAAGCCCTTTGTATGTGGTAGACGGAGTGCCTTATGATGGAGATGTGGTTTCCATCAACCCGAATGACATTGAATCGATGACGGTATTGAAGGATGCCTCGGCAGGTGCGTTGTATGGTTCACGCGGAGCAAACGGCGTAGTGATGATTACAACGAAGAAAGGAAAGTCGGGCAAGGTGAATGTCAATCTGAAGGCGAACTGGGGCGTGGCGTCCCGTTCCATTCCCCGCTATGAAACAATGGATGAGGCGGGGTATCTGGAGACTATTTTCCAGTCGTATAAAAACAATCAGATTTATAACAATGGCCTTTCGCCGGCGGAAGCTGGAGTTGCGGCATTGGAGGCTATGAAATCGGGAGCTACTGCGATTTTCGGTCAGAATGAGCAGTATAATCCGTTCAATTATTCTGTGACGGAACTGATTGATCCTGCTACGGGCAAGGTGCGCAGTGACGCCCGTCTGAAGTATTCGGAGGATTGGATGAATGAGGCGATGGTGAACAATCCTTTGCGTCAGGAGTATAATGCTTCTTTTTCTGGAGGAAATGAGAAGACAAAGTATATGTTTTCTTTGGGGTATCTGAACGAAAAAGGGTTGCTGAAGACTACGCAGTTCTCTCGCTACAATGGCCGTATGAACATTGATTCGGATGTGACAAACTGGTTGAAGGCCGGGATGAACGCCAGCTATTCGCGCAATGAGAACAATACGGCTGTGGAAAACTCATCGGGAAATTCCAATGTGTGGTATACGGCTCAGTTGATGGCACCTATTTTCCCTGTTTATGAAAAGGATGCAGATGGAAAAACGGTGTTGGACAAAAACGGAAATCCGGTGTTTGATTATGGTACCAACCGTCCAGCTGGTGCCAATGCGGATTGGAATACCATCGCTACATTGTATGATGACAAATATTCTACTACGAGTGATAACTTGAGCGCCCGTATGTATATGGAATTGGGTAACCTGAAAGAGGGGCCTTTGCAGGGCTTGAAATTCTCGGTGAATTATGGTTTCGATTTGATTAACCGGAATAATATGACTTACTATAATCCTTATAACGGAAATGCGACTTCCGTGAAAGGACGTCTGACCAAAAGTGCTTCCCGCTCTTTCAGTTACACACTGAATCAGCTGCTGAATTATGACCGCCGCTTTGGCAAGCATCATGTGGCGGCACTGGTGGGACATGAGTTCTATAAATATACCTATTCTTATTTATCCGGTCAGAAAACGGGTTTCCCTTTTGGTGGATTGTATGAACTGGCGGCAGCTACAACGGTAGTGGATACGGATTCTTATAGCCATAATTATTCAGTGGAATCGGTATTGTCGCGTTTGTCTTATGATTATGCGGATAAGTATTATTTCTCGGCCAGTTTCCGAACCGACGGGTCGTCTCGTTTTTACAAGGAAAGCCGCTGGGGTAATTTCTGGTCGGTAGGAGCGAACTGGCGGATTTCGCAGGAAGAGTTCATGAAAAACGTGAGATGGGTGAACAACCTGTCGGTGAAGGCTAGTTATGGTGTGCAGGGAAATGACCGTTTGCTCGATTCAAACGGTTATGACATCTATTATGCATGGCAGTCTTTCTATAGTCTGAGCTATCCGAACAATACGATGAACGGTGCCGCATTGTCTTCTTTGGAAAATAAGGGGCTGAAGTGGGAAAAGAACGGCAACCTGAATGTGGGAGTAGAAGGCCGTTTGTTCGACCGTGTAAGTTTTAGTGTGGAATGGTACCAGCGCAAGACTTCAGACATGTTGATGTCTTTCCCGATGGCTACCTCGCTTGGATTTGACGGATATAACAAGAACATTGGCAGCATGCGTAACCGTGGCTTGGATGTGAGCATCGCCACCGATATCTTCCAGCAACCGAATTTCGGATGGCGACTGACGCTGATGGGTTCGACCGTGAAGAACGAGGTGCTACAGCTGGCCGATAAGCCGGAAATCATCAATGGAAGTTATATCATCCGTGAAGGTGAGACTATCAATTCATTTTATACGGCTACAGCGGCGGGAGTGGATCCGGCTACAGGTGAACAGTTATATTGGGTGTGGGATACGGATAAAGACGGCGTAAGAGGCGAGAATTATATCTCGAATGATGCCTCGAAGGCTACCAACTGCAAGGAAATCCAGGGCAGCCGTATTCCGGACCTGTATGGTTCTTTCAACAATGAATTTCGGTACAAGAACTTCGATTTGGCTGTGCTCTGTACGTATTCTATCGGAGGTAAGGTGCTGGACGGTGTGTACAGAACTTTGATGTATGGAAATTATGTGGGACAGGCAAAGAGTAAGAACTTGGAGCGTGCCTGGAAACAGCCCGGTGACATTACGGATATTCCACGTATCGAAATTGGCAAGAGTTATATTACGACCAACAACGACTTGATTGATGCTTCTTATCTGGCCATCAAGAATATCTCGCTGGGCTATACTTTCCCGGATAAGTTGATTCAGAAATGGGGCATGAACCGTTTGCGGCTTTCGGCTACGGCAGACAATGTGGTATTGTTCAACTGCCTGAAGGGGATGAATCCTCAGCACAATTTCAGCGGCGGTACGAGCTTTGGTTATGTGCCGGTGCGAACTGTATCATTTGGTATTGACGTAACATTCTAATGAAAAAAGACAACAATGAAAATCAATAAATATTTTTTATGCGGGCTGGCGTTTGCAGGAGTCGGTTTGTTGGCTTCCTGCTCGGATGAACTGGAAACGCAGCCTACCAATTCTGTGTCTGGAACACAGGTTTTTGAGAACGCGGAGCATGCGGAAGCCGCGATTAATGGTGCATACCGTTTTTTGTACACTGCCGGATGGAGCTCAGGCTGGGGTACACAGAATTGTGGACAAACAGCTATTCAATTGTTTGCCGATTTGATGGCAGAAGATCATTTGATGAACGAACAGGGACAGGGATGGTTTTATGAGGATTATCGCCTGAATGTGCATGGAGACTATGCCGGAAAAGCGGGACGTTCTTATTCGGTGTGGAATTTCTATTACACGATTATCAGCAACCTGAATTATATCCTGGCAAACGATGGAAAGTTGGAGGGAGATCCTGATTTGGTAAATAGCTTGATGGGGCAGGCGTATGCATTCCGGGCTTTTTGTTATTTTTATCTGATTCAGTTGTACCAGCAGACTTATGTAGGACATGAGAATGCACCGGGAGTACCTCTTTATACGGAGCCGACAGTGGCTGGAACAGAGGGAAAGCCCCGTGGTACGGTACAGGGAGTGTACGATCAGATCAATGCGGATTTGACTGAGGCAGTCAACCGATTGAAAGGACTGAAGCAGTCGCACATTTCTCACATTGACTATTATGTGGCTAAAGGTTTCCAGGCTCGTGTTTTCTTGGTACAGCATAAGTATAAGGAGGCAGCAGAAGCGGCAGAAGAGGCTTTGGCGAAACCCGGACTTTCATTGGTGAAGATTGATGCGTTGGGTGGAAACAACAGTGTAAAGACTGCCGATGTGATGTGGGGACTGGAAATTTCGAAAGACCAGACGTCGGGCTATGCCGGATTCTTTTCTCACATGGATGCGGACGCAAAAGGTATGTATGGTTCGAAAGCCCGTCAGTGTATCAGTTCCGGGTTATATAACCTGTTGTCGAATACGGATGAGCGTAAGATGAAATGGTTCCGTGGAAAACTGGAGAAGAATGAACAGGGCAACTCTAAGGTAAGTTATTGCCAATTGAAATTTAAAATGGCCGATTATACCACTTGGACCGGTGACTATCTATTGATGCGTGCAGAGGAAATGGTGCTGATTAAAGCTGAGGCGGAATGTCATCTGAAAAAGTTCGATTTGGCACGGAACACAATCAAGCAGCTGGGTATGCTTCGGGATGCGAATTATGAAGCCATTCTGTCACAGCGTGAAAGCTCGGAAACTTATAACTCGAATACGAATGCGTCTGTCCGTACGTTGATGGAGGAAATTCTGTTGCAGCGTCGTGTGGAATTGTGGGGTGAAGCAGGAAGAATTTTCGATTTGCAGCGTCTGGCTTTGGGATATGACCGCAAATATGTGGGTTCCAATCATTCGGAAACCGTGCAGACGAAGAATACGGGAGTGGCTTCTCCGCTGTTCATCTTCCCTCTGCCTCAGTCTGAAATTGACGGGAATGAGCATATCAGCAGCTCGGATAACAATCCTATTGTACGATAACTTTTAATAGAAATGAAATGAAGAATTATATATTAGCGATTGCAGTTTTATTGTCAGGTATGGCTACTTCGTGCAACAAGGATGCGGAGGGAGCTGTGTATGCAGAAAGTGAAATGGCTTTTTCTTTTGTAAATTCCAAACAGGTGATGGAAACAGGAACGGAAAATACCGGAATAGTGAAAGTGCCGGTCTATCGTTCCAGCAGAAACGGTGAGGCTAAAGTGCAAGTGGTTCTTGATGAAAAGGCCGTAGCAGAGAATGTGCTGAAACTTCAGACGCCGGAAGTGACTTTTAAAGATGGTGAACCGGCTGCTTATGTGGAGTTGAATTTTAGTTTGGCGAATCGCTCGGAGAAAAAGAAATATGTGGCAGTGCTGACTTTTAAAGAAGGTACTCATCTTTCTCCAAGTGCCAAGGCCAGCACGGAAATTACGATACAGCAGAAATAACGGAGGAGGCATTACCATTTGTAAAAATAAAAGAGCGCATCTGAAAGGAGATGCGCTCTTTTTGTTTATATTTGTGGCGTATAGAAATTAGATTTACACTGAATGAAGGAATTTGTTATATCGGATGCGCAGACCGAAAAGGCTGCACTGGTGGGTTTGATTACGCAGACTCAGAATGAACGTAAGACCAATGAATATTTGGACGAACTGGCTTTCCTTGCTGAGACGGCAGGGGCAGAGGTGGTGAAGCGTTTTACTCAGAAACTGGATACGCCAAACTCTGTGACGTATGTAGGAAAAGGTAAATTGCAGGAAATCAAAGAATATCTGGCGGCTCAGAACGAAAGTGAGGAAACAGAAATCGGTATGGTGATTTTTGATGATGAACTTTCGGCGAAACAAATCCGTAATATTGAGAATGAGTTGAAAGTTAAAATACTGGACCGTACTTCGCTTATATTGGATATTTTTGCTATGCGGGCACAGACTGCCAATGCCAAGACACAGGTGGAACTGGCGCAATATAAATATATGCTTCCCCGTTTGCAACGTTTGTGGACACACTTGGAACGTCAGGGAGGTGGTTCCGGTGCCGGAGGTGGTAAAGGCTCTGTAGGTCTGCGTGGTCCGGGTGAAACACAGTTGGAAATGGACCGCCGTATCATCTTGAACCGTATGGCTTTGCTGAAACAGCGCCTGGCTGAGATTGACACGCAGAAATCCACCCAGCGTAAGAATCGCGGACGATTGATTCGTGTGGCGCTGGTGGGATACACCAATGTGGGAAAATCTACGTTGATGAATCTGCTGGCAAAGAGTGACGTGTTCGCGGAAAACAAGTTGTTTGCTACACTGGACACCACAGTCCGTAAGGTGATTATCGAAAATCTGCCTTTCCTGTTGTCCGATACGGTAGGGTTTATCCGGAAATTGCCGACCGACCTGGTCGATTCGTTCAAGTCGACGTTGGACGAGGTGCGTGAGGCGGATTTGCTGGTTCATGTAGTCGATATTTCTCATCCTGATTTTGAAGAACAGATTCAGGTGGTAGAAAAGACTATTGCCGATTTGGGAGCTGGTGGTAAGCCGAGTATGATTGTATTTAATAAGGTGGATGCCTATACGTATGTGGAAAAGGCGGAAGACGACCTGACTCCGAAGACAAAGGAGAATATCACACTGGAAGAACTGATGCATACTTGGATGGCGAAACTGAATGATAATTGTATATTCATCTCTGCACGTGAAAAGACAAATATTGAACAGTTCCGTGAACTGTTATATAAAAAGGTAAGGGAACTGCATGTGCAGAAGTATCCTTACAATGATTTTCTATATCAGACATACGACGAAGAATAACCGACAAAAATTATGACATCACACTATCGTTTACTGACAGAAGGGGAAATTGCACAGTTGGAAGTACAGCACTGCGTGGCTTCCGACTGGAAAGGCGTGGAAGTAGCCGATAATTTCCGTACGGATTACGTACATCATACTCGTTTCTCGGGAAGAGTACGGCTGGGAGTTTTTGAAAAGGAGTTTACATTGGCTGGTGGAATAGCCAAGCATTCCGGACTGTATTATGCTACGTTGCACAATGTGACTGTTGGTGACAACTGTTATATCGAAAACGTGAAGAATTATATTGCCAATTATGAGATTGGGCATGATACGTTTATCGAGAATGTGGATATTATTCTGGTAGACTGCCGGAGCCGTTTCGGTAATGGTGTGGAGGTGTCGGTCCTGAATGAGACAGGAGGTCGTGAGGTGATTATTCACGACCGGCTGTCTGCACATCAGGCATATATTATGGCGTTGTACCGTCATCGTCCGGTATTGATTGAGAAAATGCATCAGATTGTTGAAGCATACGCGGAGAAGCATGCTTCAGAAACTGGGACGATTGGCAGTCATGTGACAATTGTCAATGCGGGATACATTAAAAATGTACGAATAGGTGATTATTGTCAGATAGAAGGAGCCGGACGCTTGAAAAATGGAAGCGTGAATAGCAATGAAGCGGCGCCGGTACACATCGGCTACGGAGTGGTTTGTGATGATTTTATTATCTCAAGTGGTTCTCATGTAGAGGATGGTACGATGCTGACGCGCTGTTTCGTGGGGCAGGCTTGTCATTTGGGGCATACGTACTCTGCATCCGATTCGTTGTTTTTCAGTAACTGTCAGGAAGAAAACGGAGAGGCTTGTGCCATTTTTGCAGGGCCTTTCACGGTGACACACCATAAATCGACTTTATTGATTGCGGGAATGTTTTCATTCATGAATGCAGGCTCGGGGTCCAATCAAAGTAATCACATGTATAAGTTGGGGCCGATTCATCAGGGAACGCTGGAGAGAGGAGCAAAGACGACCTCCGATTCTTATGTCCTGTGGCCGGCCCGTATCGGTGCTTTCTCACTGGTAATGGGAAGACATGTGACACATCCCGATACGTCTAACCTTCCTTTCTCTTATTTGATTGAGGAAAAAAATACGACTTATCTTGTACCGGGGGTAAATTTACGGAGTGTGGGAACCATTCGCGATGCGCAGAAATGGCCTAAGCGTGATAAACGTAAGGACCCGAACCGTCTGGACCAGATTAACTATAACCTGCTGAGTCCGTATACTATCCAGAAAATGATGACTGGACGTCAGATTTTGAAGGAATTGGCCCGTGTATCGGGAGAGACTTCAGAAATCTATTCTTACCAGAGTGCGAAAATAAAGAATTCGTCCTTGAACAAGGGCATTAAGTTTTATGAAACAGCCATACATAAGTTCTTGGGGAATTCCGTCATTAAACGTCTGGAGAACATTTGCTTCACTTCTGACGAGGAAATAAGGAAGCGGCTTTTGCCGGATACTTCTGTAGGCATGGGAGAATGGGTGGATATTTCTGGCTTGATTGCCCCCAAAAGTGAAATTGAACGACTGATGGAGGACATTGAGTGCGGACGGTTGACTTCCGTGGATGAGATACACGACCGGTTTGCAGAAATGCATGCCAATTATTATACGTATGAATGGACCTGGGCTTATGCAAAAATGCTGGAGTTTTACGGTTTGCAGGCAGATAAAGTGACTGCATCGGATATTGTAGCCATTGTTCGGCAGTGGCAGGAAGCGGTGGTCGGATTGGACAAGATGGTATACGAGGATGCGAAGAAAGAGTTTTCTTTGACTTCCATGACCGGATTTGGAGCTGATGGAAGCAGCGAAGAAAAAGTACGTGATTTTGAGGAAGTACGTGGGGTGTTCGAAAGCAATCCGTTTGTGACCGCAGTACTTGAACATATTCAGGTCAAAACCGCATTGGGCAATGAACTTATCGAGCGCATTAAGGGCTTGTGTAAAGAATAAGGAGGATTGTCTATGAGAAGAAGGATATGCGGCTGTTTATGCTTGCTTTGCCTATGTTGGATAACCTTACAAGCTCAGGCCGGCAGACGAAAGGTAATGGAAAATCCGGGTTTCGTATTGACGAATACGGAAGATTTGGAAATCAGGCGGATTGTGCTGACGGATGAGCAGACACAGGTGGAGGTAGTGATGTATGGAAAGCCCGGTACACCGGCGGTCTTTTCTTCAAAGGCCGCATTAAAATGGGCTGACGGTGGAGTTGCACGGCTTCGCGATGCTGGAGGGGCTTCGGTGGATGGATTGACTGAACCGGAAGTGATTGCAGAGGATGGAAAGTTGGATGTGACACTCTCTTTTGCTCCGATACGGTCGGATGTGCACGAGGTTGACTTTGTAGATCCGGAAATGGGATGGAACATTTTTGGAATTCAGCTAAGCAGCAAGGAACCGTATGTATATGTGCCAAATTATCTGACAACCGATAAACCTGAGCGTCGGAATGAAATTCCGGAACCGGGGCTGGCGTCAGGGAAGGCTGTAGTAAACGGGTATATTTTGGGCTATGATCCGAGAATGTCCTTGTTTGCGGAACTGGTATATAAGGATGGAATTTTCCCAGAGGAGTGGAAGCAGAGTATCAAGGTACGTCAGGATGGCTCGTTTCATCTGGAAACAGAATTGTTGCAACCTACGCTGACCTCGTTGAGGCTGAATGAAGCTACCTTACAATTGTTTTTGGTACCCGATGAGGAAGTAACGGTCTATGTTCATCTCCCTCGTGTAAGTATGGCGTCTTCCCGGTTGCTGGGTAAACACTATGAGAAGAAGCAGAAGGCATGGTTCGATGGTGCTGCTGAAACCATTAATATGGAACTGGCAGGCGGACGTTCTTCAGCGTTGGAGGCATATCGGGTTGTGGAAAAAAAGATGATGGAAAGCCCGGAAGTGGCTTCTCGTCTGAAAGCTGATTATCAGAAAGCTGTTCCTGTGTGTGCACGGTTGGCTGCATCTTCCTCCTTGAACTCAGATGACCGCAAAATTTTAAAGTCAGTTAATTTTCCGGAGATTCGTACGTATGTGGAGGCGGTGGCCCAGTCGCTTCAGGCAAATGCCAAACGGATGGACGCGGTTAGAGAAGCAGTGATTGTGTCGTTGGATTCCCATGTGACAGGGGCAGATATCTTGCCTAAAATTATAGCTCCTCATAAAGGACGTGCCATTTTGATTGACTTCTGGGCCACTTGGTGTGCTCCATGCCGGAAAAGCATGCAGGCTTTGGTGCCATTGAAGAAAAGTTTGTCCTCCAAAGATATTGTATATGTTTATCTGACAGGGCCTTCTTCTCCAGAAAATGTATGGAAATCTACTTTGTCTAAAATGACGGGAGTACACTACCGGCTGACAGAGGCACAGTGGAAATATCTGTGTGCTTCTTATGGAGTGACAGGCATACCTGCTTATTTGATTATCAGTCATGACGGAAAACTGCAGGCCCGTTATATTGGTTTCCCAGGAGTCGATGTGTTGCAGAAAGACTTGATTCGTGCCGTGGAAGAGTAAAACGGATTGCCGATAACTTTTTGGATGAATTAAGGAAAAATTTCGATAATACTTTGTAACTTTGTGTCCACAATAACTAACAATTAATTTAATGTAATATGGCAACACCCGAATTCAAGTATCAGCCAATGTTTGAACGTGGCAAAGATACGACTGAATACTATTTGCTTACCAAAGATTATGTATCTGTAAGCGAGTTTGAAGGAAAACCCATCCTGAAAATCGAAAAGGAAGGTTTGACAGCGATGGCCAATGCGGCTTTCCGCGACGTTTCTTTCATGTTGCGCCGCTCTCACAACGAACAGGTCGCAAAGATTCTGACTGACCCGGAAGCAAGCGACAACGACAAGTATGTAGCTTTGACTTTCCTGCGCAATGCAGAAGTAGCAGCCAAGGGCGTACTTCCTTTCTGCCAGGATACCGGTACGGCGATTATCCACGGTGAAAAAGGACAGCAGGTATGGACCGGATATTGTGATGAAGAAGCGCTTTCTTTGGGTGTGTACAAAACTTATACAGAAGAAAACCTGCGTTATTCTCAGAATGCACCGCTTACCATGTACGAAGAAGTGAATACTCGTTGCAACTTGCCGGCTCAGATTGATATCGAAGCTACTCAGGGTATGGAGTATGAATTCCTTTGCGTCACAAAGGGTGGTGGTTCTGCCAACAAGACTTATTTGTATCAGGAAACGAAGGCTATCCTGAATCCGGCTACGCTGGTGCCGTTCCTGGTAGAAAAGATGAAGACCTTGGGTACAGCTGCTTGTCCTCCTTATCACATCGCTTTCGTGATTGGCGGTACTTCTGCTGAAAAGAATCTGCTGACAGTGAAACTGGCTTCTACTCGTTTCTATGACACACTGCCTACTACAGGTAACGAATACGGTCGTGCATTCCGCGATATCGAGCTGGAAAAACAAGTGCTTGAAGAAGCTCATCGCATTGGTTTGGGTGCACAGTTCGGTGGTAAATATTATGCACACGATGTGCGCATCATCCGTCTGCCGCGTCACGGTGCTTCTTGTCCGGTTGGTCTGGGCGTATCTTGCTCTGCCGACCGTAACATCCGTTGCAAAATCAACAAAGACGGTATCTGGATTGAAAAGCTGGATTCAAATCCGGGCGAACTGATTCCGGAAGAATTGCGTCAGGCAGGTGAAGGCAATGCCGTGAAGATTGACCTGAACCGTCCGATGCCGGAAATCCTGGCAGAACTGGATAAGTATCCGGTAGCTACCCGTCTGTCTTTGAACGGTACGATTATCGTAGGTCGTGATATCGCTCATGCCAAACTGAAAGAACGTCTGGATCGCGGTGAAGACTTGCCTCAATATATTAAGGATCATCCGATTTATTATGCTGGTCCGGCCAAGACTCCAAAGGGAATGGCTTGCGGTTCTATGGGCCCGACAACTGCGGGACGTATGGACCCGTACGTAGACTTGTTCCAGAGTCACGGTGGCTCTATGATTATGTTGGCTAAGGGTAACCGTAGCCAGGCTGTGACAGATGCCTGCAAGAAACACGGTGGTTTCTACTTGGGTTCTATCGGTGGTCCGGCTGCTATCCTGGCACAGAACAACATCAAGAGCATCGAATGTGTAGAATATCCGGAACTGGGTATGGAAGCTATCTGGAAGATTGAGGTAGAAGACTTCCCGGCATTTATTCTGGTAGACAACAAGGGTAATGATTTCTTCAAACAAATCAAACCTCGTTGCACAGGTAACTGTAAATAATTGAAGCATTAGATATGCTCTTTCCCTAGGAAGAGCATGAGACCATACAAAGGATTTGCAAACCGTAGCCTGTCGATGGCCGGATTTGCAAATCCTTTTTTTATTCTGTTCCCCCGATTTGTTTCATCATAGTGGATTAAAAATGAATTTTCTGCGTTTTTGTAAAAACTGGACGCTTCCGATTGCTATGGCAATGGGAGTCATCCTATATTTTGTGTATGTCAGTATTCCTTTTCTTGCCCCGACCAAACCGTTTGTGACCCGTGCCATCGACATTGTACAGCCGGTGTTGATTTTCCTGATGCTGTTTCTCACGTTCTGTAAAATCAGTCTCCATGATTTGAAACTGTGTGCCTGGCACCTGCGTTTGCTGCTGATTCAGGGAATCAGTTTTGTGGTCTTGGGCTTGCTGCTGGTGATATTCCCTGATTTCCCGGCCCGCATTCTGGTGGAAGGAGCGATGATTTGTCTGATTTGTCCCACAGCTACGGCAGCCGCAGTAGTCACCCGTAAACTGGGGGGAGATGCGGCCCATCTGACCACTTATACTATTCTGATTAATATCCTGACTGCCATTCTGGTACCGTTGATGCTTCCGCTGGTTCATCCACATCCGGAACTGAATTTCGGTAGTTCGTTTACCCTGATTTTAGGAAAGGTCTTCCCGTTGTTGCTTTGTCCGTTTCTGGCTGCCATTCTGTTGCGGGTACTTCTGCCGAAGGTCCATGCCAAGGTGGCGCAGTATCATGAGCTGTCATTCTATTTGTGGGCCGTAGCCCTGACTCTGGCTATCGGAGTGACGGTAAAAAGTATCGTCCACAGCGACGTGTCTTTCTGGTATCAGGCCGGATTGGGAGTCGTTTCCCTGGTATGCTGTGGTCTGCAGTTCTATTTTGGAAAGAAAGCCGGGCGTAAGTATGGCGATTCCATCAGTTCCGGACAGGCTTTGGGGCAGAAAAACACTGTATTCGCCATTTGGATGGGCTATACCTTCTTCACTCCCGTGACGGCAGTAGCTGCCGGGTTCTACAGTGTATGGCACAATGTGGTCAATTCCTACCAGCTATATTTGCAGCGCAAGGTGGAAGGAGCGTCCGACGCTTTGAAAAATTAACAGCTTGTCTGTCATTGCTGTGCGCGGAAAGTTGTAACTTTGCCGTCACTTTGTAATGTAGAAGAATAGATTCGCATGATTTCAATAGAAGGATTGAAGGTGGAGTTTGGAACGACTCCCCTGTTTGAAGATGTATCGTTTGTTATCAACAAGAAAGACCGCATCGCACTGGTTGGAAAAAACGGTGCCGGAAAATCTACCATGCTGAAAATCCTGGCGGGATTGCAGCAACCCACGGAAGGGGTGGTGGCTGTGCAGCGGGGTATTACCATCGGATATTTGCCGCAGGTGATGATTTTAAGCGATACACGTACGGTGATGGCGGAAGCCGAGATGGCTTTTGAGCATATCTTCGAGATGCAGGAGAAGCTGGAGAAGATGAACCAGGAGCTGGCCGACCGTACGGATTATGATTCGGAGAGTTATCACGAACTGATAGAGCGCTTTACCCACGAGAACGAACGTTTCCTGATGATGGGAGGTACCAACTACCATGCAGAGATTGAACGTACGCTGACGGGGTTGGGATTCAACCGGAGCGATTTTAACCGGCCGACATCTGAGTTCAGTGGAGGATGGCGCATGCGTATTGAGTTGGCGAAACTTTTGTTGCGCCGTCCGGATGTGCTCTTGCTCGACGAGCCGACCAACCACCTGGACATTGAGAGTATTCAGTGGCTGGAGAATTTTCTGAAAGCAAGTTCGGGGGCCGTGGTGTTGGTGAGCCACGACCGGGCTTTCATCAACAACGTGACGAACCGTACCATTGAGATTTCCTGCGGACGGATTTACGACTACAAAGTACCCTACGATGAATTTGTCGTGTTGCGTAAGGAGCGCCGCGAGCAGCAGTTGCGTGCGTACGAAAACCAGCAGAAAGAGATAAAAGATACGGAAGACTTCATCGAACGCTTCCGTTACAAGGCCACGAAGGCTGTACAGGTGCAGAGCCGCATCAAGCAACTGGAAAAAATTGTCCCCATCGAGATTGACGAAGAAGACAATTCCACCCTTCGCCTGAAATTCCCGCCTTCCATCCGTTCCGGCAACTATCCGGTGATTTGCGAGAATGTGAAGAAAGCATACGGCGACCACGTGGTGTTCCACGATGTGAACCTGACCATCCACCGCGGGGAAAAGGTGGCGTTTGTGGGAAAGAACGGCGAAGGTAAGTCTACCTTGGTGAAGTGCATCATGGATGAGATTCCTTTCGAAGGCAAGCTGACCATCGGACACAACGTGCAGATTGGGTATTTTGCCCAGAACCAGGCTCAGCTGCTTGATGAGAACCTGACGGTGTTCGACACCATCGACCGGGTGGCGAAAGGAGATATCCGTTTGAAGATACGTGACATCCTGGGTGCTTTCATGTTTGGAGGAGAAGCCTCCGAAAAGAAAGTGAAAGTGCTGTCGGGAGGAGAACGCAGCCGTCTGGCCATGATTAAGTTGCTGCTGGAGCCGGTGAACTTCCTGATTCTGGATGAGCCGACCAACCACTTGGACATGCGTTCGAAAGACGTGCTGAAGGAAGCGATAAAGGAATTTGACGGAACCGTCATCGTGGTATCACACGACCGTGAGTTCCTCGACGGACTGGTGACCAAGGTCTATGAGTTTGGCGGTGGTCTGGTGAAAGAACATATCGGCGGCATTTACGATTTCCTGCAAAAAAAGAAGATGGAGAGCCTGAACGAACTTCAGTTGTCGCAGTCGCCTCAGGTGGCTCCTGAAAAGAAAGAAGAAACACCGGACAGTGACAACAAACTTTCGTATGAAGCCCAGAAAGAGTTGAACAAGAAAATCCGCAAATTAGAGAAACAAGTGGCCGATTGTGAGGCGAAGATTGAGAAGCTGGAAGGCCAGGTAGGGGAACTGGAACAGCAGATGGCCACACCGGAAGGGGCTTCCGACATGAAACTGTATGAACAGCATCAGCAGCTGAAGAAACAGATTTCAGACGCGGAGGACGAATGGACTTCCCTCTTGTCGGAACTGGAAGAAATGAAGCAAGAATAATTTGAGACTTAATTAAAATAACAACCATTTATGAACAAGAAAAATTATGTAGCCGTAGCTACGTTGGCATTTGCCATGCTGACCAGCTGCGCCGGACAGAAGGAAGCGAAAAGCACTTCTGGTATCGATCTGGCAAACATGGATACGACCGTGGCTGCCGGAACCGACTTTTTCCGTTATGCATGTGGCGGTTGGAACGACGCACATCCATTGACTGCCGAATACTCCCGTTATGGTACATTCGACCAGTTGTTTGAAAACAGCCAGAAACAGTTGCGTGAACTGATTGAAGGACTGGCTGCCCAGAAGAACAATCCGGCAGGTTCAGCCGCACAGAAAATCGGTGATTTGTACAACATGGCCATGGACAGCGTGACCTTGAACAAGCAGGGCGCAGAGCCGGTGAAAGCAATGCTGGGTAAGATTGCAGCCCTGAAAGACAAGGGTGAAATCATCCCGATGATGACTGAAATGGCGCATATCGGTATCGGTACTTATTTCCATAGCTATGTATATGCCGACCCGAAGAACAGTTCGCTGAACATCTTCCAGATGGGACAGGGCGGTATCAACCTGGGTGAAAAGGAATATTACCTGGACAACGACAGTATCACGCAGAATATCCGTGAACAATATAAGGTATATATCGGCAAATTGTTCCAGCTGGCAGGCTTCACAGAGGCAGAAGCTCAGCAGAAGGTGGCAGATGTAATGGAAATCGAAACAGCTATTGCCAAGGCTTCACGCAGTGCTACAGAACTTCGTGACCCGGAAGCCAACTACCACAAGATGTCGTTCGATGAACTGAAGAAGACCATCTCCGGTATCGACTGGGATGCGTATGTAAAGGGACTGGGCATTCAGGCTCCTGCCGAACTGAACGTGGAACAGGTAGAACCGATTCAGGAAGTAGCTCGTCTGATGAACACACTGCCGATATCAAAGCATGTGTCATATCTGGAATACAACTTGCTGGATGCAGCCGCTTCTTGTCTGAGTGATGACTTTGTGGCTGCTCGCTTTGATTTCTACGGCAAGGTATTGTCCGGTCGTCAGGTAAACCAGCCGCGCTGGAAACGTGCCGTAAATTCAGTAAACGGCATGCTGGGCGAACTGGTCGGCGAAATGTACGTGGAGAAATACTTCCCGGCAGCAGCCAAGGAGCGTATGGTGAAGTTGGTGAAGAACTTGCAGACTGCCTTGGGTGAACGTATCAATGCACAGGAATGGATGAGCGACAGCACCAAGGTGAAAGCGCAGGAAAAACTGGCTGCTTTCCATGTGAAAGTGGGTTATCCTGACAAATGGAAAGACTATTCCAAACTGGACATCAAAAAAGATTCTTACTGGGCCAATGTATGCCGCGCCTCAGAATGGAGTTTCAACGATATGTACAGCCGTCTGGGCAAACCGGTCGACAAGGATGAATGGCTGATGACTCCGCAGACAGTCAACGCGTACTACAACCCGTCTACTAACGAAATCTGCTTCCCGGCTGCCATTCTTCAGCCGCCGTTCTTCAACATGGAAGCAGACGATGCAGCTAACTACGGTGCCATCGGCGTGGTAATCGGTCATGAAATGACTCACGGATTCGACGACCAGGGCCGTCAGTTCGACAAAGACGGTAATCTGACCGACTGGTGGGCTCCGGGTGATGCCGACCGCTTCAAGGAACGTGCACAGGTGATGGTGGATTTCTTCAACAATATCGAAGTATTGCCGGGCTTGCATGCCAACGGTGAACTGACACTGGGTGAAAACCTGGCCGACCACGGAGGTCTGAACGTGGCTTACCTGGCCTTCCAGAATGCGACGAAAGATGCCCCTCTGGGTGTGGTAGACGGTTTCACTCCGGAACAGCGTTTCTTCCTGGCATACGCTACTTTGTGGGCTGGCAATATCCGCGACGAGCAGATTCGTGTATATACTAAGTCAGACCCTCACTCTTTGGGCAGATGGCGTGTGAACGGTGCGCTCCCGCACATCCAGGCTTGGTATGATGCTTTCCACATCACACCGTCTGATCCGTTGTATGTAGCTCCGGAAAAACGTGTGAACGTATGGTAATCAAGTGATTGCCTGATGATATAAAATGAATGGGGCAAATTCGTCATCTTGTGCGACGGATTTGCCCCATTTGTTTGTTAGTGTTTGGAGGAGGATGGCATTTCTTCTCCCCAATGCGTTTGGCTTTCCCGTTCTTCCCGTTCCCTTACCTCTTTAGCCTTCTGTGCATAGACGATGAGGCGTAGCGATTGGTCATACGTCAGATAACTCCAAACCCAGTTTAATAATACATTGATTTTGTTGCGGACACCTAGGATAGATCGTAGGTGTACCACCAGCCACAGTACCCAGGCAAACCATCCTTGTGTCTTGAGGGTATGTAGTTCGGCAACGGCCTTGTTTCGCCCGATGGTGGCCATGGTACCCAGGTTCTTGTAGTGAAACGGATGCAATTTTTTCCCTTGCTCCAGTCTTTTCAGGTTTTGGGCCAGAAGCTTTCCTTGTTGGATGGCCACTTGTGCCAGTTGCGGATGCCCTTCCGGATAATGCTTGTCGTCGGTCATCAGACACTGGTCGCCAATACAGAACACGTGGTTCATTCCTTTTACTTGGTTGTAGGCATCTACCAGAATGCGTCCTCCACGGCCGGTGATTGTGGGAGGCAGGTTGCCTATCTCATTGGCCCGTACACCGCTGACCCATATAAAAGTCCGTGTTGGGATTTCCATTCCGTCTTCTAGGATTACCTTGTGTGCCACAAAATCTGTCACGCGTGTATGGAGATAAATTTGCACTCCCATGCGGTGGAGAAATTCTTCCGCTTTTCGGGAAGACACGGGCGACATGCCGGAAAGCAGACGGTTGCCTGCCTCAATCAGGAAAATGTGCAGGTCGTTGCAGTCGATTTCCGGATAGTCTTTGGGCAATACGTAGCGTTTCATTTCAGCCATGGCGCCGGCAATCTCCACGCCCGTCGCTCCTCCGCCTACAATGACCACATTCAGCAGTTCCCGTCGTTCCTGGCTGGTAGCACACGTGATGCTTCGCTCCAGGTTGCTGAGCAAAGCATTTCTTAACCCCATTGCTTCCGACAGGGTCTTCATGGGCATGGCTGCCTCTTCTATCCGTTTGTTTCCAAAAAAATTGGATGTCGTACCAGCTGCCAGTATCAGGTAGTCATATTCGATTTTCCCGATAGAGGTCTGGAGAACCTTTTGGTCGGGATA
The DNA here is from genome assembly GCA_902362595.1 of Bacteroidaceae bacterium. GTDB lineage: Bacteria > Bacteroidota > Bacteroidia > Bacteroidales > Bacteroidaceae > Phocaeicola > Phocaeicola fibrisolvens. Next base: position 9,466 of record CABIXF010000024.1, on the reverse strand, counting down.
GATTTGCCTTGCTTCGGCCAGACGGAAATGAATGTCTTGATATCCGTTGAATAGTTTCCGGAATGGAAACGAGATGGAGCTGGGTTCCAGTCCGGAGGAAGCCACCTGATAGATAAGCGGTGGAAACTGGTGATAATTGTTCTTGTCAATCAGGATTATCTGGAAGCCGGACCGATGCAGTTCTTGAGCCAGTTTCAGTCCTCCGAATCCTCCTCCTACGATTACTATTCTTTTTTGGCTGGTTTTTGCGATATTGAAGCTCATAGTGTAATTAGTTGTAGAATTTATATATAGAATTTTTTGTCGTCCTTCATGCCGGGTAGGCACGAACAGACGTCAGGTAAGAACGCGATAAGTGCTTGCCTGATGTGGGTGAGATGGGATGACGATACAGCTAAATTACAATATGCCGAATGATGTACGTGTAAAGAATTTTCTGCTTTTTCTGTGTGAGCGTGTGTCCCTGTTTATATTGCCCGGTCGAAACCGCGGTCCGGTTTTGTACAGAAAGTCTGATGGCTTTGAGAAGGCGTGGCATGTTTGCACGGACAGAGAACTGTAAATATTGTAAGTACCGTTGACAGGACTGCTTGAAAAAGGTGTGTATTTCGTATACGTGGTCTGCGGGAAGCATGCAGTCTGGATGGAGAGCAGGTGAAATAAATTGCGGTTTATGCTTTTCAACCTGTAAGACGCTTCCCATTGCCGGGTGCAATTTTTCCGTCGGTTTCTCCGCCGTGTCCAAAGTGTATGCAGCAGAAAGGGTGAATATAAACAGTATAAGCGCAATCAGTACTCTCATTTCAATGTAACCGGTTGTTTATATAACAAGCGGAGGGGGGATTTGTTCAACGGTCGGGTGCATAGTTTGTGTTGGCTTTACATCTTCTTCCTTTTCTGCCGATGTTTTCTCTGTACCACACTTTGGTATTTGTATTTCACAGTGTGAAATATATATCCCGCACTGTGGTTTTTATATTTCACACTGTGGTACAGAGAAAATGACTTGTCGTTACACAGAAAATAAAGGGTAATTTGATTATTTAGGTTAATAAAATCACGGTTTTCCGTGGTGTATGGGATAAAAATAAAACCTTTCTTTGCGTAAATAATAAAAAATAGGTTAATATTTTTTGTATAAATGAATTGAAGTAAGACTGTTGCTGAATTTATCTATTATTATGATGACAAATATCGTTATCATTGGTGTATGAATCGGTTGATTTATTCTCTTATTGAAAAACGATGAACCCCTTTCTTGAAAGCTCCGCAGAGCCGAAAGAAAGGGGTTGCTTTGTTATAGATAGAGTATATAGGGCCTTAGTATCGTCCTACATTAGTTTTCAGGATAATGACAGTTATAATTGGTTACTTTCCGTCATCGTTTTTTTGAAAGAAGGACATGCTTTACTGCGAATGTAAAGTGTAAAAATAGGCTTTTATACTGATTTCTTTAAGCAGGATTTGTCGCGTGAGGAACGTAAAGTAGCCATGCAGGAATTGAATAAGAAAATAACGGATTTACTGACCGACGAACAGAAGACGGCGTTTGAACAGATGAAGAAGGAGCGCCCGCAGCGGAAACGATAAGAATATTTGTAAGAGTAAATTTGATGATACGGCCTCATTGGTGATCTTTCGATTACTGGTGAGGCTTCTTGGTGTATATTCCAATAAATAGGAATATAAAATAGGTTATTTATGGGGTTTTGTTTTTAGGTTTAATCGCTTATTTTTGACAAAAATAATAATAAAAGCCTAGGATTTGAAAAAGGATTTAAAGAAGAACTGAAGAACAATGAGATTCTGAAAAGGAGAATTTGCTATACGGGGATTTATACAAAAGTAGCTTTTGAAGGGGACAATATACCGCGGAAGGCCACAAGGTCTTTTATATTGGGTAAAGAAAGATAGTGAGAAATCATGATTGGGGGAACTGACAGATTGATGGATAAGTAATAATTTTATTACTATGATGAACAAAGAATCCGTGTTACGACGTAGGGGAGTTGTAATACGGATTCTTTTATTCTGCTTCTAATGCAGGTGCCTTGAGACGTTATTTTCTCTCTTGGCTAGTCGGTCTTGTGATGAGATTTATTTAAGAAATATTGGTAAAAAATTATACAGGAAATTTGAAATGGATAATCGTTCCGTGACCTTTTTTCGATTGAATCTCATAAGACCCTTGGAGCTTGCTGCAACGTTCTTTGATATTTTTCAACCCCAGTCCGGTTTGAAAGGAGTTATTGACAGGATTCTCTAAATCAAACCCTTTTCCATCGTCCTCAATTAGAAGATTTATCTGCTGGAATTCATAAGTGACTGTGATATAGGCATTTTTGGCGTCTGCATGCTTGATCAAGTTGGATATGACTTCCTGAAGAATACGATAAACTTCTTGAGTACGTTCGGGTGAAAATGAGAGTTGTTTTATATTTTCTTCTATATAGCATTCTATATGAATGCTTTCCAATGTCTTCAGCTTGTCTGTATAAAGAGTCAGAACCTGATATAAACTGAAATTGCGGAAGATGGGAGTGGCCAACTGATGAGACAGATTGCGCAGCGCTTCTCTTACCTGCTCGAGTTGGAAGCTCAGGGTGGAAGGTCCTGTTTGTTGCATTTCCAGTTCGATTGCCAGCAGGTCATTGCATACACCATCGTGAAGTTCCTTGGAAATGCGGTTATTGCTGTCTTCCAGTCCACAGATGTATTGTTCGGTCATTTTTTTATGCATGTCAGTGAGCAAAAGCTGGCTTTGCATTTCCCTGTCTTTGATTTCTTTTTCCAGCTTCAGTTGTTTTAAATTGAATGCTATCTTTCTTTTGTGCATGCTGATGATTAGGATTACAAGAAGCAGGACAAGCAATACAAGAATGCTTCCGATGGTATAGGTGCGTAACAGATAAGCTGCTTTTTCTTCCGCCCGTTTTTCGTTGATACCAGCAATTTGCAGGTTCTTTTCTTTTAAATCCAGTTCTGCTTCGAATCCGGACAGGCGATTATGGAAATATTGGTTGTTCAGTTCTTCGTTGGCCTTATAAGCCTCGAGAACCAGTTGGTAGGATAACTGGTTTTCATGTCTTTTGGCTTCTATTTCAGCAAGAGTCAGTAATATTTTGGGCAACAGGCCGGAGGGGTTTTTTCTGGCGAAGTCGGCTGCTTCCATGATGTAGTGGCGTGCCTGCAATAAAGAATCTGTATCGTGAAACAGCATGTAGCCATACAGGTATTCCAGATTGGCAATGTTTGCTTTATTGCGTGTGGTAGCTTTGTAGCTCATGGCTTTTTGATAATATTGAAAGGCTTGCGAAGATTTCCCCAAATCTCTTGCCACTCGGGCGTATTGTGTATATGCCAGTAACTTGAGTCCGTCGGGCATTTCCGGTTGGAGTTTCTGGTCTACCAGTTGGAGGGTGTCCAATGCATTGTTGAACTGATGGTTGTTGGCCAGCATGATGGCGTGATTGCATAACCTGTTAACTTCTCCGATGCGGTAATCCAAGGTCAGTGTATCGGTCTGAGGATAGGTAAACATTTTTCGGGAAACTTGTATGGCTTCGTCGTTTTTCCCTATTTCATTGTAGAGAATGGAGATGTTGGATACGATGATAGACGCCAGGTTATAGTTTTGCAGGTTTTCGGTAATGGCCAGCGCTTTTTCGTACAGCGTGATGGCATCGTCGAACATAAAAAGTTTCCGGTGTATAACTCCCGATAGGTTATAGGCTTCGGCCAGATTGGCAGAATCTTTCAATTGTTCCAATAATTTGACGGCCTCAGTAGCAGTACCCCTGGCTTCCGACAAGTGGTCGGCTTGCCATTGTCCGTAGGCGGTTTCATACGTGGCCAGTGCTTTAATCGTTTGTAACATGGGGTGTAGAGGTCTGTTTTCCTGCAGTTTCTCCAGTGTGGTGGCTTTTCGTCGGATTTGGGTCAACAAGGTGCATGCTTTTTCACAGTCTCCTTTTTGGTTGAGAAACCGGGCATAATCCAAGTCAATATTCAAGGCATAAAGTTTATCTTGGCTGTAGCGGCTTTCACGAGTGATGAGTCTGTATATAGAATCCATTTGGGCATATTCACCGTTATCGCCAAACGACTGTAGCAAGTCGGTTAAATTATGGCCTTTTTCGCCGGCCGTTAACTGTGTGGTCAGGCAGAGAAAAATAAAAAATACAATCTGTTTCATATCGTAATCCAACCTTTTAAAAAAGCAATTCGCATAAGATGTGAGACATTGGTGGCTCCACTTTTTAACAGGATGTTTTTTCGCATCGTGTCAATGGTATTTTTACTAAGGTTGAGCTTGTGGGCAATTTCATCGGAAGTAAGTCCACAAGATAGCATTTGAATAATTTCGTTTTCACGTGGACTGGGAGTGTAGTTTATCTGTTTGGTGGCAGACTGGTCGCCTACAATGGAAAGCACGACATGTAATGCTGTCGGTGAATAATATTTGTTGTGTTCCTCTAAAATGCATTCGATGGCTGTTTCGATTTCATTTATTTTGTCATTTTTGGTTACGATGCCTGCCACTTCTGCCTTGGTCAACAGTTTGATAATCCAGAATTCTGTGTGCATGGTATACACAAGTATGGGAATCTGGATTGCTTTCTGCCGTAGATAGGCTATAATATCCAAGGCCGTTTTATTTTGAATTTCATAATCTATGATTAATAAATCTGGAGTGGTCTGAGTCAGGTAATTGTATAATTCAGAATGATGATGCCCGATAGTTATCTGATAACGCTGATTGTTGGCCAATAGCTGGCTAAGTCCTTCTGTGATGATGGGGTGGTCATCTAGAATGTATAGGTTCTTCATGGAGGAACGTAAATTTAGTTTTTTTTGCTTTTCTACAAAGATGGAAATTTTTCTTACGTTATGCAAGCGTAAGCAAGGAAAAGAAATACTGGTTGTACAGATTTTGTATGCACGTTTGGCAGGTTAATGTATTTGTCTTGAAATTTTGGAAGAGAATAACCGTATGTTAATCTGTTAATTTTTTCTTGGCTATTGGGGGAGAATGTGTTATATTCGCAGAATCTAAATGCTAGTGAAAAGAATAAGATACTGAAGTTTTGGAGTATATCACCTTGTAAATTCATCTGTTGGGGATGTTGTGCATGCCATGATGAAGAATAACTTTGCTAAATAGAAAATGATGAAAACATATCACAAACAAACTTATATGTCACGTTGTTTCAGTAAGCTCCGGGTACTGTCATTGTCTTTTCTTTTATTGTTTGCTGGAAATTTGTTTCTTTCTGCCCAGGAAATAAAAGGACGCGTATATGCGGCCGACGAGAACCGGCCACTTGCAGGTGCTACGATGCGGGTGCTGACAGAAGACTCGGTGTATGTCACTGGGTTTACGACGGATGAGAAAGGACGTTTTGAATCGGAAGTGAAACTGGATAATTTCTGGTTGGAGATATCGTATGTGGGGTATGAAAAGAATGTCGCATTGATACAGAACGGTGAGCGCAAGAACCTGGATTTGGGAATCATATCGTTGGCACTCGATACGGTCAGCCTGGGAGGTGTTGAGGTGGTAGCGCAAGGCATGGTACACAAAACCGGGAAGATTATGGCTTATCCGAGTGTGAAGCAGGTGGAAGCGGCCACTTCCAGCCTCAGTCTGTTGAAAAGCATGATGCTCCCGCGGCTGTTTGTCGACCCGGTACAGGAATCGATTTCCATTTCTGGGGTTTCCGGGGTAATTTACCGGATTAACGGGGTGAAGGCGAGCCTGCAGGAAGTGAAGGCTTTGAAGCCGCAGCAGATTGCACGTGTGGATTATAGTCAGTTGCCCTCCATGCGTGAACTGGACTCCAATTCCGGAGTGCTTGATTTCATCTTGAAAGAGCCGCGGGTGGGCACTTCGCTGTCCGTCGGAGGTACGAGCGCGCTTACTACTGGCTTCGTGAACGGGAACCTCAACTTTCGGACCAATTATAAGAAATCTCAGTTCTCGATTGACTATAATGTGAACTACCGTGACTATTCCGAACGCCGGACGGATGAACTGGAGACTTATTCGTTTCCGGACGGTTCAACGCTGAAGCGTGACAAACGGGGGGAGTTTGCTCCTTTCGGATATACGGATCATCACATTGCCGTCGGTTACCTTTATAAAAATGAGAAAGATATGGTGAATGTCCGATTGGATAACCAGATTAGTTCGAACTACAACAGGAACCGTCAGCAGATGTTTCAGGAGCAGCAGTTCACGGGGCAGCGGGATATCCATTCTTCTTTCTCCAGCTATATCCCGTCGCTTGACCTTACTTACAGCCGCAAGATGAAGAACAATCAGGGAGTGGAAGTGAATCTGGTCGGTACGCTGGGAAATACGGATTATGAGCGTACGCTGACAGATCGCCTGGATGGACAGACTCTGTCGGAAATAAACAACACGACGGATGGAAACCAGAAATCACTGATTGGCGAGGTATATTATTGGCGGGAAGGCAAGAAGGTGAACCTCTCGGCTGGTTTGCGTGCTACATACCAATACGCGAGCAACCTTTACGGAACAGACGAGCAAGTGAATCTGAGGAACTACAATGCCTATCCGTATGTCCAGCTCCAAGGCAGTCTGGGTAAGGTCGCTTACACGGTCGGTACAGGTTTGCGGTTCCAGCAGCAGCGGCAGGGGAACGAGTCGGTGAATTATTGGCGCAATACTTCGTCCTTGTCTTTATCCTACAAGCAGAAGTATTGGGATTTGCAGTATTCAATCAATTTTCGTCCGTTGTTCCCTTCTTTGAGCAGCCTTTCTGAAGTGATACAGGAAATCGATTCCCTTTCCATTATGCGTGGAAACCGTTCGCTGACTCCTTATAACACGTTGCGCAATCAAATTAATTTCTCGGTGTGGGATAACAAGAAGTTTGCTTCTGTGCTGACGCTGGTGGCCGACCGCAGCTTTCATCCCATTCAGCAGGATATTTTTTATTCGCCCGAAAGGAAACGCTTTGTCTTTCAGGAAAACAACCAGGACTATGACGTCAACTATGGCGCACAGTTGATTGTACAGATGACGGATATACTGAAACTGTTTATTTTTCAGGTGTTTGGCGGATGGAACTATTATAAATCGAAGGGGGAAGCTTACGAACATACCCTGAATAATTTCTATTATGGTGCTTATCTGGCCATGACATACAAGGGGTTTCAACTCAATGGCTCCTGGATGAAACCGATGAAGTCTTTGTCGGGCCAGTATGTCATGACATCTGAAAATAACAGCAGCATTAATGCAAGCTATAAATGGAAGAACTTGAATGCCGGGATGGGGATTCTGTTTCCATTCACGGAGGGTTCCAAATACCGGACAGAACCGGACAGAACAATTGAACCAGGTCATCGCCTCCGACCGGAATGTATTGATTCGTAACAACCGGAATATGTTCTATGTCAGCCTGTCATACAACATCAATTGGGGACGTTCCATTTTCCAAAGTAATAAACGGTTACAGAATGCAGACCGGATGAACAGTATTTTGAAAGTAAATGACAATTAAAATAAATAGCAGTATGAAGAGAATAGCATTATGCTTGGCAGGACTTGGCTTTTGTTTGTTGAGTCAGGCTGAGAAGCCGGTAAAGAACTTTTATTTTGCCGGATACAAGGTCGTGTTGATTCGGGCAGATACATTTCGTGTAGAAGTGGAGAACCCGGAGCTGGGAATGCAGAAACTGGAGAACGGTACACTGTCATTCACGCTTAAGGATGCGAATGGACCGATGCCGAAAGGGAAAGTATGTATTTATACGAACGATGTGCGCCGAATCAGCATGACTTGTTCTGAACTGAAGGCGGACCAGCCGTTTGCAGTAGATTCACTCAGTGTGTCTTTGGCTGCCGGTTCTAGGGGAGCGATGAACGTAAAGGCAAGATACTTGCAAGTATCGGCTGGAGCGGGTAGCCAATTTACCTTAGAAGGAGAAACGGATGTGCTTGACTGCACGACCAAGGGGAACAGTCACGTCAATTTGAGCCGACTGAAGGTGAAGAAATCACAAAGTGAAGAATTGAAATAGTTCAGGATTAGCTTCTTGGGTCTCTCTATTTACAAGTTACATTACCTTATTAGAATAACATTACATTGTATTTGATTACCTTAATTTTTACGACAAATGACTTCAAACAATAAAACTTTAATACCTCTGGCTTTTATCGGAATAATGTTTTTTGCCATAGGTTTTGCTTTGGGAATTAACTCTTTATTGGTACCAGTACTTCAAAGTTCACTGAATATATCCAATGCGGCTTCTTACCTGATTATAGCAGCCACCTTTATACCTTTTCTGTTATTCGGCTATCCTGCCGGACTTACGATAAAGGCGATAGGATATAAGAAAACCATGTCAGTGTCCTTTTTTATATTTGCAGTTGCCTTTTATCTTTTCATTTTGTCTGCAAATGATGGCAGTTTCACATTGTTCCTTCTGGCTTCCTTCGTGAGTGGGGCAGGTAATGCCTATCTGCAGGCCTCAGTAAATCCATATATCACCATACTCGGTCCGTTGGAAAGTGCGGCCAAACGTATCAGTATTATGGGTATTTGTAACAAGCTTGCCTGGCCGATACCGTCTATATTCATCGTATGGCTCATTGGAAAAGATGTAAACAAGATTGGCATTTCCGACCTTGAATATCCTTTCCTGATTATCATCTTGGCATTTGTGATTCTTGGTATAATGGCATTTTTCGCTCCCCTGCCGGAAGTAAAGGCAGAAGGAGAAGATGCTCCGGCAGATAATGTAGCTGACGAATCAAAAAGCTCAGGAAAAACATCCATATTCCAGTTCCCCCATTTATTGTTGGGGTGTATCGCACTGTTTCTTTATGTCGGTGTAGAGACTGTATCGTTGGGTACACTGGTTGATTATGCTAATTCAATTGGACTGGCAAATGCTGCCAACTATGCATGGATTGCACCTATCGGAATCGTTATAGGATATATATGTGGCATCATCTTTATACCACGCTATATCAGCCAGGCTACCGCATTGAAGATATGTTCTATCATTGCAATTATCGGTTCCGTACTGGTGGTCGTTACTCCTTCTGACATATCTATTTATTTTGTGTCTTTAATGGCTTTGGGTTGTTCGCTGATGTGGCCTGCATTGTGGCCTTTGGCAATTGCTGACCTTGGTAGATTTACGAAAACAGGTTCATCACTACTTATTATGGCTATGTTCGGCGGTGCAGTGATACCGACTGTGTATGGTTGGTTGAAAGATGCATGTGGCGCACAACAGGCATATTGGTTATGTTTACCCTGTTTCCTGTTTATTTTATATTATGGAATGTATGGTTGTAAAATACGTAAGTAAGAACGAGAGGATGTGTCAAAATGATGCATCCTCTTTTCGTTATATAATCATCGTTTTGCCATTTTTCATAGAGTATGATTTATGTTTTTCCTATGTCCATGCCTTTTGG
>CABIXF010000023.1 GCA_902362595.1 Bacteroidaceae bacterium | reverse complement strand
GGATAAGCTGATTGACGATAGGATTATATTGAACCCAATCCTAACTTCTTACTACAGAAGTATTTATCAAGCGACCAATCTGGGCGCACGTGCATAGATTTCAGAAGAATACAATGAACGCGGAGAAGTATCTGCCTTATAATTTTTAAACTTGCCTGTCCGCAAATCCAGGATATCCAGACCACCCATAAACATACCCACAAACAATTTGTCTCCATCTTGTAACAAGGCATGTATGTTATAATAGGCAGGTCCTGGCTTTCCTTTTTGAGGGCGATACCCCTGAAATGTCTGCTTTTGTCTGTCCCAATAGAAGAAGCCGGCATCATCTGTTCCAATCCATAAATTACCCTTATCTGCATGGGCAAACACACTGATAATACGTGCATCCAATTGAGAATTGTCCTTATGATAATGTCGGAAATTATCTTGCACGGAAGAAACATAGTTTACCCCACCAAAGTAAGTACCTATCCAAAGCGCATTCTCCCGGTCAAGAAACAATTCATGCAGGTAATTATCGTTCAGTCCTTCCGGATGTCTGCTATCTGCTTTTATCACATCGACTTTTTCCGTAGTCACATCATACTTCGTCAACCCTTCATCCGAAGCCAACAACAGATGACCGGGCTGCCATTCAACAATTTTTCTTACTTGAAAAGGATGATTAAACTGTAGAGGAGGAATTTTCTGAATCAGTCGCCCATGCTCTTTATCCAATAAATAAAGTCCATCTCTCCCCGTTCCTACCCAAAGGCGATGAGAAGAATCCTCAAACAGCACACGGGCATCTTTCACATCCTGTAAAGCTACCGGTTGAAACATATCCTGCGAAGCTACATAACGACTGATTCCTCCTTCACGGGTAGCAAGCCATATCGTACCGGAAGAATCCTCCATTATATAATACACAAAATCACAGTTTACCTTTCCAATAGCCATATACTGATGAAGTGTCTTATTGGGAAGATTGTAACGAAACACTCCTTGTCCTGCAGTAGTTATCCAGATATTATGCCGACTGTCACGCATCACATGAGATACGGAAGAATGTATGCTCTCACCAAACTCGGAACGGGCCTGAAAGTCAGAAAAGCTCTCGGTCAATAAATTGAAGATTGCCAGTCCTCGCTCACTTCCTACATAAAGTTGCATGCTATCTTCCAATATGGTATAAATGCAAGCGCCCAAGGATTCTACCCGACTATCTCTCCACACACGAATATGATTCCCGTCAAAACTGTGCAAACCGTCAATCGTTCCAAACCACATACGCCCTTTCGTATCCTGCGTAATGCTATATACCGCATTATTCGAAAGTCCGTCACTGATGGTGTAATGAGTCACATTACGGGATGCTCCTCCACACAAAAGGAAATAGCCTAAAAATATAATCGAAAAAAGCAGTTTCGCGAATTTCATACCCTATTAGTTTAGATTAAAGCATGTTCATTTAAGCAAAAATACAAAATTCTACTCCAGTTTTAATCAATCCGTTCAAAAACCATACCGGTTATTGAAGAAAAATCACGATTCCTTCAATAACCGGTTTCCTATAGAAAAGACCTATTGAATATCCCTATAGTCTAAATACACATTAAGAAAAACTCTTATTATTTTTCATCCGATACCTGTGCATACATCTTCTTGCCTGAAGGTAGTTTCACTTCTACCATTGAATATACATTTCCGTACACATCCTGACAAGACTCTGTCTGATAAAGTTTTCCATCAACTTTAACCTGTGGATACTGCCCCATAAATGCAGCTTTCCATACAAGTTCCTGTGAGGTATTGTTTTCTATCTCGGTAGCAATACATCCGGTATGCTTTACACTGACATATCCATCAAGTACAGGTAGATTTCTGATTTCTGCATTTAAAGTATCTGAAGTTAAGCGAGAGCAAGTGGAGATTGTATTCTCACTGGCAGAAGGAACCACTCCCATCACGCCACATACAGTACCCTCAATTACTCCATACGACACCTCTGGATACTCCGAACGGTTCATCTGGGGAAGTTCTGTCAGATAAGTATAAGCTTCCTTAAGATATCCCAACCGGTACAGCAATGCAGGAAAAGCAGACATGTTCTCCACATTCCATTCCTTACTCAGAATATCCTTGACAGAAGCCTGGATACGGTTTGTGTTATCCGTAGCACCAAACCACAAAATAAACGGAACTCCCTCTCCGCGATGGAAAGTACGGTCTTCTGTCCAGAAAGTCTGATAATAGGCACTGTCTTCACACCACCATTCTTTTTCCAGAATATCCCGATATGCAAGTGCCATCTGCCTGTCCTTTTCGGCCTTTTCCTTATTGCCTAACAACGAAGCCATCTGAGAGCTGGCATTAAATCCTGCATATAGTGTAGCTATCAAATCCACTCCCATTGTCAGTCCTCTGAAATTCTCTACATAAGAAGCCAGTCCCCTGCAAGTATGGAAGTTATTGTTCTGGTCAAAATTCTCCGGCTGATTCATGTAGCGTGGCCGTGACATGACATTCTCAGGCTGGAGTTTCCAGCGAGAAATATACTCATTCAAAGATTTATCATAGAAATTGACAAAACAGGAATCCGTCAGATAATCCTTGTCACCAGTCCATTCATACATTTTCCAACAAGCCTGAATCACATCGAAATTTGCATTCAGGTTATACCAGAACTCTTTATCATTCGTATAATCCGCCGGTGCGGGCTTGTCATAACGGTTGATTTCCCAGTATGTACACCAGTCCTTGCTCTCACTGATATTCTCTGCAAATTTTCTGAACATATTTTTATTATGCACAGACAATCCCAGAATTTGGGCACCCACCGATTGATGAGAAACATCACGCATACAAAAAGCTTCACGCTGAGGTAAAGCAGCCTCATACCAATAGCCTACCGGGTCTGTACCATCGTGAGCATACGACAACGCCATTTTTCGGGCCCAGTTATAAGTGTTCTCCAAATGCTTGTCTGTGGAAACAAATACGGCAATCTGCTCTTGAGGAAGTTTTTCTATCACTGCTTTTTGGGTCGAATTTCCACACCCCGATAAAAGTAAAGCCGTAGTACCAAGCAATAATAAATGTCTCATCATATTACTTCAAATTGATTGTGATTGTTTTCCCTTCTTTCAGGTTATAAACCTTCTTCTTACCTTGGCTTGTAGTCATTATGACTTGCAACTTTCCTGCTTCCTGGCGTTGAATCATTAAATCAAAGTCTGCCCCAAAAGCACGTACGTGATGCAGTGCCATCTGATTCCATTTTTGCGGAAGGCGGGGAGTCAAAGTAAACGACTTAAATCCAATGGGACGGATACCGAACAAGCCCTCAGTGATGATACGACCATACAAACCGCTTTCTGCTGAAAGATGCCGTTGTTCTCCTTCAGGCCATGCCTCAATGGCATAAGGAACATGTTCACCCAGCAATCGGGTTTTAGAGTAGCGCTGTAAATATTCAGTGGCTTTTTCTGTTTCGCCAGCCGCGTATACTCCCCGCAAAGCATAAAGTGTGGAACGATCCCAAAAAGTCTCGCTTCCTGCTTGTGTAAGCAATCCGTTCTCAGTCCACAATCGAGGTGAAAACAATGCTTGAATAGTACCATCCTTTCGTTCATCGATACCCACTGTCAGAGGAATACAAATCCAGGAACGAAGCACATCATTTCCTTTATAATAGGCATAAGTAGAATAACCTTCTACTGTACTTCCAAAATATGTTTCAATATTCTTGCGTAATGTAGAAGCTTGCTTTCTATAAGTATTTGCCACATTATTTCCCTTTCCTAATTCCTTAGCCAAATATGCAGCCGAAATCAAGGCATCATAATAAAGAGAAGAGGTACAAAGATTGGCATCTCCTGAAGGGAAACGATTTTCCAGCTCATCCGTATCCGAAGCTACCACTCCTCCTTCATTCAATTTCCGGTGACAATATTCCAGACACCAGGAAATAAGCGGCCACAGCTCTTCGGCTTCTTCACGGCTTGCACGAGTCAAAGCGTAACGAGAAGCTCCATAAGCAATCATGGCAGCATCTCCACGGTCGCCTACTCCAGCCCAGATATCCAGCCCCTCAGCTACAATTGAACTCGGAATTGGTTTCCAATCATCATTTATAAAACGAGCAAAATGCTTGAAACTATTTAAAGCTGAAACATTTCCGTATTCATAGCCTGTATAAGGGAAATAAGGATTGATATATTCAGCCTGGTCGTTAGCCCAAATGGCTGCATAATACGACTCTCCTCCCGGACCATGCATAGGTCCTCCCTGAGTTTCATAGATACTTTCGCAAGCGCGTATCTTTGAAAATGCAAACATCTGGTTTATCACAGGGTCTGGGGTTTCCAGTACCAGATTATCCATCCAGGAAGCTACTAACGATTCTCTTTTTACCTTCTCTGCACAGGCATCGAGCACAAGGCTGCTGGCTTCTGAATCATGCGCAGAAATGGATGCTGAGAAACGCAAAGTGTCGCCAGGCTGTAAAGTAAAATATCCATTCTGAAGCAGTTTTCCTTCAATAAAATAAGTTCCCTTTACTCCTTTAGACGGATCGGTCTGAGCCATGAAACCATCTTTCGGAATTTCCACTGCCAGTGAATTCTTTCCTTTATTTATCACCTGATACAACTCTACCAAAGCAGGAAGTTCTGTAGACGGAAAATATTCACGAATAATCTCCCATTCTCCATAATACCCTTGGTTTACTACACTCTTTACCTGCAATTTACCTTTTATGCCAAGTTCTTTTACCTTTTCTCCACGTTGCAAACTACGTCCGTTCACTGTAATTCCTGCAAGTGGATTCCAATCATAGCGACGCATCAGGCTGGCATGGGTATTATTAGGAATGGTTCGCAGACGCGGCCATACCATACTCTTGTTCAAGCGAAAAGCTCCCTCACCGTCAACTCCATAACGGAGAACCACAGAAACAGCCTTTCCACTCATCTCTATATGATCCTCATGCGGAATATTTTCGTTCACCGACCAGATAATCTGATTATCTGGAGCTATGTGCCAACGACTTGTCTCCACTGCATTTACTCCTAATGCAGTGAATCCAATTCCACCAATCAAAATTGTTCTAAGTAAATTCATCAATTACAGATTTAAAAATTAAGTATGTACAAACATCAGAAATCTGTTCCTAAATTAAGTTTTATTTTTCATTCAGGAACAGATTTCCTCTACTATTCTTATAAGTCAGAATATCCCGGATTCTGCTCTAATGCACTATTCTTACGACGTTCATAATTCGGAATAGGAGCCAAATAGTGATTAGGAGAAATAAACTTACGAGGATTACCTACATTCGATATAGTATATGTTTTAGTTCCATCGGCTTTTTTAGTAATCTTAATGCCATGGAATTGTCCCACTTGCGTATCTTCCGCAATTTTCCAACGGCGTACATCAAAATAACGATGTTCCTCAAAGGCCAGTTCCACCTTGCGTTCCTGCTGAATTTTCTTCAACAAAGCATCTCCACTTTCTGTTACATCCGGCAACATGTTTGTAGGATCTTCAGCCATGTTACGGGCTCTTTCCCGGACAAAGTTTACATACTGACGAGCTGTAACCTCATCCCCGCAGAAATATTTCGCTTCCGCATAGTTCAAATAAATTTCAGCCAAGCGACAATAAATCCAAGGATGATATGCTTTTTCGGACCACAAGTTAATAAGAGCCTCATCCATAAATTTACGGATGGTGTAATGAGTTTCAGAATAATTCCAGTTATCTGTTCCATACTCACTATCCTTTCCACCTGTTGTACCATCTTCATTGACATAGAATTCAGCTTCTCCATCACGGAATGACTGTCCATCGCATACGATAGAAGCATAGAAACGCGGATCACGATCTTCCCAAGGATTAGCAGTTGTAGTAGTCTTATCATCATACCACTGTGTATCAGGCATTACTCCACCTCTCTTTTCATAACTGTCAACCATTTCCTGAGTTACACAAGTAGCAGAATACCCATGCCAGCCATTCGGACTATTTTCAGCATCAAAGTAATGTCCATATTCTTGATTATAAAGACGCTGGAAAATAATCTCAGGACTTTCAGGATTTAAGAATAACCCTTGATAATCCGGATCCAGATTATTAACTCCCAAGCCTCCACAAAGTTCGATAACTTCTTCTGCAGCATCGGCAGCTTCTTCATAAGTTCTTACTCCCCACCATGGACTGGCAGCATAAAGCAACATACGGCTCTTCATGGCCAAAGCAGCCACTTTTGTCACACGACCAAAATCAGCATCACTCGCATATTCTTCTGGAAGATAATTAGCAGCGCGGTCAAACCAAGTAACAATAGAATCCACACATTCTTCATAGCTCGCACGCTTGACATTCAAAGCTTCAGCCGTGTCATCCAGTTGATAAGATTTTGTTATCATCGGTACTCCTCCATAACGGTTTACCAGTTCCATATAGTAAAGCGCACGGAAGAAGGTTGTTTCTCCAATCAAGTAGTTCTGCTCCGGCTGGTCTACCTTGTTCACATAATCCATGTGTTCAAAGAAGATATTACAGTTCTTGATATTCTCATAATAGGCTTCCCAAATATCAAGGTTACCCAACTGGTCAGGAGTAACCGATCCTTCCAACACCTGATAAGAATTATTCCAGTTGAAGTTATTGATTGACTCATCACACGAATACCGTAAAGCTGTATGATCCCATCCTGTTTGCGGAAGGTTATAATTCCGGTGTACGTATGATTTCAGCAGACTTACATCTGAGAATACATCTTCTTCAGTATAAGTATCCAGTGGATCCACATCCAGAATATCGCATGAAGCCATAGAAGCCAGCAATGTTCCGAAGCATATTGTTTTTATAAATGTTGTCTTCATATTCTTAGTTTTCTTAAAAGGTTAGAAAGTCACATTGATGCCAAATGAGTAAGTTCTTGCCAGCGGATAAGCCTGACCAAGACCAGTTGCATCCGATTCCGGATCTTGCAGTTTAATCTTATCGAAAGTCAACAAGTTTGTTCCTGACAATGAGAAACGTACATTTTGCAATTTCATTTTTTCTACCCACTTCTGCGGTAAGGTATAGGCAACTTCTACATTCTTCAAACGAATGAATGAAGCATCATACAACCAGAAATCACTCCAAGGTGTATTAATCACGTCGTCTTTATCAAAAGCACGAGGATATTTAGAATTAGGAGTTTCCTCTTCCGAAATCCAGCGATTATAGTACAAGTCTTTATCCTGGTTATAAGAATAAGGGACAATCATCTGTGAAGCTCTGCCTTGTCCGGTCCACATCATGCTTACTTCCAATCCCTTCCATTCAATACCATAATTGATACCATATACAATTTCAGGAACATTTCCAGTTTCGCTGCGAACCTTGTCATTTTCACTGATTACTCCATTATTGTCCACATCTACATATTTGATATCACCCGGCTGTGCTCCCGGCATGTGCACACTGCTGTTTACTTCATCCCAATTCTGATAAATTCCATCAGTCTTATACATTAACCAAGTATTCAAAGGTCCACCGGTCTGTCTTTGATAGCTCGGAATGTTAGCTGCCTCATCAAAGAACTTAATCTTGTTACGAGCAAAAGTAAAGTTACCTCCAATGTAATAATTTACTTCTCCGATTTTATTACGGTGATTCAGCATAATTTCAATACCCTGATTATTTACTTCTCCCAGATTTTCATCAGGCAATGTATTTCCCAATCCTGTGTATGAAGGTATAGAAGCCTGTCTTGCAGTCAGAATATCTTTACGGTTCTGGAAGAAATATTCCACAGTAAATCCCAACATACCGTTCCAGAAGTTACCATCAACAGCCACATTCTTAGAATCAACTTTTTCCCAGGTTACATTAGGATTAGCAAGTACGCCCGGATAAATTGCCTTACCAATTGAAGGAGTTTTTCCAAGAATAGCTCCATCTTGCACTACATACGGATTAATGTATTGGAATGGATCAATTCTATCATTACCTAATTTACCCCAAGAAGCACGTAACTTCAAGTCATTGATAAACGGTGCTTTTTCTTTAATAAAACGTTCTTCACTCAAACGCCATCCAACAGACAATCCTGGGAAAGTACCCCAACGATGACCGGGAGCAAAATTCATAGAACCATCACGACGAATAGAGAATTCAAACATATAACGGTCTTTCAGGGTGTAATTCAAACGCCCGAAGAAATTCTGTCTGACAGAAACATAACCGCTACCAGAGTTTGTCTTTTCCTTATCACCACCAAAACTTAAGTAATCCAGTTTACTGTTCAAGAAGTAATTTCGGAATGCTTCAAATACCTCTCCGTCATATTTATTCTGTTCATAAGCCACAAAGGCACTGATATGATGGTCACCAAAAGTGCGATCATAATTCAGTTTCAAGTGCAGCGTACGCGAAAGGCTGTTTTCATGTGATTGTGTCAACTTGATAGTACCTCCTTCCGGATTGGTAGTCTGCTTAATATAATCCTGAGTAGTAGGATCATAATGATAAGTATCCCATACATCTATTAGATATTTCTCATTACGGAAATGGAAATTAAAGGCACCATATCCAGACAAAGACAAGCCCTCAGTAATCCAAGGCAGTTTCAAATCAAAAGTAAACTTAGAATTCACAAAATAATCGTCTACCTTATCATAACCCGTATCTTTTCCAGAAACCAATACAGCTGGGTTATTACCCTGATTAATACCTGGACCCGGTAAACCGTTCGGATAATAATCGTACAAGTAAGGATAAGCATTGGTAGTTTCCCAGAAAATCTTATAGGAATCATAAATACCCATATTACGACGTTCTTTACGGCCATCTAAATCCACTCCAATCTTCAAATTTTTACTTACTTGTGCGTCTATATTTGAACGTACCTGATAAGTATTATAATTAAATACTGTATTTCTATACATCGGCTCCTGATAAGAATAGTCTCCTGAAACATAATATTTTATCTTATCCGTTCCTCCATTGATAGAAAGAGAATGACGGGTCTGAGGAGCAACATTACGAAATACAGCTTTCATCCAATCAGTATCTCCATACTGAAGTCTATCAATAGTTCCATCCAGATAGCCTTCTTTTATATTCTCATAAAGTGGAGCTTCTCCTTTATATTTACGAACCTCATCTGAATAAGTCATATATTCATAGGCATTCATTAAATCAGGGACACGGGTATTTTGTGTCAACGACACAGAACCACTATAATTTACCATTGGTTTATCATTGCCTGATGATCCACGCTTTGTAGTAACCAAAATCACACCATTTGCCGCTTGAGAACCATAAATAGCAGCTGAAGCATCTTTCAGCACGTTGATTGATTCAATATCATTCGGATTCATACGTTCCAAGTTACTCAAACCATTATTTGGATCGGCTACTCCATCAATTACAACCAACGGATTCGTATCACCCAAAGTACCCATACCACGAATATAAATCTTAGAAGCATCGTTACCCGGCTCACCCGAACGGTTGGTTGCGACAACTCCTGGAATCTTACCTGCAAAAGTATTAGTGATATTGGCATTACCAATTGTCTTCAAATCGCTACCTTTAACAGTTGCAACAGAACCGGTCACTGTGGCTTTTTTCTGCACACCATAACCTACAACCACCACTTCCTCCAACACTTCTGTATCTTCTCCCAACTGGATTTTCTGAGGTTGAGCCGTGGCTTTTATTTCAACAGACTGATAGCCGATATACGAAATTTCCAGTAAAGACCCAGCAGGTGCCTGCAAGGTATAATTTCCATCCAAATCAGTGATGACTCCATTAGTCGTACCCTTCACAATGACATTCGCTCCAATAATCGGCTCTCCTGTCTTTTTGTCTACTACCGTACCTTTCAGTGTCACATTTTGCTGAGTAACCGCTAAAGATACAGCCGCATCATTCGTTTCGGGAACTGCCAAGCCCGGCAGAACTCCCCATGCCAGCATACCTGCCATCAGAATATGCCTGCATTTTGAAGTTGATTGAAATGTTTTCATTAGATTAGGTAATTAAAACAGGTTAATATATTATTTAATAATAGCTACATAGCCACCTCCATCATACATGCTGATTGTGATGGTATCTCCTTGTTTCACTTTCTTTGTACGACAAGCAAAGTCCTGTGCTTGCAGGTCTACATTCACACCATCTTCCCAACAAGTCAGTGTCTTATTTCCCTTAATGAAATCAAGAGTAATATCGAACTTCTGTCCTTTTTTACCAACCATACCACCAATGAACCAAGTATCGCCAGAGCGACGTGCCACCACAATATACTCGCCTACAGATGCTTTCAAAACGCGTGTCTCATCCCAAACTACCGGAACCTGACTCAAGAATTCCATACATTTTTCTTCACGGTAATAATTTGACGGAGAATCGGCCAACATCTGAAGTGGACTCTCATAAACGACATACATACCCAATTGATGACAACGTGTCCCAATAGAAGCTGGTAAATTAAACCAAACCTTATGGTCTTTCTCATGGAAATTAATCATGGCTCCCGGTGTATAATCCATTGGTCCAGCCACCATACGGGTAAATGGCAAAGTGACATTATGCTCAGGAGTCACAAAACTTCCCCACTTATGATTTTCCAAACCTGCCACACCTTCCGAACTCAATACATTCGGGAATGTTCTCAACCAACCAGTTGGCTTATAAGCTCCATGAAAATCAACCAACATTCTGTGGGCTGCAGCCTTTCGCGCTACCGTATAATAAAAATCAACCATCGCTTGATCATCACGATTCATGAAGTCCATTTTAATACCTTTGATTCCCCATTTACTAAACAAGGCGAAGGCCTCGTCCAGTTTCTCACGAAATGGAGCCCATGAAACCCATAAAATCAAACCTACATTCTTCTTTTTCCCGTATGCAACCAATTCTTCCATATCAATCTCCGGAACGGTTTTAGTTACATCCCATGCTTCAGACCAACCATCATCAAGTACAACGTATTCAAGACCGTATTTAGAAGCAAAATCAATATAATACTTATAGGTTTCATTATTAATTCCACATTTAAAATCCACACCCGTCAGAATTAACGCATTATACCAATCCCAAGCAATTTTCCCGGGTTTGACCCAAGAAAAGTCCCCCTGTGACTCTGGAGCCAATTTATAAATCAACTGATTCGTTACAAGGTTAGCATCGTTCTCTGCTACAATCATGGCACGCCAAGGATAATTACGGGTTCCGCTTACTCTTGCTATATAATCAGCCCTCTTAGTAGGGAAAATCTGACGATCGTCTGTTTTTTCTTCTTCCAAAGAATAAGCAGCAAATTTTCCAGCCAGTTCATATTTTCCTTGTTTCTTCAAGAACATACCCGGATAACTTTCCAAATCAGATTCACTGATAAAAATACGTGCCTGATCATCTACCTTAATCAGTACAGGAGTACTGCAAAAACGGTCAGTTCCAATTTCTGACAATTTCATCGGTTTAAACAAAGGCTGCTGTGCAGACAATATGGTTCTTTCCTCCGGAAAAAGTGTATTATAATCTTCCGGGAAACAATAGTCTACCTCTTCACTGATTACCTTCAGCGAGTCAGCAAAATCTGTATGGAAACGATAAGCTAATCCGTCATTATATACACGAAAATACAGTTTATACTGATCAGCATTTAATACCATTTCATTGTAGTGATCTCTAATTTTATCACTTTTTTGACGGACAACAGGTGTCAACATCTGGTCTTCCGTGCGATGCTGAACATCTTTTACCTTCATATTGCGGCCAATCACCACCCCATTATCAAAAGTCATAGATAAAGGAGAAGGATTCAAAATAGTTTTACCATTGAAAGTTACAGAATACGTAGTAGTAGCTCCTGTTTCTACATTCACAAGGATGCGTTCATCCGGAGATTTCACTGTATAGTTCTCCGCAAACATTGCAGCACTGGATGCCAGCAACAAAAAGAATAAAGTCTTTCTCATATTAGTTCTTTTTATTTGTTAACTCTGATAGCAAAAGTACAATAAGCCTCCCATGAACATGAAACGAAATATCCAAACTACAGCTGCAAATGTCCACAAGAGAAATTCTATTGTCCATAATTTGAACTCTATTATCCAAAATAATCATACAAATAACTGAATATAAACATTTTACAAATACTCAATTATTCATCAAAAAAAATGCCATGTAATTGACCGTACCATCGTTGTCATTCCACGATTTACTACGGTCAATTGCACATTCTACTTATTTTTATTATTTTCGCCCTTCGAAATGATTGACCAAGCTACCATAGACCGAATACTGGATGCTGCACAAATAGTAGATGTGGTATCCGAATTTGTCACACTCCGCCGAAGGGGAGTGAACTACATCGGACTATGCCCGTTCCACAATGAAAAGACCCCTTCTTTCAGTGTGTCTCCCAGCAAAGGATTATGCAAATGTTTCAGTTGCGGTAAGGGAGGAAATGTCGTGCACTTCATCATGGAGCACGAACAGCTTTCTTACTACGAGGCACTGAAGTGGCTGGCCAACAAATATCACATCGAAGTAAAGGAACGGGAACTGACCGACGAAGAAAAACAAGCACATAGTCTGCGTGAAAGCTTGTTTGTAGTCAACCAGTTTGCTTCTGAATATTTTCAAGACATACTTTATAATCACATCGACGGACAGCGTATCGGTATGACCTACTTACGCAGCCGAGGATTCCGTGATGACATTATCAAAAAGTTCCAGTTAGGATACAGCACAGACAGTCACGATGCACTGGCACGTACAGCCAAACAGAAAGGCTATCAGGAAGAGTTTTTGGTAAAAACCGGCTTGTGCTATAGAAAGGACGACGGTTCACTTCGCGACCGTTTCTGGGGGCGTGTCATTTTCCCCGTACATACCTTATCGGGAAAAGTAGTAGCTTTTGGCGGACGTGTATTGAGCGCGGCCACCAAGAACGTGCAGATGAAGTATGTTAATTCTCCGGAATCGGAAATCTATCATAAAAGCCGGGAACTCTACGGCATCTACTTTGCCAAGCAGGAAATTGTCCGCCAGGACCGCTGTTTCCTGGTAGAAGGTTATACCGACGTCATTTCCATGCACCAAAGTGGCATCGAAAATGTAGTAGCTTCCTCAGGTACAGCTCTGACTCCCGACCAGATACGGCTGATACACCGTTTCACCAACAACATCACCGTGTTGTATGACGGTGACGGAGCCGGCATCAAGGCCAGCATACGAGGTATCGACATGCTGTTGGAAGAAGGAATGAACGTCAAGGTCTGCCTGTTGCCAGACGGAGATGACCCGGACAGTTTTGCCCGCAAGCACAACGCCACCGACTACCAGGCTTATATCAACGAGCATGAAGTCGATTTCATCCGGTTCAAGACCAACCTGCTGATGGAAGAAGCGGGTAAAGACCCCATCAAACGGGCCAGCCTGATTTCCAGCATCGTCAAAAGCATCTCGGTCATTCCGGATGCCATTGTCCGCTCGGTCTATACCCGTGAATGCAGCCAGCTCCTGCAAATGGAAGAGAAGGTGCTGATAGAAGCCGTCGCCAAACTCATGGAACAGGCGCAGGAAAACAAATTCAAGGAGAACCAAAGAAAACAGCAGCAAGCCCTCAGGGCTCAACAGGTATCCCAAGAAAAAACAGAATCGCCAGCCATTCCGGCCAGTCCCACTGAAAAACAGGAATCACCTGTTCCACAGGAAAATCCGACGACCTCACCGACAACTTCGACAGATGCGCAACCGGAGGCTCCTGCAACGACAGCCACTGCCTCAGCGGATGAATACCTCTCTTACATTCCACTGGAAGGAAACGAACAGAAAGTGTTCTACCAGCGGGAACAGGCACTGATACGCATGCTGATCCGCTATGGCGAGAAAGTCATGTGTTATTTGGAAAATGAAAACGGAGAAGAACAGCCGCTCACGGTGATAGAGTGTATTTCTTCGAGCTTAAAGGAAGACGAATTACAGTTTCATAGTGCATTGGACCGCCGTATCCTCAAAGAAGCGGAAACACACTTGCAAGAACCGGGATTTGTGGCTGAACGCTACTTTCTGAGTCATCCCGACGCGGATATCAGCAAACTGGCAGCCGAAATGGTCAGCGACCGCTATCAACTGAGCAAATACCATTCCAAAGGACAGAAAATCATTACCGATGAAGAACGGTTGTATGAACTGGTTCCCCGTCTGCTGATTGATTTCAAGATTTCAATTGTGGAAGAAGATATGAAGCACACACTGCAGGCCTTGAACAATCCAGACATCTACAACGACCCGCAAAAGTGCCAGGAAATCATGAAGCATTACCAAGACTTGCAGAAGATACAGATTCCGATGCTTCAGAAAGCGGGAGACCGTGTCGTATTGCCTCCCAGCCTATAAAAAAAACTATTTCCCCTTTTTCATACGCAGAAGGGGAAATAGCACATCAATTAATATTTGGCCCGAATCAGGTTCATAAACTCTTCACGCGTCTTTGCCTGATTGAACGCACCGGTAAAATCGGAAGTAGTGGTCACTGAATTCTGTTTTTCCACCCCTCTCATCTGCATGCACATGTGTTTGGCTTCTACCACCACCATTACACCTAATGGATTTAATGTTTCTTGAATGCACTCCTTAATCTGAAGTGTCATGCGTTCCTGCACTTGCAAGCGATGGGAAAAAATATCGACCACACGGGCAATCTTACTCAACCCCGTGATATATCCGTTCGGAATGTAAGCCACATGTGCCTTTCCATAAAACGGCAACATGTGATGCTCGCACATGGAAAAGAAATCAATGTCCTTCACAATCACCATCTGGCTGTAAGGCTCCTTGAACTTCGCCGCATTCAGCACCTCTCTCGGATCCATTTCATATCCGCGAGTCAGTGTCAGCATGGCCTTGGCCACACGTTCTGGAGTTTTCAACAACCCTTCGCGCTCCGGGTCTTCTCCCAGCAAAGAAAGAATCTCTTTGTAATGGCCCATCAGCTTTTCCACCTTTTCCTGTGGCCAGTTTATCGAATTGGTATCTGTCATCATTATTCTATAGGTATATTAATCTGTTCGCGCACAATAGATACTTCCTTGAAAACTCCTGTCGCCTTCAATTTACGCATGGTTACATGTGCTTCTTCAATACTCTTGAAGTCTCCCACCCTGCACAACCAACGTGGAGGCTGGAAATAAGTATAAACCGGCAAGTCCGGAAATTCCTCTTTTACTTTTGCCGCTACATTGTTCGCCTCACTGCGTGCCTGACGGGAATTATTTCCGGCATACACCTGTACACGAAAACCGCGGGCCTTCAATGTCTTCACCGGTTCTGAGCTTGTAGACCGTACATAGCGTTTCCCTATCAGAGAAGTAATCTGTGCATCCTGGTGTACAGTGACCACTCCTTCACCCGCCCGACGGGTTTGCAAACTTTCAATAATGTTTCGTTGGGCATAACTCCCACTGACACATAATAAAGAAACAATGAATAAAAAATATTTCAGCATAACCGGATTTTTAAATAGACATAGAAAACAAAAGTCAATTGAGCACAGAGGGAAGGAATGACACTGCACGTCCTCATCTCTCTGTGCTCAAGCAATTCCTGATTAATTCAGAGATTGGAAATTATTTAAAAGCATCGATGATACCTTTGAAGTCAGCAGCCTTCAAAGCAGCACCACCAATCAAACCACCATCTACATCCGGATTTGCAAACAATTCTTTTGCATTTGTCGGCTTGCAGCTACCACCGTACAGGATAGAAGTGTTTTCAGCTACTTCTTTACCATATTTAGCAGCTACCAAAGAACGGATGTGAGCGTGGATTTCCTGAGCCTGCTGCGGAGTAGCAGTCTTACCAGTACCGATAGCCCAAACCGGTTCGTAAGCCAAGATGATCTTGCTGAAGTCTTCAGCAGACAAAGAGAATACAGAAGCCAGCTGAGCTTCTACTACTTCATTCTGCTTGTTAGCTTCACGTTCTTCCAATACTTCACCGATACAGAAAATCGGTTTCAGGTTGTTAGCCAAAGCCAATTTAACTTTTTCAGCCAGGATTTCTACTGTTTCATGGTAGTAAGCACGACGTTCTGAGTGACCCAAGATTACATACTGAGCACCTGTAGATGCAACCATTTCAGCAGAAACTTCACCAGTGTAAGCACCAGAAGCTTTATCTGCGCAGTTTTCAGCACCTACACCGATGATAGAGCTGTCTACCAAAGGAGTAACAGAAGCCAGGTGAATAAACGGAGTACAGATGATAACGTCGCAGTTAGGTTTGTCTGCAGTCAATACTTCGTTCAATTCTTTTGCCAATGCAATACCTTCCTGCAGGTTCTTGTTCATTTTCCAGTTACCTGCTACAATGTTTTTTCTCATTTTGTTTTAATTTTAAAGGGTTAGTTATAATGTTTTCTCTTTTTTCTTTTTCTCCTTTCGGTTCTTAATACGCAGCCAGATCAAATCGGCTATGGTAAACAGCAGCAAAGGTCCCAAGAACCAACAGGTAACCTCCACAATCTTATGAATGCTCGTCTTAGGGCTCCACGTACTAAATGGAAGACGTTCCAAAGGTGCATTCAACTGATATTCGTCAGGTAAATTGGACACACTCCATTTACGCAACACCACCCCTTTCTTCAACAACATCAATCCCGGATTGGAACGAATCATTGTTTTCAGTGTAATCTCATCCATCAATGCAAAAGGATATTCAGCCCCAGTATTTTCCTGCCACTCCATGATATCCTGTTCAGAGGATGCTGTCAGACAAAGGAAACGGTAACCATGCTCTACACTGTAATCGTAGACTTCATTAATCAAATCCATTCCACTGTCGTCCGCCTGCTTCAACCAGGGAGAAACGAGCAAGAACGTATATTGGTCACTGTTCAAGATTTCATCCGTCATGTCTTCGCCCGTTTCCAATGAAGTGATGGAAAAATCATGAATAGGCGGTTCATAGCCTTTTTCCTTTATCCGTGTCTTTGAATCGACAAAAGTCCAGGTAGAATCTGTCGGAAAATTATCAATGGTAAACTCTTTCTCCTTTCCATTTTTCGAATAAATAAAGACGGTTTCATACACAGTCGGTTTCTCTCCTTCGGGTATGCTCATCCCCTTTACAATATCAGCCCCCACGTGATAAGGGCGGAAGTCGAAGACAGGCAAATAACGAAGACAAAAAAGAGTGAAGAATATAATAAAAAGAATGCTATAAAGAGAGACCAGCCAGTCGACCTTTGTTGTCACCAAATTAAAAATATAGCGTCTCCATTTAAATACAGATATAGCCGCTATCAACAACACAATGTTCTTGAAGAAAGTTTCCCAATTGGTCAATACCACAGCATCCCCAAAACAGCCGCAATCGGATATTGGATTGGCTATTGCCAACCACAAAGTCAGCGGTGTCAGAAATGACATGAGAAGCAACATTAACAAAGGAGCCACCCGCCGCCTAATACCAAAGAACAAATAAATACCTAACGTAAATTCAAAAATACCAAACAGAATCGCCACCAAATAAGGCACGTATCCACCGCTCAGCGTCAACAATCCCCATGCCTCCAGATAATCCTGCACCTTATAAACTGTGCCCAAAGGGTCATTCGCCTTTATAAATCCAGAAAACAAAAAGACAACTGCCAGCAAGAAACGACAGAAATTGCTCCAGACAACGATGGCTTTATGTAAATATTTATTCTCCAAATTCCAGTTTTATCAATCCAAATACCGCATAATTAATCATGTCCATATAATTGGCATCCACTCCTTCCGAAACCAGTGTATCTCCTTTCAAAGATTCAATCTGTTTGGTACGGTAAATCTTCATCAGAATCAAATCAGTATACGAAGTGATACGCATGCTCCGCCAGGCCTCATCATAATCATGATTCTTGGCCAACATAAGTTCCAAAGCCTTTTTGGCATAAGTATCATACAATTCCAATGCCTTTTCTTCAGTAATATCCTCTTTTTCCGCATAACCCAGCTCGAGCTGAATCAATCCGATAATTCCATAATTTACAATGGCGATAAACTCCGGGCGAATTCCTTCATTGATTAAAGCCACGCCTTTCACTTCGATACTACGGATGCGGTTGGCTTTAATAAAAATCTGATCTGTCACTGAAGAAGGACGCATAATCCGCCATGCAGCTCCGTAATCATGCAGTTTCTTAGCAAACAAATCACGGCAAACTGCAATTACGTGTTCAAATTGTTTCTTGGTTTCTTCCATCTTTCTACTCGAATAGTGTGGCAAAGTTACTGTTTTTTCACAGAGCCACAAACAATAAAGGGCATAAAAAAACCATTTCAGACAGCCGGAAATACACGTCTGTCTGAAATGGTTATTATTGAAAATTCAGGATTTCCTTTTATGAACATCTCAACACTTGTCCGATACGCAACGTAGTAGTCCGTTTGATACCGTTAATCTGACACAAACGGTCAATAGATACATGATACAAACGAGATATACGTCCCAATGTATCACCCTTACGAATCTTATGATAACGGATGGCTGATTTCTCTGCTTCTTCAGCTCCCGATTTACCCGATTTCACAGCCGCCAAAGCTTTTGTACGCTGATAGGAATACCGGTTGGCTCCCCGCACAAACAAATAGCTGTCTGCTACAATATCCTGATTAGGAAAATCAAACATGAATTCCGGATTGATTACCTCCCCCAAGAAACGGGTTTCAAAATGAAGATGAGACCCTGTAGAACGACCGGTATTTCCACCCAAACCAATCGGATCGCCAGCCTTCACATATTGATCTTCAGCTACAATCTGTTTAGACAAGTGACCATAAATTGTTTCCAAGCCATTGTCATGACGAATCACCACATATTTACCGTATCCTCTACGTTCGTATTTTACCATACGAACACGTCCGTCGAATGCAGCACGGATGGTATCGCCAATGTAGACTTTAATGTCCAATCCGTTGTGCATACGCCGCCAGCGAGGACCGCATTTGGAAGTAATGATTGTATGAGTTGTCGGCATGCAAAAACCGGTAAGATCAATTCGGAAACTATCTGGAACTTGTGTACCACCGTACGCATGAACACGATCATTGTTCCAATTAGGATAAAGACTATAGGCAGGATACACAGCCTGTTCTGCTTTAATCTGACGAATCAAGGCCAATGAATCAACTGCTTTCAATTTTCTATCGATAGGAGCCTGACGAGCGAGAAGATCTTGTCCTGAGACATTTACACTAACTAGCGCCAAGGCTGCTACCGCTACTGTTCTAATACATTTTAAAATCATTCCATTCTATATTTTTCAGCTAGTATCCGTCGGTTGGCCTTCGTGATGTGAATTATTCCAGCCCGACCTCTAATCAGAATACCACTACTGGTTAAAAACAATTCAACGTTCAGAGTGCATTTTTTCTTGTAATTTTCAAGAAAATACGCGTTACTTTTTAAAAACAACGTTCCAAAGATAATTTTTTTTCGTCATATTAGGTTGTGTGGTTAACTATTTTTTATGTATTTTCATACAGAAGCACCGCAATAGATGTTTTACAACACAAGCTTATACGAAACAAAACATGAAAAAATCTATTTCAACGGAACATTCGTTTTTTTACACATTTCAAATTTTCCCTCTTTCCACTCGTAACACAACGGAACTGAGATTAAATAATGTTTCAGTTTACCAGCCGTTTCGTTATCCAAATAATCAGGAGTAGTATACGTAAACGAAATGACAGACTGTTCGGCTGACAGGTTGGCCTTCCATAAAAACATATCTGCATAGGCCCGCAAATTTTTCAATGAATCCGCCTGAATATCAGACTGTGGCACTACATAAAAATCGCCTTCTTGAGGCAATTGTATAAAATTACGACAAGGCAATTCTTTCCAGTTGGTATCATAAAATGCAATCCGGCTATCTCCTGCCGGAGCAAAATAGGTGGATACTGCACAAATCACTTTCACAGAGTCATTCAACGGAAGTAACTTCAGTTCCAATGTGCTTGCCGAAGTACTCTTCAAAAACAAATAATCAGCAGTTAACGTTGTCATTTCTGATATATTTCCGAAACGATTCTTCACTTCAGCTTTCATACCGCTCTCCAAGAAATCTCCAAAATCAGCCTTATTGACCTCCGTCAGGAAAGGAGACAAAGAGTCGGGCATAGCCACAAATAAAGTTTTCAAATCCTGAGCACGCCCGCTGCCCCATATACTCACCACAAATAACAATAACAAAATCCGTTTCATACCTTACTGTTTCAAAAAGTGCCCAAATATACAACTATTTCTTTTAGCTAGAAAAGAATATTTTTTCTCTCACCCTTTTCCATTCCGTCTTTTTAAGAAATCAGTGGGACTTTCTCCAAAATAATCTTTGTAACATCGGGTAAAGTAAGAAGGAGAACTGAAACCTACTTCATACGTTATCTCCGCCACTGTTTTTTCCGAAGAAGCCAGTAATGAAGCTGCTTTTTTCAGACGGGCAATACGCAACAATTCATTAGGCGAGTAACCCGTCAAAGCCTTCGTCTTACGATATAACTGTACGCGTCCTAAGCCTAAATCCGCTCCCAAATCTTCCACGCTTAAAGTTGAATCACCCATTTTCTCGTCAATCAATGCCTTCAGCTTTTCTATAAACCCCTTATCGACCTCTCCCAAAGATTGCTTTTGCATGGAAGCCATCGAGTCGGTCATCAATTTCAAACGTTTACGGTTGTCTATTAAATTTCGGATACGCGTCAACAACAATTTAGCACTAAAAGGCTTTGCCAAATAGGCATCCGCTCCCGAATCATAGCCCTGGATTCGTTGTTCATCCATGGTATAAGCTGTCAGCATCATTACAGGAATATGGGAAGTCTGCAGTTCGCTTTTTAATCGACGGCAGCATTCGATACCATCCATCACAGGCATCATGACATCGCAGATGATAATATCCGGCACATATTTCATCGCCTGCCTGATTCCTTCTTGTCCGTTGACAGCCTCCAGAACTGTATATTTATCCTGCAACAGCATTTTGACATAATTCCTGACATCCTGATTGTCATCAATCACCAATACCACTTCTTTCTCATTGCCTTTATCCGTCTCTATCTGTTTGGGCAACTGACGCAATGTTTCTGTTCCTGCATCCAATACTGCTCCTTCCTGCAAGTTTTTCAAAACTTCATTTTTCTCTGTCATTTTTTTCACCTCTCCTTCCTGTTTCATGGGAAGTTCTATCAAAAAACAGGTTCCTTTTCCTTCCGCGGTTTCAATTTTCACCTGCCCGTGGTGTAAATGTACAAAAGCTTCCACCAATGCCAGCCCTATTCCTGAGCCAGTGTGCTGCATATCAATCTGATAGAAACGCTCAAACACATGACGAGCATGCTCTTCCGACATGCCAATACCTGTATCACTAACCTTTAAACACAAAAGATTCTCCTGTTCCTGCTTCCTACGCGACAGCTCAATCTTTATCTCCCCTTTTTCCGGAGTAAACTTAAATGCATTAGACAATAAATTATAAGTAATGCGCTCCATCTTTTCTGCATCAGCAATCATCACGTAATCCGCCTCATTCCCTTCTGCCGTCACAGCAAAATGGATATGTCTTCTGGATGCCAATACATGAAAAGCTTTTGTCCATTCCTTGATTCCCTCAAACACATTAAATTCAGAAAGGCACAAAACCAACTTTCCACACTCATATTTCTGAAAATCAAGAATCTGTGTAATCAATCTCAACAAAATAGACACATTCCGACCGACAATCTCCAGCATTTCTCTCTCACGTTCACCCAAATGCTTCTCTTCCAACAACTGGTTTACCGGGTCGGCTATCAATGTCAACGGAGTACGAAAATCATGTGATACACTGGTAAAAAAAGCCAGTTTGGCATGTGTGGCCTCTTCCAGTTGACGAGACAACACAATCAACTGATCACGCTGTTCCTGCAACTGATCACGTTGTTGTTCCAACTGCTTTTTCTGTGCAGATAATTCTGTATTCAACCGATTCTTCATCCAAAAAGCCCGTACCAGGAAAAACAACAAGAACCCTACCAGAACTAATATTACTACACAAGCATATAAAAACATTTTCTGCGCAGAATAACGGAGAAAATAATCATCCAACCGATTATGAAGTAATTCAATCTTGTGGTCCAGCGAAAAAATATGTTCTGTCTGCATCTGCATAATTCGCGCATTGTCCCTGTTCACTGCAGCCGTAGATAGATAATTTTCTCGTGCATATTTCTTCCCTTTCAATATGGACATTGCCACCTGCATCACCTTGTCACCACCTGTAGGATAAATAAAAGTAGCATTCAATTCTCCTTTAGCCACACTCTCTACCCCATATCCCTTTCCGGCTACGGCATCGACTCCAATGAATAAAATATCTTTCTCACGCCCCTGACGAAAAGCTTCCTGATAGGCGCCCATGGCCATTCGGTCATTTTGAGCAAAAATCAAATCAATTCGGTCATGTTTCTTTAAAATAGTATCCACCACCATACGGGCTCTCTCCTTAAACCAACCGGCATCCGCAGAAGCCACCACATTTATGCCCGGTGCGGCCTTCAAAGCATCCATCATTCCCCGATGCCGTTCCACAGCCGGAGTCGATGCCTTCAGCCCTGTTATCTCTACAATTTTTCCATTCCCATGCAACACATTGATAATATATTCACCGACCTTTTTCCCGACCTCATAATTATCTGCCCCTACATAAGCTGTATATTTGTCAGAATGAATTTTCCGGTCAACCAGTACTACGGGAATACCAGCCTCGTATGCTTCTTCCAGTACCGGCGCTATCGCTCCTGCCTCATTAGGAGCAACAATTATCAGGCTCACTTTTTGGTGGATGAACTCTTTAATGTCATTTATCTGCCGCTGATTGTCGTCTTGAGCCTGCCGAATATCAACTTTCACTTCTGGATAAAAAAGAGCCTCGCGCAGAATTTCTTTGTTCATCTGCACACGCCATTCATCATTGCTACATTGCGAAACTCCAATAATATACTCAGGCTTTTTTCTGTTACAAGCTATTGACAAACTAACAAGAAAAAACAATAAAAGGTATCTATGCCATCGATGTTTCATGCAATTCATATTAAGTTAACCTTACAAAGATACATCAAAGCTCGAAAAGGGCACTTATCAGAAAGTGTTTTTTCTGCATTTTAAACAATAAATGCGGTTCCAGCCGTCACAGCCAAAACCGCATACTCTTCAAATCTAACCTAAACTAAAAATACAAACTTATAAACCTTATTATTTTACATCTTGTTTCTTAAATATAAAGGAAACTCTGGCATAGCTCCATTCTGAGTACATACAAAAGCTGAAACCTCTACAGCCAATTCGTGTGCTTCACGTACTGTTTTTCCTTTCAAAATGGAAGCCACAAACGTAGCAGTGAATGAATCCCCTGCCCCTACCGTATCTGCCACTTCTACTTTAGGAGTCTCTACAAAAGACACATTTCCAGGAGTAAACACATAACTTCCATTTACTCCACAAGTCAGAATCAACATTTTCAGATTATATTTTGCCAGCAAGATCCAACATTTATCCTGCAAATCAATGCCCGGATAGCCAAACATACGGCTGACCGTAACCAACTCTTCATCATTTATCTTCAGTACGTTGCATTTTCTAAAAGAATTACAAAGCACTTCTTTTGTATAGAAACCTTGACGGAGATTAATATCAAAAACTTTCAGAGTACCCTCCTTCGGCATGGCATCCAAGAATTTATTGATTGTTTCGCGGGAAACCACACTACGCTGAGCCAGTGAACCGAAACAAACCGCTGTAGTTTGCTTGGCTAAACCTTCCAAAGCCATCGTATACGGGATATTATCCCATGCCACTCCTTCTTTGATATCATAGCAAGGAACTCCTTCCGCATCTAATTCCACCTGTACAGTTCCTGTCGGATACGGTACACGCTCAATCATACAATGCAGATTCTTTTCATAAAAGTTTTCCAGAATTTCAGTTCCCAACTTGTCTTCTCCTACCGCACTTACCGCACGTCCGTCAAGTCCGAACTGTGATACATGATATGCAAAATTTGCTGGAGCCCCTCCAATTTTCTTTCCTTCAGGCAGCACGTCCCACAGTGCTTCTCCTATACCTACGACAATTGTATTATTCATAGTCTTATTATTTAATGTTTAATTTTCAATGTATAAAAAAGTAAATAAATCACACCAGCAGTCATGACTGCCACAGCTCCAGTCTGTCCAACCGCATCACTGGCAATTCCCATCAGAAGCGGAAAGATAGTACCGCCGAAAAGTCCCATAATCATCAGACCTGACACTTCATTCTTTTTATCCGGCATAGCCAACAGCGCTTGTGAAAAGATAATGGAAAAGACATTGGAATTTCCAAAACCAATCAAAGCAATACATATATAAATAATCATGCGTGAATCGAAGGCGAAAAGCCCAATCATGGCCAGCATCATACAAATCACACTAATCAGGAAAAAGACCTTGGAAGATACGACCCGCAGGATAAAGGCACCGGAGAAACATCCCAGTGTACGGAAAATAAAATACAGGCTCGTCGCAAATCCAGCCTCCGTCAGCGTCATACCAATACGCTCCATCAGAATTTTAGGAGCCGTAGTGTTCGTACCTACGTCAATCCCTACATGGCACATAATACCCAAGAAAGACAACAGGATAAACGGTTTACCCAATAGTTTCAAACAATCTGTAAAACCAGAAGCTTTATCCGGCTGTTCCTCGGTAATCGGAGTAGCAGAAAGCAACAGAATGGCAAAGATAGCTACCACCATGTAAATCGGGAACAGCACTCTCCATCCCAAGCCAAAAGTCGGAATGGTTTGCAAAGCCCCCCACATGGCCAAATAAGGTGCCAGGAAAGAAGCGATGGCCTTCACAAACTGACCAAAAGTCAGCGTACTGGCCAAACGATCGCCTGAGATAATATTACTCAGCAACGGATTCAGAGAAGTCTGCATCAATGCATTTCCGATTCCCAACAAGGAGAAAGCGCAAAGCATCAATCCGTAGCTATCCCCAAACATCGGAAGCAGCAGCGAGAAGAAGGTGACTACCAAACTTAACAGGACTGTTTTTTTGCGCCCGATGCGGTTCATCAACATTCCCGTAGGTACGGAAAATATCAGAAACCAGAAAAACACCAAAGAAGGAAATATATTCGCTTCGGAATC
This sequence comes from Bacteroidaceae bacterium, assembly GCA_902362595.1. Classification (GTDB taxonomy): domain Bacteria; phylum Bacteroidota; class Bacteroidia; order Bacteroidales; family Bacteroidaceae; genus Phocaeicola; species Phocaeicola fibrisolvens. The sequence continues at coordinate 36,561 of CABIXF010000023.1, read as the reverse complement.
ACTCAGGTTCAAATCTTCCTTCACATAATTGGACGCGATTCCCACCAGGTCTACAAATCCCATGGCAAAGAAACAAAGCATCACCGGGAAGAGTTTCGCATATTTTAATTGAGTATTTGTCATTTTCGTTCGTTTTTTAGTTTACATTCTTTTCTCTTTTTGCAGAGATTATTCAGCAGTCAACTCTATTACGTGACTTCGAGTCGGCTGAAAACCAAAGACATCCAGTCCCACCTTCATCAGATAATCGCCAGAGAAGACTTTTCCATGCTCCTTCAGTTCAGATTCTTCCGTCGGCATCAGATTGATTTCTTCCACCTTATACATTTTATTCGGATCCAGTCCCCGCACCTTCAGCTTCATCAGTTTTTCTTGGAAACGAGGGTAAATGTCATAGGTAAATACCACGCCCTTCGAACAATCCTGACTAACGTAATTCACGGCCATGTGATTGGATTCATACGGAGACACCAGACGATATTGTACACCGTCCAATATCACCGGCTGCAAACGTTTCCAGTTGGCCACAGCAAGCTGGCAATATTCCAGCTCCTCAGCTTTCAGGTCTTTCAATCCAATATCAAAACCCAATTTACACATGGAAGCCATATCCGTACGGAACTTAATAGAAGCATTCTTGTTCCAGCTAGTAACATGCGCACACATGGCCTTTGCCGGGAAGAACTGGGAGAATCCCCATTGAATATAGGCTCTTTCCACCGGATCAGTATTATCACTGCACCAGAACTCTGTGAAATATTTCAAGGCTTCGTAGTCACAGCGGGCACCGCCACCGGAACAAAGCATCATCGGCACATCCGGATAATTCTCCTTTACCCGTTTCATGACATTGTAGACGCCTCTCACATGATCAATATAAAGACGTCCCTGTCTTGTTTTCAAGTAAGAAGAATAAATATTTGTAATCGGACTGTTACAATCCCACTTAAAGTAAGCAATACCCGGATTCTCTTTCAACAGGTTGTCGATAACACCGTACACATAATCCTGCACCTGCGGATTGCTCAAGTCCAACACCAGCTGATTGCGGTAATAATAAGTGTCACGGTTCGGATAATGGATTGCCCAATCGGGATGCTTTTCGAACAATTCGCTTTGAGGATTGACCATTTCCGGTTCAATCCAAAGGCCAAACTTCACTCCTTCTTTCTGAGCAGCCTGCACCAACGCGTTAATACCACCAGGAAGCTTGTCAGCCGTAGTTTCCCAGTCTCCCAGTCCTGCGGTATCCCCGCTACGCTTGTATTTGTTTCCAAACCATCCGTCATCCAGCAGAAACATATCCACGCCGAGTTCCTTCGTTTCCCGAATCAAATCGACCAGAATATCCTCATTGAAGTCGAATCCCGTATTTTCCCAGTTGTTCAATAAGCTCAGGCGAGAACCTTTTCCGTCCTTCAGCTGATAATTACGAGCCCACTCCTGGAAATTACGGCTTCCTTCACCCGTACCTTGATGACTCAGGGTAAAGATGAACTCCGGAGTAGTGAATACCTCTCCTTTCGCCAGCTCATAATTGGAAGCATAAGGATTAACAGCTGGAATCACACGCAGGTTTCCCACGTTATCCACTTCAAATGTAAAACTGAAGTTACCTGTCCACCCCAATGTACCCATCAGGACTTCTCCCTGATTTTCTGAGGCAGGAGCATTCAGACCGACCATGAAAAAAGGTTGTGCATGCATGGCAGCACGGCTTCCCAATTTGGTATCTATCACTTTCTTTCCAAATTCCAGTTTCTGGATATTCATCTGTACTTCCTTTGCCCAGTCCCCACTGAACTCAGTCAGATAATAAGAAGGACTATTGAAATACAACATGGTCGAAGCATAACGGAACAACTGGACCGGTTTCTTTTCCTGATGTTTTATTTCACTCCAGGTCTTGATGATATTTTCCTTCTCATAAGCTACATAATGCAATGTCACGTCTACCGGATATTTGTCATCGCGCAACAAGATATCGGTCTGCGTACCTCCTTCCACACTTTTGGAAGAAGAAGACACATAATATAGCCACGTGGAAGCATTCCCGTCAGCATGGGTAATGCCTACCGCTGGTTCAAAGAAATCCTCATTTCCCGAACCGGAATAGACCTCCCATCCACGAGCAGAAACACTCGCATCCGAAGCAGGATGTACTCTCCAGTCAAGATTCGCCAAGTCAGCCTCGTGCAACAATTTCTCTCCCAGATAACTCTGATAGAGTCGTCCGTTTTCAGCCACCTGGAGTACCAAGTCCGTCTTATCCGTAGAAATGCGGATAATTTTCTTCTCGGCAGCCCCCGCATACTGAACCCCCACTAGTGCACCCAAAGCCGTCACAATAAAGTTTTTCATGGTCATGTCTGTCTCTCTTAATCGTTTACAACCCCAATTTATATATGTTCATATTCTCTACCTTGTAGTCAGCACCTTCACCGTAGAAACGCAGTGTGTTGTATGGTTTGGTAGGGAATACCAAATTTGTCATGGCAATGCGTCCGCCGTCTACAAAGATTTCAACAGAACATTTATCTACAAAAATATTCAGATGATAAGTTTTACCTTCACACAATGAAAGCGGAGCCCATGTACCCAAAGCAAAGTCATTCTTATAATTGATTGACATGGTCTTGCGGTGATCATCTGTTTCTTTTTCATGTACGGTTACCTCTCCGTAGCGTGTCAAATCCACAATACCGCTTTCTGTACGATCGGCCACCAACTTGCCAGCCTTCATATCCAGGTAGATTTTCACCTTCTCACCTTTGTCATTCAGCAACTCAAAGCCTGCCACCTGTGCCTTACCCGGAGTCACGTCCATTTCCAGTTCGTAAGCCCCGTCTGTCTGCGGCACAATTTCGTCAATCTTATATTCACCTTTTACCGTGAAGTTGTCCACCTTGCGGGTATCCTTACGCAATGCTTCAGTTTCCTTCACCACATTGGCCGCCATATAAATCTGTCCGTTCTTTGTATAAAGCGATAGTTCACGAGGCAACGCATTGGCACCACGATACTGGCGGATAGGAGTGGCATTGGCATACTGCCAGTTGCTCATCCAAGGCACAGCAATCACCCGGTCGCCTGTATTTGAGAAACATACAGTTGCATAATGATCTTTTCCGTAGTCAAGCCATTTTGTCACTTCCGGTTTGGTATCACATTTAAATTCTTTACCATCAAAGTCACCGACGAAATATTCTGTAGCACTACCGCCGAACATACATCCCGGATTGATGTTGACAATCATCACCCACTTCATCTTGTTCTTGTCACCATCCACCGGCAACTGGATAAAGTCAGGACATTCAAACTGGTTCGGCTGTACGCCATATCCTTTTCCAAAACCACTCTGATACTCCCAGTCCTTCAAATTAGAAGAAGAATAGAAACGCATCTCCTTGTCGGCAGAAACAATCATGTACCACTTCTGAGCCGGTTCATACCAGAACACCTTCGGATCACGGAAGTCTTTCAATCCGTCAAACGGAGTCAGAATCGGATTCTTCTCGTATTTTGTATAAGTGCGTCCATTATCATTGCTGTAAGCCATACACTGAATCTGTCCGTGTTCGTCACTGGCAGAAGTATAGAAAGCAATGATGGCATCTTTTCCGTAGCCTGCGCTATTATTCTTATCAACTACCGTACTTCCTGAGAAAATATGTCCCAGTGTGTCGCGTGCGATAGCCGGTTTCAGGTGATCCCAATGAACCAAATCCTTGCTGACAGAATGTCCCCAATGCATATTTCCCCATTTGGAACCATAAGGATTGTACTGGAAATACAAATGATACTCTCCATCTTTATAAACCAGACCGTTGGCATCGTTCATCCATCCGTAAAGCGGAGTATGATGATATACTGGACGGTAATAATCAGTATTTGCAGTATTAAAGGTATCCGAAAGCTGGATATGATCCCAGCAGACTGCATTAGCTGCTACTTTTCCAATTGTCACCGTAGCTTCCTTTGCGCCTGCAGGCAATTCAAACGGCACATAATATTCCACGCTGTCTACCGCCAGACGGACGTCCATCGGTGTATCAGCAGGACTACCTGTATCCAATTTCACCTTTCCTTCATTGGAAGATTCTTGAATAGGAAGCAATAAATATTTTGAAGGATTCTTTATATGTACAATAGTCAGAGTGTCTCCCTGATGCTCAAATACAAGGTCAGTCTTTTGTGATTGGCATGACCACATACCAGTCAAGAAAAACGCACCTAATGTGAGGTTAACAAAATTCTTTTTCATGATACGTTGTTTTTATTGGGATTAAAAATACGAAATATTCTTATTATTGAAATACCTAAACTGAAAACTTTTCAGACTCCGGCAGCCCGAAGGTCTGCCGGAGACATTTATAATTAGAAAAATGAATGTCAGAATTTTACCTGTGCAGAGAACTCTACCGTGAACGGGCGGATATAACTTCCGGCCATTACAGTATTCGCATATTTTCCAGCCTCATCTTTCGTTACCAATTCGGCTCCGGCAATACTACCTTTGGCACCCGTCTGGTTCAGGAAGTTAACTACGGAGCAACCCAATGACAGTTTCTTGTTCACCTGCCAGTTCAAGCCTCCGAAAGTTTCCCAACGGCCGTTGAAATAGTAAGCATCGTTGATGTTGGCATAAGTCTTGCTGAAGTAACGGAAACTTGTCCAGATTTTCAAATCCTTTGTAATCATGTAGCTCGGGTCGATTTCCACAATAACCTGCGGAATTTCTGCTACGATATTACCCGTAGCATTAATCTGACCTACGTAACCATCAGAGAACTGTACAGAAGTTTCATACTTCTTGTAAGTCGGTTTCTGATAAGTGAAGAGGAAGTGCAAATCAAATCCTTTGAACGGACGAGCTACCACGTCGGTGGTCCATCCCAATGTTTTGATATCGTAGTTCAACGGTGCTGCCAAGATTTCATTCACTCCATTCACACTGTGCTGCAAGTTCAATGTAGAGTTGTTGTTGGTCTTTGAAATGTAAGAGAACAAAGAAGTCAAGCTCAACCATTCATTGTTATAATAGATACCCGCACGTCCCAGAGGAACAGAAATCTTATCAGTGTTCGGCAATACAGCCGGAGCAAAGTTTTCCAGTTTCGGATGCTGGGTAATATAAGTGAAGTCACCGGTAAATCCGAATTCTTTTGTCAACTTATAGGTAGCAGCCGCACTCAAAGCGTAATTGAACCAGTCATATTCCATCGGAGTAGGTTCAATTTTTGTTCCGTTAGATGCTGTAGCCCCCAAGTGATAATCGGCAAAACGTCCTACAAAATTACCGTTTGCATCTTTCACTGCTGCATTGTTTCCACGAAGTGCCTGATATTCCAGACGCGCACCATAGTAAAGGTTAAACTTGTCTGTCACATCCCAGTCGTGAGTGAAATACACTGCCAGTTTATTTTCATGACCTTTATAATATTCTGATGCGTTCTTGTTAAAATCGTAATAATATCCATTGCCATCATACGAACGAGAAGTAGAAGTCGCATAATCCGGATTGTACAGACGAACCGGATAACTTCCATCGGTCGGTACAGACTGGTCGTACATGGTGGTATTAGAAGCATAATCAATGTCGTAATACCATTCGTTCAATCCCAAGCGCCATGTACCGTTCGACAACTTACGAGACAACTCCGTAGTAAACATAAACTCATCAATGAATCCACGGTTCAGACAAGACATACGGCTCTGCACATATTCACCGTTGTAAGCCTGCATACGGCCGTCTTCACCCTCATACTGATAATTGATGTTGCTGTTCGCACGCTGTGAAAGCTCCATCGGAGTCTGGTACACACAAGAACCGGTTGCATGGTCATATTTCATAATCACCTTCCACGACAGGCCGTTGTCCCAGTTATAATTGTTCATCAAAGTCACTTCACTACCCTTGTTCTGCACCGCATCATACAAATTGGTTTTCTTCAGTTCACCTGTCCGCATGTCACGGTATATCATTTCATTGTCCACCGGGAGGTAAGACGTTGTACCCAGCGCAAAAGCGCCCAACTCTCTCACACTTCCATCGCCCACATACACAAACGGAGCCGACTGGGTAGCATACATATATACCGGATGGCTGTTGCTGTAATGATACATAGCCGTAAACTCACCACGGTTCTGATTGTAACGCTTTGTCAAAGCAAACTTGTAAATCTGTGTACGATCCTGGAAAGGAGTCGATTTGATTTTAAATGTTCCCGGGTCGAAATCCTGATAAATACTTCCACTATAGAACCAATCCTTTGCAATCTCTCCATTCAAGTTCAATGAAATCTCCTGCATACCAAAATGATTGGACTTGTAATTCAGGGTTCCGTTGAAACCTTTTTCACCCAACTGGGTAAAAGAGTTGACTGCATAACCGATATTTCCTGTCGTAATGGCTGTTTCTGAGATTTTCAGCAGCCCGACATGACTCAAACTGGCATCTGCACGCCACAAAGAATTCACACTGTGAGGATTGGTAGCATAGGTTACCGGAATCCCATTTTCCAGCACATTCACATCCGCAGAGGGAAGACCTATCTGGATTTCACGAGGTCCATTCGCACTAGCAGCATTCAACATCACATTACGGTTTCCTTCTTCCTTAGAATTACCGTCATTTGAAGATTTGTTCTCTTGTGCATATCCGTTCACACAAGCCAAAGCGAGCAGCAACACTGCAGCTCCCATACGATTAGAAAACTGTTTTTTTTCGGCCTTCATAGCATTTTAATTAGCATGTTAGCATGAAAGTTGTTTTTATTTGTTTGCCGCAAAAATAGGCAATCGACTCATAGTGAGAGATAAGGAATGTTACATCCTGTGACAATATTGTTTCATGAAACAATATTGAAACAGGATGAAACATTTTTACACATCAAGGAAAATTCTCATCCAGAAGCTATTTCCACACAGAAACAGCCTGTTACTTCAGTTTATATACCCGCAAGGCCTTCACATTATAGCCGTCCTTATCCGATTCAAACACCATCTTATGATAAGGTGCGGACGGGAACACCAGGTTTGTCATCGCAAACTTTCCTTCTTCCCCAAAGGCCTCGATGCTTGAACGGTCTACAAACAGACGCAATGTCATCTCTTTTTCTGCGGTTACAGGGGCCACCGTCACTGCCGGAAAGTCACTGCTAAAGTCTACTTTTCCACTCTGGCTGCGATCCATCACAAACTGCTTGCGCGGCACATCGTAGTACATCGAAACCTTTTCACCCTTGTCGTTCAAGAGGCTGAAAGCAATCTTTGATGCACCGGCATTCTGAATCACCATTTCAATTTCATAGGCTCCTTCATTGTCTTTCAACAGGCTTGCCACTTCGTATTGTCCTGCCACCTTGAACGCAGGCACTGAAACCTTTTCGCCACGGGCCTTCTTTATCTCCGGTGAAGGAGTGCTTTTCAGATACAATTCTCCACCTTCACGATAAAGCGTCAAGTCGCGCGCAATGGTATTGGCACTGCGATATTGGCGGGTAGGCACATTGTTGGCATACTGCCAGTTGCTCATCCATCCCAATGCCACACAACGGCCGTCAGGTGCATTGTTCCAAGTGACAGTGGCATAATTGTCCTTGCCCCAATCCAACCATTTAGTCTGCGTTGGGAATTCATTCACAAACTTCTTTCCATCAAATGAACCGATAAAATACTGTGCGGCACTGCCTCCGAACGGACCACCCGGGTTCAGGTTGCAAATCAGCACCCATTTTTTCTCACGGGTACCTTCCACCGGAATCTCTACCATATCCGGACATTCCCATACGCCCCCATGCGCACCTTGCATGGCACCAAACTCACTCTCTTTCTTCCATTCCTTCAAGTTAGAAGAAGAATAGATTTCCATGTGCTGACCTACGGCCAGAATCATGCACCAGTGTTTGCCCGGTGCGTACCAGAACACTTTCGGGTCACGGAAGTCTTTCTCTGTAGAAGTCACAATCGGGTTACCTTCATATTTGGTAAAAGTCTTCCCATTATCCAGACTATATGCCATACTCTCGGCTTGTACATCGCCCCACGGAGTAGACTTGGCAGAAGTATAGAAAGCCACCACAGCTCCCTTTCCGAAACCAGCTGTATTCTCATGGTCTACCACACACGAGCCACTGAAAATAGCTCCCCATGCATCCGGCACGATGGCACAACCTTCATATTTCCAATGTGCCAAGTCGGTACTCGTGGAATGTCCCCAGTGCATGTTACCCCATACCGAACCATAAGGATTGTACTGGAAATACAAATGATAAACTCCATCTTTATAGAACATACCGTTCGGGTCGTTCATCCAGCCGTATGCCGGTGTATGATGATAAACCGGACGGAAGGTCTCTTTGTTTGTCATATCAAAGGTCTCAGCTGTCTTCAGTTCCTTCCAGCAGAGTGCATTTTCAGGAACGCCCTGAATATCAATAGAGACATGTTGACCTTTGTAAGCCGACAAGGCAAACGGAACGTATGAATCCACTCTTTCACGAGCCAGACGGACATTCATGAAAGTACCTTCCAACTCGTTATCCTTTACCACACCAATCTTACCTTCAGGTGCATCGTCCTGAATCGGAAGGAGCAAGTAATTCTCGGTCACCTCCAAAGAAATGATACTCTGCTCGTTAACCAGATGACGGACTGTCCAGGCAGCATCAGCTTGCGCCATCGGTGACAATCCTAGAAAAAGTCCCAGAAAAGCGACTTTCATCGTATATGCATACTTGTTCATAAGTTATATTATTTAATAATTAAATTGTCCTTCCTTTCCCCTTCTGCAGCCAGGAGAAGAAAAGGAAGAACAACTTTAAATTTATTCATATCCTTTATTCTGAGTGTACAATCCAGGAATGTAGAACATCTGATTGTAAGGAACAGGGAAGAATTCGTTCTTCTCAGGAGTGAAATGAGCGTCCTTGTAATACTGTCCGTAAGGCTGACCCTCATATACATCATTCTGTTCACTTTCAAAATAAGCATTCAGTGTTTCTGAGGCAATACCCCAACGACGCAAGTCAAAGAACCGTCCGTTTTCCATGGCCATTTCCAGACGACGTTCCCAACGCAGACACTTACGGGCAATTTCCTTGGTTGAAAAATAATTGTCCGGATAAAGAGCAATCTCACACTGGTCTTTTGCATAACTGATATGCTTGTCGACTGACTGTGCAGCACGATTACGGATATCATTCACAATGTCCTCTGCTTCGCTCAGTCTGTTCAATTCAATCAGCGCTTCCGCACGCATCAGCATCACGTCCGTATAGCGGAATACGTAATCATTCATTGCAAAAGCCTGCCATGAACCATTGTAAGTCTCACCCTCAGAACGTTGAGGAACTTCTTTCAGAGAAGTATAGTATCCATAAGTATTCGGCGTACGTGAATTGGCAGTAGTCATCGTATATTCAGCTTCATACTTGTAAGGGAAGGTCGGCATACCTACAGTGTGGAACAAACGCGGATCCCATTTCTGACTGGTGGGCTGACCGTTAATCGGATAATCGATTTCATTATTATAGTCATCAAACATCGGAAGACCGTTCTTGGTCTTGAAGGCGTTCACCAGATTCTGAGAAGGTTTGTGGAAATCCCATCCGCAAGACCACATCTGCCAGCAGCCATTCAGCATGTTCGACCAGTTGGCACGACCGTAAGTGGTGTTGTCGTCTTCGTAATCAGAACACTGTACGGCAAAAACAGATTCCTTGCTGTTCTTGTAGGCGGGCAAGAAGATATCACCATAATCTTCCAAATATCCATAGTCAGAAGACTTCACCTCATCCGTATAATCTATCACCTTCTGCATGTATTCAGAGTTGATATGACCTTCACCGGTAGTAGCTTCGTATCCGTCTCCCCAAGCCAAAGTCAGATAACACTTAGCCAGATAAGCCGCAGCCGCTACCTTATTGGCCCGACCGTCTTCACCCGGTTCTTTCACCGGCAACACGTCATAAGCAGCCTGGAAATCATCAATCACTTTCTGGAAAAGCTGTTCATAAGTCAAAGCTGTATTGCTGACCTTTTCATACGAATTATCTTCCACTACTTGTTCGTCAATCCAAGGAACCTGACGGAACACCGTCAGCAGTTTAAAATAGAAATGTCCACGCAAAAAACGCATTTCGGCTACACGCTGCGTTTTCACATCTTCACCCAACTGATCGCCATTGCGTTCCAGCGCAAGCAATGCACGGTTGCAACGAGAAATGGCTACATACAAACGATACCACAATTCATCCATCTCACCAGGAGTAGTGGGAGTCAGCGTAGTCCATATATCAAAGGCATGATAACCTGTATCCGTAGTTCCTGAACCACCTTTCAGACAGTCGTCCGAACTCACATCGCCATAAGGGAACAAGTTGAACGGATAAGTATACCAACAGTCGCCCAACATAGCGTAAGCCGCATTTACCATTTTCTCCGGATCAGAGAAGGCTTTATCTTCGTCTACCACTGCCGTCGGAGTATAATTCAAGAAATCTTCACAGCTACTCAATGACAAACCCAGTGCACAAGCTGCCAGCAATATATATTTTTTCATCATATTCATTATTTTAAATTAGAAACCAATTTGTAAACCAAATGATACAGAAGTTGCAAGCGGGTAATTCCAGTTCGGGTTTTCCGGGTCCGGACAAGTCAGACTCTTGCTCTTGATAGTCAGCAGGTTTTGACCTGACACGTAGATTCTGGCACTAGACATCTTAAACTTAGACAAGAAAGAAGCAGGCACTGTGTATCCAAATTGGAGGGTACGCAATTTCATATACGATCCATTCTCTACATAGTAGCTGGAAGCTCTACCTTCATCTGCGGTGTTATTGGTCGTCAAAGCCGGAATCGTAGAACTTGTGTTGTTGGTATTCCAAGCACCCAGCAAACGGGTTCCTTTGTTAGATCCAGCATCTACAATGCTCCAGAAGTCTGTCTGTGCTTTCTGGTTGTTGTACACATCTTGGTCGCAAACACCTTGCCAGAACATAGTCAAATCGAAGTTCTTGTAGTTCAATGCGATATTCAAACCATAAGAGAAAGCAGGAACCGGATTATAAATCCACTCCTGGTCATCTTGAGTAATGATGCCGTTTCCATCTACATCTTTATATTTCAAACCACCTACACGGGCATTAGCTTGTCCGGATTTGTCTACTTCTTCCTGCGTCTGAAACAAGCCTTCTACGATATAACCTACTGAAGAACCATAAGGCATGCCAGACTGTACCAGGTTTTCTCTAGATGTGTGGGCATAAGCTCCGGTAGTAGTCGACGGCAGATAAGTAACCTTGTTACGGAAGAAGTCTACATTGGCACTGATGTCCAATCCCAGTCCACAAGCCAGTGACTTACGGTATCCTACATTGAATTCCATACCCCAGTTGCGCAAAGAAGGACCGTTCAACCAAGAATTACCACCTTCACCAATGGCACCCAGATAAGCCGGATTGATCAACATGTCACCTACATTCTTCACATATCCATCGATTGTACCATACAAACTGCCGTTCAAGAGCGTAAAGTCGGTACCTACATTATACTGTGTAGCCGATTCCCATTTCAAGTTAGGATTGGCAAGCTGAGTAGCACGATATCCTGAAGGGAAAGTACCTGAACCCTGAAGATACAAGTCGTATGCGGTAGAAGTCACACGGTCCAATCCGTAATCCACTACATACAGACCAAACTGTGCATTGTTATCAATTGCCTGGTTACCAGTCTGTCCCCAAGACAATCTCACTTTCCAGTCATCCATCCAACTTGCTTTGATCCATTTAGACACACGCAAACCCAATGTAGCTGCCGGGAAAGTACCCCAGCGATGACCTTTACCAAAACGAGAAGAACCATCTTGACGAATCGTAAATGAAGCCAAAACCAAATCATCAAAGTTATAGTCAATCTTACCAAAGAAAGAAGCCAGACGATAACCCACCTTCGCGCCTGTATTCTTCATCACACCTGTAGCAGCATTCGGCCACATATAATCTACATCTTCCAATGCATAGCCTTCTGAATAAGCGCCGAATTCAAGTGAACTCTGCTTTGACAATTCAGATCCCAGCAAAACATTGAAATTATGTTTCTTTGCCACATTGAAATTGTAGGTGATGGTATTCGACCATGTCCAGTTCACTTCATTCTTATTTGTCAATGTAGTCTTCGCGATGTCATTGTTGACAATATCAGAATGGTAAGTATGCGTCATCGAGTTAATAAGCGAGTTATACGTATCAATACCGAAATTAGAACGGAATACAAAACCTTTGAAAGGCTTGATATCGATATATCCGTTACCAAACAAACGCCAATAATCCAAATGATTGTCTTTGTTGTGATACAGTTCACGCAACGGATTCTGACGGTCGCTCATACCGCCCACCGGACCAGCAAAAGTAGTACCATCTTCTTCATATATCGGTACGGTTGGAGCCATCTTCAATGCATTTTCCATCGGGGCACAATCCACCTGGCTTGAATAAGTCACGGTGAAGTTTTCACCGATAGTAATATACTTGTTCACATTGTATGAAGAATTCATACGGGCAGAGATATTCTCAAAATCCGTATATTTCAAGATACCGTTGTTCTTTTTGTAACCCAATGAGAACATGGTAGAATGTTTGTCATTCGCATGCGAAAGAGAAATGTCATAATTCTGGGAAAAACCAACTCTTGAAATTTCATCCAACCAGTCTGTATCAGAATAACGCATCGTCTTCTTGCTGTTGATGTATCCGTCATACAATCCGTTGACCGTATAATTCACATACTGGCTGGTACTTGGATTCCACACCGTAATCGGAGTACCAGAAGCAGCATTCAAGTCCAACCCATAATTGCTGGCATACGCCACCGGATCCAATCCGTCATTCAATGCGGCCTGTGCCATGGCTGTAGCGTATTCCGATGAATTACAAACATTCATCAATGACTGAGAAGAATAGAACTGAGCAGTCAGGTTGGCAGAGAAATCGACTTTCACCTTGTCTGCCTTCTTACCTTTCTTAGTAGTAATGATGATTACACCATTCGAAGCTCGTGAACCATAGATAGAAGCGGAAGCCGCATCCTTCAACACCTGCATACTCTCAATATCATTGGCGTTCAATGAATTCAGAGACATGTTGGTAGGCACACCATCAATCACATAAAGCGGATCCTGAGAAGAATTAAAAGAACCGATACCACGAATACGTACCGTAGCTGTACCACTCGGAGAACCGTTGGTCGTAACTGTCATACCAGCCACTTTTCCTTGCAAAGCTTTCATCGGGTCTGGGTCTGGAGCTGTCTTCAACGCATCAGTAGAAACCACAGCCACAGAACCGGTCAAATCAGCCTTACGCTGGGTGGTATAACCTGTTACCACTACTTCCTGCAACATTTCAGCGTCTTCTTCCAGCACGACTTTCATCACACTGCTGGCTTTTAAGGTTTGAGTTTTAAAACCTACATAAGAAATAGCGATTTCAGCACCTTGCTTTACCGATAAAGAAAACTTTCCGTCGAAATCAGTAATCGTACCATTTGTCGTACCCTTTTCCAGTACAGTAGCTCCAATAATAGGCTCTCCATCAGACTTTGAAATTACAGTCCCCTCGACCTGCAAACTTTGCGCTTGCAATACCATACACACCATTGAGAACAGGAGTGTAAATAAGAATGCTCGTTTATTGCTTTTCATTTACGCATAAGATTAAGTTAAACATAAGATTGTTCTCTCACCGTTTTCAAAACGGCATTGCAAATGTACCCCTCCACTCCCAAAAGGTATATAAAAAATGTTTCATCCTCGAACAATTATGTTACATGAAACATAGTTGTTCAAAGATGAAACATTCGTACGATAAGTTCACTTTCTAATAGGAAGTCACTTATTATCAGATATTATCAAAAGGCTTCTTTCCGCTTCTTGCTTGTCGCTATCAGATAAATGCCCAACAGAATCAAAGGCACGCTCAACCATTGCCCGATGTTCAAGGTCATGCCCACTTCTTCGGCCACCTGAGGATTTTTCATAAATTCCAAACCAAACCGGGCTCCGAAAAATATCAGCAAGGCCACTCCTGTAATCAGTCCTACCCGTTTTCCCAGATGATACTTGTGGTACATCACCCATGACGCAATCAAAGCTACCAGGCAATACAGCATCTCATAAATTTGGGTAGGATGACAGGCCTGTGCCACTCCGTTCTGGTTATACAGTTCCTGCCATTCGCGTGAACGTACAAATTCAAATCCCCATGGCAAAGTAGTCGGGAAACCGAAAATTTCGGAATTCATCAAATTACCGAAACGGATGCATATACAAACCACCGCTACTGCCGGAATCAGACGGTCGAACAGCCACCATACACTTTTCTTCGTGACAGTCTTGGAATACCAAATCAGGGCCAATATCAAAGCAAAGACGCCTCCATGGCTCGCCAATCCCCCTTTCCATATTTTCAAAATCTCAATGGGGTGCGCTCCATAATAATCCCACTCATAAAAAAGACAATGTCCTAAACGGGCTCCTATTACACTGCTGACGATGCAGTACATAAACAGTTTGTCGGCCCAATTATCCGGACAGCCTTCTTTCTTCAACATACGGGACCCTATTTCGTAGGCCAGGATAAATCCCAAACCCCACATCAAACCGTACCAACGGATTTCGAGCGATCCCAAATGGACCAACACCGGGTCCACATCCCATACAATGCTCGCAAATGTCATTTCTTTCAGTCTTTAATTAATAGAACTCCACAAAGGAACAAAAAAAATAAATACGTGCAAACAAAGACTACTGTTAAAGCCGTTTCAAGGCCAATTTGATGACTTTTTCCACCGGCGCCTCCGGTTCCTCCTTGAGAATCTGGGCAGTCACCTTCTGCGACGGAGCCTGGGCAAATCCCAACATGGTCAAAGCCGCCACTGCCTCCTCATATACTTCCGAATGGGCAGCCATTGCCACCGACTTCACGGTAGCCGCACTCTCGATGCCTGTCACGGCAATCTTATCCTTCAATTCCACAATGATGCGCTGTGCGGTCTTCAGGCCGATACCTTTCACGGTCTTCAGCAACTTGTCGTTTCCACTGCCGATGACATTGCACAGTTCCGAAGGAGAAAGTGCGGAAAGAATCATACGAGCCGTATTTCCTCCAATGCCCGACACACTGATGAGCAGCAAGAACAACTCCCTTTCCTGGCGAGTGGCAAACCCGTACAACACGTACGCATCCTCCCGGATTGCTTCGTAAATATAAAGTTTGACCTCTTTCTTACCCTGTACCGCCGAAAACGTATTCAACGACACATTAATTCCGTATCCCAGTCCGTGACAATCCACTACCACCCAAGCCGGAGTGGCCTCCACAAGTTCTCCTTTGATATATTCAATCATGTTTTTCTAACAATTTATAAAATGGAGAACAAAAATAATGATAAGAAAGTTATAAATTGTAAGTTCCACGAGTTTTTTTGGAAATTCTCCCATTTTCAGCTTGTTTGGAATGATTCTAATTCTGTATTTTTGCAAGACAATCAACGAAACAACCTAAACATATAAGAAATATGAAGAAAATAAGAGCAGCCGTAGTGGGTTACGGAAACATTGGGAAATTTACCTTGGAAGCCCTTGAAGCAGCTTCCGATTTTGAAGTAGCAGGTGTAGTACGTCGTCATGGAGCAGAAAACAAACCTGCTGAACTGGCCGACTATCCAGTAGTAAAGGATATCCGCGAACTGAAGGATGTAGACGTAGCCATCTTAGCTACCCCGACCCGCAGCGTAGAAGCTTACGCCAAAGAAATCCTGGCATTAGGCATCAACACCGTAGACAGTTTTGACATCCATACGCAGATTACCAGCCTGCGCCGCACACTGGACGAAACTGCCAAGGCACACAACGCCGTTTCTATCATCTCTGCCGGATGGGATCCGGGAAGCGACTCTGTAGTTCGCACATTGCTGGAAGCCATCGCTCCGAAAGGTATCACTTACACCAATTTCGGTCCGGGCCGCAGCATGGGACACTCTGTAGCCGTTCGTGCCATCGAAGGAGTGAAAGACGCCTTGTCTATGACTATTCCGGTAGGTACAGGTATTCACCGCCGTATGGTGTATGTAGAACTGGAAGAAGGAGCTGATTTCAAAACCGTAGAAGCGGCCATCAAAGCCGACCCATATTTTGTAAACGATGAGACACACGTCATCCAGGTGCCTTGTGTAGACGACCTGAACGATGTAGGCCATGGCGTAAACCTGGTACGTAAAGGTGTATCCGGAAAAACTCACAACCAGCTGTTTGAGTTCGACATGAAAATCAACAATCCGGCCCTGACTGCTCAGGTACTGGTTTGCGTTGCCCGTGCTTCCATGAAACAGCAGCCGGGATGCTATACCATGATTGAAATTCCGGTAATCGACCTGTTGGCCGGCGACCGTGAAGAACTGATTGCGCATCTGGTATAATACAATACATCTCTATATCGCAACGGGCCGACTCCTCCGCATGAGGTGCCGGCCCGTTTCTTTTATATCATCTACAGCCATTTCCGGACAATCTCTTCCGTACGGTCCCACAGTTCCTTTTGTTGCACATGAGGAAGATATTTCTTCGACAGCCGCACCGGATGTCCACTGGCATTCAATGTACCTGTCCGCTTCCCTGCTTCTTCATCCAATAAAAGCCCCACTGCCGTAGCAGCTCCCTGGCGGGGTGTCCGGATAAAAGGACGGAAAAAGATATCCGTCAGCGGGTCAAACCATAAATGCATAGTGATGATGTCGGTCGACACAATCCCTGGATCGGCTGCATTGACCACAATTCCCTTCTCCTTCACACGGTCGGCCAGTTCCAGCGTGAACAAAGTCAATGCCAGTTTGGTATTGCTGTACACTGGAATACGCCAGAAACTTCCTTTCTTTCCCTGGTAGAAAAAATCCGGGAAATCCAACCGGCCAACGGCATACGTACACGATACCATGTTTACCACCCGGCTTCCCTCTCCCATCAACGGAAGCAGTTTGCGCGTCAACAGATAAGGCCCTACGTAATTCACGCTCACCGTACGTTCCAATCCATCTTCCGTGTAGTGCCGTCCGGTTTCCATCGTTCCCGCATTGTTCATTAACAGGGTCAGCTTTTCTCCACGGGCACAAGTCTTGTCCGCAAAAGCGGCCACGGAAGCCAGCGAAGCCAAGTCGGTAAATTCCACTTCAATATCCGGATTCCCCGTATCCTTTATCAACTGTGCTTTCTTCCTCTCTGCCTTCTCCAGGTTACAGCACGCCATCACCACCCGATAACCGGCCAATGCCACTGCCCGGGTGATTTCCGTTCCCATTCCCCCGTCGGCCCCCGTAATTACTGCCAGCTTCCGTTCCATTTTCATCCTTTGCTTTCAATCCGTTCAATTTCTTTTTTCAGACAAGGAGGCAGTTCTTCCTTCAGTCGCTGATGACAAGCCATGTCCAAGGTGTACATACGGGCAATGCAATAATTACTGTGACGGCAATTGCACCGTGCATCCTCTTCCCGCCGCATACGGTTCACGAAATCCGGTTCATTGAGCAAGGCACGTCCCATCTGCACTGCCTCAAATCCAAGATTCAATACCTCGTCTATTTTCTTTCGGGCCACCAGTCCTCCTACATACACCAGCGGCATATCCAGCGCCTCACGAAACTTCAAGGCATCTTCCAGAAAATACGCCTCACGGAAAGGTACGGAAGGAATCATATATTTTCCCACCAGCCGCACTCCGTATTTCAGCCACCAGCAAGTCATATAATACGTCATGGTACGGATGGGCATCTCTCCGCGCATCACGTACATCGGTGCCTTACTGACGAATCCGCCACTCAACACCAGTGCATGTGCCCCCAGTTCCTGCAACTTTCGCGCCACCTGCAAGGACTCATCCAGTTCCATGCCTCCACGGAACCCGTCGCGCATGTTCATCTTGACCAATACCGCCATATCACTTCCGGCTACTTTCATCACTTCCTCCATCACCATTTCCATGAAACGCATCCGATTCTCCAGCGAACCTCCGAACTCATCCTTCCGGTGATTGGTAGCAAGCGAAAGAAACTGGCTGATGAGATAGCCATGTCCGGCATGAATTTCTACGGCATCAAAGCCGGCTTCCCGTGCCAGACACACCGCCTGCCCGTAAGCCTTGGCCATCTCCGGCAATTCATCGGCCCGAAGCCCACGCACAAAGGTGGGGGAATACAAATTGAATCCACTGCTAGCCCCTACCGGCAGACAGCCGCAAATGCTTTTGTGCGACATGTTACCGCAATGGCCCAGCTGGATACTTGCCGCTGCCCCTTCGGCATGTACGGCATCCGTCAGCCTGCGCAATCCGGGCACAATCTCCGGCCTCATCCACAACTGCCTGTCGAACGAAAGTCCGCTGCGGGTCACGGCGGCATACGCCACCGTCGTCATCCCCACCCCTCCGGCAGCTACCGAACGGTGATAGTCCAACAGTTGCTCCGAAGGCACATTTCCCGGACACATGCTTTCGAATGCCGCCGACCGGATGGTGCGGTTACGCAATGTCAGCGGTCCCAAAGTAACCGACGTAAATAAAAGTGAATCCATCTTTCCTCCTTTCCTAATATATATAAGGTATAATTCTCTTCCGATTACCGACTGCCTGTCGACCGAACTCCTCACAGTAGCGTTTATAAATGGCATCGGCACGAGGTACCAGATTGGCTGCCGTCCACCAGACAAACACCCAAGCCGCAGGCGAGGCGGTCAGCAAAGCAAAACCTGTCCATTCTACCAGTTCCCCGAAATAATTGGCCGAAGTCACATAACGGTAAAAACCTTTCTCCGGCAAATAATGCCGCGTATCGCCCGGCTTGCGCAGGTTTCGAATCACATGGTCTGCCTGCCAATTAATCCCCATTCCTACTACAAATAAGAGGATTCCCAGCCACGGTAAAGGATGCGACCAATAAGTTGCCGGTTCATACTTTCCCGGCAGTGCACAACTGAAAAAACTGGCTGAAAGCAACGTCCCATTGATTACATTGAAAAGTATTCCCACCGCCATGATAGCCAATGGCATCCGACTCTTCCCTTTCATCAGCAACGGGAAAACAAATGAACGTTGAAAATAATGCAGCAAAAACAAGCCCACGAACACGGCTTGCGGCGTATATAAACTGACTTCCCCCTTCCAGGCTCCTATCCCCATCACTAGAAATGCCGGGGCCTCCATACATACCCAGCCAACTTTGTTGGGAACAGACCATCCCCATGAGCGGGTACGGAACATGCCGTAACCGGCTTTCACGAAATACAGTGACACAAAGACGACTACTGCCAATGCGGACATGCCGTAGAGTAACAGTTGATAAGTTTCGTAATTCATAGCGTGCGATTTTGACCTTGAAGATAAAGAAAATATCTATACACCAAAGAAGAATTCTATTTCCTTCTTACTTATCAACCACTAATTATGAATTACTTACGGCTTTCCAGGCTTCAATTCCTCGAATCTGATTACTGAAATTTATCCCAATCTTATACAGTTTACGCGAATCAGACGCAAACGGAAGGGCATAATTCTTTTCTTCTATCTGACGTATTGCCTCCTCAGCCGTACCTTCCAATTTAAATTCCATCACATAAATATAGTTATCAGTCTTCAGGACCAAATCAATGCGTCCCTGCGAAGTATGATATTCCACCTGTGTATAAAAGCCCAACAATTTGAATACAATAAAAAGTACATTCTGATAATGCAGTTCCAAATCACGTGTCATTTCATAGGGTATATCCGCAAAGAAACTCTGCAAGCGATGCATAAAGCCCTCAATATTTCCCTCACGTACTTCTTTCACAAAACTCATCAATTCAAAGGCCGTATTCCCCGAATCCAAATGCGCGTAACAAGGAAGCAAAAACTTGGTAAAACCCTCTTCCACTTCCTTATTTGGAAATCCCAATTCATATACTTGAAATTCTCGATTATACCCTTTTATAGTCAAATACCCACTTTGATACAAATAAGGGACCGGGTTATTGCTCATTGAATTTATTCCTTGCAGGGAATCAGCCATCGCTACTTCGCCTGTCAGACGCTGTAAATTATATCGGCTTTCTTTTAACATTGTGACCAAAAAAGTCGGTGTACCCGTTTCAAACCAATAACTGCCAAATTCTCTGTTTGCAAATGTATTAAGCAAACTAAAAGGATTATAAATATCCGCTCCATTTGGAGTAAAATGATACCCATCATACCATTCCTTCAACCTCTTATAAGTATCTTCCAACTGTACTCCTCCGGCTTCTGCCAAAGCCTCTACATCAGGCACAAAGTCTCGATAAAGTTCCTCCTCCGAAATACCGCAGATATTTTCATATTCACGCAGCATGGAAATATCCCTCAAATTATTCAGGTCGCTGAACACGCTTACCTTATTAAATTTAGTCACCCCTGTAAGCAATGCGAATCGAATGTACTGGTCACAACTCTTCAGGACTCCATAAAAAGCCTTTAAGGTATTTCTATATTCTGTCTGAAGCACCTCATTCCCAATAGTTTGCAACAAAGGCTTGTCATATTCATCCACCAAAATTGCGACCTTGCATCCCATTGTCTCCGAAGCGCGACGTATCACTCCCTGAAAGCGCAAAGAAGGCGAAGTTTCCGAATCCTCCTTTCCATACAATTTTTCCCACCGGGTAAGAGCCATATTCAGCATATTCGCCAAATCTTGCACAGATTCGTATTTCTGGGCATTCAAATCCAAATGAAACACTGGATATTTCATCCATTCTCGCTCCAATCGCCCGATAGAAAGTCCTTCAAACAACTCCTTCTTTCCCTGAAAATAAGCTTCCAAAGTAGAAATCAGCAGACTCTTTCCAAACCGACGTGGACGGCTCAGAAAATAATAGTTTCCTCCCGTTATCAGCCGATAAATCCATGCGGTCTTGTCCACATAAACATATCCTCCTTCACGGATCTTTTCAAAACTTTGAATACCAATTGGATAAAGTCTGCTCATATTGTAGTCATTTACTCGTTTATGTACAAAAATAAGGATTTACTTTGATTTTTCATTCAGGGAAAACCAAAATCTGTCATGACCATTTACCATAAATTCCAAACGAACAAGTCCTCATATCTATTTTCTTTTCTCCTTACATCTTCTTTCAAACTCACCAATATATTCTCTGTCCCGCAGTTTGGAATTTGTATTCCACACTGTGAAATATATATCCCACACTGTGGTTTTTGTATTTCACAGTGTGGGACAGAGAATTTATCCTTGCATTTTAGATTTAATGCAAAGAGTTTCAAGAAAATAGATGTAATTATTCTACCGTAACCGATTTGGCCAGATTTCGAGGCTGATCCACATCCATTCCACGGCACACGGCAATGTGATAGGCCAGCAACTGCAAAGGAATGGAAGTGATGAGCGGATCCAAGCATTCCAACGTAGCCGGCAGTTCGATGCTGTAATCGGCCAAGTTGCGGATCACGGTATCCCCTTCGGTGACTACAGCCACGACTCTCCCCTTACGGGCCTTGATTTCCTGGATGTTGCTCAGCACTTTTTCGTATAAAGGTGACTGTGTGGCTACAATAACCACAGGCATCTCAGCATCAATCAAGGCAATAGGACCGTGCTTCATCTCGGCTGCCGGATAGCCTTCGGCATGGATATAGGAAATTTCCTTCAGCTTCAAGGCCCCTTCCAAGGCTACCGGAAAAGCATAGCCCCGGCCTAAATAAATGAAATTACGGGCATAAGTAAACATTTTCGAGAAGTTGGCGATAAAAGGGTTCTGCTTCAGCACTTTCCGCATCTTATCTGGAATACCAACCAGTTCTTTCACCACCCGATGGTATTCTGCTTCTGGAAGCGTACCTTTTTCACGGCCTAAAGCCAAGGCCAGCAAAGTAAGCACCGTCACCTGCCCGGTGAAAGCCTTGGTGGAAGCCACCCCAATTTCAGGCCCCACATGGATGTAGGAACCGGTATCCGTGGCACGGGCAATAGAGGAACCGATGACGTTGCAAATACCGTAGATAAAGGCTCCTCGCGACTTGGCCAGTTCAATGGCAGCCAGCGTATCGGCCGTTTCTCCACTCTGGGAAATGGCAATTACGACATCATCCGGATGAATCACCGGATTACGGTAACGAAACTCAGAGGCATATTCCACTTCCACCGGAATGCGGCAGAAACTCTCAAGCAACTGTTTTCCAATCAGGCCGGCATGCCAGGAAGTACCGCAAGCCACGATAATGAACCGACTGGTCCGGAGCAAACGTTCCTTGTGTTTCGTAACGGCAGAAAGCGTCACCGTACAAGTATCTGCGTTTACCCGACCACGCATGCAGTCGCTGATGCAATCAGGCTGGTCGAAAATCTCTTTCAACATGAAATGAGGAAAACCTCCTTTTTCCAACTGACCGATGTTCATCGCTACTGTCTGAGCTTCGTGAGGACATTCCACATTGTTCAGGTCGACAATCTTCAGTGGTTCACCGGCCCGCAGAACGGCTATTTCTTCATCGGAAAGATACACCACCTGGTCGGTATAAGCCACCATCGGAGTGGCATCGGAAGCCAAGAAAAATTCATCCTTTCCCACTCCGACGACCAATGGACTGCTCTTGCGGGCCGCAATAATCTCTTCGGGATGCTTGCGGTCGACCACGGCAATGGCGTAGGCCCCGATGACTTCACGCAAAGCCAACTGTACCGCAGTCAACAAATCCAAGTTGCCCTGCTGCTGGATATAGCCAATCAACTGCACCAGCACCTCGGTATCGGTACTGCTCTTAAAAATACAACCTTTGGACTGCAATTTTTCTTTCAACACGGCATAGTTTTCGATAATTCCGTTATGCACCAAAGCCAAATCGCCGTTCTGACTACAATGCGGATGGGCATTCACCGTACTGGGTTCGCCGTGGGTGGCCCATCGCGTATGAGCAATTCCCACACATCCGGACACATCCTGTCCCTCTGCCGTCCGTTCCAAATCGGCCACTTTTCCTACGGATTTATACACATTCAACTGATGAGTCTCGCTCATCAAGGCCACTCCTGCACTGTCGTATCCACGATACTCCAAGCGCTTCAGGCCTTCTACCAATATCGGCCAAGCTTTCCGCTTCCCGATATATCCTACAATTCCACACATAGTAATTTTAACCTTAATATTATAGAAATCAACCAAATCTACTTGCGAATTTACAATTTTCAACAAAAAAGTCTGATATTCATGGCATTTTTTCTAGCAAAGTCTCGATTTTTATATTAATTTAGAGCCAAATATAACAAATATGCAAACGATTTGTCTGCCTATTGTCATATTGTGAACAAATTATCCACCTTTAAATCAAAAAAGATATGAAACATTCACTTCCTGCACTTCCGTACCAACTGGATGAGCTGGCTCCGAAAATGAGTAAAGAAACTTTGGAGTATCACTACGGAAAGCATTTGCAAACGTACATTGACAACCTCAACAAACTGATTGCCGGCACACCGTTTGAAGAAAAAAGCCTGCAACAAATCGTGCTGGAGGCAGAAGGGCCCATGTTCAACAACGCAGCCCAGACCTGGAACCACACGTTTTTCTTCGACACACTGACTCCGCATCAGCCGGAGATGCCTCAACCGCTGGCCGATGCACTGACACGCGACTTCGGGTCAGTAGAAGCCTTCAAAGAAAAGTTCACACAGGCGGCTACCACACTGTTCGGCTCCGGATGGACCTGGCTGGCAAGCGACAAAGACGGACACTTGTCCATCGTCAGTGAACCGAATGCCGGAAATCCACTCAAAAAGGGGCTAAAACCGTTACTGGTCATCGACGTATGGGAACATGCCTATTATATTGATTACCGCAACCGCCGGGCAGCCTACATTGAAGCCTTCTGGGGACTGGTCAACTGGGCCAGAGTCGGGGCACGGCTCTAAGAAAATAAATCGGGGCTTCCGGCAGCAACCGGAAGCCCCGATGGATTATAGACTTACACACACTGAAATATCATTCGGTCTTGATATTGTTCACCGGATTTTCCCGGACGGCTTTCCAGCTGATGAGACATACGGAGCCCAAGGATATCAGGGCTACCAGCAAGAAGGCGACTCCAAACACGCCCCACATCGTCGTCGGCGAATAGTGCAGGATGTGGTCAATCTGTTGCACGCCAAACCAAGAAAGGGGAACCGCACATACCACTCCTACCAGCAAGGACAACAGAGAAAAACGAAGCAGTCGTGCCCGTTCCATGCCCGCACTGGAACCGAATACCTTCCGGATGGCGATATCGCGTTTGCGCTGGCTGATGAAATAAATGCTCATGGCCGTCAGCCCTAACAGGGATATCAACAAGGCGGCGCAGGTGAAGGCCACGATAAGGGTATGCAGATGCAACAAGTCCTGGTATTTCTCACGCATCTCATCGCCATACCACTTCGACTCAAAAGGTGCCCCGTCGATAATTTCTGAATACAAGGCATCGAGTTCTTTCTTATAGGCCGGTAAATCGCCATCAATGGTCTCAACCACCACATTCCAGGCACCCAGACTGTCAGGATGTTCCACTAAAAGGAAGGTGGGCGACTGCGGGTCGAGTACCGACCGGAACTTGAAGTCGGCATACCGGCCTCCTACCATGAACGGACGACCGTCTATATCGTGCAAGGCAGGAGTATGGTCATAATCCAGTTGCAAGGAATCGAACGTACCTTCAGAGAAATACATCTTAGACTGCGACAGTTTCCGGTCGTCCAGCAAACGGATATGGAAGATGTCCAAAAAGGTGGAATCCGTACGGAATACCTGAAAACTGATGCTCTTCTGTCGGTTGTGCGCATCGTACATCTGCATCGTGTTGTTGTTGCCTCCGTTCAAAGGTACCCCTTGTGTCAGACAGACCTTCTTCACAAAAGGTTTCTTCCGGGCCTCATCGCGGAAAAGACGAATCTTCTCTCTGGAACCAGCCACCAACGCCGGATAATCGAGCACATGCCCGTAAGTATAGCCCATCGGTTCATGCAAGATACGGTAAATCTGCACGGACAGGTAGAGGGCGCACGTCAGCATGGCCACGGTGAGTCCGCTCTGCACCACATACAAAATCCGGAGATACACGGCTTTGGTCTTCCGTCGGAAAGTACCTTTCACCACATCCAACGGATGATAGTGAGAAAGCAGAACGGCAGGAACCAGTCCGGCTACCAGCGAAAGCAGGGCAATCCCCACCAGGTAAACCAGTACGGTCATCCACCCCATATCGCCAAAGAGGTCCAGCCGGGTCTGCAACACGTCGCTCGCGGTCGGCTCCACCAACTTGGCCAGCACCAAGGCCAGCAGGAAAGCGCCCACCGTAAACAGGGCCGATTCGCCCATCAAACGCCAGAAGATGCTGCGCTCCGAAGAACCCAACAGCCGGCGGGTAGCCATTTCCTTGGCCCGGTAACTCACTTGTGCCACGCACATGCTGACATAGTTGAACACTGCCATCAACAGAATCAAGCTACCTGCTGCCAGAAAAATCCATACCCGCGTCAGGTTGTATTGCTGGAACTGCGGACTGGGAATGGAAGCAAAATGCACTTCTTTCAACGAGGTCCAGAAAGCCTCGTGAAACACGTCGTGCTGATAAGGCCAGAAAAATGTAGCAAAGAAAGAGTGCATATCGGCATTCTTCCGGTTTGGGTCTGTTCCCTGCGGAAAACGTACCAGGATGGCAGTTCCTCCCACATTGTTCATGTCCGGGTTGTTTTTGCTGCTTCCCCAGTTCACGAAATCCACATAGTCAAAGGGTAAAATGGCTTCCACTCCATCGGGAATCAGCGAGTTGTTGAAATCCTTCATGACCCCCGTCACCGTGTACACGCCTTTTCTATCGTTCGACAAATGAATCCTCTTCCCTTCCGCAGATTCCTCTCCAAACAGCTTGCGGGCACCCGACTCGGTCAGCACGATGCTGTGTGCATCGACCAGCGCCTGATCCGGATTTCCCGACAACAGGGAATAGCCAAAGAAACGGAAGAAATTTTCCTTCACACAATAAATCTCCAGATTGGTTTTCCGGTCGTCGACTGTCGCGTAGGTCCCCGACTTGTAGGCTTCAGAGTTGACGGCACACCAGTCGGCCATTTCCGGATAGCGGCTGGCCAAGCGTTCGCCCACCAGGTAATTTCCGGCGAAATAGCTCTCGTTCGACAGGACGTAAATGTGATTGATATCCTTTATATCGTCACCCACAGTGACCTGCCGCATGACCATGTTGGCAATGAGCAGCACGAACATCAGGGAGATGCCCAGTCCCGCCACATTGACCAACGTGAACAGTTTGTTACGCTGGAGATAAGTAAAATAGGTTTTCAGTCCTTTCATCGTATTTTAGGGTTTGAGATTGTTATTCGGTCTTGATACTCCGCACGGGGTTCTCATTGGCATTCTTCCAGCACTGGAATGTCACGGTCAGTACCGTAATGAAGCTGACCAACAGGAAAGAAGCTACAAATACCCAGGCACGGATGGGCGTCTTGTCGGAGAAGCTTTCCAGCCAGTCGTGACCGATCCACCAGCCGAAAGGAGCTGCCAGCACGAAGCAGACCACCAGCATGACGAAATAACGCTTGGTAAACATGTAGAGGATTTCAGCAGTAGAACTTCCCAAAATCTTCCGGATACCGATTTCCTTGCGGCGGTATTCACTCTCAAACAAGGTAAGCCCAAACACACCAATCATGCTGAGCACAATAGCAATCAAGGAGAACAACAGAATCTGACGGGTGAAACGCAATTCCTGATGATAGTTCTGGTCAATCACCTCATCCATAAAACGGAACCTGAAGTCACGGCCCGGAGCTATCTTTTCTGCGGCCTCTGTCAAGCGGTGAATCATGTCCACTTTGTCTACTCCCGCAGCCACGCGGATGTTCAAGATATTGTTGGCATCCCAATTTGCATAATCTTTTCCGTAAATAAAGAAAGCCATCGGCTCTACGGCATCGTTGTTGCGGAAGCTGCTGAAACGGATATTCTCACAGAATCCCACTATCGGGTAATCCTCGGGAACAGCCAGTTCATCAACCTTCATCCAGGGATATTTCTTCCGGGCTGCTTCGTTGAAGATATACACATCTCCGTCGCCCGGCTTGAAATCACGTCCTTCAGTTATCTTGATTCCCATTACCGACAAGTAACGGTAGTCCACCGGGAAACAGACCATATTGATGGCACGTTCCCCATTTCCTCTTCCCCACGACATGTAGTTATCGGACGAACTTAACACGAACTGGGAAATCGAAATGCCTTCTATGCCCGAGATTCCGGACAATTCACTGACAATCGCTTCCCGGCGATTGAGATACTCATTCGGAATCTCTCCCACCAATACGACCTCCTTGTCGTAGCCATAGTCGCTACGCTGAATATAACGGCTCTGCAGGTACATGATGCCCACAGAGATTATCAGCATGAAAGAGACGAAGAACTGGAAGCAAACCAGAAACGTACGCAACATCTTGCCCTTCGGAGAAAGGCCGAACGAACCTTTCAACACCAATGCCGGCGGGAAAGAAGTGACGTAGTAAGAAGGATAGGCTCCGGCCAGCAAGCCCATGCACACGGCAACTCCGCCCAAAGCCATCACCAGACCCGGATGGGACATCAGAGAAAGGTCGGATGCCACCAAGGTAGTCAAAGAGGTGCCTTTCAACAGATAGAGCCAGAGCAAGGACAACAGGAAACCACACACACAAACCAATACGGATTCTAACAGCAGATACATCCTCAAAGAGAAAGTGGAAGCGCCCAACACCTTCTGGGTATTGATGGAACGCAACCGCATGGGAGTTTCTGCCAGTGAGAAGTTCATGTAGTTGACTGCTGCCGTCAGCAAAATCAGTACCGATACACACAACAGCAGGTACACAGCGGCCTTGCTGGTAGCTGCCTTGTTGCCTATCGTAGAATAGTGTACTTCGTCCAGCGGCGTAAAATGAATGAAATCCTCCCAGTCTTCATCTCCGCTAATCCGGTTTTTCGGAATCATCCGCTTGCAGGCTTCTATCACCGACTGCCGAACATCGGCCAATAAAGCCGGATTGTCCAGACGGAGATAAAACATATAATTCCAATTACTCCACGAATCCTTGTTCAAGTCCGGATGGAGAGAAGAAAACACGCAGTTGCCCAACTGAGAATTCGCCGGCATGTCCTGATAAACTCCTCCTATCACCAACGGCTGGTTACGGGATTTACGGTCTACATAAATTGTCTTACCAATAGCATCCGTAGTACCGAAAAAACGACGAGCCATGGATGCTGAAATCAGGGCATGATTGGGTTCCTTGAGCGAAGCCGTTGTGCCGCACACCATGACAGGCTGGAACACTTCCAGATAGTCGCCGAATCCAGTAAACCAACGCTCGGAGTAAATGTGTTCGTCTACCTCGAAATCGCTGAAATTATTGTATAACGAAGAAACCGAAATGGCCTGTATATGGGGAGAAGAAGCTCCTACCAGTTCACAGAAGGGACGGGCCAGCCAGATTTGCCAGCCGTAATCTCCGCCGGCATTCACTTCCACCCGATAAATACGGTCGTGTGCCGGATAGGCTTTGTTGTAGTTATAGTCGTAGTCCACCTGTGTCAGGATGACGAAGCAGGCGGCAAACGCGATACTTAATCCCAGCAGGTTCAATACGCTGGCCGTAAAGAAACGCCGGAAGGTATGCGAAAAATTTCTGAAAAGTGTGTTCATAAGTTGTTACGTGTTTATTATGTGATGGCAAAGTTTTATTCACCGACTTTCAACCGACGGGTAGAAACACTGCCGATACCGTCTTTGGAAATATGAGCCGACCGGGCTTTTCCGCTCAGGGTGAGACTGCCGACACCTTCCACACTGGCATCCAGCCGGTCACAATCCACTGTCAGTTCTCCACTGCCTACTCCCTCCAGAGAGACTTTCACGTTTCGGGCATGCAAATCGGCCACATTCAGGCTGCCTACTCCCTGTATATCAAACTTCACATCCTTCAGGTTCAGACGGGACTTGCAATTGAACGAGCCAACTCCTTCAAAAGTAACTTCCTGCAAATCGGGAGCACTGATATAGATGGAGAGTCTGTTCACGTTCTTGGTGGTCTTCTTTTTCCCTTTTTCTGCCCACGTAATCAACAACACTCCGTCTTTCACCGTACATTTGGTCAAGTCCACCCATTTCTTTTCCCCTTCCACACGAAGAGAATAAGTGTCCGACTGGGTGAAATAAACCCCAGCCACACTCTCCACCTCGATGGAATGGAAAGCACTCACACTACGGGTTTCACTGACTTTGTCTTCCGAACTGCCTTTGGCACTGATACAGGTTGCACACAAAAATACCATTACCAAACCCACGAATATACTTGCTATCTTTTTCATAATAATTTATCTTTTCAATTTAACACCAATACTTCATTGTCTTTGTAACTCTCATATCCAGAAATGATGACCCGTTCGCCTTTTTCCAGTCCCTCCAGCACTTCGTAATACTGGGGGTTCTGCCGTCCGATACGGATTTTACGACGATAGGCTTTCTTTCCATCCTTGTCGACCACGAAAATCCAGTTGCCTCCAGTCACCTGGAAGAAGGTACCCTTCGGAATCAGCACGCTTTCGGTAGGCTCACCCAGCTGCAGGTCGATGTAGTAGGTCTGTCCGCTGCGGATGTTCTCCGGACGTTTGCCCTGGAAAATGAAATCGGTACGGAAACGTCCGTCGCGCACCTCGGGATACACCTTGCGCACTTTCAGATTGAACGAAGAACCCTGACGTTCAAAAGTAGCCGGCAGTCCGTTGGTCACACGGTCGATGTAGTGCTCGTCAATCATAGCCTCAATCTTGTAGTCCGACAAGTCGTTAATCTGTCCCACCATCTGTCCGGCATTGATATTCTGTCCCAGTTCCGCATCCAGCAGTCCCAGTTCTCCGTCGATGGTAGCCCGCACTTCCAGTTTGTCTTTCCGCTCGCGAATCAGCAAGACGTTCTTGCGCATGTTCTGCAAGTTGTCTTCCATCTGGTCCATCTGAATGTTACGGTAGATGGAATCCTGCGCCAGACGTTCCATAATCAGCTTGTGCTTCTTCTGAGCCACCTCGTAGTCTTCCTTGGCCTGAAGATATTCCTCGCGGCTGATGAGCCGTTCCTTGTACAAGCGCTGGTATTGCTGGTACGTACGCTGCTTGCGGCGGGTATCAATGTCGAGCTGCACCTTCTCCGTTTCGTTGTTCAGCTTGTCCTGCTGCATGGTGACCTGCGTGTTACGGAGCAGGTTCTGTTTCTCTGCCAGTTCAGATTCCGCATTCAGAATCTGCAAGTCTAGGTTGGAGTTGCTCAGACGGAGAATCACATCGCCTTTCTTCACGTGCGCTCCTTCTTCCACCACCTTCTCCTGCACGATACCTCCTTCTTCGGGGCTGAGCTGTACCACGGAAATCGGTTGCACCTGTCCGTTCACCCGGATATAATCATTAAACTTGCCATAGGTCACATCGGCAATGTTCAGTGACTTGCCGTCGACTTTCAACGTAGAAGCATGATTGCCGAAAATAATCCACCCCAACAACAGAAGTACAATCACTCCTCCTGCGATATAAGGAAGGTGTTTCTTCTGGATTCCTTTTTTCTTTTCTAACTGTATATCCATAATCTCGTCGTTTTTTATCAATCCTTTTTAGCGTTTTCTTCCAGCCCGCGAATAATTTCTTCTCCTTTATAATAGTCCACCAGACGGCATTTCATCAGGTAGGTCAATTTGCTTTGCAACAACTTGGTCTCGCTTTCGAGCAAAGTGGCCGCATTGTTCTGCACATCGAGTGAGGTCATCAATCCTTCTTCGTATTTCCGGCGGGTGACATGATAGGCCAGTGAATCGGAGTTGACTTTCTTCTCCATCTGGATACTCTCTTTCAAATACCCTTCCCGGTCCTGTACGGCCTGAAGCACCAGCTTCTGCAATTCTTCCTTCTGCGACTCGTACTGCTCGCAGGCAATGCGGTAATTGTTTCTTGCCTGCCGCAACCCGGTCACTCCCGAAAGACGGTTAAAGATAGGAATACTCATACTGATACCCACGTAGGAACCGAAATTGTTGTTGAACTGGGTGCGGAAATTCGGATAGGAGGTGGAATGCAATTCCTTATAATAAGAACTGGAAATACCGCCGAACAAGGTAATGGACGGTACCACATTGGCCCAGGAAATCTTGCGGCGCATATCAGCCACCTTCGCATTCAGCTCCGCCTGACGCAGGGTAGGATTGACCTTCAGGGCGATGCGGAACACATCGTCCGCCTGCTCCTGAGTCAGTTGAATATAATGAAGTGTCTGTGTGTCGAGTACAGCCGTATCCAGTTGCAACGTATCGTTTGCCGGAAAATTCATTTTCTGCTTCAAGGTCAGCAAGGCCGTTTCGTACAGGTTCCTCTGGTGCGTCAGGTTGTAACTGTCGGTGGCCTGCTGGGCTTCCATCTGGGCCACATCGGCCAGCCCTTTCAATCCCAGCTCTTCCTGACGGCGGGTCTTATACAACAACGAATCACTTTCCACCAGTTTCTTGCGGGCCAGCCGCAGAGTACCGTAGCAATACAAGGCATCGATATACGCCTGGAAGGTTTCCAATGCGGTGTTATCTTTAGATTCCTGCCAGGCAGCTTTGCCCATCAACCAGGCAGCCTTTGAACGTCGTACCTCGTTCACCAGTCCTCCGCCACGGAAAATCGGCATGGAAGCCTCCATCGAATAGGCATTGTTGAAAGTAGACACGGTGTTATAGGTATTGGTCTCCGGGTCTACCGAACGACCGAAATTATATTGTATGCCAGTACTTGCACTCACTCCCGGCAAGAAACTGCCAATGGCTTTCATACGGTCCATCCGGGCATTGTCGGCCTCCAGTTCCCGCTGACGGACGGTGCGGTTGTGCGCCACTGCATAGCTCATGCAGCGGTCTACATTCCAAACCTCCTGCGCCGCAGCCTCCAGCCCCATCCAACCGGAAAGAAGGAAAAGCGTGATGTGTAATAAATTCTTTTTGTTCATATCGTAATCGTTTATCTGCCAAATCCTATTCAAATATCGTGCCAAAAAGTTATTACACTCATTCACAAGAAGATACAATATTCGCCTAAAATCGAAGTGTCTAATTTTTTGACAATCGGTGTCTAATTTTTTGTCACTGTCCGTATTTTTTAGACATTTTTTATGCCCTCCCCTCGAAAATTCCTATTTTTGTCATAAAATCTCAATCACAGATGGCAAAACAAGGAACTTTACTCGTAGTAGACGACAACCGTAACATTCTTACTTCTCTGCAATATCTTCTGGAAGAATATTTCCAGCAGGTGATTACGCTGAATTCTCCGGTCACCATCCCTTCCCTCCTGCAACGGGAAGCGGTGGACGTAGTACTGCTCGACATGAATTTCTCTTCCGGCATTAACAGCGGGAATGAAGGGCTCTACTGGTTACGTGAGATCAAGCGGCTACGTCCTCAGATTCAAGTGGTACTGTTTACGGCCTACGCTGACATCAATCTGGCGGTAACCGGATTAAAAGACGGGGCAACCGACTTCGTGGTAAAGCCTTGGGACAATGCCAAACTGGTACAGACCTTGCAGGAGGCTTACGCAAAGGGGCATGGAAATGACAAGAAAGGAAAACAGGCCGCACAACCGGATGAGAAATCGACCATGTACTGGGGAAATTCAGCCGTCATCCGCCCGTTACGGCTACTGGTAGAGAAGGTCAGCACTACCGATGCCAATATCCTAATTACAGGAGAAAACGGAACCGGAAAAGACATGCTGGCCCGCGAAATCCATCGCCTGTCTCCCCGACGCAACGGGCCGATGGTAGTAGTCGACATGGGAGCCATCACCGAATCACTGTTTGAAAGTGAACTGTTCGGTCACGTCAAAGGCTCGTTCACTGACGCCCATACCGACCGCATCGGACGTTTTGAGGCAGCCGACGGCGGTACACTGTTCCTCGATGAAATAGCCAACCTTCCTTATCACCTGCAAGCCAAACTGCTTACGGTACTCCAAAAGCGGTATTTCATCAAGGTGGGAAGCAACACCCCGCAACCTACCAATATCCGACTGATTTGTGCCACCAACCGCAACTTGGATGAAATGGTACACAACGGAGAGTTCCGCGAAGACTTGCTGTACCGCATCAATACCATCCACCTGCACATTCCATCACTTCGTGAACGGAAGGAAGACATACTGCCTTTGGCACAACGTTTCCTGGAACAGTACAACCTGCAATACCAGCGCACGCTGACCGGTTTCAGTACAGATGCGGAACAACGCCTGCTAAACTATCCCTGGTACGGAAATATCCGCGAGCTACAGCATACTATCGAAAAGGCAGTCATTCTTTCGGACGGTAACCTGCTGAAAGCAGACAACCTGCAACTATCCGACGTTCCTGCCCCGGAATCCCCGAACGCACAAGAAGAAACGAAAGAAGATACTCCGCTGCAAACCTTGGACGAGATGGAAAAGAACCTCGTCAAGAAAGCCATCGAACAATGCGACGGCAACCTGTCACAGGCAGCGGCACAACTGGGCATTACACGGCAGACACTGTACAACAAAATGAAACGCCATGGCATCTAAATGGTTCTCTTCTCCGCTGACACGAATTGTCTCCCTCACAGCAGGCGTGGTCCTGCTAACCTTAGGGATAAGTGAAGATGAAAACGGATGCATCGTCATCGGAGCCTGTCTGGTCATCCTCGCCATCTTTCTCTTTTATTCCAGTCAGAAACAATTACGGGAAAAAAGCTGGCTCATGCTGGAAGCCATCCGCAACCGCGATTATTCCTTCCGGCTGCCTACGCACGGCTTCATCGGAGGTGAACGCATCCTGCAGAATACCCTGAATGAATTCGGGTCGATGATGGGCGAGCAGAAACAATTAATGGAACAGCGGGAACGGTTTTATGAGCAGGTGCTCTCGGGCATCAGTTCCGGCATCATCGTACTCAACGAACAGAACAAAATTATCCAAAGCAATCCGGCTGCGGCACGACTGCTCAGTATCCCGGCTCTCGGTACCCTTCAGCAACTGGAACGCTACGGAGAAGACATCCCGGGACTGCTAGGTTCCTTGCCTGCCGGCGAACGCTGTAACCTGCAATATACCACAACCAAAGGGGAAGTCCAACTGCTGGTCCGGGCGTCCGTGATGCAATTGGGAGAAAATACGGTCAAAATTCTGACCCTAAACGATATCCGGAATGAGATGGATGCCAAGGAGCTCGAATCATGGGTGAAACTGACCCGGGTACTGACACACGAAATCATGAACTCCATCGCGCCGATTTCTTCTCTAAGCGAAACTTTTCTGCAACGGAAAGACGTGAAGAACAGTCCTATTTACGAAGGTATCCGTGCCATTCACGAAACGTCCACCGGATTGATATCCTTTGTAGACAGCTACCGGAAGTTCTCTTCGCTCCAGAAACCCTCTCCGGAGCCTTTCTACCTGAAAGAACTTCTGCTACAAATAGAAAGTATCCATCTCATCCCTTCCCACATACAACTGACCCTTCAAATAGAGCCTGAAGACTTGATGCTCTATGCCGACCCGAACCTGATCCGGCAGGTGCTCATCAACCTGATAAAAAATGCCGTACAAGCCATCGGAGAACGTACAGGGAAAATCCATATCCGCGCCTACTCCACCAAGGAAGAGCACATCCTTGTCTACGTGAGCAACGACGGCCCTGCCATCCCCGAACAGGAGGCGGAAGAGATTTTTGTCCCCTTCTTCACCACCAAAAAGGAAGGAAGCGGAATCGGTCTTTCCCTCTCCCGACAGATTATGAAACTCTCCAACGGCAGCATCAGCCTCTTGAAAGCAGAAACCAACGGATGGAATACCACCTTCGTTCTGGAATTCTTCTAAACACAGAAAAGCCCCGAATAGCAAATATTCAGGGCCTTTCCACTCAAATCCTCACAACCATTGTTGTACTTAAATCATAGCCAAGTCTGATGAATCTGACTCGCGCTTTCTCAAAAGCATTTTCAATCCTTCCAATAAATTCCGGCATCCGTCATTCATCTCCTCTTTCATGCTCCTGTAGCCAAAATCTACATCGCAGGATGGCATGTCTTTCGGCTTGCGTTTGCAGATATCCGCAAACAGATGAATCTTATGCCAATTCCGATAATCCATGAAGCGAGTCAGCAAATCTTTCTGCCACGGCTCCATTACTACCACGAAGTCCGCTTCATCGCGCAAAGCTTCGTTCATGTTCCGTTCCAACTTTCTCCCTCCCGGAGAACCAAATTCCGTCATCTCAGCTGTTACCACCTCCACATCGGTCATGTCAGCTTCGGTGAGTTTCTTCTTAAAAAGAGACTCCATAGAGAACAGCTTTCCGACACGTTCCAGACCGACCAATAGCACTTTCATAAAATCAGATTTTAAAAGTTAATAAAAAGAAGGTACCGAAAATCCTTTCTCGGTTGGAATATAATCATTTAATCTGAAAATGCAAAGAGAATTACAAAATATCAGCCAAAATTACACATTTATTATGATTTAATGGATTTAAAATATAAATTCCAATAAATTATCGGTCAGAAACGACTTTCCTGAATAATATCGATTAATATCGGCTTCATTCCTCCCACGAAGCATTCCACGGCAATGACCATCAGAATCAATCCCATCAAACGCATCATGACGTTATTTCCAGTTTCTCCAATCACTCGGACCAATCTGGTAGACAAACGCAATATAATATAAGTAAGGATATATACCACTGCAATCACCGACACAAGGGTCACTTTCAGACTCCAGGTGTGGGCATCATCCATCATTATAATGCCGTTCGCAATGGCACCCGGTCCGCACAGCATGGGGATAGAAAGCGGAGTAATGGAAATATCGTCCGCATACGCCTTGATCTCCTCGTCCTTGAGCTTCGTATTGGTATAACGGGCCTGCAACATGTCATATCCGATTTTCAGGATAATGATACCCGCCGCAATACGAAATCCGTTGGTAGAGATACCAAAGAATTTAAAGAGAAACTGTCCGCAAAAAGTAAATGCAATCAGTATGATAAAAGAAATAATCGTCGCTCTTTTCACAATATGCTGACGCTCCTTTTCTCCCAGTCCGTTGGTCATGGTCAGAAATACCGGCATCGTGCCCAGAGGATTTGTCAATGTGAAAAAGGAAGTGAAGCACAACAGTGCATAGGGTAGAATTGTATCCATAAAAACATATTTAAAAACCAAAACAAAGATACAATAAAATCAATAGGAACCCATAAGACACAAAGAAATAAAAGGGAATTTTACGGCATCTCTTGTTCCCTTACGGGCACAAAAAAAGAGGCTGTCTCAAATTGAAATATAATTTGAGATGGCCTTTTTTGTGCCTGCAAAAAAATCGGGCAAGCCCAAACTTCGCTCAGTCAGGACTTGCCCGTCTCCCTAATTTTTCGTATCTTTAGGGA
>CABIXF010000022.1 GCA_902362595.1 Bacteroidaceae bacterium | reverse complement strand
GATGAACGGATATAAAATTGTGCTTTTAAAGGCTATTTTTATGCTTTATAGGCTACCGGAATGTGAACGGGTATGCTCCGGAATATGCATTTGGGCAAAACTTCTTAATCATTTCGTTGGAAATCCTCCAAAGAATCTGTTACTTTGCAGCCAATCTGACTAATACACTAAAAATTACAAACTGCGTATGAGAACAAAATATGATTCGTACAATGGTTGGGTAAATCTGTTTATTGTAACCATAGAAACACTGATTACAGGAGGATTGTTCGATTTGTTGTTCCTCGCGACGGAAAACACGCCGTGGCACAACACTCTGATGGCACCCCACTTGCAGGTGATTTTGACAGTAATGTTATGTTATTTCATTTCGGGCATGCAAATCGGCGTCGTGCTCTACCGCCGGAAGGTGTTTGCCTACCAGATTCTGGGCAAGGTGCTCCGGAGCACGGTGTTCTTCGGCATCATGTCGGGCATCATCCTGGGCGTAGGAAAGTTCATGGATACGTGGTCGTTCTTCTACCTGAGCTTTCTGCTGCTGTTGTTTGTCTGCCTGGCCGTTTTCCGTATCCTGGCCCGGTGGGTGCTGAAAGAATACCGCTCCAAAGGAGGCAATGTGCGCTACGTGGTGCTGGTGGGCAGCTCGGAAAACAACCGGGAACTGTATTACGAACTGACAAGCCAGGACTGGACCGGATTCAGGGTGAAAGGGTATTTCGACTTCCAGCCGAACCCGGATTTCCCGAAAGAATGCCCGTACCTGGGCACGCCCCAGGAAACAATCCCATGGCTGGAGAAAGAGGGTAACACGCACTTTCTGTTCTGCTGTCTGCCTTCGCGGGAACACGCCATCATCCGGCCGATTATCAATTACTGCGAGAACCACCTGGTGCACTTCTACAGCGTGCCGAACATCTACAACTACCTGCACAACCGGGTGTACTTCAACATGATCGGCAACGTGCCTTTCCTGAGCCTGCGGCCGGACCCGCTGAGCCGGACAGGCAACAAGATGCTGAAACGGACGTTCGACATCGTGTTCTCCCTGCTCTTCCTGTGTACGTTCTTCCCCTTCATCCTGATTATCGTGACGATTATCACGAAGCTGACGATGCCGGGGCCGGTGTTCTTCAAGCAGAAACGAAACGGACTGAACGACAAGGAGTTCTACTGCTACAAGTTCCGCAGCATGAAGGTGAATGCCCAGGCGGATACGCTGCAGGCCACCAAGGATGACCCGCGCAAGACGCGCTGGGGAAACATCATGCGCAAGACGAACATCGACGAGCTGCCGCAGTTCATCAATGTGCTGAAAGGCGACATGAGCATCGTGGGCCCGCGCCCGCACATGCTGAAGCATACGGAAGAATATTCGAAACTAATCAACAAGTACATGGTGCGGCATTTCGTGAAGCCGGGCATCACGGGCTGGAGCCAGGTGACGGGCTACCGCGGCGAAACGAAAGAGCTGAAGGATATGGAGGGACGTATCCGCGGCGACATCTGGTACATCGAACACTGGACGTTCGGACTGGACCTGTTCATCATCTACAAGACCGTGGCCAATGCGCTGCATGGCGAAAAGAATGCCTACTGAGACAGTACGCGGCACCGAAACGAACTTAACGAAAACTACATAAATCAAAACAAAACAAGAATTTATTTTATGAAAAGGTTAACTAGGTGGGGGGTCCTGGGAGGGATGCTGCTCGCCGGCAGCGGTGCGGCTCAAGCCCAACTGGCTGCGGTGAAAACCAATGCATTGCTCTGGGGAAACCTGACACCCAATCTCTCGGTGGAACTGGTGACAGCTCCACGGTTCAGCCTGGAAGGGACTGTGTTTTACGGGCTGAACAAGAACCCGCTGGACGTGCAGCTCAAAGGAGCGCAGGCGGAAATCAGATACTGGATATCGGGAAGGCCGATGGCACGGTCGTTTGTCGGATTGTCAGTGAGCGGAATGAGGTACTTCGTAGCGCACGAAGGAACCACGCACCGCGGAGACGCTGCAGGACCGGGACTGACCTACGGGTATGCATGGCCGCTATGCAAACACTTCAACCTGGAATTCTCGGCCGGAGTCGGCGTGATGTGGTACAGAGAGAAAAAGTACGCCGAAGGTACGAATATGAACAAGGCGGAATACAACGCAAAGGGAATGAAGTACGTACCGACAGAGGTGGCTGTGACGTGCAGCTATGTGTTCTAAAAACAATCTGGACTTATGGATAAGAAATTGATATCGGGTATAGGTAAATACATACTGGTAGCGACGCTCACGGCGACTCCGGTGGCCGGATGGGCGCAACGCATGATTAAGGTAAGCGGCACGGTGTACAACATCGCCAACAAGAAGAAGGTGCCTTTCACGGACGCCGCGGTGTACATCTACAGCTGCAAGACAGTGGCAGAGGCAGAAGACCTGCAAGAAAACCTGGACAAGGATAACCTGAACATGTCCCTCTTTCTGGACGAAGGGCAACGGGTGGAAACGGATGCCAACGGGTATTACGAGATTCTGGTGCCCGACAACGGCGCCCTGGTGTTCAAACCGGGGCTGAGCAAGTCGGTGCTGGAGAAAGTGAACAACCGGATGAAGATTGACCTCGAGGTGGACGGAGGAATCCAGCTGCAGGAGGTAACTGTGACCGGAGAACTGAAACAGATTCAGCCGGAACCGAAGGCCAGCCGCCTGATGGGCAACCGGTTTTATCCGTACAACACGTTTGTGGTGCCGCGGCGGGAAGGAAACACGTATTCGCGCCTGGTAATCCAGCCGTATGTGCTGAACTGCGCGACCAACGACACCATCGGGTTTCTGAAGCCGCTGGTGTACGACGGAAAGGAATTCCACCGCACGCAAACCCGACTGATGGGATACGACCTGTCACGGGACCCGCTGGCACGCTTCGTCAATGACACCCCGCTGACCACGGACCGGATGACCATCGAATGGCAGGACACGCTGACCGTGCCCGACCCCAACGGGAGCTACAGCTGCTATGCCGATTTCAGCATAGAGACTTACCGCCGGGTACCGTTCCGGAAGACGTACCAGATTAATACGTGCGAGAACAAGCGGCCGCTGGGCTTCCTGGAATACGACCTGCTGGCCAAAGACCTGGACTTCCAGAAATACGCGGAAAAGGCACAGGTGGAAAAGCGCAACACGGAAGACAAGGTGGAACTGACCTTCGAAATCAACTCGGACCAACTGACCAACGACCCGAAGAACCGGCAGAACCTGCAGCTGATTGACGAGAAACTGAAAATGATTCTGAACGAACCGGGAGCCATGCTGAGGGAATTCCACGTGATGGGTACCTCCTCGCCGGAAGGGCAATACCAAAAGAACCTGGCCCTGGCGAGAAAACGTATGCTGAAAATCCAGCAGGAAGTAATCGGCAGCCTGCCGCGCAGCGTGGCCGAACGGACATACCAAAACCCGCAGGCAGAGGTGGCTTCGTGGAACGACGTGGCCGACCTGCTGGCACAGGACAGCCTGACCGACCTGTCACGCCGCATCCGGGAAGTGGTGGAAGCCCTGCCGGAACAGATGGACAAACAGGGACAGCGCGTCAGAGCCTTCCCGGAATACCGGGAGGTGATTGTGCCCTACCTGGAGAGACTGCGACAAGTGAAGTACCTGTGCCGCTACGACATCTACCGCGAACCGAACGACGAGGAGGTGATGCAGGCCTACCGGGAAAAGGGACTCAAGGGTACGTACACCCGCTATGAATACTGGAAGCTGCTGCAACTGCTGAAAGACGACCGGGAAATTGAGGCCGTGGCACGAAAGGCGTACGACGAATCGCTGGAAATGAAGCGTCCGTGGGTGCTGGCCGGCAACACGCTGGCGGTGCAGTACCTGAAACGGGACACCATCGACACGAAGGTGCTGGAACCGCTCATCAACCGCACGATTTTCACCGTGAACTATGAACGGAGAAACATCGACACGGGAAGAACGGAAATCATCAACCCGGTGGAAGTGGTGGTGAACCAGCTGTGCATGTACATCAAGGCGGGCGACTTCGAGAATGCCAGCGTGATGGCCAAACTGATTCCCGACGAATATACGGAATATGACCTGGTGAAAGCGTATGCCTGGGCCATGGGAGGCTACTTCCAGGGGGGAGACACACCCGAAGAACGGGCACGGGCCCAACGGACGTTTGAAACCATCTGTAACTCGTCGGTACAGAACCGGGTGGTGATGAATCTGGCCCTGGAAACACCGGCAGGCAACGACGAGGCGGAGAAGGCCTTAGAGGAAATGCCGGCCGACAAGGCGGTGACCTGGTACCTGAAGGCGGTGGTAGCGGCCCGGAAAGGCGACGCCGGCCTGACGGATGCAGCCATCTGCCTGGTGAGCTGCTTCAACAAGGATGCCAAGATGATTACCAAGGCACAAAATGACGGAGAGTTCAACAAGGATATCATAGAGACAGCGCTGGATATCTACAACAATCAGTAATAACATCATGAAATCGATCAAGAATTATTATATCGCGGCGGCCTGCTGCGCATGTGCCGTCCTGCCCGGCCACATGACTGCACAAGAAGCGAACGACAGTACGAAGGCGAATTTCTTCAATGCAATGGACTACATCCGCCAGAAACGATACATCCCCGAGGGCAGAAAGGTGGACCCGCAGGCCAAAGGACGGAACGTGTCGGTCTCGGCTTTCGGCGGGGCCAGCAAACTGGCTGGTGAAGGGTCCTGGATGCCGATGAGCAAGGAATTCGGGGTGTCTCTGACCAAGGATGTCACCTCGTTCAACAGCTACCGCCTGACCCTGGAGGGCGCACAGAACAAACAGATGAAACGGGGCGGCGTGGAAATTGCCCACCTCTTCCGCATCATGGATTACGTGTGGGGCTACAACGACCGGACGGCCTGGAACGTGGAAACGGTAATCGGACTGGGGGGATACACGACCCAGCTGACAAAGGACGACAGCCGGCATTATGCAGGGGCCCTCTTCGGGGGGCTGCACGTGAGCTACCTGCTGGGCAGCCACCTGGAGATGTTTGCCGAACCGCGTCTCAACCTCTTTACCGACGGCATTGACGGAAGAGATTCCCAAAAGAAATACGACCTCGGGGCACAGGCTGTGGTGGGACTGACCTACCGCTTTACGGGCATCCCGATGGACAACCTGCCCCGCCCCAACGCGGACGTGCTGGACAACCTGTTCTACGAATTCTATGTGGGCATTCAGGGAGACTACTCAGCCAGAGTCCGCCGGGCACCGCAGATGAACGGTCTGCTGGAACCCGTGGGACCGGCGATGGGTATAGGCATCGGAAAATGGTTCCTGCCGCTGGGAGTACGCGGTACGATTTTCGGAGGTCTTCACCGGACGGTGCCCGATGACGGCAAGATGGATACCCGCAAGGAGGTGTATGCCGGCCTGCGCCTGGAAGGAATGCTGAACCTGAACCGCCTGTTCAACTGCGGCGTGACCGACCCCAAACTGGAGGTCAACCTGACCGGCGGTGTGGAAGTGGGTGGCGTGGCCCACCGAGGAAAAACGTATGCCAAGAAAGTACGTCCCTTCATCGGCCCTACGGCGGGCGGACAGCTGCTGTATGCCGTGAACGACCGCATCGGCGTGTTCGGACAGGCCCGCTGGAGCCGGAACAACTACACACAGACGTTCGTGGGCGGCAGAAAGAGCCAGGACCGCAGAATGCAGAACCTGAGCGTGGAAATGGGTGTGCAATACAGACGACGGGCAGAAGACGTGAACAAGAAGGACATCTTCTTTGAGCCCTACAACTTTGCTTCGGTGGCCGTAGGGGCCAGCTACCCGATGCGTATCGGTGACACAAGACTGAAGAAGATGATGCACCACCTGGGACAACAGTTCAGCCTGAGCTACGGACGGAGATACAGCCAGTATGCGTCCGTGAGAGGGAACCTGGAAGTGGGACACCTCCAATACGGCAGAGGAGGACATACCTACCCGCTGACCCTCGGCGCAGACTACAT
Source organism: Bacteroidaceae bacterium (assembly GCA_902362595.1). Classification (GTDB taxonomy): domain Bacteria; phylum Bacteroidota; class Bacteroidia; order Bacteroidales; family Bacteroidaceae; genus Phocaeicola; species Phocaeicola fibrisolvens. The sequence continues at coordinate 56,649 of CABIXF010000022.1, read as the reverse complement.
GGTGGACTTCACGGCCCTGGCTGCGGGATACAACCGCGAACGAATCTGCACGGTGGAAGGGTTTGCCGGTATCCTGTACACACACCACGGAGCGGCCAGAAAGGACTACTTCGGCATGCAGGGCGGTCTGAAAGAAACCATCCGGGTAAACGACCGGTGGGGTATCTTTGCGGAAGAAGCCATGAGAGCATACAAAGGAGCCATCATCCCGGGGGCCAGAACCCTGACCAACGGAGAGTTCTCCCTGATGCCTTATGCCAACCTCGGCGTAAGCTACATTTTCTGGAAGTAATTTTTTTCTTGTGCCTCGAACATTTTGATTCGGTCACTTGTTATATTCTCAAACTTGCGTCCCCTTCCCTCCCGAAGGGGACGCAATAGATAAAACAGAAACGAATTTTACTAAACTATTGAGGATATGAATATGAAATCAATTTGCATGCTGGGCATCGCACTGATGACAGGAATGCATTTGTTCGCGCAAGACACGACAGTGAACAAGGAGAAAGCAGAAAAAACAGAAAAATACACGGTACAGACCAACCTGTTCGGAGACAACTGGTTTGCAGGGGTCAACGCAGGCGCGCAACTGTACATGGGCGACTACTTCAGCAAGGGAAAGGCAGGCAAGCTGATTACCCCGACCTTTGAGGTGAACGTAGGCAAATGGTTCACACCGGGCATCAGTCTGCGTGTGGGATTCGGTGGCTACCAGGCCAAGGGCTACTCGCTCAAGGACGGCGGTTTTGCCTACAAGCACGTGGACAGAGACCTGTATCGCACGAAATGGGGCATGCTTCACCTGCACACCGACGTGATGCTGAACCTGACCAACCTGATTTGCGGATACCGTGAGGACCGGGTGTACAACGCCATCCCGTACGTGGGAATCGGTTACCTGCGCGGCATCCAACACAAGGACAACGAGCTGAGCGGTACCGTGGGCTTCATCAACCGCTTCCGCCTGAACTCCGCATGGGACCTGAACCTGGAAGCACGAGGCACGGTGAACAACGACGTGCTGGACGGCATCCGCGGAGGAAAGAACATGGAAGGCTCGGTAGCCCTGATGGTGGGTGCCACCTACCGCTTCAAGGCCAGAGGATGGAACAAGGGCACGGGCATCTCGGCAGCCGAAATGCAGGCCGTACAGAGCCAGCTTCGCCAGATGCACGAAGAGAATGCGAGCCTGAGAGACCGCGTGAACACACTGGAGGAAGAGAAACGGCAGTCGCAGCCGGCCACACCGGTGATGACCCCCGACCACAAGCTGCAGGATGCCATGGAATATACGGCTTTCTTCGACATCAACAAGGCGTACCTGAGCCAGAAAGAGGCCGTAAACCTGGAGGCGTATGCCCACCTGATCAAGAAATATCCGGAAAACCGCTTCGTGATTACGGGCTATGCCGACAAGCAGACGGGCAGCCAGGCCTTCAACGAGCGACTGAGCCAGCTGAGAGCGGAAGCCGTGTACAACACGCTGGTGGACAAATACGGAGTGAACAAGGACCAGCTGATTCTGGAGCACAAGGGCGGCGTGGACACGATGTTCCACGAAAATCCGCGACTGAGCCGTGCGGCCATTATCCGGATGGTAAAGTAACAGAAGAAGTATCATAACAGAATATGAGAAAGAAAAATGCAGGAATCCACAACGGATTTCTGCATTTCTTTTTCTACTTTTGCAGCGGAATATTTAGGTACATTTCTTAAACTGAAACAAATATGATCATAGCTGTGGACTTTGACGGGACGATTGTGGAACACCGCTACCCGGAAATCGGCAAGGAAATTCCGTTTGCCATCGAGACACTGAAGATGCTGCAAAGGGAGGGACACCGCCTGATTCTGTGGTCGGTGAGAGAAGACAAACTACTGGAAGAGGCGGTGGAGTTCTGCCGCCAGCGGGGACTGGAGTTTTATGCCGTAAATACGAATTATCCGGAGGAGAAGTCGGGACACGAGCACTTTTCGCGGAAGCTGAAGGCGGATGTGTTCATCGACGACCGTAACCTGGGCGGACTTTTCGACTGGGGAAGTATCTACCGGATTATCCACAACCGCATCAAGCTGGCCGACCTGGTGGAGGAAGCCTTGAACGAGAAGCTGGGCGAAGTGGAAGAAAGACGCATGGAGAAGAAAAAGAAAAAACAGGGACTGCTGGGCAAGCTGTTCGGCTGACAGGGGTCCGGATACAGAAAAAGCTGTTTCACTGGCGGAGGGTCCGCACGGGAAACAGCTTTTTTTATGTCGGTTCCAGACGAGGGTTATTCCACGTAGAGCACCAGTCCCTTGAGGTATTCGCCTTCGGGATGGTAGATGTTGACCGGATGGTCGCCGGGCTGCGTGAGCTGGTGAAGGATGCGCACGCTGCCTCCGCTCTGGGCGGCGGCGGTGAACACGGCATTGCGGAAGTCCTGCTTGCTGACTACCTGTGAGCAGGAGAAGGTAAAGAGAATGCCGCCCGGACGGATTTTCTCGAAGGCCTTGGCGTTGAGCTTGGTGTAGCCGCGCAAGGCATTGCGGAGTGCGTCGCGGTGCTTGGCAAAGGCCGGCGGGTCGAGGATAATCAGGTCGTACTGGTCGCCCATGCGGTCGAGGAACTTGAAGGCATCTTCGGCAAAGGCCTGGTGACGGGTGTCGCCGGGGAAGTTGAGGGCCACGTTCTCGTTGGTCAGGTCGATGGCCTTGGCGGAGCTGTCCACGGAGTGCACCAGATTGGCCCCACCGCGCATAGCATAGAACGAGAAGCCGCCGGTGTAGCAGAACATGTTGAGCACGTTGCGGCCCTTGGCATAGCGTTCGAGCAGGGCACGGTTCTCACGCTGGTCGACGAAGAAGCCGGTCTTCTGCCCCTTGAGCCAGTCGACATGGAACTTCAGCCCGTTTTCCATGGCCACGTTCTCCGGGCTGCCTCCCTTGAGGAAGCCGTTTTCGGTAGCCAGCAAATCGGCCTTGAAAGGCAGGGTGGTTTCCGACTTGTAATAAATGTGCTGGATGACATCGCCCATCACCTCTTCGAGGGCATCGGCCACGGCCATGCGGTCGAGGTGCATGCCGGCAGAGTGTGCCTGCATGACGGCGGTATGGTCGTACACGTCGATGATGAGTCCGGGGAGGTTATCGCCTTCCCCATGCACCAGACGGTACGTGTTGTTGCGGGGATTGCCAATCAGGCCCAGGGCACAGCGGAGGTCCTTGGCCACCTGCAGACGGCGCACCCAGTAGTCATGGTCGATGGGTTCCTGGCGGAACGACAGCACACGCACGGCGATGCTGCCTATCTGGAAATGTCCGCAGGCAATGAACTCTTTCTTCGAGGTATAGACATCGACCACCTCACCTTCTTCCGGCTCTCCTTCCACGCGGGCAATGGCACCGGAAAAGACCCAGGGGTGAAAACGCTTGAGCGATTCTTCCTTCCCGGGTTTGAGAAATACTTTCTTGTAGCTCATTTGTATGGTTTAAGTTGTTAATCGTCGAGAATGTTTTCGGGGGCTTCGGGACGTATCACGCGGTATTTGCCGGTGCTGCGAAGCTCTTCCAGGTATTCATAGATGCGGACGCAGGCCCAGGCGTCGGTGGCGGCATAGAGCTGCTGTGCCTCGGTCAGGGTGTCGGCCTCCCAGTTGGACAGGCGCTGGCTCTTGGAAATCTTTTCGTGGAAAAGGAGGGCGTAAATCTTCTGCAAGCTCTTTTCCTCGAGTCCGAAAGCCGTGACATAGTCCTGCAGTTCCACCCAGTTGCCGGTGCGCGGGTCCTTGCGGTTGCGACGGCGCAGCATGGCGAAATCGTCCTTCAGCGAGAGGCCGATTTTCAGCACGTCGTTCTGCAGAAAGTCTTCGAGGAAGTCGGGCAGGCCCAGGTGGTTCAGGCGAAAGAGGAAGCAGGTGTCGTAAGTGGAGACCTGCAGCAGGGCCACCTTGTTGACGGTCCCCTTCCGGAACGACGGACGGGTTTCGGTATCGATGCCCACCAGTACATGCGTGTTGAGGTAGTCGATGGCCTTGCGGGCATCCGCCTCGGTATAAATTATAAAAATGCGGCCGGGAAAAGAAACTTTGGGCAGTTCGGCAACCATTTTCTTGTCTATCTTGCTCTGTATTTCTACCATTCGATTCGCATTTGAGGGTTATTCATCGTCGTCGCCCATGTCCAGGCCTTTGTATAATTCTTCTTCGGTGCAGTTGTCTTCATAAAGGGGAGATGATTCTTCTTCCGTTTCCTCGCCGTGTGCCAGCTGACGGTATTTCACGTCGTGGAGAGCCCGCATCACGTTCACCAGGCGCTGTCCCCAGAACTCGGCAAACAGTTCGCGGCAGATGGCCAGCGAGTCGTTCATGGTCTGCTCCAGTCCGAGCTGGAACACGCAGATGAAATCCTTGAGGGGCTGGTAAATGTCGGCCAGGCATTCGGAAATATTCTGATGGATGGGCGTATCGCTGTAGGCCATGTCGTCGAGGAAGACTTCGAGGAAATCGTCGTATTCGCCCAGAAGAGAGGCGACCGAACTCCGCACCACCTCATAGTCGGTCTCGGTGACAAAGGTCTCGGGGTCGGATTCTTCCATCCGCTCACAGGCGGGAAGCAGCGAAGCCTTCAGGTATAAAAGAGGTAAGAGTTTCAGGGATTTGTCGACAAAATCACGGCGCTTCATGTCGGAAACCCGTTCCATAAAACCGCAAAATTCGGCGGCCACGGTCACAAACTCGACCGCATTTTTATCGAATATCACTTGTGAATTGTTTTCTTCCATAATCACGCTAATTGAAGCGCAAAGGTATAAAAAAAATTTCTCAGTTCTAGTTTTATTCGTACATTTGCATGAATGTTTAGCTAATTTCAATCGTCATGCAAACAAAAAAAACAGATACAAGCAAGAGCGCAAAGGCGGCATCCATGGCCGGAAAAACATGGACCCTGTTGAAAAGTGAGACTACTTCATTCGTTATCGGACTGCTGTGTGTCATCTTCGGAGTGTACATGCTGCTGGCCTTCAGTTCCTTCTTTTTCACCGGAGGAAACGACCAGAGCATCCTGACGCATCCCAACCCGTCGGAACTGCTGGAGACCGGCAACCGGATTCAGAACTACGCAGGAGCGCGGGGAGCCCAGCTGGCACAGTTCCTTATCAACGACTGCTTCGGCATACCGGCTTACTGCATCATCGTTTTCCTGGTGGTGGCCGGCATGAAGCTGATGAAAGCCTACCAGTTCCGCATCCGTTACTGGTTCGTGGGGTGTGCCACGGTGATGATCTGGCTTTCCGTCACGCTGGGATTCGCCTTTGAAGGTATGTTTGAAGACTCCTTTATTTATCCGGGGGGACTGCACGGATACAACATCAGCCGCTGGATTTGTTCGCAAATCGGGGCACCGGGACTGATACTGTTGCTGCTGGTGGTGGCCGTATGCTTCGCCGTGGCACTGACCAGCCGGACCATGGGAGTGGTGAGAAAGGCCCTGCATCCCACGATGAAGCGTGAGGACGGCGCGGCTGCCGACACTCCGCAGGTGGAAACGAAGGTTCGCCAGGAGCCCGTGAAAGAGGAAGTCGTCAGTGTCCCAGTGACCGAGCCGGAAGAAGAGAAGGAAGAAAAGAAAGAAAGTTTCTGGAAGAGCTGGACGCACCGCAAACGGAAGGACAAGGCACCAGAAGCGGACAAGAAAGCGGAGGATGCGGTGAAGGCTCCGGAAAGCCAGCCGGAAGCTCAGCCGGAAATGCCGAAGGAGGCCGACGAACAGCCGAAGACCATCGACCTGCCCATTGAACCGGAAGAAAAAGACGAAGACCACCCTTTTGAGGTGGAGCCGGTCCGGAAGGAAGCACAGCCTGAAGAGGAACCGGCGTTTGAGGTGAGCAACGACACCAAGGAAGAAGACCAGGCCTACAAGGGCGACCTCACCCAACCGTACAACCCGCGGCTGGACCTGGAGTTCTACCACTTCCCTACCCTCGACTTGCTGAACACGTACCAGAACGAGGAGCCGGACATCGACATGGAGGAACAGAATGCCAACAAGAACCGCATCATCAAGGTGCTGCGCAGCTTCGGCATCGAAATCAGTTCCATCAAGGCGAGTGTGGGTCCGACCATCACCTTATATGAAATCACGCCGGCCGAAGGGGTGCGCATCTCGAAAATCCGCAACCTGGAAGACGACATCGCCCTGAGCCTTTCAGCACTGGGTATCCGTATCATCGCCCCGATTCCGGGCAAGGGTACCATCGGTATCGAGGTGCCGAACGCCAACCCGCACATCGTGCCGATGAGTTCCATCCTGGCCAGCAAGAAGTTCCAGGAAACCACCTACGACCTGCCGGTGGCCCTGGGTAAGACCATCACCAACGAGGTGTTCATGGTGGATTTGGCCAAAGCGCCCCACATGCTGGTGGCCGGTGCCACGGGTCAAGGTAAGTCGGTCGGTCTGAATGCCATCGTGACTTCCCTGCTCTACAAGAAGCACCCGAGCGAACTGAAGTTCGTCATCATCGACCCGAAGAAGGTGGAATTTGCCATCTATGCGCCGATTGAGCGTCACTTCCTGGCCAAGCTGCCCGACGGCGGCGACGCCATCATCACCGACGTGACGAAGGTGGTGCAGACGCTGAACTCGCTGTGTGTGGAAATGGACAACCGTTACAAGCTCCTGCAGAGTGCGGGCTGCCGTAACATCAAGGAATACAATGCGAAATTCATCAACCGCCAACTGAATCCGGAGAACGGACATCGCTTCCTGCCCTACATCGTCATCATCATTGATGAGTTCGGTGACTTGATCATGACCGCCGGCAAGGAAGTGGAACTGCCTATCTGCCGTATCGCCCAGCTGGCCCGTGCGGTGGGTATCCATGCCATCATCGCCACCCAGCGTCCGACCACGAACATCATCACGGGTACCATCAAGGCGAACTTCCCGGCACGTGTGGCCTTCCGTGTGGCTTCCATGATGGACTCACGTACCATCCTCGACCGTCCGGGTGCCCAGCAATTGATTGGTAAGGGAGATATGCTCTACCTGCAAGGCAACGATCCGGTGCGTGTGCAGTGTGCCTTTGTCGACACGCCGGAAGTGGAACGCATCGCGGCCTTCATCGGCAAGCAGCAGGGGTATCCGACGGCCTTCATGCTGCCGGAATACGTGGACGAGAATGCCGAAGCGAGTGGCAGTGCGGCCGATGTGGACATGAACCGTCTCGACCCGCTCTTCGAAGAAGCAGCCCGCCTGGTCATCTACCACCAGCAGGGTTCCACCTCGCTGATTCAGCGTAAGTTCTCCATCGGTTACAACCGCGCCGGACGCATCATGGACCAGCTGGAGAAAGCGGGTATCGTGGGACCGGCCAACGGCAGCAAGGCGCGCGACGTGCTCTGCATGGACGAAAACGACTTACAAATGAGAATGAGCAGCCTGAAAGACTGACGGGCTGCCCTTATCCGTACAACTTAGTAAACTGATTGGATATGAAAAAGATTTTTCTGGTCATCCTGCTGATGGGTATCGCCCTGTGCCGGGCCGCAGCACAGCAGGACGCAAAAGCGGAAAGCATCTTGAACAAGATGGCAGAGAGTTACCAGAAGGCGGGCGGTATCAGCCTGAGCTTCGGAGGTACGCAAAGCGGCAACCTGCTGCTGAAAGGCAACAAGTTTTACCTGGAGAGCGGGGGTATCCAGACGTGGTTCGACGGCAAGACGCAATGGAGCTACGTGGAGCAGAACGAAGAGGTGAACGTGTCCACCCCTACCCCGGAGGAATTGCAGAGCGTCAATCCGTATGCCCTGGTGACGACCTACAAGAAAAGCTTCAACTACCGCTATGTGGGTGAAAAGACCCGCCAAGGCAAACGGGGACAGGAAATCATCCTCACGCCCAAGGCTTCACAGGATGTGAAAAGCATCACGCTGAATGTAAAGGAAAACGGTTCGCCCGTCTACATTGCCATCCAGCTGCAGAACGGCGAGAAACAGGAGTTTCAGATTTCTTCCTACCGCACGGGAGTGAACCTGCCCGATGCGACGTTCCGCTTCAACAAACAGAAGTATCCGAAAGCGGAAATCATTGATTTACGATAACATTGACATCCGAGTCGCTCAGAATCGAACTCTGGGCCAGGTAAGAGGGGGTTTCGGCATAGATATACATGACGCTGCCCCCTTTTATCGTATCAATAATGGGACGTGCCACGGAGGTAGGAAGGGCCGGACAGCCGAAACTGCGTCCCAGGCGTCCGCCACGCTTGGCGACAGACGGGTCGGCATAGGCTGCTCCATGCACCACGATGGCCCGCTCACGAGCCCGGTCGTTGATGCCTTTCTCCAGTCCGTCGAGCACCAGCGAATAGCCGTTCTTCCCCTGATAGGTAGAGGCCGTCAGGTAGAAACCCAGCGAACTTTTATAGGAACCGTATTCATTGGAGAATGAAGTGGCGTAATTCCCTCCGCTGTTCTTCCCGTGCGAAACGACCGACGAATAGAGCATCCGACGATGCTTCATGTCGAACACGTAGAGCCGTTTTTCCGTGGAAGGTTTCGAGAAATCAATCAGGGTCAGCACCTCACGTTTCCGTCCCTTGATGCGGTTGTAGCCCGTCACTGCCAGCTTGAACGCCTTCCAGTTGACCACTCCTTCCAGCTGCATGGCGTGGTAGAGCGACGTCACCTCGTCGGTTGCCTTCACCGAAGCCGCCGGGTTTTCAGGAGAAACACACTCCCCTTCCGCCGTGAAATACGCGCAGGGGAAAGACAGAAAAAGTGCAGAGAAAATAAGTTTCAATTTCGAATTTCGCATGATTATAGACCACCTAAGAATATTCGGCGGCAAAGGTACGGATTTTTCGGGCATTCCGATTCCGAAAGAGAGTTAATTTTATAGAAATCACTCAATTACGATGACCAGTGCCCGTTCCGTCGGAGCCCAGTCGTAAACGAACTTGGCATGCGAGGTGGCATTCCGCACACACATGTGCGAACGGGGTGTGGTGCCCAGCGACCAGCTGTACTCAATCATGGCTGTCCGCGGCACGTTGACCGGTACGCCGTGGATATAGGCCCCGTTGGTGAAACGGCTTGCATAGGGTGCATAGCCTCCGGTGGCCGAGGAACCGTCTTTCAGGAAGACCATGCGCAACTTCTTCTCCTGCAATACGAACATGCCGAGAGGGGTTTCCTGCGCATACGGCGGACGGTGCATCCCCGTAGTGGCCGGATTCATGCTGCGGATGGCCCAGGTACCTTCTTCCAGTCGTTCCAGCGTGGCGATGTTCTGGTCGCCCCGGTCTACCACCACCACATGATGAAACGCCGTGCTGTCGGCCAGCAACTTGACATAGCGGCGAGGCACCAGCCATTCTCCCTCGATGCTCACCGGCGACACCCGGTAGAATCCTCCGTTCTCGCCCCGCATGGAAACCAAGGCCCCGTCGCGTCCGTAGCGTTCCGGCACCAGCGTATCGGTCGGCAGGTAAAGCGGCACCGACTGGTAGCGCTCCACGCCCAGCGTATCGGCAATGCGGCGGTACACGTTACGCACATAGCTCTTCACCAGCGGCGCTTCCTGGTTCCGGTTCTTGTAGTTCTGGAAAACGGCCCAGCGGGCGGCCTCGTATTGCAGGTTCTCGATGAAGGCCAGACACTTGCGAATCACGTCCCACTTGAACGAGCGCACCGTGTCCTGATACGGATATTCATCCTTCAAGGTATATTTGTCGAAAAGCAGTTCTTTGACCAAAATGATGTCGGCGCCCGTCAACGGTTTGCGCTCAAACGGGAGCACCGCTTCCACACTGTCCGGCGCTGCCTCTTCCGACACCACCGACTGTTCCACAGGCTGTACCAAGCCACGATCTGCTTCCTCCCTGCATCCGAAAAGAAGACAAACAAAGAAAATAAGGCCAGCCAGATGTTTCATAAGAAAAGATTAAAAGGTTTGAACAAAGGTAATAAAATTTATTAAAAAAACAGCAGGAAACAGCAAAAAATCAGCACTTTCAGTGAAGAAAAATCCCGATTTCAATTCCATCTACCCGTTATTTATCCACGAAATAGGCGGTTTCCATTTCCTTCCGCCGCGCACGGAGCTTCCTCCTCCTCGATTGACGGATGCGAAGCCGCAGCAGGTTGTTATTCATCCACGAAACGGGCCGTCTCTACCTTCTCCAACCGCGCGCGGAGCTTCCTCCTCATCGATTGGCGGATGCGCAGACGCAGCAGGCTGTCACTCGTCCACGAAACGGGCCGTCTCTACCTTCTTCCACCGCGCACGGAGCTTACCTCCTCATCGATTGGCGGATGTGCAGACTCATCAGGTTGTTATTCATCCACGAAACGGGCCGTCTCTACCTTCTCCAACCGCGCGCGGAGCTTACCCATCATCGACTTGCGGATGCGCAGCCGCATCAGGCAGTCCATATCGTACGACTGTTCCAGAATCTCGGGCGATTCCTCCTTGACGATGCGCATGATGTCGTTCATGAAAGGATATTCGAACGCCACGGCCACCTCCTCGTCGACGGTCTTCTCAAGCACCGGAGCCTCCTCCAGCGCCAGGGCCGCCGCCGTGCGGTACGCCACAATCAGTCCGCTCGTGCCCAGCTTGATACCCCCAAAATAGCGCACCACGATGACCAGCACGTCGGTCAGCTCGTGCGAGTTGATTTGTCCCAGAATCGGCTTGCCCGCCGTTCCCGAAGGCTCCCCGTTGTCGTTCGCCCGGAAATCCTTCCGTTCCGGCCCCAGCATGTAAGCATAACACACGTGGCGCGCGTCGTAGTATTTCTTCTGGTACTCCTCCAGGAGCGACTTGACTTCGGTCAGGGTGCGCACCGGCAACGCGATGGCGATAAACTTGCTGCGCTTCTCGGTATAAATGGCCTCGGCACGCGCTCCAATGGTCTTATAGGTATCGTCTTGCATGGCTTTTGTCTTTTTTCAGGACGCAAATTTAGTGATTTTTCGCTCATCTTTGCCCCGAAAGCACTATCTTTGTCCACAACATTAACCCCTTTAAGAAACTAATGGCATGAAAAAATTACAGAAACTGACTTACTGCATGGGGCTGGCGGCCCTAGCTGCTCCTCATGCACAAGCCGCCACTCCCGCTTCCGAGAAACCCAACATTATCTTTATTCTTTGCGACGACATGGGCTACGGCGATTTAGGCTGCTACGGACAACCTTTCATCCAGACTCCCTGCATCGACCAGATGGCCCGCGAAGGCATGCGTTTCACCCAGGCCTACGCCGGAAGTCCCGTGAGTGCTCCGTCGCGCGCCAGCCTGATGACCGGCCAGCACAGTGGACACGGCCACGTGAGAGGCAACAAGGAATACTGGAGCGGCGAGGTGTGGTACGGACAGAACAAGGAATATGCCGTGACGGGACAGGAACCCTACGACCCGCAGCACATCATCCTGCCGGAAATCATGAAGAAGAACGGCTATACCACCGGCATGTTCGGCAAATGGGCAGGCGGCTACGAAGGCTCGACCTCCACTCCCGACAAGCGCGGCGTGGACGAATACTTCGGCTACATGTGCCAGTTCCAGGCGCACCTCTACTACCCGAACTTCCTGAACAGTTACAGCCGGGCTGCAGGCGACACGGCCGTGACCCGCATCATCCTAGAAGACAACATCCGCTATCCGATGAGTGGCGATGACTACTTCAAGCGTACGCAATACTCGGCCGACCTCATTCACCGCAAGGCCTTGGAATGGCTCGACAAGCAGGACGCTTCCCAGCCTTTCTACGGTTTCTTCACCTATACCCTTCCGCACGCCGAACTGGCCCAGCCCAACGACTCCCTCCTGAAGAAATACAAGCAGAAATTCTTTGAAGACAAGACCTGGGGCGGACAGGCCGGCTCCCGCTACAATGCCAGCGACCATACTCACGCCCAGTTTGCCGGCATGATTAACCGACTGGATACCTACGTGGGCGAAATCCTGGCCAAGCTGAAGGAAAAAGGTCTCGACGAGAATACGATTGTGATTTTCAGCAGTGACAACGGTCCTCACGAAGAAGGCGGGGCCGACCCGACATTCTTCGGACGCGACGGCAAGCTGCGCGGCCTGAAACGCCAGTGCTACGAAGGCGGTATCCGCATCCCGTTCATCGTCCGTTGGCCGGGCAAGGTGAAAGCCGGTACCGTGAACGACCATCAACTGGCCTTCTACGACATTATGCCGACGTTCTGCGAACTGGTGGGCGACAAGCGTTTCCCGAAGAAATACCTGAACAAGAAACTGGAAGGCGACTGTTTCGACGGCATCTCCTTCGCCCCCACCCTGCTGGGGAATGACGCCATCCAGAAGTCGCACGACTTCCTCTACTGGGAGTTCCACGAAACCGACCAGATTGGTCTCCGCATGGGCGACTGGAAGATGGTAGTAAAGAAGGGCGTGCCTCATCTCTATAACCTGGCCGACGACATCCACGAAGACCACGACGTGGCTGCCCAGCATCCGGAGCTCGTGGACCAGATGAAGCAGGTCATCCTGCGCGAACACCGTCCGAACGACCTGTTCCCCGTGACCTTGCCGAAATAAGGCAACAAAAAATCCTCTTGTTTCCAGCCGTCCCTAAGAAATACACGACTAAAACAAGAGGATGAAAAAATGATAACATATATCATCAGGGCTGTTCCTCTTTCACGAGGCCACAGCCCTTGATTTCTTTCTATAGGAGCATCTATCACTCCAGCTTATGCATCTCACTCCAATTTGTGAATCACCAATCCCGAACGCAGTTTCGGTTCGAACCAGGTGGTTTTCGGCGGCATGATGTTGCCTGTATCGGCAATGTCCATCAGCTGCTTCATGGACACCGGATAGAGAGCCAGCGCCATCTTCATCTCGCCGCTGTCCACCCGTTTCTTCAGTTCACCCAGTCCGCGGATACCGCCCACGAAATCGATGCGTTTGTCCGAACGCAAGTCCTTAATGCCGAGAATCTCGTCCAAAATCAGGTTCGAGGAAATCGTCACGTCGAGCACCCCAATCGGGTCGTGGTCGTCGTACGTGCCCGGTTTGGCCGTCAGACTGTACCACTTGCCATCCAGATATAATGAGAAGTTATGCAGGGCCGCCGGCTTGTAGATGTCCGTTCCCTTTTCCTCCACCACGAAGTTCTTCTTCAGCGCCTCCAGGAACTCCTGCGGCGTCAGCCCGTTCAAGTCCTTCACCACCCGGTTGTAGTCAATGATGGTGAGCTGCTCGGCCGGGAAACACACTGCCATGAAGTAATTGTATTCCTCGTCGCCCCGGTGGTTCGGATTCTGGGCCGCCTTTTCAGCCCCCACCAGCGCCGCTGCCGCACTCCGGTGATGTCCGTCGGCAATGTAGAGCGAAGGCATCTCCTTGAACGCCTCCGTGATTGTGGCGATGTCCTTGTCGCCGTCAATCACCCAGAACTGATGGCCGAAGCCGTCGTCGGGTGCCACGAAATCATACACCGGCTTCTGCGCCGTATATTTCGCCACCACCGCATCGAGCACCTTGCTTTCCGGGTAAGCGAAGAACACCGGTTCGATGTTCGCATTGTTCACCCGTACATGCTTCATGCGATCCTCTTCCTTGTCGCGTCGCGTCAGCTCATGCTTCTTGATTACTCCGTTCATGTAGTCGGGCACGTAAGCCCCCACCACCAAACCATACTGCGTCTTGCCGTTCATGGTCTGGGCATAAATATAATAACACGGTTTGTCGTCCTGCACCAGCCAGCCCTTTTCCTGGAACATACGGAAGTTCTCCACCGCCTTGTCGTACACCCGCGGGTCGTGCTCGTCGGTACCTTCCGGGAAGTCAATCTCCGGCTTGATGATGTGATACAATGATTTCTCGTTGCCTTTCGCCTCTTCGCGGGCCTCAGCCGAGTTCAACACGTCGTAAGGACGGGAAGCCACCTGCTCCACCAGCTCCTTCGGCGGACGAAGTCCTTTAAATGGTTTAACTGTTGCCATAATGCTTGAAATTTCGTTTGAAAAACAATACCAACGTCCGTAACGCATAAAGTAAACATGCCAGTGCCATACCGCACAGAAAACCCTGCCAGAAGTCATCCAGAAACGACCTGCACAACGTATTCACCAGCAGCAAGGAACTGCCCATTCCCAACGGAATCAGCAAATGCCGTTCGTCACTCGTCAGTTTCATTTATGCGTAAAACAGGAGTTATTTTTTATTTACACGGAATTTCTCACAACCATCCTTCAGGAAGCCCACAATCTGACGGGCCGCTGCGATGCCGGCATTGATATTCGCCTCTGCCGTCTGTGCACCCATCTTCTTCGGCGTAGAGAAATAACGTCCCGGGAATTTGGCCGCAAATTCTTCATTGGCCACCGGCATGATGTCGGTCACATACTTCAGGTCCGGACGGTCTTCCATCAGCTTGATCAGTTCCGCCTCGTTGATGACCTCCTTGCGGGCTGTATTCACCAGCAGACCGTTTTTCGGCATCCGGTTCACCAAATCATAATTAATCGAGTTCTTGGTTTCGGCAGTGGCCGGAATGTGCAGAGACACCACGTTGCAGGTGGCATACAGTTCTTCGGCTGAATCCACCGGTTTCACGCCGTCGGCCTCCATCGCCTCTTTCGGGCAGTAGGCATCGTATGCATAGATGTCCATGCCGAATCCCTTGGCGATACGTGCCACATTGCGTCCCACGTTGCCATACGCATGAATACCCAGCTTCTTGCCCTTCAGTTCCGTGCCCGACTTGCCGTCGTAGAAGTTACGCACCGCCATCACCATCATGCCGAAAGCCAGTTCGGCCACCGCATTCGAGTTCTGACCCGGGGTATTCATCACGCAAACCCCGTGCGCCGTAGCCGCCTCCAGATCCACATTGTCGTATCCCGCGCCGGCACGCACCACGATTTTCAGTTCCTTCGCCGCATCCAGCACCTCCTTGTCGATGATATCACTGCGGATAATCACCGCATTCGCATCCTTCACCGCATCGAGCAACTGCTGTTTGTCGGTATATTTCTCCAGCAAAGCCAGTTCATAGCCTGCACCTTCTATCTCTTTCCGGATACCGTCTACTGCCACTTTGGCAAACGGTTTCTCTGTCGCAACCAATACTTTCATAATATTCGATTTTAAAGAAAACAAGGACGTGTTTTTGTATCTCCCACGCCCTTATTCTCAGATATAACAACAATTAATGCATTTTCTCAAATTCCTGCATGCAGTCGATAAGCGCCTGCACACTTTCTACCGGCATGGCATTGTAGCAAGAAGCACGGAAACCACCTACCGAACGGTGACCCTTGATGCCCACCATACCTTTTTCGGTAGCGAACTTCAGGAAGTCGGCCTCCAGTTCCTTGTATTCATCCGCCATGACGAAACAGATGTTCATGTACGAACGGTCTTCCTTCACCGTCACCGTACCCCGGAACAGCTTGTTGCGGTCGATTTCCGCATACAGCATGTCGGCACGCTGTTTGGCACGGCGCTGCATTTCTTCCACACCGCCCTGTTCCTTCAGCCAGCGCAATGTCTGGAGAGCCGCATAAATAGGCACTACCGGCGGCGTGTTGAACATAGAACCCTTGTCCACATGCGTCTGATAGTTCAGCATGGTCGGGATATGACGGGACACCTTGCCCAGTGCCTCGTTCTTCACGATGACGAAAGTCACACCCGCAGGCGCCAGGTTCTTCTGCGCACCTCCGTAGATACAGATATACTTGGACACATCCACCGGACGGGAGAAGATATCCGACGACATATCAGCCACCATCGGCACGTTCACATCCAGGTCGGCATGCAGTTCCGTACCATAGATTGTATTGTTCGTCGTGATATGGAAATAATCCGCATCGGCCGGCACTTCGTAATTCTTCGGGATATACGTGTAGCCATCCTTTTCGGAAGAAGCCACCTCAATCGTCTCGCCGAAAGCCTTGGCTTCCTTCATGGCCTTCTTAGCCCATGTACCCGTGTTCAGGTAAGCCGCTTTCTTTTCCAGGAAATTATAGGGAACCATACAGAACTCCAAGCTTGCACCTCCACCCAGGAACAGTACCGAGTATCCTTCCGGAATATGCAGCAGTTCCTTGAACAGCGCAACCGCTTCATCCACCACCGGCTGGAAGTCTTTCGCGCGGTGACTGATTTCCATCAACGAAAGTCCTGAACCATTAAAATCAAGAATAGCCTGAGCTGTCTTTTCTATCACTTCGCGAGGCAAAATAGACGGTCCCGCATTAAAATTATGTTTCTTCATTGGAAGTTTGTTTTGGTTAAACAATCATTTTAGCTAACACTTGCGAATTTAGTGATTATTTTGAGACTTCCAAAAGAATTCGTGATAATTTTACACGCTTATCGGATTTTAACTTTCAAATTATGCAAGTAAAGGTCTTTTTGATAACATATTGACACGAGAATGGAAAGCCATGGCAGGGAGGACACTCGCGCGACATAGCAAAATGCGAAGCAGCCCTCACCGCCGGAGGGCTGATGTGACACAAAGTTATTATTTTGCCAGTTCTATCAAAGTTTTTATCCCCTTAATCTTTTCATTTTGTATGAGTTTTAACGTTTGTTTAGCCTTTTTCCGCGAAATAGCCGCAAACGCATAGTGATCTTTCACGTCTACACGACCCACGTCCTCCCGGCCCAGTCCGCCTTTTTTGGAGAGGAAACCCACGATGTCAATCTTGTTGATCTTGTCTTTCTTGCCTTTCCCTATATACAAGGTGACAAATTCCGGCAAGGCAGGCTGCGGTGTCTTTTCCGGCAAGGCGAACTCCTCGAGCGGCTGCGGCACATAGTCGGGGATACGTTCTTCGGCATGCAGAATGAGGAAGGCATTTCCGTCCGCCTCCCAGCGCGCCGTACGTCCGTTGCGATGGATGAACCCGTCCTCGGCCACCGGCAAGTGATAATGCACCACATTGCGGATGTCCGGAATATCCAGTCCCCGGGCCGCCAGGTCGGTCGACACGAAGATGTGGCAGCTCCCGTTGCGAAACTTATACAACGCCCGTTCGCGGTCGTCCTGCTCCATGCCGCCGTGGAACGTCTCGCAATACACCTTCATGGAGTGCAGGTACTTCCCTACCCGGTCCACACTCTCCCGGTGGTTGCAGAACACCAGCGTCGATTCGTTGCCCAACGTACACAGCAGCTTGTAGAGCGTCTCCAGCTTGTCCTTCTCCGGCGAGGTCACCCGGTAGAGCCTCAAGCGCTGCGATACCGTCTCCTCCGGATTCAGGAAGTCCAGCTTCTGCGTGCGGTTCATCCCCGTGAAGCGCGGAATCTCCTCCGCATCGGTGGCCGACAACAGGAAGCGGCGGCGCAACGACGGCAACTTGCCGATGACCTCGGCCATCTCGTCCTGGAAGCCGAACTCCAGGCATTTGTCAAACTCGTCGATGACCAGCGTACGCACCGTGCCGGCCTCGAAATTCTCCTTGTTCAGGTGGTCGTTCATACGTCCCGGCGTACCGATAATCACGGCCGGCGAGATGCCCTTCATGGTGCGGTGTTCCTCCATGGCCGGACGTCCGCCGTAGCAGCTCATCACCGGGAAGCCGGTTCCCATGGCCTTGAACACCTGCTCAATCTGCAGGGCCAGTTCGCGCGAAGGCACCAGCACCACGGCCTGCACGCCTTCCACTCCCTGCTTCAGCGAGCTCACCAGCGGCAACAGATAAGCCAGCGTCTTCCCGGAGCCGGTGGGCGAAAGCAGAATCAGGTCGCTGCCGTCTTTCCAGGCATCGATGGCGGCCTCCTGCATGGCGTTCAACTGGTCAATCTTCAGGTTGGATAGTATTGTTTGTATGTCCATAATTCTTGGGGTTTTGTGGGTTATAGAAGCAAAGGTAACGAAAATAAATCACAAGCACAACACCAGGTCGGGCAGCAGCACAGCCGTCTCCGCCTCCTCTTTCGGTGCATCCTTCGGTTTCCAGGCCACCACAAACCGCACCGAAGCCGACTTCACCTCGTACCCGCGCTCCTTCCATTCTGCCAGTTTCTTCTGCATGCTCTGCGACAAACGGGCCACGGGCCGCTGCTTCCCGTCATACAAGGTAGCGTCCCTGTAACCCAATGCGTCTCCTCCTTTCAGCGACAGCACTACCCGCTTGAGGTCCTTGAACTTGAAGAAATCCAGGAACACATCCTTGTGCGAGAGCTGCAACACAATCTCTTCCGGCATCGCGTACTCCCGCGGGTCCACCCGATACTCGTCCGCTTTCAAACCCGCAAAGAAATCCCCGTTCGTATGCACGAACAGCCGGTTCTTGGCCCGGGTGATGCCCACATAATAGCGGCGAAGCAGATGGTCATTCTTCAGGTAGCCATCCGCAACCAGCATGTACACGTCGTCAAACTCCCGGCCCTTGGCCTTGTGAATGGTCAACACCACCACATCCGCCCCCGACACGTCGCAAAAGTCCTCCACCGACGATTCAAACACGAACTCCTTGAAATCCGTCACATACTTCGTCCGGTTGATTTGCTCAAACACCTCCACACAACGCTTCACGTAGGCCAGGCTCGAACTTCCGTCGTAAGCCTCAAAAGTGGCACGCTTCGCCTCCTCCCACAAGTCATCCGGAATCAGCGGCGTGCTGACCCGCTTAGTGATGTACTTCAGGAAATACCGCATCTCGGCCAGGTTCCAGAACAGCAAACCCTCCATCGACTGAATCAGCTTGCTACGCACCCCCCGTTTCCGCAACAGCGCCACCACAATCACCGCCTCCTCGTTGGTCTGGGTCAGCACACAGGTCGTTCCTTCCCCCCGGTTCCGACACAGTTCCTCCACCAACGGCTGATACATACAAGCCGACGAATGGCGGGTCACTGTCACCCACCCGTCTTCCTTCCGCATGGAAACAATGGGCGAAGTCTTCATCCTCCGGCCAATCCCCTTCACAAACTCATTGGCAAAAGCCACCACATGCCGGCTGCTCCGGTAGTTCTCGGTCATCTCCACAAAGCGGCTTCCCTGCTCCTGCATCAACCGGAACATGTACCCGGCATCCGATCCGCGGAAGTCATAAATATTCTGGTCGTCATCGCCCACCGCTATCACCCGCATCTCCTCGTTGTGGTGCATCAACGCCCGCACCAGCGCATGTTCTTCGGCTCCCATGTCCTGCGCCTCGTCAATCACCAGCACCGTCTTGCCGATGCGGTTAGGCTCCACCTCTCCCTGCTCAATCATTTCCGCCGCCTTCCCGACCACGTTCTTCACTTCCTCCAGGTTGCCTATCAGTCCCAGCAAGTCAAAGCAATAAGCATGGAAAGTCTTGATTTCCACGTAGTGCGCCGCGTTGCCAATCAGTTCCATCAGCCGCTGCTTGAATTCCGTGGCAGCCGCCCGGGAGAAAGTCAGCATCAGCAACTGCTCGTGCTTCACATCCTCCAGCAGCAACAGCGAAGCCAGCTTGTGCACCAGTACCCGGGTCTTCCCGCTTCCCGGCCCTGCCGCCACCACGATGCAGCGCGACTCCTTGTCCGAAATAATCTCCATCTGCCGCTTGGACAGCTGGCCGAACAACTGCTTGTATTTCTCCGGCGTCAGGTTGCGCTGAATCTCGTTCACCCGCTCCCCCTTGAAATACTTGGCAATAAATTTCTTGTAATCCATCTGGAAATAATCCTGCACATACTGCAACGCCGCCTGATAATCCCTCACCATCAGGTTGGCATATTCCCCCACGATGTGTACCTGCTGGATTTTCTGCTTGTAGAATTCGTTCAGCATCCGGTAGTCATCCTGCTTGTAGCGCGACTTATTGTCCTTGATACGCCGGATGTCCATGGCATTGTAAAGCACCAGGAAGCCCCCTTCCAACTTGAGTGCCCCGATTTTCGACAGATACAGAAGCGACTCTTCCACATCCTCCAGCTGCAACTCTTCCCCCGGATGAAAAAGAGACTGGGAACCCGTCTTCAACTGGTTCAGCAACTCCACCACCGAGAACTGTACGGCCGCCTTCTCGGTCCCAGCATCCTGCACTTCCCCCTCCTTTGCCAGCTTGTACAGCCATCCCACGGCAAACCGGCTAATCTCAATCCGCTTTTCCACACGCCGAAGAATCGATTCCATATCTGCCCGCCGGCTAAGCTCCATGTGGTGTTCCGCATCTTCCTTCTTGCGGATATACCCCTTGATGGTCAGGAAATAAAGCAACGTCCGAATGTCCTTCTCCTTCGATGTGTCGATGCCCTCATGCACCGCATTGTCATTCAGCTGCTTGCACGAGATACGCAGAGCCTCATCCGGAATGTGGCTGAGGATATACCGTTCCAACCTGGCAAAACGCTCCAGAAACATCCGGGCCCTCCGTTCCGAATCACCGGCATCCATCAGATAAGCCGATATATCCTTGCTGTCGGCCAGGATACCCTCCTGCCGCATCCGTTCCACCACTGACACCACCTCTTTCTTGGTCAGCCCCAGAATGTCGGCCAGGTAATCAATCCGCGATTCCGCTCCCGAATCCTGCGCCTTGGCAATGTACTTCTGCGAAATCAGGGAAGTAATGATTCTCACCGCCTTCTCTATCTCATCCTGCCCAAACAAGACCGATGCCGTGATGCGCTGCCGGGCCTCGTCCATGTTCTTCACCGTAATGCCGGTGGCATACACATGCGGCACATTGTTCCCCCGCTCCAGGTAACCACTCTGCTCCAGTGCCGACAAAGCCGTCCGCACCCGCGTTTCGATGTCCGACACCGAGTCATCCCATCCGGCGTTCCGGGCAATCTCCAGCGCCGAACAGCACACCCGCATACGCTTTCTCGTCATGTCCTTCACCGCCTTCCACACCTGCTGGATTTCGCTGATGCTCAGTTTCGTCTGATTCAGCAGAATGAAATGCTTGTCCAGGTCGTTGTCACTGTAAAGCACATAACACCGCGCATTGAGATGCGGGTCACGTCCCGCCCGACCTGCCTCCTGCACATAATTCTCCAGCGAATCGGAAATATCATAATGCACCACCAGTCCCACGTCCTTCTTGTCCACCCCCATTCCGAAGGCCGACGTCGCCACGATGATGCGCACCTGGTCGCTCATGAACGCATCCTGGTTGGCAATCTTCTCGTCCGAATCCATCTTCCCGTTGAAAGGCAATGCCTTGTACCCGTCGCGCGTCAGCTTCGAAGCCAGCTCCTTGGTGCGCCGGGTACGCGACACATACACAATGGTCGGGCACGTGGATTCCGCCACCAGCTCCCTCAGTTTAGCATACTTATCGTCGTCCGTCTCGGCATGAATCACCGAATAGCGCAGGTTCGTGCGCGAAGCCGTAGAAGCAAACAGCTCCAGGTCCAGGTTCAACGTCCGCTTGAAATAATCACAGATATCCTGCACCACCTTCTGCTTGGCCGTCGCCGTGAAGCAGGAAACCGGTATCGGCGTCCGGCAACCCTTCTTTTGCTGGTACTCCTGAATGAACTTGCCGATATACAGGTAATCCACCCGGAAATCCTGTCCCCAGGAAGAGAAACAATGCGCCTCATCGATGACAAACCGCACCACATTCCGCACCATCAGAATCCGTTCGATGGTCTTTGAGCGCAGCATCTCGGGAGCGATATACAGCAGCGAAGCATCCCCTTCCTGCACCCGCTGGATGGAAAGCGCCCTCGTGATGGGGTCCAGCAGTCCGTTGATGGTCACCGCATCCGTAATCCCCCTGTCGGCCAGGTTGTCCACCTGGTCTTTCATGAGCGACTGCAAGGGCGAAATCACCACCGTCAGTCCGTGCACCGCCCGCGCCTCCATCAGCGCCGGCAACTGGAAGGTCAGTGATTTTCCACCCCCTGTCGGAAAGATGGCCAGCAAGGACCTCCCTTCTATCGCCGCCCGGGCCGCCCGTTCCTGCAACGGTTCGCCCCCGTACGTACGGAACTGGTCATATCCGAAAAACAGTTTCAGGCCACGCAGCACATCCAGCTGGCTGCGGCAATACGCACATCCCTCCGCACAACGGGTATGCCGCAGGAGCTTCATCACATATTCCACTTCCGGATAATTGCGAAGCACCCATCCGGGCGTCACGGAACGATGGTCGGTGGTGTCAATCAATGCCAGCGCATAAGCCAGCTCACAAGGATACTGCCGGACCAGCATGTCCACATCGGCATGCGCACAGATTTTCCCGTCATAAAGGCGGCGTATCAGTCCCACCAGTCCCCAGCTCACCTTTTCGGCTTTTACCAGGCTAAGAAACCCGTCGAACTCTTCCTTGCCCTTCAGCAACGAGGCAAACACCTTCCGTTTCTCTTCGGGCAACGAACTCCACCGGGCCATCTCATCCAAGAGCAGGTCGCGCGCCTTCTCGCAGTCGTTCACCGGGTTGTTCATCTGGTCGCACACCAGCTTGTCGTCCTTCACCAGCCGGTGGTAAGGACGCTCCGGAAACAGCAGCGGCGAGACATACAACGTATCCACCAGTGTCCAGCGACAAGCCTTGTCGGGAAACAAATATTTCGCATCATGATGAATGATATTGTGTCCGCAGAGATAATCCGTATCGCGCAGGAAATCAAGCAACTCCTCCTTCGATGCCTTATGAAAAGTGGCACCGTCCTGCCGAAGAGCCCCTATATCATGAATTTTATGGTCTTTCAATCCTACCTCTACGTCCACAATGGCATAACGCGAGGTCTTGTTTTTCGTGAATATATCCCAGATTGCCATAGATTGTGCTTCTCATCATTTACACCCTTTCATTCTCCCTACCTTGTAAAAGGTCCTTTCCATAGTACAGCTTCTGTCTGTCCTCTCAAGCTTTTAAATACGAGAATAAAACATTTTTTACAAATGTATAAATAAATGTCACAAAATCTATCAAAATCAGGCCTTCTTTTTGTCACATGATCATCTCCCTTCCATCCTAATAACCGAACAGCTCCTCCCAATCCCTTTATCAGAACCATCTCCCCACAGCAGCATCCCTCTCCTCCCTGAAGTATGGTTCAGGATGCAACAGCGCGCTACAGTTCTGATCCACAAGTGTGTGCTCTCACCTCTTCCAGGAGCTTCTCTATATTGTCTACCGGACGAAAAGGTACGATAAAATCAAGATGGGTATCCATTATGGCATACACACATTCCTCCTCATTGTCTTCTCCCCCAAATCCGTCTGAATCCGCAAAGTATCTTCCCTCCGGATACAACATCCATGAAATGGCACATACCCCCTTTTCAAAGCCACCGTATCGGTTCACTCCCCCATACTTCAGGACCTTATCTTTGGCGTTGCGATACCCATGAGGGCACTTCTTCGCTATCAGGTCCAAGTCAATCTCCCTGTCGTCCACCAGCATGGTTCCCCCTTCCGTTGACAATTTCCGGATTTTGCAAGTGTGGGTGTTGGCTACAAACAACTCATAATTTCGCCATTCTTTTCCCCAGAACATAGCCATACCTTCCCCTAAATAGCAGCCTTCCCTTCCTTCCAACTCGGGAAATCCTGATACACACACTTTTTTAGTATCGACCAGGGTAAACTTTATTTCATTCTGTCCCATATCTCATTCCCTTATGATTATACAACTAAAGTAACTATCGGATTTTTCCGTATCCATGGCAAACGCCACACTTTCCGCTCCCCTTACACACCGGACACTTCATGAATCCTCCTTCTTCAGCGTACTCTCCATCATACGGTACAACCTTCACCCCGTTACAATACGTACAGTCGCCGGTTCCACCACAAGAGCGGCACTCATTCCCGCTTCCACTATCGTAAGATCCGCGACCGGAACCATTACCCGACGAACTGCCGTACTGAATACTTGTGTCATCATATCCGCCTCCACCCGTCATTTGGTCCACCTGCCGCAAAGTCTGACGCAATTGAGCAGCTCGCTGTGGAGTCACCTTGCCAGTCTGCCGACATTCGTTACAGGGGTGCGACTCACCATAAAATGAGAAAATCCCAGTACCCGAACACATGGGACAATCCACCATGTCCTGGGCCCCATTCCCGTATGCAGGCTCTGACATGCTACCGCCGGAATGCATACGCTCCAGTGCCTTGAAGAAATTCTTGTATGTATCCTCATCGACTTTCTTTTCTCCCTTACAGACAATGCATTCCCGCATAATTCCTTCTACAAGGATTTCTCCTTCTCCTTGACAGAGAGGACAGGTCCTTTTATTGTCACAAGACGCAAGACTTAAAGACGCCCATAATAAAATAAAAATGATTCTCCACATAAAATGTATTTTTGAGATTATATATTCTAATTTTCTGATGACTACAACTAGAATCTCAGCATGTTTTTCACACGTCTTATCCTATGCACATCGGTACAAGCCAAGTGTCCAATCACTTGGATGATACAGGTTCAAAGAACAAGCCACAGGTATTTTCCATTTGAGACCCTCTGATGAGCACACATCTGGGGGACACCCCTACATTCAAATAATTAACTTCGGAGAGGGCTATAGAGATAAATCCATAGCATAGAGGCTTCATCCTGCCTCGCTGGGAATATGCATTAGACAATGCATCCATTTTTATACCATAATGATTTTATGGCTACTGACATACGTGTCCAGGCCTATGCCTTCCTATGTCTTTGGATTATGATTATTTGTCTCTAAATCTGACATGTGACCGACTCAGAGGCCGATTCCATAATCTTTCTGTAAAAGTAGAAAAAATCCATCTAATCATCAATGAAACTTAAAAAATTCTTTCCATCTAAAAGAGTCTGTACCTTTTTTCTGATGATTCTTTAAAACTGCAAAGGGAAAATAAGAGAGTAAGAAGATGTGTGACAAGACATTTATTCCTATTTTAATAGAAAAAAGGCAGATCACGCTTGAACTGCCTCTTTTCCTTGAATCCACAAAGTACAATCAATACCACTGCGGATAAAACTACTATAAGATCTTAGTAAGGAAATGTTCCAAACAAGCCATAATCAGCAGACATATCCTCTTCCACAATACATTCACTCGTATCGAAACCATTATAATATTTGCCACTACGGCTAATATGTCCACCTTTTATCACCCCATAGCCATTTCCCCAAAATTGAAGCTTTATTTCTATTCTCACTTGGTCAAAATAATAGCTTTGATCATTGATGGCTTCAGAAGTTTGAATCACTATTTTACCCATATCTTTACCTATATGCTCAAAAGATACTTTACCTACATTTTTACTTCCTTGGGTTTGTCCTGCCTCAATATCATAATAAAGCAATTCCGATTCACGGCCTCTGAAAAGAGGATGCTCCATAAAAGTACACCAACCATTGTTTATTGAAAACTTATACCCTCCGAACGAAAAATAAGTCTTTGTCGAAAAAGACTTTGCGTAATCCGAATCATCATTGCTGTCAATTCTGTTCACATTGACTAGAACCAGTGGTGCTTGCGAGCCTATGGAATCCAAAGTCATTTTATCATCAATAAGAGTCACCTTGAAATTGGTAGAATAATCAGAAAGACTACCCTGAGTCATCAGAATCTCATGTCTAAGCGAGTTGACCACATAAGACCCGTAGGAAAGAAGTTTCATCACCCGAGTATGATTTTGTGCGTTTTCCGTAACCCTTGTATTGATATAAGTTCCACTTGGCGTATCAATGGAAACCAAACGTGACTGGGTTTCCGCATCCGATTCGACAGCGGTTGAGAACTGCCAATAATCGGTTACTGTATCTGATACTGCCACCTTCCAGCAACCTACCACCTGTGATACTTGCAACCCGGACTCTTCTTCTTTTGACGATTCATCATCCGATGTACAGGATGTATACACAAATCCAAACGATAAGGCAATTAATGTAGTAAATAACAGCCGTTCAAATGAAAATCTTTTCATACTCTATCTTTTTTACAATAAATTGAAATCTTAATTACGTTTCGTTGTAACTTGCAACAGAAACGTTTTTAGTAGTATATGCAAATATAGCAAATTGTATAGATACATTTTTCTTACACTTCCTACTAAAATGTGGCATAAACCATCTTCCATTACTAAATTAGTAAGCAATATGCAATATTCAATGCACTCAAAATCTCATCCAGCATAAAGTCGATAAAATGGCCACTATCAGCAATTCCTGAACTTTCAATAATGGCATCATAATAAGCCTGACATAGGCCATGTTCTCTACAGGAAAATGTTCAAACATAGCCCCACTTTTTTCCTCACATACAAATCATAAAAGATTGCTTTCGAATGCCCCCTTTTTTCACATCTTGACGATGAGTTTCCGCTCTGCTCTTGTTCTGATTTTAAACTATTCGAGAAATTCGAATAGTTCGTTCTTTATGTAAATCAACAGCTTATCTTATTAATTGCAACAGATTCTGGATGTTCCTTCATACAAGATTCTACATCGAAACCTATTATCTCTTTCAAACTGATAAACAGAACTCTTATTCTTGAAAGACAATCTCAACCATTCGTATATTCCATCTCAGGTTCAGCAGCCATCAGCGTATCCTCATCTTCCGATGTGTTATAAGTTTTGATTTTGCGGTCTTCCAGAAAAATATGATTTAATGTAAAAGCCAATGATTCAAGTGTCTGCGCACAAACCTTCGGTTTTAATTGACACTCCCATATGGTTATGCAATGCCATCCAATTGCAGCAAGTTGACGCTGTTCCTCCACATCACGTTTCTTGTTCCGTTCCACTTTCTTCCGCCAGAAATCCACATTCGTTTTAGGTAGGCGATAATATTTGCAATTATCATGTCCATGCCAGAAGCAGCCGTTGACAAAAATGACCGTACGATACTTACGAAGCACAATATCCGGATGTCCAGGCAGACGCGGATGGTTCAGCCGGTAACGGAAACCCCGTCCAAACAAGAACTTACGCACCACTATCTCAGGTTTCGTGTTCTTGCCACGTATCGCCGACATGCAACGGTGCCGTTGTTCCTTCGTCAGTTTGTCCATACGCCAATCTTGTCTTCAAATTAAAACGTCGTAGCCATACTATCTAAATTCAGGATAAAGATACAGAGATTTAGCATACAAAGAATCGATTTCTTAAAAATTTATACTCCTAAACTAATCTGCCACAGGTTCTAGCGTATAAACAATGCTATATTTATCTAACATTACCAGACAAAACCGTCTGATCAAATTCAGAATTCTTCAGAAACAAACTTAAGAAATTCCTCTTTTATTTGCCCCCATTTTATTTATTTTGCACACCAATATGAAGACGGAAGATATTAATTGAATTTTAATTAAGAACGAATCAGAGCCTTAAACAGTTGATAAAGAGGCTGAAGCAAAAAACAATTAAAATAATATTCTCCATACATGAAAGTATTCGGAGAAATATATCAAATAAAAGACCCAAAATGGACCAAACAAATAAAATAGCAAACCCTATAAATAACTTATCATACGACAAGACTTCCGCCATCAGTATATTTGAATACAGCAAAGGATTGCTAGGCAGAAGTTTGCGCGAATTCATCAAAGAGAACTATTCACCAAAGAAAGGAAAAGGCAGCATCGGCCAGATGGTGGAGAACCTTTATTTTCTTCTGGAAACCAACAATAATCCGGAAGCAGATTTCTCGTCTGCCGGTATGGAATTAAAATGTACTCCCCTCAAATTGGGTAAAAACGACACTTACCTCATCAAGGAACGCTTGGTGTGTAATATGATAAATTACTGCGAGGTCGTTAAGGAAGATTTTGAACAATCACACTTTTATCTGAAGTGTCAGTTGATGTTGCTGCTCTTTTATTTATACAAGAAAAATTGTGACAACCTCAATCTGAAATTTATTTTCTCCGTTCTTTGGAAGCTTCCTGAGAAAGACTTGCTTATCATCAAGCATGACTACGAGACCATACTGGAAAAAATCAAATGTGGCAAAGCCCATTTACTGTCAGAAGGAGACACTATGTACCTCGGTGCATGCCGGAAAGGCCAAAAAGGCGACAGCCTGATGAAACAGCCTTTTTCAGAAGAAGGAGCACCCCGCAGGGCTTTCAGCTTGAAGATGTCTTATATGCGGACTATCCTGCAATATGTAACGGATAGCGGTAAAAAGGCGGTTTCCAATTTCAAGTTTCCTGCCGGACAAATTGTTTCAGAAAGGGAACTTGACAAACATAATTTTGAAGAAATCATATTAAACCGGTTCAAACCTTACCTTGGCAAAAACTACCAGGTAATCGCCAAAGGAAAAAAGATAGACATTTCCAATAATCCCAAAAACAAATTTGCGATAATAGCCAATGCTATCGCCGCAACCGGGAAATGTGCCAATGTCAACCGTTCCGAAGAGTTCATGAAGGCCGGATTAACAATGAAAACAATACGTGTCCAACATAACGGGAATATAAAGGAAGCGATGTCTTTTGAAAACATTGACTACATAGAAGTCGCGGAATGTGACAACTGGTATGAATCCCGGCTGTATGAATTGTTTTCAAGCCGTTTCATGTTTGTAATATTTAAAGAACAGACAGCTAATAAAGGAGATTATATACTAGACAATGTATTCTTCTGGACAATGCCTCCAGAGGACCTGGAATGGGCAGAGACATATTGGATGCACATAAAAAAGAACATATTGGAAGACCATATTTCTGAGGAATATTGGTGGAAAGGACAGGACAAGAAAAAATTCCATGTACGTCCAAAAGCTCAAAGATCAACAGATTTAGCTCCAACTCCCAGCGGAAAGTGGGCTAAAAAGTTCTGTTACTGGTTTAATAATGATTACGTAAAACAAATAGTAAACAACAATGGCTCAAAATAATCATATAATTCGTGTAGTAGAACTATTCGCTGGTGTAGGTGGATTCCGTATCGGCCTGGAAGGAGCGTCCGACGCTTACGAAACAATCTGGAACAACCAATGGGAACCTTCTACCAAACATCAAGATGCCTCTTTAGTATATCAGGCCCGGTTTGGGAAAAAAGGACATTCAAACCAGGACATTAATCTTGTAAAAACAGCTGAAATTCCAGACCATGACCTGCTGGTCGGTGGATTTCCTTGTCAAGACTACTCTGTGGCTGCTTCACTCAGCCGCTCGGGAGGTATTGAAGGTAAAAAGGGAGTGCTATGGTGGCAAATCTACCGCATCTTGCAAGAAAAGGGCGATGCAAAACCCAATTATATATTTTTTGAGAACGTTGACCGCCTATTGAACTCTCCAGCCTCCCAGCGTGGACGCGACTTTGCCATTATTCTAGCCTCATTAGCCGACTTAGGCTATATTGTAGAATGGCGAGTCATAAATGCCGCCGACTACGGGATGCCACAAAGAAGAAGAAGAACCTACATTGTAGGCTATCTTGAGAATTCTCCAATAGCCAACCGCATCCAAAAAATGAAAGACTGGGTTCTGTACGACGGAGTAATGGCACAGGCTTTCCCATTTGAACAAAAGTCGGGAATCTCGGATTTTGAAATAGAAGGTTCCATAAAAGAAGTTTCAGATAACTTCAACAAAGAAGGAAAGGCAAGCCCGTTTGGAAACGCAGGCATGATGGCGCATCGTCAGGTTTTTTCTGTGGATGCCTCACCTGTTTATACAGGAACGAACCAAACCCTAGGTGATATTCTTGTGAACGAAAGCTTTATTCCAGAGGATTTCTTCATTTCTGAAAAAGATTTGCCTAGATGGATTTATGAGAAAGGAGCAAAAAAAATAGACCGTGTTTCTAAAGAAGGATTTAAATATACTTTCTCAGAGGGTGGAATGGCTTTTCCTGACCCACTTGACAAACCTTCAAGAACCATGATAACAGGAGAGGGCGGAAACGCTCCTTCACGTTTCAAACATGTGGTGCTGACCCCCTCCGGAAGATACCGCCGACTGATTCCCATAGAATTAGAACGGCTCAACATGTTTCCGGACAATCACACTTATCATCCGGAAGTATCAGACGGACGCAGGGCCTTCCTCATGGGAAATGCATTGGTTTGCGGAATCGTCGAACTGATTGGGAAGAGTTTATACCGTTTCATGTATGATGAAGCACCTGTATCCTCACGACCGATACATACTTTACGCGAATCACGCCCGACATTGGATTTAGACCTGTTTGCTTCTGAGAAAGAACAGTTGATATTCAACAAGCCCAAGAAGAATTATGTACTCGACAAAAACAAACGCTTGTTGATAGGATTTGTCAAGGAAGATAATCAAGATTATTTCTTGAATGAAGAACCGACTAAAATATATTATACCGGCAAGACGAAATCATTCCCTTCTACCATTGCATTGAACAAGTTGTACTATTTCATGCCTTACATAAAAGGGAAAGGGGTGAAAGACTTGTATCTGATTCGCATTGCAAGAATTGGAACCAAAGCAGAAATCCACCCTGAAAGCAACGACAAAGATCCAAGACTAGTCTTCGAACTGGAATTTTTAGAAAGTCTACCCGACTATCATCCTATTCGCCTAAACATTAATCACACATATACGGATACATTCCTTGGCCGGATTATCGACAAGGATAACTGATTCAAACAAAAAATTCAATCCTCATCTGCATATCAGAAAGCATGCCGATGAGGATTTTTTATGTACCCAGCAATATTTCCATAGAAAATCTTCGTCATATCTTTCCCCATCCACCAAGATGCCACTCCTACCAAAATGTCACCTCCCCCACTCCCTCTCCCAAACCACTTTATTTTCTCGCCCCGCCGCCCATCCACTCAAAATCCACAAGCAGAACCGCTTATCAAATACCAAAAAGAAACACAATCACACAAACACCCACACTAAAAGCAAGCAAAAAAGCAATTCCAACACCACCGCTCACAAAAGTACAAAGCAACCCCCTCAAAAAGGCAATCCAAAACAATCCATCAAACTCCACCAACTAGAAAATACACCCACCCAAACAGCCATCCAAATCCAACAAACAACCTCCCTAATCCCTCTCAAAACCCATACACCCCAAAACGCAAGGACGTTCCCCCTCAAACGCAAGTGCATTTCACCCCAAACGCCGAAGAGTTCGCTCCCAAACGCTTCGGCGTTTCATCTAAAACACAAGGACGTTTGACCACAAACGCAAGCCCGTTTTCTGCCCCAAAATCTCCCGATAATTCCCCATCCTGCCTCCAAAAACGCCCCAAAATCCCTAAGAACGAGAAGCCCCTGCCTCCAAATTCCCCCAAACCTCTCCATTTCGCACCCCAGCTACCCCCTCCAAAAGCCTCCTGAAAGGGGTTCCCTCTCCCAATCCCCTAGGAAATCCCCACAAAAGCAGAATCAGAAAGACACCCAAGTTCCGACAAAAGCAGCAAAAAGAAACCAAACTGCACAATTCTGAATCAGCCCAGAAATCCGCTACAAGGCACAAGATTCCCCCCCGGAGCAAGCCTTCGTTTTTCCCCTCCCCATCCTACAAAATGCACGAAAAAGTTTGCTCGTTCCATAAAAAGTAACGTCCTTTGTAATTGTAAATTTACAAAACTATGGCAGACAATTACATTGAACGACAATATGAAGCGTATCAGGCACGGAAAGCGGCCTGGGAAAAGGAACGGAAGTACAAGAAGAAAAAGCCGACGGCTCCGACGGAAACGCCTCAACGGACGGGAGGTTTCCTGAAAAATCAGGTGAAGAAGGTGGCCGCCGTACACGACCTGTCGGGGGTGGGCCACGTATCGCTGATGGCGGTCATCCCGGTGCTCTCGTCCATGGGATTCCAGGTGTGTCCGCTGCCCACGGCGGTGCTGTCCACGCACACGCAGTACCCTTCCTACTCCTTCCTCGACCTGACGGAGGAGATGAAGCACATCATCGCGCACTGGGAGAAGATGAACGTGCACTTCGACACGTTCTACACGGGCTACTTGGGCTCGCCGCAGCAGGCGCAGATTGTGGAGGAGTTCATCCAAAAGTTCCGCGGCGAAAACGACATGGTGGTGGTCGACCCGGTACTGGGCGACAACGGGCATCTCTACAAGGGCATCACCGAGGAGATGGTGACGGAGATGCGGAAGCTGATCCGGCTGGCGGATGTCATCACGCCGAACCTGACGGAGCTGTACTACTTGCTGGACATGCCGTTCCGGGAGGAGCTGACGGATGCGGAACTGAAGCAGGCGCTGAAGACGCTGTCGGACCAGGGACCGGCCATCGTGATTGCCACGAGCGTGCCGGTGAGCGGCGACCCGCGCTCGACGTCGGTCTATGCGTACAACCGCTTTGGCGACCGTTACTGGAAGGTGACTTGCCCGTATCTACCGGCGCACTATCCGGGCACGGGCGACACGTTCACGAGTGTCATCACGGGCTCGCTGATGCAGGGCGACAGTCTGCCGATTGCGCTCGACCGGGCCACGCAGTTCATCTTGCAGGGCATCCGGGCTACGTTCGGCTATGAGTACGACAACCTGGAGGGGATTATGCTGGAGAAGGTGCTCCACAACCTCGACATGCCGATTCAAATCAGCAGCTACGAGCTGGTGGAGTGACGCGAAAGAAATTAATATAGCACCTGGCTCACGGGGAGTTCCACCTCGCCGAAGGGAATCAGGGCGTTGAACAGACGGATGTGCCGGTAGCTTCCGAGGGAGGCGGCCGGGATGTCCGTTTCTTTTATCTGTCCGGTGTCGAGGAGGTGGCGGCGCTGGGTTCCTTCCAGCAGGGGACGTGCGGGGGTGTACCACTCGCATCCGTCCCAGAGGGCGATGTTGGCGATGGAGGTGTCGGTGAGGAGTCCGTGGCGGACGATGAGCACGTCGTCGGCCTGGGCGCGGAGGGCAAAGACTTCGTCGAGCACGCGGCGGTCGGCCCGTTTGTAGCGGTAGTCGAGATTGTCGCGCACCACGAGTTGCAGACGGTGTACGGGGCGGACGCGGTAGGGAAAGTATTCCACGCGGACCATGTCGCGGGCGTAGGTCAGGCGGCAGCGGGTGCGTTCCGTGTAGGCTTCCGGACGGAGGTAATCCGTCACGTGAAGGTCGGGCACGGGGCCGAAGAAGGCACGGCGCGTGTCGTTCAGGCGGCGGTCGTGCAGCGGGGCATGCCACACCTTGCCGTCTTCAATGCGGAGGGTTTCAATAAAGAGGCACATAGACTTTCTGTTTCATTTCTTCGTATTCGTTTCGGGCTTCGCTGCGGAAGGTGATGCCTCCCCCGCTCTTGAACTGCTTCGTGCCGTCCGACTGCTGTTCCAGGAAGCGGATGAGCACGGCGCTGTCCAGGTGGCGTCCGTCGAAGTAGCCGGTCACACCGGTGTAGAAACCGCGGTCGTGGGTCTCGACTTCGCGGATAATCTGCACGGTGCGGGGCTTCGGGGCGCCGGTGATGGACCCTGCGGGCAGGAGGCTGAAGAACAAATCACCCAGCCGCGAGGGATAGTCTTCGGGCAGGCGGCCGCGGATTTCGGAGCTCATCTGGAGCAGGGGTCCGCGATGGGTGTGCAGCTCGTCGAGGTAGCGGTAGCGGGTCACGGTCACTTCGGTGGCGAAGCGGCTCAGGTCGTTGCGGATAAGGTCGGTGATGGTGGCGTGCTCGGCGGCTTCCTTCGGGTCGGCCAGCAGGCGTTCGCGGGCTGCAGGCAGCGTGGCATCCATCGTGCCCTTCATGGGATGGGAATAGATGAAGCCGTCGGCTATCCGCACGAAGGTTTCGGGCGAGAAGACCACGAAGCGGCGGTGCAGCCAGAGCTTGTAGGGAGCGCGGGCGTGGTCGAACACCTGCCGCAGGGTGAGGTCGGTGTCGACGGGGGTGGCGCAGGTGTAGTTCACCAGGAAGGAGTTGCCGCCGTGCAGGTGACGGTGTACGAGGTCAAACCCGCGGCGGTAGGTCGCAAACGACATCGGGCGGGAGTCCCAGCGGAAGGTGGCGGGATACGGGGTACGGCAGTCCTCCTCCGGCACGTTCGTGGCACCCGGAAAGGCAAACAGCAGTTCCGAGGGCGGCAGGCAGTGGGGTTCTTCCACCAGGCATTGCTCGCCGGCATAGTCTATCAGGAAAAAGAACGGACGGCCTTCGCCTCCGAAGCGGTTCATGCGGGCGGCGGCTTCCTCACGTCCGCAGAAAGAGAGGGTATCAGTCATTTCGTTTGGTTTTGAAGGAACAGAGATAAAGGGTCACTCCCACGGCCACGGCGAGCATCATCGCCTTGAGCCAGAGGGCATCGAACACCAGGAAGATGCAGTGCAGGGAGGTGAGCCACAGCAGGCTCAGGGCAATCACCTTGGCACGCAGGGGGATGGCACGCGACTCCCGGAAATCGCGGATGTAGGGGCCCAGCAGACGGTGGTTCATCAGCCACTGGTAGGCTCTCGGCGAGCTGCGGAAAAAGAGGGCGGCCGACAGCAGCAGAAAGGGTGTGGTGGGCAGCACGGGCAGAAAGATGCCGGCAAGGCCCAGGGCCAGCGACAGGAATCCGAGGGGCAGGTAGATGTATTTCATGGCGCAAAAATACAAGCGAAACGGCACACGTACGGCAGGAGTTTAGTTAATAACCTCAAAATCGGCGGGGCATCGGAAGGGGAAACTTGGCGGAAAGGAGGAAAATCGCCATATTTGTAACCGTTACAATCTTGTTTGAATCTTGTTTAACCCCTTAACTGAAAAAATCATGAAGAAACTATTCTGGACTTTCTGTCTGCTGGTGTGGAGCCTGGTGGGTTTCGCACAGGAAAAGACGTACCAACTTTCGAGCCACATTCTGGACATCCAGCAGGGACAGCCTGCGGCGGGTGTGAAAATCAGTCTCTCGCAACTTCAGCCGGACAGCAAGACTTGGGCGTTGCTGGAAGAGAAACTGACGGACGAGAACGGACGGGTGAAGGATTTTCTGGAAGGAACGGAGGCCCACAAGGGTATCTACCGCCTGACGTATCACGTGGCGCCCTACTTCGAGCGGCTGCAGCAGCCGTCGTTCTACCCCTTCATCGAGGTGGTGTTCGAAATCAAGGACGGCAAGCACTACCACGTGCCCATCACGCTTTCGCCTTACGGATATTCTACGTACAGAGGGAATTAAGAAAGAATGGGAGCCCGGTCAGGCTCCCATTTTCCGTGTCTTGCGGGTGCAATAGCGCTTGCACTGGGCACAGATGTCATAACCCAGCATGGCCCCCAAGATGAAATCCTCTTCGGGCGTGAGGCGGTTCAGGGGGCGCGTCACCATCAGGCGGATGGCGTCGATGCACTCTGCCTTGCCGAAAAAGAGATTGATGCGCTCGTCGTCCACCGGCTGAATCACAAACTGGATGCGCTGGCTTCGCAGGCGTTTCACGGCAAAATCTTCGTAGCGTTTGTTCGTGGTGTACAGCACCATCTGTCGCACGCCTTTCTTCAGCTCATAGATGTGGTTGAGAAAGACTTTCAGTTCCACGGGATGAATATCAGGGGTCATCATAGGTTACGGATTTAGAAGAAAGATTGAGAGAGATATGATCAGGCCAGTTCGGCTTGGAGCTGTGCGGCCCATGCGCTCACACGGTCGTCGGTCCGGTCGCTTTCGTTCACGTCGTCGAGGGCCAGCCCCACGAACTTTCCGTCGGCTGCGGCCACGGAGGCGGAATAGGTGTAACCGCTGTCGTCCACGGCGCCCACGAAGGTGCATCCGCTGTCTTTCAGGCCTTCATAGAGGAGGCCCATGGCGTCGCAGAAGGTGTCGGAATAAGACTCGGAATCGCCGCAGCCGAAAAGGGCCACTATCTTGCCGGAGAGATTGGCGCCTTGCAGCACCTTGAGTCCGTCGTACCAGTCGTCCTGCAACTCGCCGTCGCCCCAGGTGGAGGTGCCCAGAATCAGGGCCTCGTAACTTTCGGCCAGGGCCGTATCGAGCTTGGTCACTTCGTGTACGTCTGCCGGGGCAATGCCCAGCTTGTCTGCTATCAGGCGGGCCACCGACTCAGTGGTGCCGGTGGTGGAGCCATAAAAAATACCTGTTTTCTTCATATTATGCTACATGTTTGATTTGACACAGCAAAGTAACGGCTTCCGGCGCGGATTTGAAATACCTAAAAATTGGGATTTTTGCGGGGCGGTATCTGCGGGTTATTTGCTAACTTTGGGCAGAAAAACGAAAAGGCCGACACTCCGGCAAAAGGAATAAACCATGAGAAAGAAGGAAGAAAAGAATACCATTATCGAAATCTGCCCGGTGCGGAACGTGATTGCCCGCTTCGGCAACAAATGGGCCTTGCTGGTCATTCTGATTTTAAGTGAGCACGAGGTGCTGCGTTTCAGCGAGCTAGGGAGACTGATTCCGGATGTGTCGTCGCGGGTACTGTCGGGCACGCTCCGTACGCTGGAGGCCGACGGACTGGTGAACCGGAAGGTGTATCCCGAGGTGCCTCCCAAGGTGGAGTACAGCCTGACGGAGACGGGACACTCGCTGGTGCCTTTCATCGTCCAGCTGACCGACTGGGCACAGAAGCACATGAAATCCATCGTGAAACACCGGGAGGAGTTCGAAGCTGCCGAAGAAGAGTAGCAGCTTCTTTCCTCACGGAAGAATCACTTGCTTCCCGGTGCAGGCAGCATGCCGAGCTGCATCAGCATGCTGAAGAGGTCGGGCACACCATGTTCGCGGACAATCTTGCCGTCTTTCAGCTCGTAGATGTTCATGGCCGTCACACGAACGGGTTTGCCGGTGGCGGGCATGCCCATAAAAGGCTGGGTCTGGGTGCCGCTCATCGTGAAACGAATCATCACTTTGTCGCCTTCTGCAATGACTTCTTCGGCTTTCCACTGTACATCGGGCATGGCACCGCGCATCATGCGGAGCACGTCCATATAGCCTTCAAAACCGTGCAGCGGCTCCGGCGATGTGGGGGCATAGAAAATCACTTCGGGGGCAATAATGGCTTCACCTACCGAGCGGTCGCCCGTGTTGATGAAGCGGATAAACTGTTGCATGACTTGTTTGTTTTTTTCCAGGACGGATGCCTGTTCGGGAGTTACTTCATTTTTCATCATCTTACTTGTTTCTTTAAAGGGTCGGGCCGCGGAAGTTTCCGGTGCAGGAAATGCCTGCGGGATGCGGCCTTCCGTAACGTTTACGGTGCAAACTTAGCGTTTTCTTTCCTGACAGACAAGAGGTTACATTTCTTCCGCATAGTAACCTTTTTCTCACTTTTACTGGATGTCAGCCGGTTGTGGAAAGAAAAAATTTTTTGTCTGCCATCCGGGATATCCTCTGCTAAAAAAATCTAAATCTGCCGGACGTAACCGGCTCGTAATGAACATTAGTAACCTGAAAGTAACTTACTTACATTCAACTCCCTTCTTGTATGAGACAAAAGAATCGTCCACCTTTGCTGTCGAAATCATTAAAACAGTTACACTATGAAACAGATTCAGCAAATTGCAGCAGGCGCACATTTTTCCGCCGTATCCACAGGTTCATTCAGCGAGTTGAACGAGTATGTATTGCCGGTAGCTCCGGGAATGGAAATCCAGGGAAAGGTGTTCATGGGACAGACGTTGCAGACTACGGGCGCGGAAATCTCGTTCCAGTCGTTCGCCCCGGGAAAGGAGACCGGTTTCCTTCACACGCACCAGACGCACGAGGAACTGTATATCTTCGTGAGCGGGAAGGGTGAATTTCAGGTAGACGGACAAGTATTCCCCGTGGCGGAAGGAAGCGTGGTACGCGTGGCTCCCGAAGGCAAGCGCTCGGTGCGCAACCACGGCACGGAACCGCTGGTGATGATTTGCGTGCAGTACAAGGCGAACGCGTTCACGGCGCAGGATGCCACCGACGGACAGATTCTGCAGGAGCCGGTGAAGTGGTAACCGGAGCGGCTCCCGCCAGACCTCACAGGAAGGGGCTGAAAGGCCTCCCCCTGACTGCCGGATAAGTGTGCAAAATGTTCTTTGCAAAGAAAATACCGACTTTCAGGACAGAAAATCCGACTTTCTGAAAAACGGACGAACCGCATTTGTGACTTACCTTTGCATGCACAAAATGAATTGCTTATGCGTACTTATCCGACACTCCCTCATTGCTTCCGCCTGCACTTCCGGCTGATATACGGCTGCCTGTGGGCTTTGCTGCTGGGAGGATGCGACATGATTGAATATCATCCGTACGACCTGGACATCGACGGGGAGACGGACGTGAACCGCCGCCACATCGAACAAATCGAGAAGGCTACCCGGGGAAAAGACGAGATACGGTTTGCCGTAATCAGCGACACACAACGCTGGTACGACGAAACGGAGGATGCCGTGGAGGCACTGAACCGGAGGGGCGACCTGGACTTCGTGGTCCACACGGGCGACTTGTCCGACTTCGGCCTGAAGCTGGAGTTCGAGAAGCAGCGCGACATTCTCAACGGACTGAACGTGCCTTACGTCTGTCTGCTGGGCAACCACGACTGTCTGGCTACGGGACTCGACGTGTACCGCAAAATATTCGGCACGGAGGATTTTGCCTTCACCGCCGGCAACGTAAGGTTTCTCTGCCTGAACACCAACGCTCTGGAGTTCGACAACTCGTCGGCTGTGCCCAACATCCAGTATATCCGCAATGAAATCGACAATGTGCCCGAGGGGGTGGAAAAGACCGTGGTGGCCATGCATGCGGGCCCCTTCTCCGAGCAGTTCAACAACAACCTGGCGGAGTATTTCGAGTATTACCTGCGGCAGATGCCCGACCTGCAGTTCTGTGTCTACGGCCACGGACACAATATCAGTGTGGATGATTTCTTCGACGACGGCATCCTATACTACGAGTGTACCTGTGCCAAGAAGCGTGCTTACCTGTTATTCACCCTTAATGCCGACGGCTATGCGTATGAAGTGGTCAATTTTTAAAGGGATACTGGTGGGAGGACTGGCCGCGATGACGCTCCTGCCCTTGCAGGCACAGAATGACTCTGTCGCTCCGACCGTCAGGGAAAGGCGGTGGGACCAGCGCACGCACCTGCGCTATGAAGGATGGGAACGCCTGAAACCCACTCACCTGAAATGGCAGTTCGCCGGAGGGATGGGACTCAACTCGGTGGGTATAGGCTGGGACTACGGACGCCGCTGCCAGTGGGAAACGGACTTTCTCGTGGGTTTTCTCCCGTCGAAATATGCCGAGAAGTTCCGGCTCACCTTCACCGTAAAGCAGAACTACATTCCCTGGAGCATCTGCTTCAAGGAGCACTGGATGGCGGAACCCTTCTACTGCGGACTCTACTTCACAACCATTGCGGGCGAGGAGTTCTGGAAGAAGGAGCCGGGACGCTATCCCAACAAATACTACAACTTCAGCACCAAGGTGCGGCCCTACCTCTTCGTGGGGCAACGGTTCGGATTCAGTCCCCGCCACGAACTGGTGCGCCATGTCTCCCTCTTCTACGAGCTGAGCACCTGCGAGCTGTACCTCATCAGCAAGGTGACCAACAAGAGTCTCTCGATGCGCGACATTCTCCGCCTCTCGTTCGGCGTGAAGGTGCAGCTGTTCAGGGAGCACCGTTGATTGCCTGCAAAAAAAGGTAAAAAAGGCACGGCAGCTGTCCGCCGTTTCAAAGTTTTCGTTACCTTTGCCAGAAAGTAAACAAAGGGGTGCCCCAAGGATGCGTCCGGGCTGAGATTATACCCTACGAACCTGATGCGGTTAATACCGACGAAGGGATTGTTGATTCCGGCCTCTATTTTTCTTTTCCCTTTCGGGACCCGCCTCTTTGGTTTACACTAACACTGAACGATTATGAAAGTACTGGTAAACAACAAAGAGACTGAACTTACACAAGGTCAGCACATTGCCGCACTGGCACAGCAACTGGAGCTTCCGGCACAGGGAGTGGCCATCGCGCTGCATAACCGCATGATTCCGCGTGCAGAATGGGAACACACCGTCCTGAAGGAGGGCGACAGTCTGGTCATCATCAAAGCCGCTTGTGGAGGATGAGGCCATGGACATGAATCATTTCAAACTGCAGTTCATCACGCATTTCACCGACACGTATTCGTATCTTGACTCGGCCCGCATGGCCCTCGAAGGGGGCTGCCGCTGGGTACAGCTGCGCATGAAGCATGCCTCCGACGAAGAGACGGAAGCCGTGG
This sequence comes from Bacteroidaceae bacterium, assembly GCA_902362595.1. Classification (GTDB taxonomy): domain Bacteria; phylum Bacteroidota; class Bacteroidia; order Bacteroidales; family Bacteroidaceae; genus Phocaeicola; species Phocaeicola fibrisolvens. The sequence goes on along the minus strand of CABIXF010000022.1, from coordinate 16,657 downwards.
CTGTGGAGGTACAGAAACTGTGCCGCACGTACGGGGCTACCTTCCTCATCGACGACCGGGTGGAACTGGTACGCAAGCTGAAAGCCGACGGCGTACACCTGGGCAAAAACGACATGCCAATTGCCGAAGCACGGAAAATTCTGGGTAAAGACTTCCTCATCGGGGGCACCGCCAACACGTTCGACGACGTACGGGCCCACTATGAAGCCGGTGCCGACTACATCGGTTGCGGTCCCTTCCGCTTCACCACCACCAAAGAGAAGCTCAGCCCCATCCTCGGCCTCGAAGGCTACCGTTCCATCGTACAGCAGATGAAGGCGGAAGGCATCCACCTGCCCATCGTCGCCATCGGGGGTATCACCCTGGACGACATCCCCGCCATCCTACAGACCGGTGTGACAGGCATCGCCCTGAGCGGCACCATCCTGCGGGTAGGGAATCCAGTGGAAGAAACGAGGAGAATCGTGAGTCAATTAAAAATGAATAATGAATAATGAAAAACGGAGGACGAACAGTGGTAGAGTTAAAAGGTAAAAATTAAAAGTTAAAAACGACTGACTTTTATTTTTTGATTCCGATGGGCTGCGCCTAACGTATTGGATTCATCTCTGAGAACGGAAAGACGAAAAAACCTTTCATTCTCGCCAAGGAACGCAAGTCACAAGCTCATTCCCCCTCCCTACGGAGCATAAAGCACTGCGACCAACCGGTTTTATCTCAACGTAGAGCGCAGAACTCTTCGCGCAACGAGAGGAAAAAGCCCAAGCTTCTGCCAGCAATTTCACCCAAAAGAAGGCCAAAGCAAAAAGCGAAGCAAGAAAGCAAAAAAGCGCAAGCAAAAGCCCCACCTCCCCACACAGCGATTTCGCCCAAAGGGCGAAGAGCGAAGAGCAAGCCAGCGAAAAAATCCCGTCCTCAGTTTCAAGGCGAAAAGCGGAGAAGCGGAGCACGGCGAAAAGAAGCGCAGGCTGTTTGAGCGAAGCGAGTTCCTGCGCTTCCGCCGGGTGAAGCCTCGCAGCCGCCTTGAAGCTGCAGACGGCGGTTTTTCTTTTTGTTACCTTTTTCTTTTTGCCGCCAAAAAGAAAAAGTAAAAGCAAGCCAAAAGAAAACAAACCAAAAACATATATAGAACAATGAAGAAACTAATGATTGCGGGAAAAGAATTCGACTCCCGCTTGTTCCTGGGAACAGGAAAATTCAACTCCAACCAAGTCATGGAAGAAGCCATTCTCGCTTCCGGCACCCAGATGGTGACCGTCGCCATGAAACGCATCGAACTTGAGAACAAGGAAGACGACATGCTGAAACACATTGTCCACCCGCATATCCAACTCCTTCCGAACACCTCCGGCGTGCGCACCGCAGAAGAAGCCGTGTTCGCCGCACAGATGGCCCGCGAAGCCTTCGGCACCAACTGGCTGAAATTGGAAATCCATCCCGACCCGCGCTACCTGTTGCCCGACTCTACCGAAACCCTGAAGGCTACGGAAGAGCTCGTGAAACTCGGTTTCGTGGTATTGCCCTACTGCCAGGCCGACCCGACCCTCTGCAAGCGTCTGGAAGAAGCCGGAGCCGCTACGGTGATGCCGCTGGCTGCTCCCATCGGTACGAACAAGGGATTGCAGACCCGCGACTTCCTGCGCATCATCATCGAGCAGAGCAACGTGCCGGTGGTAGTGGATGCCGGTATCGGAGCTCCGAGCCATGCCGCTGAAGCCATGGAGATGGGTGCCGACGCCTGTCTGGTGAACACCGCCATCGCCGTTGCCGGAAACCCGGTGGAAATGGCCATCGCCTTCAAGGAAGCTGTCATCGCCGGACGCCGTGCCTACGAAGCCGGACTGGGCGTGCAGGCCGACAACCTAGTAGCTTCCGCTTCCTCTCCCCTCACTTCTTTCTTGAATGAGTAAGTTTAATTGATATATGGAAAAAGAAAAAGACCAAAAAGCATACGCCCATGCCGAGAAAGCCTACATGCAGGGCACTTTATTCCCCTTCATCAAGGTAGGCATGCAGAAAGTGAACCTCACCCCCACGGTGACCGTAGTCGACGGAAAGAAGGTAATGACCCCCAACGACCCGGTGTACGTGTACGACACCAGCGGCCCGTTCAGCGACCCGAACATCCAGATTGACCTGAAGAAAGGACTGCCGCGCATGCGTGAGAGCTGGATTACTTCCCGCGGCGACGTGGAACAGTTGCCGTCCATCACCTCGGAATACGGCAAGATGCGCCGTGACGACCACTCGCTCGACCACCTGCGCTTTGAACATATCGCCCTGCCTTACCGTGCCAAGGAAGGCCACTGCTGTACGCAGATGTACTACGCCAAACAGGGCATCGTGACACCGGAAATGGAGTACGTAGCCATCCGTGAGAACATGAACTGCAAGGAGCTAGGCATCGACACCTACATCACACCGGAATTCGTGCGCGACGAGATTGCCGCCGGACGTGCCGTACTGCCTGCCAACATCAACCACCCGGAATCGGAACCGATGATTATCGGCCGCAACTTCCTGGTGAAAATCAATACCAACATCGGTAACTCGGCCACTACTTCAAGCATTGACGAGGAAGTGGACAAAGCGGTGTGGAGCTGCAAATGGGGCGGCGACACGCTGATGGACCTGTCGACGGGTGCCAACATCCACGAGACACGCGAATGGATTGTGCGCAACTGTCCGGTACCGGTGGGCACCGTGCCCATCTACCAGGCACTGGAGAAGGTGAACGGCAAGGTAGAAGACCTGACATGGGAAATCTACCGCGACACCCTCATCGAGCAGTGCGAGCAGGGAGTGGACTACTTCACCATCCATGCCGGTATCCGCCGTCACAACGTACACCTGGCCGACAAGCGTCTGTGCGGTATCGTGAGCCGTGGCGGAAGTATCATGAGCAAGTGGTGCCTTATCCACGACCAGGAGTCGTTCCTCTACGAGCACTTCGACGACATCTGCGACATCCTGGCACAGTATGACGTGGCCGTGTCATTGGGCGACGGGTTGCGTCCGGGCTGTATCGCCGACGCCAACGACGAGGCACAGTTTGCCGAACTCGACACGATGGGCGAACTGGTGACCCGTGCGTGGGCGAAGAACGTGCAGGCCTTCATCGAAGGTCCGGGACACGTGCCCTTGCACAAAATCCGCGAGAACATGGAGCGTCAGATCAGCCACTGCCACAACGCGCCGTTCTACACCCTCGGCCCGCTGGTGACCGACATCGCCCCGGGTTACGACCACATCACTTCGGCCATCGGTGCCGCACAAATCGGCTGGCTGGGTACGGCCATGCTGTGCTACGTCACCCCGAAGGAACACCTGGGTCTACCCAACCGTGAAGACGTGCGTACGGGTGTCATCACCTACAAGATTGCTGCCCATGCGGCCGACCTGGCCAAAGGTCATCCGGGCGCACAGATCCGCGACAATGCCCTGAGCAAGGCCCGCTACGAGTTCCGCTGGCGCGACCAGTTCCACCTGAGTCTCGACCCCGACCGTGCGCTGGAATACTTCAACGAGGGACGTCACACCGACGGCGAGTACTGCACCATGTGTGGTCCGAACTTCTGTGCGATGAAACTCAGCCGCGACCTGAAAACAATTAATAATGAATAATGAAAAATGAAAAACGAGTGGATGACTTCCTTTTCCAGGGAGGCATCCATCCGTGGATTTGGCAAGATGAAAAACGACAGCGTCATCAACCGGAAAGCGACGGAGTTTGCCTTGCGCATCATCAAGGCATACCAGTTTCTCACCACCGAGAAGAACGAGTATGTCATGTCCAAACAACTGCTGCGCAGCGGCACGGCCATAGGAGCGCTGATACGGGAAGCCGAGTTTGCCGAAAGCAAGAATGATTTCGCCCACAAACTGCACATCGCGCTGAAAGAAGCCAACGAGACCGACTACTGGCTCCTGCTGTTGTCGGAATCCAACTACATCGAGAAAACGGCGTACGATTCCATCCAGTCAGACTGTACCGAACTCATCAAACTGCTGGTCAGTATCATCAAAACCGCCAAGTCCAATTCATAAATGCATCAGGCCACCGTTTTTAATTATTAATTTTTAATTATTAATTACTGAAATGTTTAGTGACGAATTAGAAAAAATAAGCTGGGAGGAGACGACCAAGGCCATCTACTCCAAAACCGAGGCCGACGTGATACGGGCACTCGGAAAATCACGGTGCGACGTAGACGACTTCATGGCACTCATCTCGCCGGCTGCCGAAAAGTTTCTTGAACCCATGGCACGCCTCAGCAAGAAATATACCGAAGAACGTTTCGGACGCACCATCTCCATGTTTATTCCGCTCTATATCACCAACTCGTGTACCAACTCGTGCGTGTACTGCGGCTTCCACATCAGCAACCCGATGGCCCGCACCATCCTCACGCCGGAGGAAATCGAAAACGAGTACAAGGCCATCAAGAAGCTGGCTCCGTTTGAGAACCTGCTGATTGTGACGGGCGAAAACCCGGCCAAGGCGGGTGTGCCTTACCTGGCCAAAGCACTCGACCTGGCCAAACCGTATTTCTCCAACCTGAAGATTGAGGTGATGCCGCTCAAGACGGAAGAGTATGCCGAACTGGTGCACCACGGACTGAACGGGGTAATCTGTTTCCAGGAAACGTACAACAAGGCCCGCTACAACGTGTACCATCCACGCGGCATGAAATCGAAGTTCGAATGGCGTGTCAACGGATTCGACCGCATGGGACAGGCCGGCGTACACTCCATCGGCATGGGTGTGCTCATCGGACTGGAGGACTGGCGTACGGACGTGACCATGATGGCTTACCACCTGCGCTACCTGCAGAAACATTACTGGAAGACGAAATACAGCGTGAACTTCCCGCGCATGCGTCCGGCCGAGAACGAGGGTTTCCAGCCCAACGTCATCATGAGCGACAAGGAACTGGCACAGGTGACTTTCGCCATGCGTATCTTCGACCACGACGTGGACATCTCTTACTCTACGCGTGAACCGGCAAACATCCGCGACCACATGGCTACACTGGGTGTCACCACCATGAGTGCCGAGAGCAAGACGGAACCGGGTGGTTACTACACCTATCCGCAGGCCTTGGAGCAGTTCCACGTGAGCGACGAACGTACCGCCGTGGAAGTGGAGAAAGCCCTGAAGGCCGTGGGACGTGAACCGGTATGGAAAGACTGGGACGCTTCGTTCGACCACATGGCACAGACCTTTGCCCAGGCGGCTCCGGTCCGCTGAAAAGCCCTCCGGAACACCCTTTGAAAAACGCCTTTACGTTTTACTTGAAACGCCGAAACGTTTTCCCTAAAACGCAAGGACGTTTCAGTTGAAACGCCGAAGCGTTTGGATTGAAACGCCAAGACGTTTTTCTAAAACGCAAGGGCGTTTTCCGGGCATACACAGCCCCCCCTTCAGAAGGCATCCGGAGGCCATTTTCCCGACTTCCGGGTGCCTTCTGTCATTTTACTCACCCTTTATCCCCTTTTCACCTTATGAAACTGACCGAAAAAGAAGCTGCACGCTACAACCGACAGATTCTGCTCGACGAAATCGGCGAGGCAGGACAACTCCTTCTGAAACAGGCCCGCGTGCTCATCGTGGGAGTGGGCGGACTGGGTTCGCCCGTGGCCCTTTACCTGGCCGGTGCCGGAGTGGGCACCATCGGACTGATTGACGACGACACCGTGAGCGAGACCAACCTCCAGCGGCAGGTGCTCTACAGCGAGCCTGAAATCGGGCTCTCCAAGGCGGAACAGGCCAAGCTGCGCCTGCAAGCCCTCAACTCCGACATACGTGTGGAAGCCTGGAACGAACGGCTCACCCCGCAGAACGCCGAATGCCTCATCGCCAACTACGACATCGTGGTGGACGGATGCGACAATTTCCGCACGCGCTACCTCATCAACGACACCTGTGTGCGGCTGGACAAGGTGTACGTGTACGGGGCCATCCGCGAGTTCGACGGACAGGTCTCCGTGTTCAACTACCAGGGCGGTCCCGACTACCGCACCCTCTTCCCCGACGAGGAAGGCATGCTGGCCATGCCCCATCCGTCGAAGGCCGTGCTGGGTGTCACACCGGGCGTAGTGGGTTGCGTGGAAGCCAACGAAACGATGAAGGTCATCCTGGGCAGTCCGCACGCACTGAGCGGCCGGCTCTGGCACATCGACCTGAAAAGCATGGAAAGCTACGTCATCTCGCTGGTGTAACACCTTGGCTGCAACGCCCCCCGGACAAGCATTTCCATCGCAGTTACAGTCCACTTCTTTCCCCTGCCGAAGCGAAGCCCAAAAATGCGCCTGGCAGGGAATTTTTCAGGTCTGGATGTTCGTTTCTTCATTTTTTACGCTATCTTTGGAAACAGAACCTTCACATCGAGAAACTATGTTACTTAAAATCTTAGGCTACCTCTTCCAGTTATGCTTCATTATCGGGCTCTTTTATGCCCTCGAAAGTCAGGGAGCGTTTCTGCAATACACCATTTGTGTGCTGGCACTGCTGGTTCTCGTGCAACGGCTGCTCAGGAATTTCTTCTGGAAAAAAGAAAACAGCTGACACTTTGTTTATCATGTACACAAAACGACTCACCGACATTCTATTGGTATTCCTGAGCATCTTCTGTCTTATCAGTTGCAATCACGACGACGTAGACTTTCCCACCTTCACATTCAATGAAAACGGAGAATGTGAGCCAGCGTCTCTCACTCCCATTTCTTCTGCCCGCTTTGAGGAAGCCGTGGTAGGATACGGATGGAAACACGTCCACACCTACGAAATCAATCCCGACGGCACTTGCCAGACGCAGGATTATTACACAGACCTGATAGGGGCCGGTCCTACCCAATATTACGTGGAAAGCCACTCGTCCCTGAAAGCATACATGTACGTGGATGCCTATCCTGCATCGGGGTTCCGGACTTACACCTATACTTACTCGGACGAGAACCGTCTGCTCGACGGCCAGCGCACGGTGTTCCAGCTACTCTCCGTCAACGGCGACACGATGGAGCTCCTCGTCCACCTGGGAGTGCGGGCAGGAGGAACCGATATCTACGGTTATTCCATCTATCAGCGGATGACGGCACAGGAACTGGAAGAAGTGCAGAAAACATATCACACAGATTTGTCGGACGTCCGCGAACTGACCGTTTCGGTACAGGAAAATCCGCTCATCATCTCCGGAAAGGAAACGGAATTCGACGTACTGAGCAGCAACGGTCCTTTCATTTTCAAACCAGCCAGAGAAGGCAGTTGCAAAATCACCTCACAAGGAAACCATGTCAAGGTCAAACTGTTGAGCAACGGGGTATGCCTCACGGGATACGGCCGCTTGCGGCACTGTCAAGTGGTCATCTTCTCTACCGATGAGGAACTGGAACCGAAAGGAACAGATATCTACGATTTCACGTACACAGAAATCACCGTCAACCAAGAAAAGCAGCTCTTTACCCCTGACGGTCACGAAATCCCCTACGACTACGGCAGTATGAAAGTCACCCCGCGCAAGGAATACACCGGAAGCATCCTGAGCCAGTATGCTCCCGTAGCCCTGCTTGCGGTGGACGAAAACGGACAGGCACGTTATCTGCGCATGAACAGTGGCAAAATCAGTTTCAAGAATCTTCTTCCGCAAGAGGTCCTCGACCAGCTGACGGAAGGTACAGACGGGACTTCTCTCACCTACAAGCTGGAACTGATTACGCCCGACTGCGAAGTGTTCCAGGTGCTGCCTTTCAAAGTAACCTATAAAAAAATAGTGTAAGTTTCATGATACTAATCCGTCTGCCAGGTTATTTACCCACAAATAAATCACAAGTTATAAATACACCCTTTCGGGTATAGCATTAGGCAGATAGATTAATTTTATACCTTAAAGGGTATAATGAAAGAAAAATTCATTATATTTACACCCAAAAGGGTATAATCATGGAACAAACTACACTCTCTAAGTATGTAAAAGACATGCGTAAGCAATACAATCTAACGCAGGTGGAACTATCTGAAAAATCAGGAGTAGGCTTACGTTTTGTCCGTGAACTGGAACAAGGCAAACAAACTCTCCGGCTGGATAAAGTAAATCAGATACTAAATCTTTTCGGGAGCGAAGTCGGTGCAGTCCCCATTTCAAAAGAAGATGAGCCATGAAACAGGCGATTGTATATTTGCGTGGCATAAAAGCCGGTATTCTCACAGAAGATGAAAATGGATATACTTTTCAGTATACTCCGGAATTTCTGGCCTCAGACAAAGCAGAAGCCATCAGTCTGACCCTTCCCCTCACCGAACAGCCATATCAGAACAAAGTGCTGTTTCCTTTCTTTGACGGTCTGATACCTGAAGGCTGGCTGCTTAATATCGCTGAAAAGAACTGGAAAATCGACGGTCGGGACCGGATGTCCCTGCTATTAGCCTGTTGCAAGGACTGCATTGGAGCCGTAGGCGTAGAACCTTTATTTAAAGAAGAGGAATAATTATGTCCAAATGTCTATATTGCTACAAAGAGTTGACGGAAGGTGAACATGACTTTCACAAAACTTGTTCTAGAAAATTGTTCGGCACTCCTATAGTCCCGGAACTCCCCTATACTCGTCAAAATCTGAATGAACTTGCCCGGCAAGTAATACGTAGCCAGACCACATTGACTGGTGTTCAGGCCAAACTGTCACTGGACATCCACAAGAAGAGCCCTCATGAAGCAGAACGTTTTACCATTGTAGGGTTATGGGGAAGATACATTCTGAAACCACAAACGGAGCGTTTTGAGCAATTGCCTGAAATAGAAGACTTAACCATGCATCTGGCAGAACTTGCCAAGATAAAAGTGGTACCTCACAGCCTTATCCGTTTCGCAGACGGAGAGCTTTGTTATATCACCCGTCGCATTGACCGTACGGAAAAAGGAGAGAAACTAGCCATGGAGGACATGTGCCAACTAACCGAACGGCTGACAGAATATAAGTATAAAGGATCTTACGAACAAATTGCCAAAACCATACAAAAATATTCCTCCGTACCCAAACTTGACTTGGTCAATTACTGGGAGGAAGTAGTATTTTCCTGGATTACAGGCAATGCCGACATGCACTTAAAAAACTTCTCACTGTATAGCACACAGCAAGGAGTTTACACCCTCACCCCAGCCTATGATTTACTATCAACCGCATTGGTCATGCCGGAAGATACAGAAGAACTGGCATTGACACTTAACGGGAAAAAACGTAAAATCAAGAAAACCGATTTTATCGTATCCATGCAGGCTTCGGGACTGGAAGATAAAATTATAGAAAATTTATTTCGCAAGTTTCTTAAAGTCCAAAGCAAATGGATGGAATTCATTGACCTTTCTTTTTTATCGGATGAAATGAAAGAGACATATAAAACGCTTATCACTGAAAAACTAAAAATACTTGCTTAAAACAATTACACATCGCCTTCATGAAACTTATCCGTCCGCTCCCCATAGAACGATATTCCGGCATCACCACCTCCACACCCAGCACAAACAGTTTGGCAAGTTCTTACTCGCAGACTTCGTGGTATCTGGCTACGCATTGATTATGTGTTATCTCTTTTCCAGATTCGAGCCATAAAAATAAGCCGCCGTAGCACCTCCATCCACCAGAAAATCAGAGCCGGTGATAAAGGCCCCCCGGTTGCTCATCAACAGTTCGGCCACATTCGCCACCTCGTCGGCCGTGCCGGGACGATGCGCCGGACACTGAGCAAACATCTTTTTATAGAACTCCCCACGCACCCCGTTGAACTCGTCAAGTGCCAGTGGGGTGACAATAATTCCCGGAGAAATGGAATTCAGACGGGCGCCCCGTTCTCCCCATCTCACTGCCTCTGCCATGACGCGCTTCACGTTGCAACGCTTGGCCAGCTGGTAGGCATGAAGCGTATCGCGGATGTGCGACGGTTGCAGCACCTCCAGACCCAGCAATTCTTCCGTCGGTGTGCAAGCCAGCTGTGCATCGATTTCAGCACCAAGGGCCGGCAGGCGGTGTCCAGACTGACTGGCTATCGTCACACCTGCCCCTCCCGGCCGGATAACCTTTCCCACTTCTTCCAGCAATACCGCCGTACCATATAAGTCGACTTTCAGGATGGTCTCTATCGAAGCTTGCGAAGGGGACACCCCTGCCGCATTGACCAGCATGGCTATCTCTCCATATTGCTGTGCCGTCTCAATCAATCCGAGGATTGAGTCGCGCGACGACAAGTCCATCTCCACCGGAGACACATCGAATCCGGCACGGTTCATCGTATCGGCCACGGCCTGCGCATTTTCCATCCGCTTGTCGCCGACCACAATCTTCATTCCATATCCCATCCGCCGGGCTATCGCCATACCGATTTGTCCGGCACCTGTAAGCAACATTACCTCTTTTTTCATCTCACTCACTTTTTTAATATTCACAGAAGTCCGCTCACACATCAAGCCATATCCATAATCTGCTGGTCTCCCATATACACTTTCAACTTCACATCAGGACGAAACAGGTTACGATAGTAATCCTGATTGTTTTTATCCGATTCCGTCGCATAACGGTCCACTAAATCTTTCAAAGCCATACGGCTCTCCATTTCCTGTGTCATAGTTCTATAATATTTATCTGTTAATGTTATGGCCAAAGTAGTCCGTACCATTTTATCCGTTGTTATACAAAACACAGAATCCCTGCATGAAAACACAGATTTCAAGAGCAACGAAAACCAGAAACCGGAATCCTTTCGTAATTTTGTCGTCAGAAACATTAAAAACGATGAAAACATCCTTATTAAACATCGAAACCGTCACAGAGTACGACGACATGCTCGGCGTAGAAACTCTGCATCCGCTGGTCAGCGTGATCGACCTTTCGAAGGCCAGACCGATGCATCACCTACGCCACACGTTCAGCTTCTACGTGGTCTTCCTGAAAGACGAGAAGAACTGCGACCTGATTTACGGCCGCCAGCGATACGATTACCAGAAAGGGTCGGTGGTCTGCCTTGCACCGGGACAGGTCATCGGCATAGAAGATACGGGCGAAACGTTCCAGCCGAAAGGCTATGCGCTGTGCTTCCATCCCGACCTGATTCGCGGTACCCACCTCGGACGCACCATCAAGGAATATACCTTCTTCTCGTACGAGGTGAACGAAGCCTTGCATCTCTCGGAACGGGAGCGCCACACCTTCATCGACTGCCTGCTGAACATTCAGGAGGAACTGCATCATGCAATCGACCGGATGAGCAAACGGCTCATCACCAACCACATCGAACTGTTGCTTAACTATTGCCTGCGCTTCTACGAACGGCAGTTCATCACCCGGCAGGATGCTCATCGCGACATCCTGACCCGTTTCGAGACCTTCCTGGACCGGTATTTCACGGGCGAAAATGCCGCACTGAAAGGATTGCCCAGCGTGAAATACTGTGCCGCCGAACTCTGCCTGTCGCCCAATTATTTCGGCGACCTCATCAAGAAGGAAACGGGCAAGACCGCCTTGGAGTACATACAAGACAAAATCATCGGCATCGCCAAAGAACAGCTGCTTCTTCCCTCTGAATCCATCAGCCAGATTGCCTATCAGCTAGGCTTCCAGTACCCGCAGCATTTCACCCGTGTGTTCAAGAAGGCCACCGGAATGACTCCGAATGAATACCGGAGCAAGACGGATTACAAATAATAAATATTTTAATCCGACACAAAGAAGAACCACAGAATTCACTACATTTGCAGAAACCAAACCCGATTGCTCTATGAACCGCAGACTACTACCCGTCACGGTGTTTCTGACGCTGATGCTGACTTCCCTGCTGGCCGGGCGCCACAACTACCGCGTGACAAGAGACGAGATAACCGCCGACCTGAACCAGGCGCTGGCCCAGACCTTACTGGAAAAGAAAGACCCGATTGTAACACAGGATACGATACGGGCCTACAAACAGCTCCGGCAGACGTCGGGCGGACAGGTGCTCATCGCCGTGTCCGACGAACGTTTCTGCCGCCACCTGAAGAACCCGCGACTGAAAGAGGCGGCTTTCCTCACCTTCGACGTGATGGACGGCGACTACCGGGGCAGCTCGATGGACGGACAGGCCATCTGCAGTGACACGCTGGTGGTCCGCAACGGACGGGCGGGCGAAACGCTGGCCCTGAAAGGTTACACCCGGCTGTCGGCAGCGGCCGTATTCGGCATGTCCGACCAGCGCTTGCCCGGCGGACTGATGGCGGCGGCTTTACTCTGGGCCATCGGCTCGATGCTGTACTTGCGGAAGCGGGAAAAGGAGAACCCGATGCTGCAACCTGCCGAAGGAAGCGTACTATCGGCTGAAGGGGGCACACAATCCGCCCAGGACTTCGGGGGACTGACTTACTCGGACGCGGACGACCGTTTCTACGCAGCCGACCATACGCCCATCCGTTTCACTCCCATGCAGCAGCAACTGATGCGGCTTTTCTGGCAGGCTCCCTCCCACTCGCTCACGAAAGAGGAAATCTGTGCCGTGCTCTGGCCCAAGAAAGACGATGCCAACGACACGCTCTACACCCTTATCCGCCGCCTGAAACCCATCGTGGAGGAGCATACGCGACTGAAAATCGTGGCCGACAGAGGGCGGAACTATTCATTGGAAATCAACGAGTTGAAAGACTGACAGCGAATTGTCAGGCAAATGTCAGCGTCGGTTTTTGACGCCTTCGTGACAGCCCCCTACTTTTGTTCCTGAATTTTACACACAGGAACAAATGCAAACACTCAGATTACTTTTCCAGCAGGGAGCCGGAAGCCGGCTTCCGCTGACCATCTCCCGATTCAGGGCCATCCTCTTCCTTCTGCTGCTGACCCTCCCCGCCCTCGCGCAAGAGGTGGAACCTACCGTGGAACTGGGCGAGGTGGAGGTCAAGGCCGACCGGATTATCAAGAAGACCGACGGAATGCTGCTCTATCCCTCCGAACAGCAGAAGACTTCTTCCCGCTCGGGCTACAGCCTGCTCCAGCAACTCACCCTCCCGAATATCCGTGTGGACGAGGTGGGACACACCATCTCGGCCATCGACCAGCGGGGAAGCGTGCAAATCCGCATCAACGGCATCATCGTGGACAAGGCAGAGATGCTTTCGCTCGACCCGAAGAGCATCCGTACCGTCCATTTCATCGACAACCCCGGCGTGCGCTACGGCGACGGCATTGCCTACGTCATCGAAATCACTACCCGACGGGCGGACAACGGATACACGCTGGGCACCTCGTTCACCCAGGCGCTGACGACCCGCCAGGGCGACTATACGGTGTATGGCAAATGGAACACGGGAAAGAGTGAGCTGTCATTGAACTACAGCATCGGTTACCAGAACTACAGAGACTTACGGACGGAGGAAACGGCCCACTACCACCTGAACGACGGGTCGGTCTATACCATTCGGCGCAACGACCTCGCCTCGCGCAACCAGAGCCTGAACAACCAGCTGAAGCTGACCTACAACCTGGCCGACTCCACCCGCTACGTGTTCCAGGCTTCGCTGAGCGGCGACTTCAGTCACGTGCCAAACAATTTCAATCAGAAGCAGATTGTGGACGGAGAACAGACCTACACGGCCCTCGAACAGCAGCAAAGCCGGAGCGGGAGTCCGGTACTCGACCTCTACTACTTCCAGCAGTTCACGCCCCGGCAGTCGCTCACCCTCAACGCCGTGGGTACATACATCGGCACCCGTTCCTCAGACAGCTACGACGAGGGTTCGCCCTACAGTTACGACGTGGACGGACGCACCTACTCTCTCCTGAGCGAAGCCATCTACGAAAACCAGTTGAAGCCCTTCACCCTGTCTGCCGGCCTCAACTACAGCCAGAAATACACGAACAATGAATATACGGGCGACGTCTCGGCTGCCACCCCTATCCACCACAACCGCGTGTACCTGTTCTCCGAAATCAAGGGACTGTGGGGCAACCTCCGCTATTCGGCAGGCATCGGGGGCAGCTACCTGCACTACCGCCAGCAGGCCCATTCGTACGACTACTGGAGTTTCTGCCCCAAAGCGGCCCTGAGCTACAACTTCACCCACGCCCTGCAACTGAGCTACAATTTCCAAATGAACGAACGCACCTCACGAGTGGCCATAATCAGCGATGCCTCCATCCGCAACAACCGCATGGAGTGGACCGTGGGGAGTCCCGACCTCAAGCCCAACCGGGAGATGTATCACCTCCTGCGGCTGACGTACACCAACAACCGTCTGCAAGCCAGTCTGGAAGGTTTCTACAAGCAATGTCTTCGTCCCAACATGGCGGTGTATGAACGCACGGCCGACGACCAGTTCATCTACACCCAGCGCAACCAGAAGGAGATTGACGCACTGAACGCCATGGCCTACGCAAGCTACTGGCTGATGCCGGAAAAGCTCTCCGTCACGGCCTACGGGGGACTGTTCCGCTGCTTCAACTTCGGTCAGGACTACACGCACTGCTACACGTCCTACTTCTTCACAGGGGCCGTCAACGCCTACCTGGGCAACCTCTCCCTCCATGCCTACGCCGACAACGGTTCCCGGTTCCTGGAAGGGGAAACCAAGGGATACAGCGGGGGCGACATCACCCTGAAGGCCGCCTACAGCTACAAGGACTGGCAGTTCGCCCTGATCTGGCAACAGCCCTTCCAGCACAAATACAAGCTGTTTGAATCGGAAATCCTGAACCGGAACCTACAGAAACGCACCGCCCTCTACAGCGGCGATGCCTGCAACCTCGTCAACCTGACCGTGACGTGGCGCCTGACCAGAGGACGCAAGTTCCGCGACGTCGAACGCTCCATCCAGCTCAAAGACAAGGATACGGGGATTATCCGATGAAAAAAGAAAATGAGGCTGTCTCAAAATAGAATTGCAAAAGTAAAAATCTTATAGATTAAAACCTAGAAGTAAAAAAAACTCCTGCTTTAGCCCTTGTTTATTGTAATTATAGGACTAAAAGCAGGAGATTTTTATGTTGTAGCTTATAGATTGTAAGTAACCCTATCTCTATTTTCTATTTTGAGACAGCCTCATTTTTCAATGAGCTGCACGCTGTAACCACCGGTTACAACCGTTTCCCAACAGTACCCCCAAAAAAACGCTCACAAAGATGCGCCAATTATCGGCAAGACCCATCCATTGTGTAACGAACAGACTGAGGCTGCACACCACGGCAGTGACCACCAGACTCCACAATAACGGTTTCATTTTCATAGGCATTTATTTTGATTACAACCATAAAGATACAAAAAATCGCTTAAGCAACAACTTTGTGAAAGGGAAATAATTATTTTGATGAACTTATTTTCCTGAATCACTCCGATAGGATCAGGGAACCTTGGCGGCACGCTCGAAAGTAATCGGGAAGGCATACCTCACTTTCTCCGGCTTTCCGCTCTGTCTGCCCGGTTTCCATCAATCTGTGATTTCAAACCGCACTTGCATGGAGTAATGCTTTTTTATCGTGCGGAAGCCATCGAACGAAGCGGCATCAGACGCACGGACATTACTCTGCGCACTGAAAAGCGAGGACATTCCTGCATTGCCATCCTCTACAATACGAACCACGTCCCCCAGTTTCTTTCCCAGCGCCTCCACCAGATAAGCGGCCTTCCGTTGTGCGGCTTTCAATGCTTCTATTTTACCCTTCTGATGATAAAGCAACATATCCTTGTTTTCCAACTCTCCGATGCGCATGGTATTCACTCCCTTGGTATCGATACGCTTCACGATTTCATCTATCTGTTTGAAATCGGTCAGTGTGATATCGTATTTCTTGGAAACCAAAAAATCCTGTCCCTGTCTGCGCCAATAGTCCCCCACCTCTTGTGTGCGGACCGCTTCTTTCGGAATGTCCACATCGGCCAGTACCTTCCACAACTGCCGCTCTATCTGTTCCAATGGCACCTTTGTGCGATATTCCTCCGGCTTGGACTTACCGTCGAACTCTTCTTCAAAATACTCCCGGATTTCAATGAGATAATGAATCTTGTCCGGCACAATCTCTATTTCGGAGGTACCCGTCACCTCGATATAACGGTCGTTCACTTTCTGGGCTTGCAACGTACACGCTGCAAACAAAGCCAATACCCCTAGCCATAATTTTGCTCTCATAACATGATAATTTTTCAGTTCAACGATTCTTTCCCGACATCTCTTGCAGAATCACCTTCATCAGATCTCGTCTTCTCCTGCAAAGTCATAGTAAAATTCCGATATTCACTCGTGTACTTCCCATTGATAAAAAGCACCTCCCACGGATAAATGGATTTCAGCGTTTCTTTGAGGGCAAGAGCCAGCGGGTGATTCCCGTCGTTTATCATTTTCCGCGAAGTACGCAGAAAAATGAAACGTACGTCACAGTCTACGAAGTGACCGTCCTCCGTCGTCTGAAAATCACTTAGCGAAAAAAGGAACCGTTCTCCACGGTATTCAGGAAACCGCTCCCAAGGAAACCGACGCACAATCTCCCCATATGCCTTTGTCAGATTCAGTCCGTCTCTCCGGTAATTATGATAAGTCTGCGTTTCCATCACTTTACCGTTCCGGACGGTCAGCACTTGTTCCGTTTCCATGTTACGGTCGAAACCGTCATGCACGTATCTCACCAAATCACCTTTTCCGGCCCGAAGTTCCCCACTGAA